>JAEXAR010000038.1 GCA_023394415.1 Bacteroidota bacterium
GTCAATGCCCATCCAAAATTGGGGTATTGTTTTAAACCAATTTATGCTTATTTTTGAAGAAAGGCTCAGATTATAAAATCCAAGCCCTAACTTTTTAACTTACACACTTCGTGGGATAGTGTCTAAATCTGTGTAATCTGTGAAATCTGTGAGAAAAACTTAACGCAAAAACTAAAAACTCTGTGCGCTCTGTATAAACTTCCGTGAACTCCGTGTTCTTACAAATCCAAATCATCAGAAACAGCAGTTCCATCAGCCATCAAAAATGCTTTCAAAAATGGCGTTAAATTTCCGTTCATCACACCATCCACATCCGAAGTTTCGTAACCTGAACGAACGTCTTTAACCAATTTATAAGGATGCATCACGTAATTTCGGATTTGGCTGCCCCATTCAATTTTCATTTTATTGGCTTCAATTTCGTTGCGGGCTTTCATTCGTTCTTCCAGTTCAATTTCATAAAGTCGGGAACGAAGCAACTGCATTGCTTTTTCCTTATTTTGAAGTTGGGAACGGGATTCTGAATTTTCGATAATAATTCCTGTAGGTGCGTGACGAAGACGAACTGCGGTTTCCACTTTGTTTACGTTTTGTCCGCCGGCACCAGAACTTCGCATCGTTTCAAACGAAATATCCGCAGGATTAATATTGATTTCAATCGTATCATCAACCAAAGGATACACATACACCGAAACAAAACTCGTATGACGTTTCGCGTTGCTGTCAAAAGGCGAAATTCTTACTAAACGATGAACGCCGTTTTCGCCGCGCAAATATCCGAAAGCAAATTCACCTTCGATTTCCAAAGTCACGGTTTTTACTCCCGCAACATCACCTTCTTGGAAATTCAGTTCACGAATTTTGTAGCCCTGTTTTTCCGACCACATGGTGTACATTCTCATCAACATTGAAGCCCAATCGCAAGATTCTGTTCCGCCGGCTCCTGCTGTAATTTGTAAAACTGCTGAAAGTTCATCGCCTTCATTAGAAAGCATATTTTTAAACTCTAAATTTTCAATTTTTTCAACCAGTTGCGGAAATTGCTCTTCCAATTCTTTTTCAGAATCGGCGTCTTCTTTGGCGAATTCCATCAAAACCTGCAAATCTTCAAATTGAGTATTGATTTCTTCATAATCATTCACCCATTTTTTCTTGGAGCGCAGTTGTTTTAGGAAGGTTTCGGCTTCTTTAGCGTTGTTCCAAAATTCTGGGGCTGCGGTTTTTTCGTCGTCATTGGAGATTTCGATTTTCTTCTTTTCAATTTGAAGAAACTTGTGCAAATCCTCAATTCTGGTTTTTATATCTTTTATTTGTTCGGCTTGAATCATTTTGCAAAAATAATTATTTAAACACAAAAATTCCTACATTTGAAATTATGAAATTTCGACTGCTCATTCTCTTTACTTTTATCTTTTTCTCAACATTCAGTGCACAATTAAAACAAGGATTTTTTTATAAAATCTGGTATGTGAATGATGGCGATACATTTATGATTCGGGATGAAAAACTGGTAAAATATAAAATTAGATTAATCGGAATAGATGCGCCGGAATCCGTAAATTATGGTTTGAAGAAACACGTGCAACTTTTTGGTTATGAGTCGAAAATGTACTTGCGAACGCTACTTTACAAAAGGAAATTAAGACTTGAATTTGATGTAACAAAAACCGACAGATACGGCAGAACTTTGGCTTACGCTTATTTGGAGGACGGCACTTTTTTGAATAAACATTTGGTAGAAAAAGGTTACGCCAGACTTTACACGTTTGCTCCAAATGTGAAATACACGGAGGTTTTAAGAAAAGCAGAAATTTCGGCGAAAAAAAACAAATTAGGTTTGTGGAAATTGGAATATCAATAAATTTCCTAAATCATTTCCCCCATTATTTCTCCAATTTTCGGTGCAAGAGCAACTCCCATTCCTGAAAGTCTTGCAGCACAAAATTGACGCTCGGAAAGTTGTTTCACAATCGGTGATTTTTCGGTTCCCATTGCCATAATTCCGCTCCAGCGCATTTCGATTTTGGTGTTTTGATTGGGAAGAATGACGGTTTTTAAGAAGTTTTCCAAATGATTTTGCAGAAATTCTGTCGTTTCGAAACTCGTGGTTTTCTCCGTTTCAAAATCTTGATTTCTGGCGCCTCCTAATAAAACTCGATTTCCTAAATTTCTGAAATAATAAAAACCTTCATCGTAATGAAAAGTACCTTTTAATTTTAAATTTTCAATGGGTTCTGTCAATAAAATTTGTCCGCGTGCCGGAATGATTTCATCGTTTTTTAAAAATTTTGAAGCAAAAGCATTTGTGCAATGAATGACTTTCTCTCCTTTTAAAACCAAATCTTCTGCAATTTGAATTTCTGCAAAATCCTTACTTTCAGAAACCTTCAAAACTTCTGTTCCGAAAAGAAATTCAACTTTTAATTCGTGACATTTTTCCAAAAGTTTCATTAGTAATTTTCCGGAGTGCAGACTTCCTTCCATTGGATTTTCTATCAAAATTTCGGTTTTTCCTAATCCAAATACTTTAATTTTTTCATTACAAACAGAATAGGTTTTGTCTAAGTTTGTGATGGTTTTCAATTGAGAATTGACTTCCTCTAATTTCTGTAAAGACTCATCATTATTCAAAATTTCATAACCTCCACACATTTCAAAATCGATTTTATTTGCCGGAAAATAGTTTTGAATTTTTCTCAATCCTTCAAAACGTATTTTTACCAAATGCAAAGTCTTTTCCCAACCCATTTTTTCTGAATCGGAAATAATTTCCGTCAAACTTCCAAAACACGCAAAACCTGCATTTTTGGTAGAAGCACCGGTCGGAACGGTTCCTTTTTCAATAATTAAAACTGATTTTTCGGGGTATTTTTCTTTAATGGAAATCGCTGTCCAAAGTCCGGTAAATCCCGAACCGATGATGATGACATCACGAATTCTGTAAATTGTTTCTAATTCCCAAATGCTTTTCATAATTTTTCCCGCAGATTTATTTTTATGATCTCACGGATTTCACAGATTTGCACAGATGATAAACAAAGTATTATTAACAAAATCTGTGAACATCTGTGTAATTTGTGCGCCAAAATTTCTCACGTATTAGTTAAGATTCTAATCCGTAAGAAACTACTTGTTTCCATTTTTCCCAAAACCAATCTGTCTTCTCGGCATTTCCACGACTTTGTAAGTATCGAGTTCGTGTTTTAAATCTTCAATTCTTTTGGAAAACACATCGTAATCATTCGCAGAAACTTCAAAAATAAATTGCTGAACCGCATTCAAATAATCATCTGTAAGTTTGCTTGTGGCTTCTCTGAAACTGCTTTCTAAAATAGATTTGTCAATTTTAAACTGATGGGTTTTTGTTTTTAAATATTGGTTGCGCAGACGTTTTTTCACGCCTTGCGTAAAATCAATAACCATCGTATTGCTGAAAAGTTTCATTCGCTCAGAATAGTTTTTCCAAAACGGTTTATGGTCGGCACCACTGAATTCCAAAATTTTCATCAATACAGAATCCTCTTCCAAATTTTGTGTGAGATATCGCATTATCATTTGCGCCCTTTCATCTTGATTTGGTGGAAACACCGGAATTTTCACATCAAATCTTCCCGGCGCAAATACTTCTGTGTCCATTCCTGCAAGATTATTGGCAGCGACAACCATTAGCAAATCTTCATTAACAAAACGATGAATGCTGTGCAAAATGATATCTTTCGTTTCTTCATAAACAGAAGTTTGCGATTCTTCTGGAGAACGGTCTTTAGCAATTTCTTCAAAATTTTCGAGGAAAAGCAGAACTTTATCTTCCTTCATCATCGCCGTTAAAAAATCATTGAAATTGGTTTTTGTTCCGTTTATAAAAGACGTCCCGAGATAAGAATTTTTTACTTCTTTGAATTCATAACCGATGATTTCTGCGATTTTTCTCGCCCAAAATATTTTTCCGCTTCCTTGCGGTCCGTAAAGAATAATTCCAGCAGGTTTATAAATGCCCCAATCTTTCGCCTGTTGTTCATCAATAAAAGGATTTAGCATTTCGGTAATATAGAAATACAAATCGCGGTAACCGATGAAATCGCGTTGCGCCAAAGGTGTTTTGTCGCCGAAATAATCGTACACAAAACTGTAATTTCCGCCTAATTTATTATCAATTCCAAAACTGGAAACCGAAGATTTGTAAAGTCCGTTTTCAAACAAATTGGGATTTTGTTTTTTAATGACTTCTTCTACTTTCTTAACAGGTTGGTTGATTTCCGAAGCAATCTGTTTCGGTGTTTTTTCTTCCACCAAATCTTTTTCATAGCTCAATAAAAATTTTCGGTTCTCGTGCGCAAATTTTTCAAAATCCTCTTTCACTTCCATATTCGGATACAGACATTCAGAAAGTTCGAGGTCGAAATCATCAATAAACTGTTTGATGCTATAAGTGGAAACGCCAAGTTCGAGGGCAAGTTCTGTGATTTTCATTTTATAAATTTAATAAAATTACCATAATCCAAAATTTACTAATAAATAAAATCTTGTTTCGTAAAGACGCAAAGATTATTTTGTTTATTCTTATATTAAAGCAAGCAAAGATTAATCCCGAAGTTTCGGGATTGATGAAGCGTTCGCTCAATTGCGAATTTATTCGCATTCTTTGCTTCCTTAAATAATTGTAACTCTTTAAAATTCTTTGCGTTTAATATTATCAAAGAACGATTGGTTTTATTAATGTTTGCTGAAAATATTTGGTTTTCTTGCACCTTTAGAGCCAGTTTAAATTTTTCATAATGAACCTTAATTTCTTTTCTCCAACACTAAAAGGAGTAAATTAAGGTTGCTTATGAAGGAAATTTTCCGCCCTTTAGGGTTGGGGAAAAGAAAATTTCCGATACTGTATTTTGAAAATAAACAGGCCCTTAATCAAAATTTATTTTCACTAGTTGTTGTGCCTTTGAGTAAAACTTGCTCTAATTACATTTATTTTTAGTCAAAATTTATTAAAAAGTTGTAACAAATAAATAACTCAGCGACTATTTCTAAAAACAAAATATCTATGGAAAAAATACTTTCTGTAAAAAATTTAACCAAAAAATTTAAAAGAATTGCCGTCAACAACATTTCTTTTGATGTAGAGAAAGGAAATGTTTACGGACTTCTCGGTCCAAACGGAAGCGGTAAATCCACCACTTTCGGAATGCTGCTTTCCACCATCAATCCAACTTCCGGAGAATGGTACTGGTTTGGGAAACCCGGAACAGAGCCGGAAACGCTGAAAAGAATTGGCGCCATCATTGAACAGCCCAATTTTTATCCGTATTTAAGCGCAGAAAAAAATCTTCAAATTGTCGCCGAAATCAAAGGAACACCGTATTCCAGAATTGATGAAGTGCTGCAAACCGTAAAACTTTTGGAACGCAAAAAAGACAAGTACAGCAATTATTCATTAGGAATGAAACAGCGTTTGGCAATTGCATCGGCAATGCTCAACAATCCGGAGGTTTTAATTTTGGATGAACCAACCAATGGTTTGGACCCGGAAGGAATTATTCAGGTGCGCGAAATCATCAACAATATTGCAAAAGAAGGCATTACCATCATTATTGCGAGTCATCTTTTGGACGAAATCGAAAAAATTTGCAGTCACGTGATTGTATTGAAAGAAGGCAACGCCATTTACTGCGGAACTGTGGACGGAATGACAGCGAGTAAAGGCTTTTTTGAACTCAAAGCCGATGACAATGCTCAACTTCTGAAAGTTTTGGAAGAAAGCCAACTTTTTTCACTGATAAAATGGGATGGAGAACTCATTACTGCGAATATTCAGGAAGATATTTCCGCCTCAGAACTCAACCGCAAAATGGTCGAAAAAGGCATTTACCTTTCACAAATTGTCAAAAGAAAGCAGTCGCTTGAAACCCAATTCCTAGAACTTGTCAAAAACAAATAACAATGTACAGATTACTCAAACTCGAATATTTAAAAAACCTCAGTTACCGACCGTTTCAGATTTTTAGTTTTTTATATTTTTTCATATTAATTGCGTTGCTTTTCATTGGTTTGGTGGATATTAAAATTACCGACAATTTCAGCATCAACCTCAAAGAACAGGGCATCTACAACTTCCCGGAAATTTGGAATTTCACGACTTACATTGTTGCCCTTCTGAAAATATTTTTAGGGCTCATTCTCGTGTTTTCTATTTCGCAGGAATTTACCAACCGAATGTTCAAACAAAACACCATTGATGGTTTAAGCCGAAAAGAATTCATCACTTCCAAACTGCTTACCATTACCATTTTCACGACAATTTCTACAATTATTGTATTTCTCATCACGTTGTTCATCGGTTACAATTATTCCAAAACTACAGACACTGCGCTTGTTTACAAAGAAATGTTCTTCATCGGCAATTACTTTCTGAAACTTTTTGCTTTCTTCTGTTTTTTAATGTTTCTGTCGATTCTTTTACGAAAATCAATATTTGTATTTCTCGCATTTTTCGTTTGGTGGATTATAGAAGGGATTTTAGGAGGTGTTGAAACCTATTTCAAACTCGACGGACTCAAGGGAAAAGAAGCCGTCATCGAAGCCCAGAACTCATTTTTTCTCACAAAAATGTTACCGCTCGAAAGTATGTCT
Organism: Bacteroidota bacterium; assembly: GCA_023394415.1. Lineage (GTDB taxonomy): Bacteria > Bacteroidota > Bacteroidia > Flavobacteriales > Weeksellaceae > Planobacterium. The sequence continues at coordinate 6,628 of JAEXAR010000038.1, forward strand.
GCGCTCATTCCAAATCCAATGATGCGCTTAAATTTGGCCAAAATGATAGGGATGGAATACAAATTTACCTATCCTTGGGAAAGTTTGGCAGCGTGTATCGTTTGGAGCATTCTGTTTATCGTAGGTTCCTATTGGATTTTACGAAAAAGAGATTGGTAATTATTTGTCTAAAAAATTAAAATTTCAACTATGAAAAATCTAATTTTAAGTGTATTTCTAATATTTTTTTTAGAAATAAAAGTTTATGCACAGAAATCAGAAATCATCAATTCTGAAAATGGAACTTTAAATATTAAAAATCTAAAAGAAGGCACCAAAGATTATTTGGTTTATATGGCGGATAATACCAAACAAAAAAGAACGGCAGGAGATTTATGGAGAAGAACCACAACATTTAAAAAACTTAATGGAAAAGATGTGGTAGAGTTTACTTGGAAAAGTTTTGTAAATGGAAAACCGTTCAATGAAACGGTAAATATTGTGGATAAAAGAACACTTTCACCAATATTTCACAAATCTAAATTCAGTAAAATAGGTGATGAAAGGTATGACAAACTTGAAGGTACTAAAGCATACGATTTTTATAAAAACAAAATGGTTCCTAGTGACAGCATTGCCAATAACAAAGCAAAAGAAATAGGGACTAAAAGTGTAACAATTCCTATCATTTCTTGGGAACAAGATTTGGAAACCTATGCGTTACTTCCCATAAAAAAAAAAGGTCAAAAATTTGATATAGCGTTCTTTGATCCTAACGAAAAAGAAACCAAATACCATACTTATGAAGTGATGGGTAAGGAGAAACTTAAGCTCAACGAAGATACATCCGTTTCTTGCTGGGTACTGCAAAACACTGAAGGTAAAAAGGATTATTATTCTAAATTTTGGCTTTCCGAAAAGTCGAAAGAAGTCCTGAAAATGGAAGAACTTTTCAATGGAAGATATCGTTTCAAAGTATTGCAATATTAATTTTAAGCCTCAATTTTGAGGCTTTTTTTATAACCAAAACTTAAAAAAACATTAAATTTGCAATCTTACAAAATCCGATAACGATTAACTGACAACCAACAACCAAAATGACTTCACAACAAATACGCCAACAGTTTTTAGATTTTTTCAAAAGCAAAGAACACCTTATCGTTCCTTCTGCGCCAATAGTGCTGAAAGATGATCCAACTTTGATGTTTTCCAACTCGGGAATGACGCAGTTTAAGGATTTTTTTCTTGGATACAAAACACCAACTGCGCCGAGAATTGCCGACACGCAAAAATGTTTGAGAGTTTCCGGAAAGCATAACGATTTGGATGATGTTGGTCGCGATACCTATCATCACACGATGTTTGAAATGCTCGGAAATTGGAGTTTTGGCGATTATTTTAAAAAAGAAGCCATTGCTTGGGCTTGGGAATTGTTGACGGAAGTTTACGGAATTCCAAAAGAAAACATTTACGTAACCATTTTCGAAGGCGATGCTACCGAAAATTTGGAGCGCGACCAAGACGCTTACGATTTTTGGAAAGAACACATTTCCGAAAACCGAATTATCAACGGAAACAAGAAAGATAATTTTTGGGAAATGGGCGATTCCGGACCTTGCGGACCTTGTTCTGAAATTCACGTTGATTTGCGTTCTGATGAAGAAAAAGCAAAAGTTTCCGGATTGGATTTGGTGAACAATGACCATCCACAAGTGGTGGAAATTTGGAATCTGGTTTTTATGGAGTTTAACCGAAAAGCCGATGGAACTTTGGAAAAATTACCCGCGCAACACGTAGATACAGGAATGGGATTTGAGCGTCTTTGTATGGCGTTGCAAGGTAAAAAATCCAATTACGACACCGATGTTTTCACTCCTTTGATTGCGAAAGTAGAAGAACTTTCCGGCAAAAAATACGAAGGAATTTTAGAAAACGAAAAAGATATTGCGATAAGAGTGGTTGTTGACCATATTCGTGCGGTTGCTTTTGCGATTGCAGACGGACAATTGCCTTCCAATGGAGGCGCAGGTTACGTGATTCGCAGAATTTTGAGACGTGCAATTTCGTATTCTTACCGATTTTTAAATATGAAAGAACCTTTCCTTTTTGAATTGGTAGCGGTTCTAAAAAATCAAATGGGCGAATTTTTCCCGGAAATTGTAAAGCAAGAAAAACTCGTTACGGAAGTCATCAAAGAAGAAGAACATTCTTTCTTGAGAACCATTGAACACGGTTTGGTTCGTCTTGACAATATTATCAACGAAACAATTTCTAAAAACGAAAAAACGTTGCCTGGAACTGAGGTTTTTGAATTATACGACACTTACGGTTTCCCTGCAGATTTGTCAAGAATTATCGCGGAAGAAAAGCAATTGACTGTTGATGAAAGAGGTTTTGAGGAAGAAATGCAGAAGCAAAAAGAACGTTCTAAAAAATCTTCCGCTCAAAAAGTTTATGACTGGGTTATTTTAGAAGAAAAGCCAGAAACTTTCGTAGGTTATGACCAGACTTCTTCTGAAACTTACATTACAAGATATAGAAAAGTAGAAAATAAAGACGGAGAATTTTATCAAATCGTTTTGAATAAAACGCCTTTCTATCCTGAAGGCGGTGGACAAATCGGTGACAAAGGAATTTTAATTCCGAGTTATGCGCAGCATTTTGATATTTCACAACCCGATTTATACAATGTGAAAGACAATCCGGAAGTGATGGAGGTTTTGGACACCAAAAAAGAAAATAATTTGATTATTTCTTTAATTAAGGAACTTCCGAAAGATGCAGGTGCTGTTTTTTACGCCAAAGTGAATTTCGAAGACCGCAGAAATACACAAGCCAATCACTCCGTAACACACTTACTTCACGAAGCATTGCGCGATGTTTTGGGAACACACGTAGAACAGAAAGGTTCTTTCGTTGGTCCGGATTATTTACGTTTTGACTTCTCTCATTTTTCAAAAATGACGGATGAAGAGTTGGCGTTGGTTGAGGAAAAAGTGAATTCAAAAATCAAAGAAAATTTGGCGTTACAGGAATTCCGCGACCTTCCGATTGCTGAAGCCACTGAAAAAGGCGCGATGATGCTTTTCGGTGAAAAATATGGCGACAAAGTTCGTATGATTCAGTTTGGAAGTTCCAAAGAATTGTGTGGAGGAACGCACGTAAAATCTACGGGCGAAATTGGTCATTTTAAAATCAGTTCCGAAAGTTCAACTGCAGCCGGAATTCGTAGAATAGAAGCGATTTCGGGAGATAAATCCGCAGAATATTTCAAAAAATTAGAAAAACAAATTTCCGAACTTTCACAGTTGCTAAAATCCAAAGATTTAAGCAAATCAGTTGAAAAATTATTGGAAGAAAATACAGCTTTAAAATCCGAAATAGAATCTCTGAAAAAAGAAAAAGCAAAAGGCGAAATCAACGATTGGAAAAACGCTTTTGTTCAGAAAGGTGACAAGCAACTTCTGGTAAAGAAAACGTCTTTGGACGCAGGTTCTGTAAAAGATTTGGTGTTCCAACTGAAAAAAGAAATTCCAAATTCTGTAACCATCATTATTTCTGATGCCGGAGAAAAACCAATGATTACGGTAGGAGTTTCTGCAGACTTGGAAGCGAAATATCACGCCGGAAATATCGTGAAAGAACTTGCCAAAGAAATTCAAGGCGGCGGCGGTGGAAATCCAGGTTTTGCAACAGCAGGTGGAAAAAATTTGGCGGGAATTGATGCGGCGGTTGCGAAAGCGATGGAGATTTAGTTTCTCACAGATTGCACGGATTTACACAGATATTCAAACTATGAGCGATGAAAATAAATTTTCTGAATTGTCCAACGAAGAATTGCGGAGCGACTTTGCAACAAGTAAAAAACTGTTTTATCCTGCAGTGATCATTTTGCTGTTTATTTTTGCTTTGGGAATTTACGCAGCAACATACGGAGGAATGGGATTTTTTAAACTTGTACTTTTTATGGGTTCTTGTATGATATGTTTTAAATATATCGTAAAATACAGTAATTTGAAAATGGAAATGAAAAGCAGAAATCTAAAATAAAATTCTTAGATTTTCAATGTAATTATATAAAACTCTCTTTTTTAAGAGAGTTTTTTTTAACAAAATATTACGTTTGTCTTATGTTTTTTTTAACATAGTTATAAATAGTTTTGTTCCAGTAATCAAACTATATGAAACAATCTCTATCGGCTCTATTTTTATTCTTTTTCACTCTTTATTTTTCTCAAAATCAGCTTCAGGTTCTAAATTATAATAACCAAAAACCAGTTAGCAATGCTTCGGTGTTTTGCGATGATCAATTGATTGGTAAAACAGACCACAACGGGCATCTTTCCTTTAAAACTAAATGCAAAAAAGTAGAAGTTCTCGCTAATAATTTTGAACATCAGGAAGCCGAAGTTCAGAAAGTTATGAAAATCTCTCTGCAACCTTCATCCGAAAAATCCTCAAATATTGACAGAATTACCATCACCGATAAAAGCGATTCGAAAGCATTAAAAATCCTTGATGAACTCAACAAGAGGTACAAAGACAATGCGCCCAATTCTTTAGACGCCTATCAGTTTAAATCTTACAGCAAAATTTCGTTGGATGTGGATAAAGATTCCATTGATGTTTATAAATCTTTTTTGGCAAAAAGAGAAGATTCTCTTGCTTCAGCGAACAAAAGGACCTTCAAACAAAAGGATAAGGAAAAGAAAGATTCACTTTTGGGTGAGGATTTTATTAAAGCAACTAAGGACAGCCAGTTTTTTATTTGGGAAAAAGCTTCGGAGCACTATTTTTCTAAAAAATTCGGTGACAAAACCAATATTATCGACAGCAGAATGTCAGGTTTTCCTAATCCGATTTACGAATTAATGGCGGTAAATGTTTCCTATCTCAACCGAATTCCGCGTCAGGTAAAACCTGAAAACCGAAAGTTGTTCAGGTATTATCTAAATGATACCATCAATATTGATGGTCGGAAAACCTACGTCATCAAGTTCAAAGAAGTTACCGACAAAACAAAGCAGAACCCTAGAAAATTTAACGGAAAAATTTATGTGGATGCCGATACTTATGCCTTGAAAAAGTTGGAAACTACCTCTAAAAAGCAAAACGAAGGCAACGTAACTGTCATTTGGAAGCCTATTAACAACAAATGGTTTTTGGAGTCAGAAAATCTGAAAGCAAAAATGGGTTCCCAAAGTTTTGAAATTGCCAAAAAAGACAGCATTAAACCTGCCGAAAAACAAAAATTTAAAACCAAAAAATTCGGAAACTTTCTCTATGTAAAAAATCAATATTTTGATTTTAAAATTAACGAACCTCAAAAATCTTCCGATTACAAAGGTTATTCGCTGGAAGTGAAAAATGCGGACGGAAGTTTGCTGTCACAATATCGAACCGATACACTTACGGCAAGAGAACTTGCGACTTACAACAAAATTGATACTTTGGTGAAGAAAGCCGATTTTGCCAAAAAAGTAAGTTTAATTACCAATCTTCTTAAAGGAAATCTGCGTTATAAAATAATTAATTTTGATATCAATCGTCTGTACGATTACAACCGTTTCGAAGGCATCAGATTAGGCGTTGGAGTAAAACTTAACGAAAAATTTTCCAAAACATTTTCACCCGATTTTTATGTGGGTTACGGTTTCAAGGATCACACTTGGAAATACGGAATAGGTTTGGACACCAAACTGTCGCAAAAAAGGACTTCTATTTTCAGGATTCATTATTTGGATGATGTTTTTGGTGCCGGAAATTTTTCCAAAACTTTTTGGGATACGCCAATGAAAATTGGGGACATTGCTTTAGATAAATTCAATGGAAATTATTACAAAAATCAGCAATTTGGAGCATCTTATCAGTATGATATCAGCAACACTTTATCAGCGAAATTGTCTTTAAATAAAGAACATCAACAAGCGGGCTTCGATTATCAATACCAAAATTATCAGAATGATTTTAAAATTTTTAATACCGCATTCTCATTGAAATATGCCCCAAAAGATAAAAATCTGATGACTCCTGCCGGAAAACTAACCTATGAAAGAGGATTTCCTGTATTTTTCTTAAATTTTGAAAAAGGAATGGAATTTTTGGGAGGAGAATTCAATTATAATCGTTTGGATATCCTCGGAATTTATGAATTCAAAAACAAACTGGGAACCACCAATTTAAAACTATTCGGAGGGCTCTCATCTGGAAACGCTCCGATTTGGAAAAAATTTGGAATTTCGGGACAAACCGACGCTTTATCAGACCGTTTCATAGGAAAAATCAATTCTCCTTCACAATTGGGATTTGCAACAATGCCTTCGGGATGGTTTTATGCTGATCAGTTTGCAGGATTTCATATTATACAAACGTTGCCATTTAGATTTAAAACTTTCGGAAAACGCTTCTCGGATATACAATTAAAATATAAATCCGCCATCGGTGATTTTAAAAATCCTGAGAATCACCACTTCAATTTTATGGTTTTAGACCATTATTACCAGGAAACCGGACTAATGTGGAATCGTTTTCTGGGGACTGGTTTTGGTTTGGGATTTTATTATCGTTTAGGACATTATCAAACGCCTAATTTTAAGGACAATCTTGGGATTGAAGTGTCTATGTTAAATTTTTAAATGATGTCACTGTTACCATAAAGCTTTTAGAAAATTTAGGATTACTAAACATTTTCTGATACGGAAATAAAACAACAATTTTACTAACCAAAAATCCGATTCGTAAAAATCGGATTTTCATTTAATTTTTACCGTGAATTTCGACAATGTATTTAGCGCTGTCTATCTTCTCTTCTAGAGCTTTTATTTCGGCTTCCATTTTGGTGATGGCGTTGTTACCACGTTCTAGACTTTTGGTGGCACTTTCGGCTTGTTTTACTATTCTGGCAGCTTTTTTTGCTTCTTTTGGGTCGCTGCTTGCAGTGGCATCCGTATTGGCTACGCTTTCAGCTTTGCTATTGGCTTCTGCGGCTTTAGCTTCACGTTTGTCGCGTTCTGCGATGGCCTTTTCCAAGTCTATTTTTTTGTCAATTAAGTCCAAATTTAGTTTTACGGCTTGGCGCTGTTCCTTCAGCACTTCAAGATTTTGTGCCTGTAGAAATGTTAAAGAGGACGCCATCAATAACACTGCAAAACATATCTTTTTCATATTGTCAATTTTTTAAAAAATTAAAATATGGAAGTGGAATTTCCTGTGTATTTAATCTTCTTTTTCTTTTTTGCCATTCTTATCTGTAAACTCGATTTGTTGGTTAAGTTTAGCAATTTTTTCTTCTGCTTTTCTGATGTCTTTTTCCAAACCTTCGATTTTCTTTTTGCTTGAAGCTACATTTTTGTTAGCATTTTCTGCTTTTTTCATTTTTTTCGCAGCAGCTTTAGCTTCCTTCACATTTTTATCGGCATCGTGATTGCCAGAGAATTTTGAACCTGATTTATCAGCATCACTATTAGCATCGTCTGCTTCTTTTTGATATTTTTCAAGAGCTTTTTTCTCTTTCTCGAGCTTTATTTTGTCGTTGTTGAGCTTGGTGTTGAGTTTTAGAACTTCTTTTTTGGCTTTTAAATCGCCCAAATTTTCTGTGCTTTGTGCATTTGCAGTTCCAAACGCTGCAATTCCTACAAAAAGAATTGCTGAGAATATAAATTTCTTCATACTTGTTGTCTTAAAATGTAAAGCAAATTTAGATTAATTTTTGTGAAACAAATATATTCCTTAAAAATTTCTGTGTACTTAATATAGCATGAGTTTGGTATAAGATATTTAATCGCAACGACAAACAAAGATATTTATTGTGTTGATTTTCAAATATTTAGTATAAACAAAGACGTAAAACTTATTGAAGTAAAACAAACTTTTGTATTACTTCAATAAACGAAGTGGCTTGGTTAATCTTAAAAAAAGCTAAAAATGATTGATTGTTTGTTTAAGCTTTTCGATGAAAAAAAAGCGTTTACTTTCAATTGTTTATAAGTTTATTTATCTAGAAATCAGGTTAATATAGAGTTTTTTTAAAAAAGAGGACATTATAAAACCGCAAATTTCAAAGCGAATTTGCGGTTTTATTAAAGAATTGAATATTCTTGGTTTCTAATGAATATTTAAATTTTTTAATTTTCTGAAAATTTTGGAGTATCATTTACCAGATTCAAAAGTTCAGCAACCTGCACTTTTTCTTCTTCGTTATAAAGATATTTTTCTGACCACTGAATTACGGCTTTAATTATTGGGATAAGATCTAGACCTTTTTCTGTAATGTTGTAATGGAATACCAGTTTATTTCTTTTGCTTCGGGTTTTGGTTAGCATTTCTTCAGCAGTTAGTTTTTCAAGCCTGTCTGCTAAGGTATTGGTTGCTATTCCTTCCTGCATCTGTGCAAGTTCTTTAAAAGTAGTTTTACCAAACATGCTTACATCACGCAGGATAAGAAGTGTCCATTTGTCACCGAAAGTATCAAGACTTCTTGACAGTGGACACATCGAACGGTAGTTTTTCATTGTTATTAAGTTTTTTAAATGTGTATTTAATATTAACAAATTTAAAATTATTTGTGAACCGGCAAAGAGATTTCTAAGGAATAATTTAAACATATATTTAATAGGAAATCAGCAAAGAATAAATAATAAAAATACACGTTAAGCAAAAAAAAATAGTTTATTTTTGAAATTCAAAAATTGATAATATAATGATTACTTGGGAAGATTTCACCAAAATAGATATTCAAATTGGGACAATAGTAACTGCCGAAGAATTTTTAGGATTAAAAAATCCTGCCCTAAAACTCGAAATCGACTTTGGAATATTGGGAATTAAAAAATCATCCGCACAAATTACAAAACTCTATTCTCCCGATGATTTAATAGGAAAGCAAGTCGTCGCAGTAATGAATTTTCCACCAAAACAGATTAAAAATTTCTTCAGCGAATGTCTTGTCTTAGGTGCTTACGGAAAGGATGGAGAAGTCACACTTCTTACAATAGATCAACCCGTAGAAAATGGTTCTAAAATAGGATAGTGAGAAAATAAAAATGCCAAAGATTACTTTAGCATTTAAATTTTAATTATTTCTTTCACGCAAATATTTTCCAACACCCAATATCCAACATCCAACATCTAAAATCTAACCTTTAAACTCTCTCCAAAATAACAGCATAACCTTGCCCAACACCAATACACATGGTGCATAGCGCATATTTTTTGCCCGTTTTCTGAAGTTCCAGGGCAGCAGAGTAGGTAATTCTTGTTCCGCTCATTCCAAGTGGATGCCCTAATGCAATGGCGCCTCCGTTTATATTTACTCTGGTGTCATCATTCGCTATTCCAAGTTCTTTTAAACATGCAATGCTTTGTGCTGCAAAAGCTTCATTCAGTTCAATAATATCCATTTGGTCTAAAGTTAAATTGGCTCTTTTCAAAGCAAGTTTTGTGGCTTCTACAGGTCCAATTCCCATAATTCTAGGTTCTGTTCCGGTAACTGCGGATGATACAATTTTCGCCAGAGGTTTAAGGTTATATTTCTCAACTGCCTCATCTGAAGCGAGAATTACTGCAGCAGCACCATCGTTTAATCCTGAAGCATTTCCCGCAGTAACTGTTCCGTTTTCCTTCACAAATGCGGCTTTCAATTTACTCAAAACCTCGAGGGAAGAATTTGGTTTTATGAATTCATCTTTATTAATCACAATTGGGTCACCTTTTCTCTGTGGTATAACGATATCTGAAATTTCCTCTGCCAATCTTCCGCTTTCTTGTGCTTTCTTAGCTTTTATTTGAGAATTTAAGGCGAATTCATCCTGTTCCTGTCTTGATATATTGTAGATTTCTGCCAAATTTTCGGCGGTTTTTCCCATCGCTTCTGTACCGTACATTTTTTCCATTTCGGGATTGATAAACCTCCATCCAAAACTGGAATCGTACATTTTTTGTGCGGTATCAAAAGCATTTTCAGGTTTCGATATCACATACGGACCTCGAGACATTCCTTCAACGCCACCGGCAATAAATAAATCACCTTCATTCGATTTGATAGCTCTGGAAGCCTGTGCAATAGCACTCATTCCTGATGCACACAAACGATTTACGGTTTCTCCCGGAACATTAACCGGAAGTCCGGCTAATAATAATGCCATTCTTGCAACATTGCGGTTATCTTCGCCGGCTTGGTTGGCACAACCGATAATCACATCATCAATTTTATCTATTGGTAAATCCGGATTTTTTTCGATCAGACTTTTAATTACAGAAGCTATTAAATCATCGGTTCTTACTTCGGCTAAACTGCCTTTAAAATTTCCAATTGCCGAACGTGTTCCGTCGATGATATAGGCGTTTTTCATTTTATTTTTTTTGAATTTTTCAAAAATACAAATTAAAAAAGAGTTTCAATTATTGAAACCCTTTTAATCTCATTGTGGTTATTGATAAGCCTTCCACCATTTCTCATAAACTTTAGTGTCATCCATCCAATCTACATTTTCTCCGATTTTTGGGGTGATAATCCTTAAATTTTCAGAGTTTAGTTCAGAAATTTTATCCAAAGGTTCATCCCAAGGGTGTATTGCAAGTGCAAATTTTCCGCTGTGTACAGGAATCATTCTTTTGGCGTTCAACTCTTTCATCGCTTTGATATTTTCGCCCGGAAGGAAATGGATGTAGCGCCAATCTTTGTTGTATTGTCCGTTTTCGAGGATGGCGAGATCAAAACTGCCATATTTTTCACCAATTTTTTTGAAATGGGTGTCATAACCGCTGTCACCGCCAATATAAATTCTTTGGTTGGGCGTTTCAAATACAAAGCTCGCCCAAATCGCTTGGTCACGTTTAAATCCTCGTCCTGAAAAGTGTCGCGCAGGTTCTGCGGTTACTTTATAGCCATTTCCTAAATCAGAGCTTTCAAACCAGTCGAGTTCAATAATGTTTTTCGGATTGTAGCCCCAATATTCCAAATGTTCTGCCGTTCCAAGTCCAGTAATGATTTTTTGGGATTTTGGAAATAATTTCAACACCGTTTCATAATCCAGATGATCCCAATGATCGTGGGTGATAATGAGATAATCGAGTTGCGGAATATCTTCTGGTGTATAGATATCGCTTCCTTTAAATGCTTTTGTACTAAATGAAAATGGAGAAGCATAACCACTCAAAACCGGGTCTACAAGGATTTTTTTACCGTCGATCTGCATATAATACGAGGAATGTCCCATCCAAACAAATACATTTTGATTGGGATTTAAATTTTTTAAATCGGTTTTGGTAAAATGAAATGCCTCTTTCGGAGATTTTCTTTCGGCTTTACCAAAAAGAAAACGGAACATCACTTCCGGCATTGATGTATCTTCGGCTAATTGTGGTGTAGGATTCAGGTTATCAAAGCGTCCGTTTTTATAATGGGGAGATTTTAAGATTCTTTCGAGTCTTGCTCCGGAAGGTGCTTTACCGAATTTTTTTTGATGGATGATAAAATAGGTGATTGTTGCCAGAGCTGCAATAATTATAAGTAGGTAAATCATTATGTTCTTTAGGATTTTCATCAGTTTTATAAATCAGGTTGCAAATTAAACCAAATATTTATCATGTTATTTGCTTTTTAAATGAAATTTTGTTTATTTTTAATGTAAGATAAATGTCTAACTAAAATTTTAAAGTTATGCACGATAATGTAGTCGTTAAACAGAGAGTTAACGCACCTGTAGAGAAAGTTTGGAGCGCACTTACAGATAAAGCGCAGATGAAAGAGTGGTATTTTGATATCCCCGATTTTGAACTTGGTGTACACAACGAGTTTAATTTTTATGAACCGGGAGATGCACAGAAATTTCATCATCACGGCGAAATCCTTGAAATTATTCCCAATTCTAAGTTAAAACATTCTTGGTCTTATCCTGAATTTTCTAAGGATAAAACTTTGGTAAAATGGGAACTTCAACCCGATGGAGACGGCACTTTGGTTACGTTAACCCATAAAGGTCTTGAAAACTTTGATCATCTTGGAAGCGATTTTACCCACAGCAGCTTCGAAAACGGATGGAATGAGATTGTTTCTAAAAACCTTAAAAATTTTGTTGAAAATTAATTAAGATAAATATTCAATAAAGCACTGTTTCATTTAGAAATGGTGCTTTTTTTGTAGATTTGACGAAAATTTTCACAGCAATGAAAAATAGTTTTTTAATTGGAATATTAGCATTATCGCTTTTCGTGTCCTGCAATAAGGATAAAGAAATCTTAAATAACCTGAACGATTACAATCTTGAAATGGAAAGCAAAGGCTATCATTTTGGGGATGCCATCACCTTACCTAAAGAAGTAACCGAAAATGCAGAAAGTATTACCATCAGTTTCGGCGAAAAAGAAACCAATAATCTTGTAATTGATCCCAAGTTTTTTAATTTGGGAGATAATGCTGTAACTTTTAATGTGAAAAAGAAAGGAGGGGAGGTTTTGCAGCAAGATGCCACCATTAATGTTTTTGCTAAAAATCCCGAGGCTAAACTAACATATACTATTGTGAAAGAATATCCGCATGCTACACCCAATTTTGTACAAGGTTTTCAGCTAGACGGAAACACGGTATATGAGAGTGAAGGACAATACGGTGCATCAAAACTTTGGAAATATACATTAGGAGGAACAACACCAATTTCTACAACACCACAGCCTGAAAAATATTTCTCTGAAGGAATGACAATTGCGGGGGATAAGATTTATCAATTGACATGGAAGGAAAAGACAATGTTTGTTTATAATAAATCCGATTTAAAATTGATTAAGGAATTTCCGTATCCAAATGTAATGGGAGAAGGTTGGGGACTAACATACGATGGTAAAAACCTTATTGCATCAGACGGAACCAAAAATCTTTACTTTTTGGATGTGAATGATCCTTCAAAAATGGTTAGGTACATTTCTGTGGCAGGAAATACTGAAGCCTATGATCAACTTAATGAATTGGAGTTTCATAAAGGATTTGTATACGCTAATGTTTGGCAGAAACCCATTATTCTGAAAATTAATCCGGTTAACGGAGAAGTAGTAGGAACTTTTGATTTTAGTGAAATTGCAAAAAAACATACTACCAACAATGATGACGTGTTAAATGGTATAGCTTTTAAAGGTGATAATATGCTCATAACCGGTAAAAACTGGCCAGTGATATATGAGGTGGCAATTAAATGAGTCTAGGTTTGAGAATAGAAGAGTTGGATTAATTATTAATATCATAATTGCATTCTTAGGAATGCAATTTTTTTTATATTTGATCGATAATGAAATTTCTTAACCTTTTATTATTGTTATTGTTCTGCTCACTTTCGGCGCAGACTAATTATTTATCAGATTTAGATGAAAAATCAGATAAAATTGTTAAAAATTTCAGAGATAAACACAGTATTCCTGGTATTTCGATTTCAATTTCTATCAAAAATGAATTGATTTATACTAAAGGATTTGGTTATGCAGATTTGGAACAAAAAAAACCTGTAAACCCTGCACTAACAAAATTTAGAATTGCAAGTATCTCAAAAACTATTACAGCAATAACTTTAGCCAAGTTACAGGAAGAAGGAAAAATAGATATTAAAGAAAGTATTTATAAGTACCTTGATAGCCTGCCAAATATTGGGTATCAAATTACTGTTGAAAGTTTACTTTCCCACAGATCCGGATTAATTAGAGATTACGAGAGAAACATTTTATGTGGAAAAAATGATTTTCACAAAGTAAACTTTAATAGTTCTTTTACAGAAAATAAATTTCAGTATAGACCTGAAACTAGATTTAGCTACAGCAATTATGGCTATAAACTTTTAGGCATCTTAATAGAAAAGGTTTCCCAAAAAACTATTACCGAAGCTAAAAAAGACTATGTCATTTCCAAGCTTGGTTTGAAAAATACAGTTCCTGAAACAAATTTATCTGATGAAAATATCTCTAAATTTTATTATAAAAAATTTGGTAAAATGTTGGAAGTTCCTTGTATTGATTGTAGTTTCAATTATGGTCCGGGATGCTACCTCTCAACTTCAGAAGATTTGGTGAGATTAGGTAATGGTTATCTTTATAAAAACCAATTGATAAGTGAAAACTCTTTCCGAAACCTAATAAAAACACGTAATGAAGATAAAAATTATGGTTTGGGATTTATGGTAATGAGAGATTATTATAAAAATTATTTTTTTGGGCATAATGGAAGTTATCCCGGAGCAGCATCTTACTTAAGGATTTATCCAGCCAATGAATTGGTGATTTCTGTACTGATGAATTATAGAGATGATATTATAATTTCTGAACTAGACTCTTTTGTTTCAGAAGTTGTGTATAATTATGTGGAAAAAAATAATAAAAAGAAGAATTGAAGTTTCTAAATCTCATATTGGTGTTATTGTTCTGCTCACTTTTTGGGCAACAAAAACTTCCTTTGGATTCTTTAAAAATTGGGGATGCAAAGGATTTTTTTGTGGATGATTATGGACATATTTATCTCTACAAGAACAAAAATTTCAGCCTTACAAAACTTGATTCTTTGGGACAACAACAGGGAAGGTTGATGCTTACGGTTCCTTATAAAATTCAGAATGTTCAAAACCCCTTAAATATTGTATTGTTCTCTGAAAATGCTCAGGAAATTAAATTTATAGATCAAAATCTGAATGAGATTCAGAAAATAGATTTAAGGAAGTTTGGGTTTATCAAAATGGCTTATGCAGAAGATTTGCAGCAAATATGGCTTTTGGATGAAAGTGCCAAGCGACTTATACAATATCATTTTAGGGAAGACAAAATCATAAGTTCTTTCCCATTAAATTTTAATTTAGATTATGTTTTGGATATGATTGTATTTGAAAACAGACTTTATCTTATTACCAATAAAGAATTTTTGGTTTATAATTTCAAATCAGAAACCATCAGCTCCATTCCAGTAGAAAATCCCCTGAAATTAAGGCGCGAAAACGATAGTGTCCTTATCATTTCAAAAAATAAAATTTTTAGGTTTATCGAAAATTCTCTTAAAAACTCTTTCCAATCGCAGTCCGCAGAAATTGTGGATAAAAACTCCAGCTCATATTTTGAAGTGAGAGAAGGGAAACTTTATCTTTACAAACTTCAAGAAAACTTGAAACCTTAAACCTAAACTTGAAACAAAATTATTAAATGCACATCGCGATTACAGGAAACATCGGAGCCGGAAAAACTACTCTAACAACAATGCTCGCCAAACATTACGATTGGGAAGCCCAGTTTGAAGATGTAGATCACAACCCTTACCTTGAAGATTTTTATGCGGATATGAGCAAATGGAGTTTTGCCCTGCAAATTTACTTTTTGGGAAGCCGTTTCCGACAGGTGAAGGAAATACGTGAGAGTGGAAAAAATATTATTCAGGATCGAACGATATATGAAGATGCACACATTTTTGCAGAGAATTTGTTTGATATGAATCTTCTTTCAGAACGCGATTTCAAAAATTATACTTCAGTTTTTAATTTAATGAAATCTTTTGTTTCGGCACCTGATTTATTAATATATCTGAAGTCTGATGTGCCGAATCTGGTGAAAAAAATCTATAAAAGAGGTCGTGAGTATGAAGCCAGTATTAGTATTGAATACCTTTCAAAACTCAACCAGAAATACGAAAAATGGATTGATAATTATAAGGAAGGAAAACTTTTGGTGATTGAAGTGGATGATTTAGATTTTGTAGAAAGACCGGAAGATTTTGGCTACATTCTAGAAAGGATAGAAGCAGAACTACACGGTTTGTTTTAGTTCAAAATTGTTCAAAATTGTTCAAATTGGAACTTGAAACTGAAACTCGGAACTTGAAACCCGAAATCCGAAACCCGAAACAAAATAATTAATGATAAAAGTTCTTCACAATCCTACCTGCTCAAAATCCCGTGGAATCCTTGAATACCTCGATGAAAGCGGTGTTGAGTTTGAAGTGATTGATTTCGTCAAAGAACCGCTTTCAGAACTAGAAATAAAAACCGTACTCAAAAAACTGAATATAAACGTTCAAGACATTATCCGCAAAAATGAAACGGTTTACAAAGAAGAATTCGTCAATCAATCACTTTCAGAAGAGGAATGGATTAAAATTTTGTCTGAACATCCGGAATTAATTCAGCGTCCCATTTTGGTAAAAGGTGCGGCTGCAATAATTGGTCGTCCTGTAGAACATGTGAAGTTTTTTATTGAAAAATGATTGAGATTTGAGATTCGAAATAGAAGTTAGAAGTTAGAAGTTAAAAGATTCACCATTCACGATTCATAGAATCTCTATCTCACTAATGACTCCAATGCCTCATCCAGTTTTGGATATTTAAATTCAAATCCCGAAGATTTAATTTTATCGTTGGAAACTCTCGTTCCTTCTAAAATCATTTCACTCATTTGTCCTAAAACCGCTTTCATCAAAAATGAAGGAACATTTATTGGAATAAACAGTTTTTTATTGGCTTTCGCCAAACGTTTCATAAAGTCTTTATTCTTTGGAACTTCATCAGCAACAGCATTATAAGCGCCTTTTAACTCTACATTTTCTACAGCTTCTAAATACATATTGACGATATCATCTTCGTGAATCCAATTGAACCACTGTTTCCCTGAACCAATTCCTGAAGCCAAATTAAAGTTTGAAATCTTCTTCAATTGTTCAAAACTTCCACCCTTTTTAGATAACACCGGAGACGTTCGGAGAATAACAACGCGATCTGAAATCGCTGTAAAAGAATGGGCACCGTCTTCCCATTGTTCACAAACTTCTGATAGAAAATCACGATGAAGAATGCCATCGTTTTCGGTCAAAATTTTTTCAGAAGTGAAAGTTCCGTAATAATTGATGCCGGATGCAGAAATAAAGGCTTTTAGTTTGATATTTCTTTTTTTACATTCATCAAAAAGAAATTGTGCTGAATCAACGCGACTGCTGATAACCTTTTTTTTGTAACTATTGATCCATCGTTTGCCTATGCTTGCACCTGCAAGATGAATGATAACTTCAATATTTTCAAAAGCCTTCTCATCAATTTTATTTTTTTGATAATCCCAGAAAAATTCGTCAGTTTTTTCTGATTCAGAACGAACTAAGACTTTCACGGTATGTCCTTTCTGCCTCAGTTTTTCAACCAAAGCAGTTCCAACCAAACCTGTTCCTCCTGAAATGAGTATTCTCATAATATTAAAGTCTAAAGTTTAAAGTCTTCGGACTTCCGTCTTCCGTCTTCAATCCATCATCAAAGCATTACCACACCATCAATTTCAGCAACTTTTTTATAGAGATCAATCACCTGATCTGCATCCATCACAAATGCCAAAATACTGGCAGAAATGTATTTGCCGTTTTTGCTTTCTCTGGTAGAAATTGTGTATTTTATCTTGTCAAAAATCTGGTATAGTTCTGTAAGTTTCAGATTATCGTTCGGGAAAATAAATTTATAAAGATAATCTTCCGGGAAATTATGATTTTCTTCAAGCTTGGCTTTCAATGAGAGATAAAACTCTTCTGGGTTGCTATTATTAGCGTCTTCTAATAAGTGCTCGTTCATATCGTCATATTAAATATTAAAAAAGTTTCCGGCATCATCTCCCGGAAACTTTCAAAGATAGTGGTTTTTTACAATTATTTCTTTTGTAGAGCGTCCAAAAGCTGGAATTGGTTTTGTTTTTCGTGCTCTTCGATGATATTGAAAAGTCCGTTTACCATTTGTTCCGATGCTAACTTGCTCAAACTTGTGCTGCCTGTAGTGGTTTGATTACCAAGAATTCCCCCCAAAAGATTATTCCCTTGCAATGCAAGATTAATATTTCTCACGATACCGAATTCATTAAGTTTTTCATCAACTTTTGGCTGAATTGCCAGCATAATTTGTTGTGCTGTCTTTTCTTTTAATAGTTGTGTTGCAGCACCTTTACCACCATTGGCAACTTTAGTTACATCTTCTGGTGTAAGGCTGTTTACAGCATTTTTAAGGATAGGTTCTGAGATATTTACAGTATATGCAGCAGCCTGTGCAATATAATCTTTCCCTTTAGTTGTAAGGCTTGGAGCTATTTTGTCCAAAACACTATACACGCCTCTTAAATTTTCAGGTAATGCCTTTAAAACCAAATCATTTTGCAGAAATGCATTTTTGTTTCCAAAAATTCCCAAACCTTTCGTAATTCCGCCAAGTAGAATTTGTTTTAGAATCGATAAGCCTATGCTTGAGGTAGCTAGTGCTAAACAAGATTGGGTAGTAGTACCAAGGGTTGCAACTGCAACTGTAGATACAAGAATCGTTTTTATTTTCATTGTATTATGAACTTAAGATTAAAGTTATAAATGATTTTCAAATATTGAGCCAATATTTATGATTGGGTTAAAAATGCAAGGATTTAAATAATTCATAAAAAAGTTAAAAAATGCTGGTAAGATGTTAATTTATTTTCTAAATTTGAGATAATAAAATGATGAACCACGCTCTTTAAAAACAACTCAAAAGTTAACTATATGAAAAACAGTAATCTAAAGTTTCCGTGCCTCATTGCAGCGTTATACTTCGGTATCAGTGTACAGGCACAGACTGCGAAAGATACTGCCACCCGAGAACAAAAAATCGAGGAGGTAGTGGTGATTGGTTATGGTACAGCAAAAAAACGCGATCTTACAGGATCTATCGCGAAAGTGGATGGTACTGTCGTTGCAGACAAACCTACAGCTAATCCCGTAAATGCTTTACAAGGTCAGGTTGCAGGTCTCTCGATTGTCAATTCAGGACAGCCGGGATCACAAGCCGATGTTAGAATCCGTGGAACAGTTACCATCAACCAAACACAACCGGTTTACATTGTAGATGGTGTTTTTGCTAATAATATTGATTTCCTTAATCCTGCAGATATCGAATCAATGGAGGTTTTGAAAGACCCTTCTTCTTTAGCAATTTTTGGTAACAGAGGTGCTAACGGTGCCATTATCGTCACCACAAAAAGAGGGAAAAGTGGTAGAACTACCGTTTCTCTAGCTTCATCTATCGGTGTGAAAAGTTTTGACGGAAGACCGGATTTAGTAAATGCAGAAGGTTTTAAAACACTTTTTAATGAAGATCTGGCATTTCAAGGTAAACCGGCATATCCTCATTTCGGCTTATTTAATGCAGATACCAACTGGATTGATTTGATTGCAAAACAAGGAGGAATTATCAGCCAAAACAACGTTACATTTTCAAATGGTAGCGACAAAAACAGGGTGAGTTTCTCTGTAGGTTATCATAATGAAGAAGGTTCTATTAAATATGAACAGTTCGAAAGGATGACATTCAAATTTAATGATGATTTAAAAATTACAGACAATTTTAGAGCGGGAATCGGAATGACGGGTTCCTATTCTAAACTTCCTCAAATTAGAAGTTTCGGATCTGCCCTAAATGCAACTCCTGTGGTTGCGCCAAAAGTGACGGAACACATTATGAGTAATGATGGATTGACAGATTATTTTGGTTATTATTATTCTCTCCCACAGGAATTAGGCGCAGCGCAAATTGGAAATCCATTGGCTGTAGTTGAAGGTATGAGAAATACGCAGTTGAATAAAAATTTCCAGTTCAATCCAAATGCTTATTTCGAGTTTGATTTTTTAGATAATTTCACTTTCAGATCCAATTATTATTTGAATTACAGAAATGGAACAGGAAGAAGTTATCAACCGGTTTTTGATGTTTATGTAGCGGAAACCAATACTTCAACGCCATATTCAGGAAATTTGCTGACAAGCATCAACCAGTTTGAAAACAGAGACTTATCTTTCCAACAAAACCAGTTATTAACATATCAAAACAATTTTGGTGCACACGATTTAACTTTAATGGCGGGTTTTGAGACCATTCAAAGGGAGAATTCTTCGATGAGTGGAAGTGCAAGATCAAGCCTTAACAATCCTCTTGGACAAATTCCA
This sequence comes from Bacteroidota bacterium, assembly GCA_023394415.1. Lineage (GTDB taxonomy): Bacteria > Bacteroidota > Bacteroidia > Flavobacteriales > Weeksellaceae > Planobacterium. The sequence continues at coordinate 26,549 of JAEXAR010000038.1, forward strand.
AATAATTCTCGTTTTTGGTATTTGCATTCTGATTTTGTAGATTCAACAACAAAACAGGTAAATACAGGGGCGTACAAACAGAGACAAACTTCTGTTTTTGGTAGAATGCTTTACAGTTTTGCCAAAAAATATATGTTGAATGCTTCCGTTCGTAACGACGGCTCCTCACAGTTAGCAAAAGGCAACCGATTCGACTGGTTTTGGGCTGTAGGTGGTGCTTGGGAAATCTCCAGAGAAGAATTTATGAAAGATTTTAGTGCGGTTAATTACTTAAAATTAAAAGCATCTTACGGGGATTTAGGAAATCAGTATACACCATACAGTTATTTTGGATATCCTGTTTATGTTGAAGGAGGTACTGGTGTTTTCAACAATAATCTTTATCCCGCATTCGTAAAAGCTTTTGAAGAAGCCACCGATTTGAAATGGGAACACTTGAAATCCTATGAATTTGGATTGGAATCTTCGATGTTTAGTAGAAAACTGACTTTTGATGCTACTTATTACAACAAAAAAACTACCGATTTATTAAACTACGTTTCTGGCAATCCCAATTTCTTTATGAATGCGGGTTCTATTGAAGCAAAAGGTTTTGAATTTGGATTGGGTTGGAAAGATAAGGTTTCACAGGACTTCAATTATTATATTAACGGAAATTTAACGACCACAAAAACTAAAGTTCTAAAAACTTTTGGGGATGGTGATGTTGCTTATTATGGACCAGCCATTTACAAAGCAGGCTTACCAGTAGGTGCATTTTATGGTTATGTTGTGGAAGGTGTTTTCCAAACCAATGCACATATTGCAGCGTCTCCGGTTTCAACAATAGGTACAGTTTCTCCTGGTGATTTCATCTATAAAGATATCGATGACGACGGAAAAATCACACCGGATGACAGAACGATGATTGGTGATCCAACGCCGGATTTCACTTATGGATTCAGCATTGGTGGAGATTACAAAGGCTTCTTCCTAAATGCTGATTTTTATGGTGTTTACGGAAACGAAATTTTTAGAAGTTGGGGCAATGGAAGTTCTTTTGCACCGTTTAATTATCGTGCAGAAAGATTAGATCGTTGGACAGAACAAGGAACTTCTAATTGGGAGCCAAGAAGTTATTCTGCATCTGCTTATAACAGAGAAAACTCCACTTATATGATTGAGGACGGCAGTTTCTTCAGAATCAGAAATGTACAGTTAGGTTATAATTTTAATAGAGATATGATATCCAGTCTTGGAATGCAGGCATTGAAACTCTATTTTAATGTTCAGAATTTGAAAACTTGGGATCACGTGAATGCTTTTACTCCTGAATTTGGAGGTTCCGCAACATCCTTTGGTGTGAACAGCAGTGGATATCCAAACCCAAGAGTTACCAGTTTTGGTGTAAATGTTACATTTTAAAAAATAAAACAATGAAAATAAATGTATTTAACAGTTTTTTACTAAGTGCATTATTGCTTACGGGAGGTCTTGTTTCTCTCCAAAGTTGTAATGACGAATGGTTAGACTTAAAACCAGAAGGACGTCCTGTATTGGATGAAGCCTCTGTTGGAGGTTATGAAGCATTAGCATTTGGCTTGTATTCCGGTTTAAGAACACAAAGTGGTGTTAGTGATTTTTCTTATGTATGGACACACTGTATAAGAGCCGACGATAACGAGAAAGGAAGTACATCTTCTGACGCAGCAACAGATGAAGGTGTTTTCGATAAATTTAGATATGTTGCAACTAATGGTCACATTGCAAGTGCTTGGAACGGTCCGTACAAAATTATTTATGATGCCAACGAGTTGATAAACGCAGCGGAAGCATCTACAGATAAAACGGAGCCAACAAAAATAAATATTGCAGAAGCAAAAGCAATCCGAGCTTATTGTTATTTTCAGTTGAGAAGAGATTTTGGTGAAGTGCCAATAAATTTAAAAACGATTGATGTACCACAAGACGAAATTGCTGCAAAGAAAACGATAGCAGAAGTTGATGCGCAAATCATTAAAGACCTTACAGAAGCTGAAGCTGTATTGCCTGCACAATGGCAGAGCGCATATTTGGGTAGAGCAACCAAAGGTATGGCCAATACATTATTAGCCAAATTATATCTTTATCAGGGAAATTATGCTAAAGCTCTGGAACTTTCAGAAAAAGTCATCAATTCTGGGGTTTATCAATTAAATGCCTCTTATGATGCAGAATTTACAAAAGATGGAAACAACTCCAAAGAATCTATTTTTGAAGTTCAGAAAACATACGACTATCCTACGAAGTATTCTAATAATTTTTATGAATCTCAAGGGGTTAGAGGAACAGGAACTTGGGATTTAGGTTGGGGTTTCAACGTCCCTTCACAAGGTTTGGTTGATGCTTATGAAGCGGGAGATTTACGTAAGAAAACCACCATTATGGAATCTGGAAAACCTGATATCTATGGAGGTCCAACATTACCGGATTCTCCACCTTTAGCTCAAAAATATTGGAACGGAAAAGCCTACACTTATCCTGCAGAACGTTTGAAATATGCACAGAACAAAAACCATTGGGAAAATATCAAAATGTTGCGCTATGCAGATGTTATTTTGATGGCAGCAGAATCTGCAATGCAAACTGGAAATGCAGCAAAAGCGAATACTTATATTAATATGATAAGAAGCAGAGCAGGATTACCAAATACTGCTGCAACGCTTGCGAAAATTAAACACGAAAGACGTATAGAATTCGCTATGGAATTCGAACGCTTCTACGATTTGGTTCGTTGGGGAGATGCAGTTACGGTTTTGGCTGCAAAAGGATATCAGGACAAAAACAAATATTTCCCAATTCCACAATCTGCTATCGATAAATCGCAGGGTGTTTTAAAACAGAATCCTAATTATTAAAAATTAAAAGATGAAACTAAATATTTTTAAAATTTTGGGTTTTCTCACGGTTCTTTTATTTTCATTTTCTTGTCAGAATTTTGATAGAGAACCTTTAGGAGATTATCCTTTGGACGGAGCAGTGATTACATTTATTAATCCAAATGCTACTGGTTCTACAGTCCTTCAGAGTATACAGCCAACCACTTCAACGACGATAAAATTTGAAGCGACGGATGATAAAGGCATTAGTAATATTGTTGTAAAATACGACAATACAGAAATCTATAACAAGTCTTCTTTTACGGATCCTAAAAAAGTAATGGTAAGTGATTTGGTTTTGAATAATATTGCCAACGGTACACATAATATTACCATTATTGTAACCGATTCCGATAACAATGTTACTACGAAAACAGTACCTTTCATCAAAAAGCAGGCAGATCCTTATATTCCAAAATACAGCGGAGAAGTGTTCTATATGCCTTTTGAAGGAAACTATTACGAATACGTAACGGCAACACCGGCAACCGAAGTTGGAACACCAGGTTACGGAAGCGAAGGTGCACAAGGAACTACCAATTCTTACAAAGGTGCAGCCAACAGTTATTTGACATTTCCAACGACATCTTTCGCAACGAATGAAATCAGCGGTTCGTTATGGTACAAAGTAAGTGCAACACCTGACAGAGCGGGAATTCTTGCTGTAGGAACTACTAATAACCAAGACAGAACCAAAGGATTTAGACTTTTCAGAGAAGGAAGCGGTACGGATCAAAGAATTAAACTGAACGTGGGAACTGGTTCTGGAGAAAGTTGGAATGATGGAGGCGTTTTGAAAGTTGCTGCTGGAGAATGGGTTCATATCGGATTTACCATTTCTGCTACACAAAGTAAAATTTACTTTAATGGTGAACTTCAAAATACCGCGAATCTTTCAGCACCAATCAACTGGTCAGGTACAACTGCGATGTCAATCGGTTCAGGAATGCCAACTTTCGGTTATTGGAACCATTTATCAGACACCAGTAAAATGGACGAGTTAAGGATGTTCAACAAAGCCTTAACCCAGTTTGAAATGCAAACCATTGCCGGAACTGCTTATACACCAATGACTGGTGAAACCTTATATATGCCGTTTGACGGAAAATATAACAATAGAGTAACGAATGTTGTCGCAACAACTGTTGGTACACCTACTTTCGCAGGAACTGCAAAAGTTGGAAGCAATTCCTATAAAGGAGCTGCAGATTCTTACTTAAATTATCCTTCAGCCGGATTATTCAGTACTTCTTTCACCGTTGCATTTTGGTATAAAGTAAATGCATCGCCGGACAGAGCAGGTCTAGTTGTTGTTGGAAATCCAACCGTTGCAGAAGACCGTTCTAAAGGTTTTAGAATTTTCCGAGAAGGCAGTGCAACTCAACAAAGAATTAAATTGAATCTTGGTCTAGGTACAGCCGGAGAAAGTTGGAATGATGGCGGTGTTATCAATGTTACAGCCGGAAATTGGGTTCACGTCGCAGTCGTAGTTTCTCCAACTTCTTCCAAAATTTACTTGGACGGAGTGTTGAAAAATACGGCAACCTTCACTTCTCCTGTCAATTGGACGAATACCAACACTGTGAATATTGGAGCAGGTGGTCCTTCATTCTCCTATTGGAATCACTTGTCAGATTTAAGTGCAATGGATGAACTTCGTTTCTTCAACAAAGCATTAACAGATCAGGAAGTACTTCAACTAATGAATTAATAAAAAATTCTTAAGTTTCAAAAGAGACTGATTGTTATTGGTCAGTCTCTTTTTTTAAATATCAATCAAACACTTAAATATTAATAATATGAAATTTTATATTTCAGTTTTACTGTATTTACTGCTACTCATACAATGCGGTGGGAGTGATACACCAGTAAATCCTAATCCTCCACCTCCCAATCCACCATCTGCGACAACCTACACCGATACTGAACTGATAGATATGGTGCAGAAAGACGCTCTGAAATACTTCTGGGATTATGCAGAAACCAACTCCAAATTGGCTCGTGAAAGATATCATATCGATAATCCTGGACAAGATGCCAATGTGGTTTCAACAGGTGGTTCGGGTTTTGGCTTGATGACGGTGCTTGTTGGGATTAAGAATGGTCATATCCCTCGTGCAGAAGCTGTGACTAGGCTTACGGCTGCTCTTAATTTTTTACAAAATGCAGACCGCTTTCACGGTGCTTGGTCACATTGGATTAATGGAACTAATGGCAAAGCAATTCCCTTTAGTACCTTTGATAATGGAGGTGATTTAGTAGAAACAGCATTTATGGCACAGGGATTAATTTGTGTTCGAGAATTCTTCAAAAATTCGACAGATACATCTGAAAAAAATCTTGCAACTAAAGCTGACGACTTATGGAAAGGTATTGAATGGAATTGGTATACACAAGGTCAGGATGTTCTTTATTGGCATTGGTCACCCAATTATAATTGGCAAATGAATATGAAGCTTCAGGGATATGATGAGACGTTAATCACTTACGTTTTAGCCGCAGCTTCACCCAATTATTCAATACAAAAGTCAGTTTACACCAATGGTTGGGCAAGAGGTGGAGCAATTAAAAATTCTGGTTCACAGTATGCAGTTCCAGTTTTGGTTAATCATAATGGAGCTAATGGAAATGTTGGTCCTATGTTTTGGTCGCATTATTCATTTTTAGGGCTTGATCCTCGTGGATTGTATGATGAATTTGTAAATTATGGTGATGTTGTAAAGAACCACGCCAAAATTATCTACAATTATGGTGTAGCAAATCCTAAAAATTGGAGAGGTTACAGTGACAAAAACTGGGGTTTAACGGCAAGTTATTCCAGAAATTCTGATGGTACCGTTGGTTATTCTGCACATTCGCCTACAAACGATTTAGGAATCATAACACCAACGGCTGCACTTTCAAGTATGCCTTACACGCCAACGGAAAGTATGAATGTATTGAGATTTATCTACAATGAAAATAAATCCAAATATGTTGGAATTATGGGGCCTTATGATGCTTATTCGGTACATTACAATTGGGTTACTGAAAGATATTTGGCAATCGATCAAGGAACAATTGCTCCAATGATAGAAAATCATAAATCGGCATTTCTTTGGAATCTGTTTATGAATGCACCGGATGTAAAACAAGGATTGATAAAACTCGGTTTCCGTTCTACACAACACGGATTTTAGAATTGAATTTTTTACAATGAATAAACTACTGACAATAGCAACCATTGCCTGTACTTGTATTTTATCCTGTAAAAGTTCAAATCCATTAACGGGTTATGTCCCGCACGTACAGGATTTATCATCAGATGAAAAATTAATGGATAAAGTTCAGAGAGATGTATTGAAATACTTCTGGGACTTCGCAGAACCTAATTCTCTTCTCGGTAGAGAACGTTATCACACCGATGGTATTTATCCTCAGAATGATGCACACGTTATCACAACGGGAGGTTCAGGATTTGGATTGATGACAATATTAGTTGGCGTTGAGCGAGGTTTTATTCCAAGAAAAGAAGCCGTAAAACGATTGACACATATGGCGGATTTTTTAGCAAAATCCGACCGTCATCACGGTGCTTGGAGTCATTGGATTAATGGAGAAACCGGAAAAACCGTTCCATTTGGTAGAAAAGATAATGGTGGAGATTTGGTAGAAACCGCATTTCTCGTTCAGGGAATGATTACCGTTCGTGAATATTTCAAAAATGGAAATACCGAAGAAAAAGCATTAGCAAAAAAAATGGATGACCTTTGGAAAGGCGTAGAATGGAGCTGGTACACCAAAGGTGGCGAAAAAATTCTGTATTGGCATTGGTCGCCAAATTACGGATGGGAAATGAATTTTCCATTAAAAGGTTATGATGAAACTTTAATCACCTATATTCTCGCTGCATCTTCGCCAACTTTTCCGATAGATGCAGAAACCTATCACAAAGGTTGGACTCGAAACGGAACTTTTACGACGGACAAAACCAAATATGGACTTCCACTTTACGTAAAACATAACGGCGCTGAAGAATACGGAGGACCTTTATTTTGGTCTCAATATTCGTATTTAGGTTTAGATCCTACAGATTTATCGGACAGATATATCAAAAATTACTTTGATTTGAACAAAAACCATGCTTTAATAAGTTATAAATACGCCCAAGAAAATCCAAAAAATTGGAAAGGTTACGGACCAAATTATTGGGGAATGACGGCATCTTATACCAGAAATAAGGACGGAAGCGTTGGTTATACTGCACATATGCCAAGCAATGACAATGGCGTCATTACACCAACAGCCGCTATCAGCAGTTTTCCTTATACACCGAAAGAATCAATGAATGTTTTAAGGTTCTTGTATACTCAAAAACCTCAGTTCATTGGTGTTGCCGGACCTTATGATGCGACTTCCATTCACTACGAAGATTGGTTTACACCACGATATTTGGCGATAGATCAGGGAACAATTTCGCCAATGATTGAAAATTACAGAACCGGAATGCTCTGGAAATTATTTATGAATGCGCCGGACATTCAAAAGGGACTGAAAAAATTAGATTTTAAATCCACAAAATATAATATAAATAAATAAAATTATCAGAAGCTTTTTCCCGCTTTTCGCTCATACTCCTCGTTTCGGCGCTCGCTGCGCTCGCGCCTTCACTGTGGGGTATCCGCTGCAATCGGGGCTAGGAATTCGCTTGTAAAATTAAGATTATGAAAAAAATAAGAATTTTATCCGCCATAGTTTTATTCTTTTCTTTAGCAGTTTCAGCTCAGGAAATAAAAGCCGAATTCAAAAAGGAGATTAAAGAATTAAGGCAAATTTCGTACGTTCTGGATTATCCTGAAAAAACAAAGGAAAAAGTTCCATTAATTGTATTTCTTCATGGATCCGGAGAGCGCGGAACAAACTTGGAAATGGTAAAAGCGCACAGTCCATTCACGTATAAAAATTTAATCAAAGAGCCTGTTGCAATTCTCGCACCACAATGTCCTGCAAATCAGTGGTGGGATACTGAAAACGTTTATCAATTAATCAAAGAAATTCAGGGAAATTATAAAATTGATGAATCCAGAATTTATCTCACAGGTTTGTCAATGGGAGGTTGGGGAAGTTGGAAATTGGCAAATGAATATCCGGAATTATTTGCAGCATTGGCACCGGTTTGTGCACCTTCTGACCGTTGGATGAAAGCGACCATTCATCGTTACAAAGAACTTCCGATAAAAATTTTTCACGGCGGCAATGATGATATTGTTTCACCAATGACTTCCATTGAAATGTACCAAGAATTGAAAAAAGTTAATAAAAACGTCGAATTAATTATCTTTCCGAATGACAACCATAATTCTTGGGATTCCACTTATTCAGATCCTAAATTTTATGAATGGATGCTTTCGCAGAGAAAATCAAATCAAAATCAATAAAAAATAATGAATATGAAGAAGATCACACTTATCGCTTGGGCTATTTTATCTGTTTCTTGCAGTGCCCAGAAAATTAAGACACCATCATCATCTGTCTCAGATGAGTTGGTAAAACGTGCAGTACAGACGTACCAGACACCCGATTATCTTGCAAAAAAGAAAGTTTTTGTTGATGCATTATTAGCAAAAATGACTTTAGAGGAAAAAATCGGACAGCTCAATCTGCCAACTTCCGGAGATTTTACAACGGGTCAAGCTCAAAGTTCCAATATAGGTCAGAAAATAGAATCAGGATTGGTTGGAGGACTTTTCAATATTAAAGGCGCTGAAAAAATTCGTGCCGTACAAAAAGTCGCTGTTGAAAAATCAAGACTTGGCATTCCGTTGTTGTTTGGGATGGATGTTATCCACGGTTATGAAACTACATTTCCTATTCCTTTGGCTCTTGCTGCATCTTGGGATATGGATTTAATTCAAAAATCTGCACAAGTCGCAGCTCGTGAAGCATCATCAGATGGAATCAACTGGACTTTTTCTCCAATGACGGATATCTCACGAGAACCGCGTTGGGGACGAGTTTCTGAAGGTGCAGGTGAAGATCCTTTTTTAGGTTCAGAAATTGCCAAAGCAATGGTCTATGGTTATCAAGGAAAAAATTTGGCGGATAAAAACACAATTTTAGCCTGTGTAAAACATTTTGCATTGTATGGTGCTCCTGAAGGCGGTAGAGATTATAATACGGTTGATATGAGCCACACCAGAATGTTTAACGAATATTTTCCACCTTACAAAGCCGCAGTTGATGCCGGAGTTGCTTCTGTGATGGCTTCTTTTAACGAAGTGGATGGAATTCCTGCAACCGGTAATAAATGGCTAATGGATGATATTCTTCGGAAAAAATGGGGATTTAATGGATTTGTGGTCACAGATTATACCGGAATTATGGAAATGATAGATCACGGAATGGGAGATTGGCAACAAGTTACCAATTTAGCGCTTAAAGCGGGAATTGATATGGATATGGTGAGCGATGCCTTTTTAAAATATTTAAAACCAGCCGTTGAATCTGGCGCAATTTCAGAAGCGGAGGTTACACAAGCTACGCGACGTATTTTGGAAGCAAAATATGATTTGGGATTGTTTGAAGATCCTTATCGTTATGGTGATGCTGCAGTTGCTGCCAAAGAAGTTTTCAGTAGTGAAAATAGAAAATTTGCCCGTAAAGTCGCGGCAAACACTATGGTTCTTCTCAAAAATAATGGAATTTTACCGCTTAAAAAAACGGGTACAGTTGCAGTTATTGGTCCGTTGGTGAATAACTCCATCAATATGTCCGGAACTTGGGCAGTTGCAACAAAACCTGGAACAGCCGTACCAATAGTTAAAGGATTACAGGAGACGGTTGGTAAAAATGTAAAAATAATTTGGGCTAAAGGTGCAAACGTAGAAGATAACGAAAAACTGGAAAATATTTATGCCGCACACGGAAAAGTAGTGGATCGAGACAACCGTGGTGTTGAGGTTCTACTTGATGAAGCCAAAGCCGCCGCTTCGAAATCTGATGTTATTGTACTCACCATTGGTGAAAGTGCGGAAATGAGCGGTGAATCATCTTCCCGTACAGAAATAAACATTCCTCAATCGCAGGTAAGGTTGCTGAAGGAAATGAAAAAAACCGGTAAACCTATTGTAATGGTATTGCTTACAGGCCGTCCTTTAGATTTGTCTGAAATTATCGATCTTCCGGATGCAATTGTAAATGCTTGGTATCCAGGTACAGAAGCCGGTTATGCTGTTTCGGATATTCTTTTTGGCGACGTTAATCCTTCCGGTAAATTGCCAATGACTTTTCCGAGAAGTGTAGGACAGATTCCGCTTTATTACAATCATAAAAACACAGGAAGACCTCTGGATCCTGTAAAAGTGGAAAAATGTGAGTTTGAAAGATTCCGTTCTAATTACATGGACGAATGCAACACGCCGCTTTATCCGTTCGGTTATGGGTTAAGTTACAGTAAGTTTACATATTCAGACGTTACAGTTTCCAATGCTAATCCAAAAGGAAACCAAACCGTTACGGCATCCGTAAACGTAACCAACTCAGGAAATTATGACGGTAATGAGGTAGTACAACTTTATATTCGCGATTTGGTAGGCAGCAACACAAGGCCGGTAAAAGAACTGAAAGGTTTCCAAAAAGTTTTCCTTAAAAAGGGAGAAAGCAAAAAGGTGACCTTCAGCATCACGCCGGAGTTGTTAAAATTCTACGATCATAAACTCAATTACGATTGGGAAGCCGGAGATTTCGACATTATGATTGGAACTAATTCTTCGGATTTGAAAACGACTCGTGTTAATTGGACGAAATAATATGGACTAACTCTAATCTTTTATATATGAAAAAACTGCATTTTTTGGCTTTAACAATGCTTTCATCTATGATGTATTCGCAACAATTTTGCTATGTTGATTTTGGCGAAAATGCAAGTGCAACTTCAGGATGGAACAATGTTATTGCAACAACCCGAAACCAAGAAGGTATTACAGTATCTCTCAATGATGATACTGGTGCCACAACTGGTGCCACTCTTACAATTAACGATTCATTTGATTTAACCAACAACGCTGGAACCACTGCGCCTAGTGCTTCAATTCCTTTTCCAGCTAGTGCAACTAGAGACAGTTTTTTTGGTTCAACAGGAACTTTTAATGGACAAACTAATCCAACGGGAGGATTTGTTTTAACGGGATTAGATCCTGCAAAGTATTATTCGTTCACCATTTTTGCTTCAAGAACGGCGACGGATAATAGAGAGACACAATATGCTATTACTGGAGCAACTAGTACAACCGTTTATCTTAATGCCTCTAGTAATACTGCTTTAACAGCGGATGCTTTCAATATTCAACCTTCTTCTTCAGGAACTATAACTTTGGTTGCTTCACCGGGTCCAAATAATAATAACACAACGGGATTTTATTATTTAGGAGCAATGAGAATGGTAATTTCTAGTACGCCTTGGTCTGATACAGGTGCTGAATCTTTAACACTAACTTATCCAAACGGTGGAAGCATCTGGCAAGTTGGTGATGATGTTACCTTAAAATGGACTAGTGAATACATTTCTGATTTAAATTTAGAAATTTCAACAGATGGTGGAACATCTTGGAACTCAATTGGAACAATTCCAGCAGTAAACCAATCTTATACTTTTCCAGCCCCGAATTATGTAACTCATAATGCCAAGATTAGGCTTTCGGGAACAAGTGTACAAGATACTAGTGATAATGTTTTCAGTATCATTCCAGATGATGATAATGTCTTTAGAATTGTAGTTCTTGGCTCCTCCACAGCAGCAGGAACAGGTCCTTCAAATCCTGAAAATGCTTGGGTATGGAAGTATAGAAATTATTTAGAACAGATGGATTCTAGATATGAAGTTACTAATTTGGCTCAGGGAGGTTTTTGTACTTACAATATTTTGCCAACAGGATCGACAATTCCGTCAGGCGTTAATCAAACAATCAATACAGAAAGAAATATTACCAAAGCACTTAGCTTAGATCCAGATGGTATAATCATTAATATGCCATCTAATGATGCAGCTTACGGTTATCCAGTGGCTGATCAGTTGGCAAATTATAATTTAGTGTTAAATGATGCTAACGCGCAACAAGTTCCTGTTTGGGTTACAACTCCACAGCCTAGAAATTTTGGTACAAATACAAACAATTTGCAAATTCAGTTGGATATGTTAACTGCAACAAATAATACGTTTGGGAATACTGTTATTGATTTTTGGACTGGCTTTCCAGTAGCTAACAACAATGGTATTTTACCGCAATATGATGCTGGTGATGGTATTCATATGAACGATGCGGCTCATCAAATTTTATTTGATAGAGTGATTGGAAAAGATATCCATACAACAATTAGAAATTCAGTTTTATCGGTGTCTGATATTTCAACGGCTTCTAAAGACATTAGTGTTTATCCAAATCCGGTTAAAGATGACTTTTTTGTTAGCTTAAAAAACAGTAAATCAAAATCACTTTCGATTAAAATTTATAGTCTAGATGGAAGAAAAGTAGCGGACTATAAGAATCTAAGATTAGAGAATGATAAAGCAACTTTAAATAAAGGAAGCTTGAAAACGGGAATGTATTTGATGGAAGTAACCATCGATGATCAAGTTTTCAAAAAGAAATTATTAGTAAAGTAAATTGCCTTTAAATATTTTGAATCACCTCAGTTTGGGGTGATTTTTTATTGAATTAAACTTTAAATTTCCACTAAAAACCCGTATTTTTGCGCAAGTAAAAAGTAAAAATAAAGAATGAATTCCTACAAAAATCCGCTTGAAGAACGCTATTCAAGTGAGGAAATGCTCTTTAATTTCTCACACAATAATAAGTTTAGAACTTGGAGAAAACTATGGATTGCTCTTGCCGAAATCGAGAAGGATTTAGGTTTGGACATTACCGATGAGCAAATTTCCGAACTGAAAAAAAATGCCGAAAATATCGATTATGAAAAGGCTGCGGAATATGAAAAGAAATTTCGTCACGATGTGATGGCGCACGTTCACGCATACGGAGACGTTGCTCCTTCTGCAAAAGGCATTATTCATTTGGGTGCAACGTCTGCATTTGTAGGCGATAATACCGATTTAATTCAGATTCGCGACGGACTTGTGATTTTGAGAAAAAAACTCATCAATGTCATCAAAAATCTTTCAGATTTTGCTATTAAATATAAAGATTTACCAACCTTAGGATTTACGCATTTTCAGCCGGCGCAATTAACAACTGTTGGAAAACGAGCGACGCTTTGGTTGCAGTCTTTAATTCTAGATTTAGAAGAACTTGAATTCTTCCTTGAAACGCTTCGTTTTCGTGGTGTCAAAGGAACGACTGGAACTGCTGCGAGTTTTTTAGAATTATTTAATGGCGATTACTCAAAAGTAAAACATTTGGATAAAGAACTTTCTGCTCGTTTCGGTTTCGAAAAAGTGTTTGGTGTTTCCGGACAAACTTATGACCGAAAAATTGATGCAAAAGTCGTTTCATTACTCTCTAATATTGCACAATCGGCCCACAAATTTACCAACGATTTGCGCTTGCTTCAAAATTTGAAGGAAATTGAAGAGCCGTTTGAGAAAAATCAAATCGGTTCATCAGCAATGGCTTACAAACGCAATCCGATGCGTTCTGAAAGAATTGGTGCGCTTGCAAAATATGTGATGTCTCTGTCAACAAGTTCAGCAATGGTAGCAGCAACACAGTGGTTTGAAAGAACTTTGGACGATTCTGCAAACAAAAGATTAACGATTCCACAAGCATTTTTAGCAGTGGATGCGATTTTGTTGATCTGGAATAATATTATGAACGGAATTGTGGTGTATGAAAACCGCATCAACAAACATATTATGGAAGAACTTCCGTTTATGGCGACCGAATACATCATTATGGAAGAAGTGAAAGCCGGCGGAGACCGTCAGGAAATTCACGAAATCATCCGCGTACATTCTATGGAAGCCAGCAAAAAAGTGAAAATGGAAGGCAAGGAAAATGATTTAATTGAAAGAATAATGAACGATTCTTCCTTAAAAATGGATAAATCAAAATTGATGGAAGTTCTCGACCCTAAAAATTTCATTGGTTTTGCGCCAATACAAACGGAAGAATTTATTCAAAACGAAGCACAGCCCATTTTGAAAAAATACGCCCACGAAATAGGATTGGAAGCGGATTTGAAAGTATAAATGAATGCAGGCGGTTTTGTCTGCATTCTTTTTTGGTTTAAAGTTCAACGTTTCAGGTTCAAAGTTTTTAAAATTAATAAAACAAAAACTTTAATTATGAATAATAAAGGGCTTTAATCATATGTGAAATATAAAAAGTCAATTGACTTTAGTCGAATTATAAAACTTTGCTATCATTGCAGAACATCTTTAGATGTTCCTTAGCCTCAGAGTTTTTATTGTTTTTGAATCGGCGAATCTAAGATTTGCGAACTTAAAATATTTTCAAAGTAGTAAAATAAAATCTTTGCGCTCTTTGCGTTAAATAAAAATGAAAAAAAGAATCTTCGTAGAAAAAAGAGGAATTTTCGATATCGAAAGTCCAAAAGTTTTTAATGAAATTAAAAATATTGTCCCAGCAATTCAGAGCGTTAAAATCTATAACGTGTATGATATTTTTGGACTGAATGATGATGAGTTTTCAAAAGTCGTCAACAATACATTTGTTGATCCGGTAACCGATATTCTTCACGAAGAAAATCCGGCAAAAAACCTACATTTTGCAACGGAATTTCTTCCCGGACAATACGACCAACGTGCAGATTCTGCCCAACAATGCATCGCATTATTGACGGAAAATGAAAAGTCTCAAGTTCGAAGCGGTAAACTCATAGAACTTTTTGGAATTTCCGAAAACGACTTGCCTAAAATCAAAAATCTTCTCATCAATAAAGTAGAATCTCAGGAAAAAAATCTTGAGATTTTAGAAATTCCGGCAGAAGAAACACCGGATAAAATTGTGACTTACGAAGGATTTATTTCTTGGAACTCAGAAGAATTGTCGAAATTTTATACAGAACACGGTTTTGCTTTTGGTTTAGATGACTTAGAGCATATTCAAAGATATTTTCAATCCGAAAACCGCAATCCAACCGAAACCGAACTGAAGGTTTTAGATACGTATTGGAGCGATCATTGTCGTCATACCACATTTGAAACCGCATTGACGGACATTAAATTTGAAGGTGCTTACAAAGAAACTTTAGAAAAAATATTTGCTGATTATAAGGAGAAAAGAAAATTTTTGGGTAGAGAACATAAGGCTGTTTCTCTGATGGATTTAGGAACCATCGCCGCAAAATATTTATACAAAACCGGAAAACTCGAAAATCTCGTGATTTCCGATGAAATTAATGCATGTACCATAGAAATCGATGCTGAATTTGATGGTAAAAAAGAACCTTGGTATTTGCTTTTCAAAAACGAAACGCATAATCATCCTACAGAAATCGAACCTTTTGGTGGTGCTTCGACGTGTTTGGGCGGCGCAATTCGCGACCCTTTGTCTGGAAGAGCCTTTGTTTATCAGGCAATGCGATTAACGGGTGCTGCTGATGTTTTAGAGCCTGTTTCGGAAACTTTACCTGGAAAATTACCACAAAGAACCATTACAAAACAAGCCGCAAACGGTTATTCTTCCTATGGAAATCAGATTGGTTTGGCAACAACGATGGTAAATGAAATTTATCACAACGGTTACAAAGCCAAAAGAATGGAAGTTGGTTTCGTTGTGGGCGTCGTTCCAAAAGATTGGGTAAAACGCGAAAAACCGGAAGCCGGCGATGTTGTGATTGTTTTAGGTGGTGCAACCGGAAGAGATGGAGTTGGTGGAGCAACCGGAAGTTCCAAAGAACAGGACGAAACCTCCATTCACACACTTTCAACGGAAGTTCAGAAAGGAAATGCCGTTGAAGAAAGAAAAATTCAACGATTGTTTAGAAATCCTGAAGTGACTAGATTAATTAAAAAATCCAACGATTTTGGTGCCGGCGGTGTTTCCGTCGCGATTGGCGAAATTGCGGAAAGTTTGGAAATTAATTTAGACGTAATGCCTTTAAAATATGAAGGTTTGAACGGAACTGAACTCGCAATTTCCGAATCTCAGGAAAGAATAGCCGTCGTTATTTGCGCCGAAGACAAAGAAAAATTTATTGATTTCTGCGAAAAAGAAAATATTCACGCTTTTGAAATTGCAAAAGTGACGGATAGCGGAAGAATGCAAATGTTTTGGCAAGGCAATAAAATTGTTGATTTAAGCCGTGACTTTTTGGATACCAATGGTTGTGCAAAATCTCAATCAGCGCAAATTTCTCATTTACAGGAAATTAATTCTAAAAATATTGAATTTAATAAAGAAAATTTCTTGAAAATTTTGACTGATAAAAATGTGGCTTCACAGAAAGGCTTGGTTGAAATGTTTGATGCTTCTGTTGGTGCGACGACGGTTGCGATGCCTTTTGGTGGAAAATATCAGGAAACATTGATGGAAGGAAGTGTACAAACGCTTCCGGTTTTAAATTCTGAAAATGTTGAAACGGTTTCACTTGCAAGTTGGGGATTTGATGCGGAATTATCGTCTCAAAACTCAATGATAGGTGCCGCAAATGCAGTTGTTGAAAGCGTGTCGAAAATTGTAGCAATGGGCGGCGATTACAAAAATATTCGTTTAAGTTTTCAGGAATATTTTGAAAAATTGGGAACCCATCCTGAAAAATGGGGAAAACCTTTGGCTTCTTTGCTTGGGGCTTACGATGCACAAATGAATTTAGAATTGGCTGCGATTGGTGGAAAAGATTCAATGTCAGGAACTTATCAGGATATTAATGTGCCACCGACTTTAATTTCTTTCGCTTGCGCCAACGGCGAAAAATCAAATATCATTTCCCCGGAATTTAAAAAAGCGGGCAATTATCTTTATTTATTTAATCATCAATCAAATGAAAATGGACTTCCAAATTACGATGATTTAAAAGAAATTTTTAATGTCATTCACGACAATATTAAATCCAAAAAAGTTGTTTCCGTAAAAACAATAAAAGAAGGCGGTGTTGCAGTTGCCCTTGCTAAAATGTCTTTTGGAAACGGACTGGGTGCAGATGTGAATGTTGATAATAATCTACTTTTAAACAAAAATATCGGAAGCCTAATTATAGAATCTGCGGAGGAAATCAATCATCCTTTAATTCAAAAAATAGGAACTGTAAATGACAGCGAATTTCTAACCATCAACAATCTCAAATCTCAAATCTCAAATCTCAAATCTGTTTACAAATCCACTTTTGAAGAACTTTTTTCAACCAAAGAAAAAGAAAAAACCATCATTGAAATTGATGAAAAATTGAATTCGATTGAGCCGAAAAATATTATCATTAAAAAACATAACATTGCAAAACCAAAAGTTTTTGCACCTATTTTTCCGGGAACCAACTGTGAATATGAAACACAAAATGCTTTCAGAAAAGAAGGGGCGGAAGTTTCAAGTTTGACTTTAATCAATCTGAACCACGACTTATTGAATGAAAGTATCGATAATTGGGTAAAGGAAATCAAACAATCTCAAATTTTGGTGTTTTCCGGAGGTTTTTCGGCGGGAGATGAACCTGACGGTTCTGCAAAATTCATCGTCAATGTTTTGAAAAACCAAAAAATGAAAGACGCCGTTCACGAATTACTTTCAAGAGACGGAATGATTCTCGGAATTTGCAATGGATTTCAAGCACTTGTAAAATCCGGACTTTTACCTTTTGGGGAAATTCGAGATTTGGATGAAAATTCGCCAACCTTAGCACATAACGCGATTGGAAGACATATTTCACAAATGGTAAACGTAAAGGTCATCAATGACGATTCGCCTTGGTTGAAGGGAATGAAAGATGAGATTTACACTATCCCAATTTCTCACGGCGAAGGTCGATTTATGGCTTCAGAAGAGGTTTTGAAAGGTTTGTATAAGAAAGGACAAATCGCTACCCAATACATTGATTTTGAAGGAAACATTGCTCACGGAATGCCTTTCAATCCTAATAATTCATTATTTGGAATTGAAGGGATAACTTCAGAAAGCGGAAAAATTTTCGGAAGAATGGGGCATCCTGAACGTTTTACCGAAGGACTTTTCAAAAATATTCCTACTGCGAATTATCACAATATCTTTAAAAATGGAGTAGAATATTTCAAATAAAGATACAAGGTATGTTTAATAAAAACCAAAGCAGAAATGAAAAAAAGAAAAATATTCTTTAGTGTATTAGCTGCTCTTGTTTTAATAATCTCAATATTCCTTTATATTAATAGGGATAAATTTGTCTATGTAGGTTCTGTAGATGTTATTGAAGTCGATTGCAGCAAAAAATCTCAAATCTTGAGCGAAGTTTTAGAAAGTGACCAACGGATAATAAAAGCAAATGATCTCATCAAATATGCTAAAGAAGATCATAGAAATCAAGAATTAGTGATTAGCATTATAAAATTTATTCGTGAATTCGTGGCAATGATTTAGACTAAAAAATATATTTCGGGTAAACCAAAAGTCCAACAAAAACCGACAAAATCGCTAAAAGCAAAACAGCACCTGCGGAAATATCTTTGATGAATTTTATCCGTTCATCGTATTCCGGTTGTACAACGTCACAGGTTTTTTCGATGGCGGTGTTTAGAATTTCCGCACTCAAAACCGCAAAACAACAAATCAAAATAATTGCAACATCGGTTTGATTTAACTCAAGGAAAACAATCAAAAACAAATTGACAATCAGCGCGAAAACCTCAATCTGAAAATTTCTTTCAGACTTCAGCATCAGAAAAATTCCGCGAAAGGCGTTGCCAAAACTTTTTTGAATCGTTGGTTTTCTCACTTAGCAAATTTTAACAAAGATATTTAAAATTTTTTTGAAATTTTGGGCATTCTTGTTGATAACTCGCACTATAAATATTTCCTTTTCTGCTTCTATTTCATATATTTGTAAAAATTATAAAGTTTTATGAAATTTATTGTTTCGAGTGGTGAATTGCAGAAAGCACTGCAAACGGTTAGCGGAGTAATTTCAAGCTCACAGTCTAGACCAATCTTGGAAAACTATCTTTTCGAATTAGCAGAAAATAATCTTAAAATAACCGCTTCCGATGGTGAAACAACTTTGGTTACCACCTTGGAAGTAAAGTCTGATGATAACGGTAAATTTGCGGTTCCGGCAAAGATATTTCAGGATTTCGTGAAAACTTATGGTGAGCAGCCTTTAACACTTTCTGTAAAAGATAATGCAGAAGGAACGGGAAGTATGCTTGAAATTTTGGATGAAAAAGACAATTTTGCGGTGGCTTTGGATAA
This sequence comes from Bacteroidota bacterium, assembly GCA_023394415.1. Lineage (GTDB taxonomy): Bacteria > Bacteroidota > Bacteroidia > Flavobacteriales > Weeksellaceae > Planobacterium. The sequence continues at coordinate 45,774 of JAEXAR010000038.1, forward strand.
TGCGGAAGATTATCCTGAACTTCCGGAATTTGATGCCGCACAAAGCGTAAAAATTCCTGCAGGCGTTCTTTCAGAAGCTTTAAATAATACACTTTTCGCCACTTCCAACGATTCGCTTCGTCCGGTTATGACGGGTGTTTTGTTTCAGTTTGGTGAAGATGAAACTAATTTTGTTTCTACCGACTCTCACAGATTGGTCGTTTACAAAAGAAAAGATCTTATTGCCGAGCCAATGGAATTCATTATGCCGAAGAAACCTTTAAGTATTTTCAAAAATATTTTGGCAAATTCTAATGATGAAGTGACCATTGAGTTCAATGAAAATATGGCCAAATTCACCTTTGGCAACAATACTTGGATTTGTAGATTAATTGATGGTAAATATCCAAATTATTCTGCCGTAATTCCTAAAGAAAATCCAAACGTTTTAACTATCAACAGAAATCTTCTTTTAAATGCCATTAGAAGAGCGTCTATTATGTCCAACAAATCGACAAATCAGGTGCGTTTCAAGCTTTCGGGCAACATTCTTCACCTACATGCTGAGGATACTGAATATGCAAACAAAGCCGATATGCAAATCCCTTGCGATTACAACGGCGACGATATCAATATCGGTTTCAGTTCAAAATTCCTTACAGAAATGCTTTCTGTTTTGGGTGCCGACGATATCACAATGAAAATGTCTCAACCTAATCGCCCAGGAATTGTAGAACCTGTAGATGGTTTAGAAGAAAACGAACATTTGCTGATGCTTTCAATGCCAGTAATTGGAATGTAGAAATTTGTAACAACGATACTTTCGTGAGTTCACCATACTTAAAACCCGAATTTTTCGGGTTTTCTTTTTTAGGAGCAGATTATTAAGCCCTTCAGTTTAACTTAACATCCGGCTTTCCGCACTCGCTTTTTTATTTTTCCGTATTTATTCCCAAACAAAAATAAAAAGAGCTCAAACAGATGCTTCAATCCGGGCTAAAAGTTTTTTCCAACATTCATAAAACATGATTTTATATATTATACAATCACTTTGTGATTAAAGCTCTTTCTTTGATGTCCATAACTCTCAAATTAGCACAATTACTGTTTTTTATTGGGCTTCAAAAATTCTGGTCATTTTTATAATCCTTATTCCCTTTGTTCTTAAAATCCTTCCACATTTCTCCAAAATTCACGATATTTGCCAATTATTAAGAATTCAGGAAAATCGGAAATCTGATGTCTGAAATCTGAAAAACGGAGTTTTCATGAACTCCTAAATTGAAAATTAAATTCGTGAGTAAATCTATCAACAAATGAAAATCTCAAACAACTGGCTTAAAGACTTTATTGCAACCGACCTTAAATCCGAAAAAATTGGCGAATACCTTACCGATATTGGTTTGGAAGTAGAAGGTATAGAAAAGTTTGAAAATATTCGCGGAGGTTTAGAAGGTGTAGTTGTAGGTAAAGTTTTAACCTGCGAAAAGCATCCCAATGCTGATAAATTAAAGAAAACAACAGTAGATATAGGCAACGGTAAAATTCTTGAAATCGTTTGTGGTGCCCCAAATGTAGATGCCGGACAAATTGTTCCTGTAGCAACTGTAGGAACAAAAATTTATGCTAAAGATGGTAGTTTTTTTGAGATTAAGGAAGCCAAAATTCGTGGTGAAAAATCACAAGGAATGATTTGTGCCGAAGATGAATTGGGATTAAGTGATGATCACGGTGGAATTATGATTTTGGATGAAGCTCAATATCAAGTAGGTAGTAATTTTTCAGAATATTTCGATATTGTAAGTGATGAAGTGTATGAAATTGGTTTAACACCTAACAGAACCGATGCTATGTCTCATTATGGTGTTGCAAGAGACTTACATGCTTTTCTTTCATCCAACGGATTAAAATCTGATTTTGAAAAAGCAGTTTCACAACCGCTAAATCATGAAGGATCTACTGATTTCCAGCTGGAAGTGGAAGATAGTCAACTCTGCCCAAGATACATAGGTGCTGTTATCGAAAACGTTACAGTAGAAGATTCACCGGAATGGTTGCAAAATCGTTTGCAAGCTATTGGTTTAAGCCCGATTAATAATGTGGTGGATATTACCAATTATATTCTTCACGGTTTTGGACAGCCTTTGCATGCTTTTGATGGTGATAAAATTGCCGGTAGAAAAGTAAAAGTGGGTATTAATGAAGCCGGAACAAAATTTAAAACTTTGGACGGAACTGAACGTACGTTGAACGGCTCTGAAATTATGATTAAAGATGGGAATAACAATCCGATGTGTATTGCGGGTGTTTTCGGTGGTGAAAATTCGGGTGTTTCTACGGAAACCAAAACTGTTTTCCTTGAAAGCGCTTACTTCAATCCTGTTGCGGTGAGAAAAGGCGCTAAATTCCACGGATTAAATACTGATGCTTCATTCCGTTTTGAAAGAGGTGTTGATCCTAATAATACCAGAACAGCTATTACCCACGCTATAAAATTAATAGAAGATATCACCGGAGGAAAAATGGTGGGTTCACTTTTAGAACATTATCCCAACAAAATTGAAGGTCAGTATGTAGTATTAAGATATTCAATGCTGGATCAGATTTTGGGCGTTAAAATACACAGAGAAAAAGTCAAAGAAATTTTGAAATCACTTGATATTCAAATTCTTAACGAAATTCCGAATGGTTTGGAATTATCTGTTCCAACCTTCAAAGCAGACGTCACCAGAGAAATTGATGTGATTGAAGAAGTATTGAGAATCTACGGTTATAATAAGATAGATGCGCCCAAAAAGATTTCATTTACACCGGTAAAATTAACCCTTGAAGATCAGGACGAACTAGAAAATAATTGGGCAAGAGCTTTACAAAGCAATGGCTTCAATGAGGTGATGAACAATTCTTTAACTTCTGTAAAAGACGAAACCGATGCCGTAAAATTGCTTAATCCTTTGAGTGGTGATTTGGCATTTATGAGAAAATCATTAATGGAAGGTCTTTTAGAAAACGCAGGTTACAACATCAACCGTAAAACTTCGGATATCAAATTCTTTGAGCTTGGAAAGATTTACCATAAAAGAAATACATACGAAGAGAGAAAACAGCTTGCATTATTAGTTACAGGGAGAGATAAAGGTGAAAACTGGTTGCAACCAAAATCAGCTACAGATTTCTATTATCTAAAAGGATATGTAAATATTCTTCTGAATCGTTTAAATCTTGAAATTGAAGAAAAATCGTTGCACGATGAAAGATTTTCTGATGCGATTGAATTGGTGGCTGAAGGAAAAACTTTGGCAAGATTAGGAAAAGTTGCTCCACAAATGCTGAAAGACTTTGATGTTGATCAGGATTGTTATTATGCTGAAATTGAATTGGAAACAGCTCAACAACTTCGTAGAAAAGACAATTTCAAGTTTGTGGATATACCTAAATTCAATAAGATCAGAAGAGATTTGGCGCTACTTTTAGACAAGAGTGTGTCTTATAACGATTTGTATAAATTGGCCAGAAAAAATCCTTCAAAATATCTTAAAAACATCAACCTTTTTGATGTTTACGAAGGCAAAAACCTTCCGGAAGGTAAAAAATCTTATGCCATGAGTTTCGAGCTTTTAAATGAAGACAAAACTTTAGAAGAAAAGGAAATTTCTGAGGTGATGAACTCTTTAATCAAATCCTTCCAGAAAGAATTTGGCGCAGAATTGAGAGGCTAAAAATTATTTAATTATCCACAAATAGTATGATTTTCAGTCTGTCATTCTGAACGAAGTGAAGAATTTATTTTATAAAAAGATTCCTCACTACATTCGCAATGACACCGCTTTAAAAATGATGTTATTAATAATAGTGAACAATTGAAAAATTATTTTAAATAATATTAAAAGTGTTTCAATCTTGGAACACTTTTTTCTTTGATCAGTAAATAAATGAGAGTTTCTAACTTTCAATAATTTTAATTTTCTTAAATTTGGTTTTATATATTAATTATGAAAAATTTATTCTTATCAATATTCGCAGTTTTAACCGTTTTTTCGTGCACCACACTTTCCAATATCTCAAAAGTAGGTTCTAAACAAGTTTCTATCGCCAATACACAATGGACGTTGGCTGAATCTGTAAAAGGCAAAACACCAACTTTAATATTAGAAAACAATAAAGTATCTGGAAATGCTGGTTGTAACAATTATTTTGGAAATTTGATGTTGGACACTACAGCCGGAAATTTTAGCGCAACTAATATTGGCTCTACTAAAATGGCTTGTGATAATATGGATACCGAATCCAATTTCTTGAGGATGCTACAGGAAGCTAATAAATATGTGGTAAGCAAAACAACTCTTGAACTTTACAAAGGAAATTTACTTCTAATGAAATTCAATAAGCTTTAAAATTACAATGACATAAAAAAGGAACGACACTATCCCACGAAGTGTGTAAGTTAAAAAGTTAGGGCTTGGATTTTATAATCTGAGCCTTTCTTCAAAAATAAGCATAAATTGGTTTAAAACAATACCCCAATTTTGGATGGGCATTGACC
>JAEXAR010000002.1 GCA_023394415.1 Bacteroidota bacterium
ATAAATTCCTTCGGGAATTGATCTGGAGAGAATTTTTTATGATGTTGCTCTATCATTTTCCACACACCGTCACCAAATCCTTCAAGCCTAAATATGATCAGGTGAAATGGGAGTTCGACGAAGATAAATTTAAAAAATGGTGCGAAGGTAAAACAGGTTTTCCACTTGTGGATGCTGGGATGAGAGAGCTTAATGAAACTGGTTTCATGCACAACCGAGTTCGCATGCTCGTAGCAAGTTTTTTAATCAAAGATTTGCATATTGATTGGAAGATCGGGGAAGCGTATTTTGCCAATAAATTATTGGATTATGATCAAGCGCAAAATATTGGAAACTGGCAATGGGTCGCAGGTTCAGGTGCAGATGGTTCACCTTATTTTAGAGTTTTTAATCCATATCTGCAACAGGAAAAATTTGATAAAAATTTTACTTACATAAAAAAATGGATCCCTGAATTTGGAACAGCAGAATATCCAAAGGAAATGGTTAACCACGATGAGGAAAGAAAAAAAGCCATCGAGTACTATAAAGATGCGTTAAACAGTGATTGAAATACTCATGTATTAAAATCCATCAGTACTTTATCGATACAATTTCAAATTGCTTTTCCGCTTTGCCCAATTTCAATGTCACGCGATCGCCGACCTTTCTGTCCATAAAGATTTTCGCAATCGGAGAGGTAAAAGCTATTTTTCCTTCTGCAACATTTGCCTCATCGACGCCGACGATTTGATAATGCTGGACTTTGGGATCGGAATCAACCGTAAAGTACACTTCAGCACCGAACCTAACTATATTTTTTGGCTGTTTGGCAAGGTTAAGAATTTTCGCAGACGAAATTCGATCGAGTAACAATTGCAATTTCGCATTGATTAAATTTACGGCAATGCGATTTTCATTTTCGTCCGAAATTAAGGTATTGTCGCGCTCGTGAATCATTTGATCACGTTCGGCAAGTAACTGAGCGTATCCGATCTCTGTAACGAAGTTTACCGTACCGGGCGGTAAATCGGCACGCGGCGGAATCAGCGGAATTTCCTCCTTATCACCCTCTTTCACAAATCCTCTACTCATATATTCCAGTTATACATTTATTCCGTTACACTTAAAATTATTGATATGTTTTGAGTTTAAAACTATCAAATATAAAGATTTAAAAGGGTCGATGACGATTTTATTTAAGGATAAAACAGCTGAAGTATTTACTTCGAAATTTGACGATAGATTCGCATTAAATTACTTTTGTGGCGGCGGTGCAAATTTAGCTGGAGATTATCATAAAAAAAAGTAATAAAAGTTTTGTAAAAATAGCTGACCGATAAAGAAACTTCGGTTGATCGCTAGAAGTCCAAAAATGAAATTGTTGTTGAACGGAAGGTTATTTGGCATTATAGGTTTTACCGTAAAAGGTTAAAAAAAACAAAAGAGACTTCCAGAAAGGTCTCTTTTTTTTGCTCGCGGGTTTCATCCGTTTTTTCAAAACTTCACAAATCCATCAGTATTTTATCGACACAATTTCAAACTGCTTTTCCGCTTTTCCCAATTTCAATGTCACGCGATCGCCGACCTTTTTGTTCATAAAGATTTTCGCAATCGGAGAGGTAAACGCTATTTTTCCTTCTGCAACATTTGCCTCATCCACGCCAACGATTTGATAGTGTTGGATTTTGGGATCGGAATCAACCGTAAAGTACACTTCAGCACCGAACTTCACTATATTTTTGGGTTGTTTGGCAAGGTTAACAATTTTCGCAGACGAAATTCGATCGAGTAACAGTTTCAGTTTCGCATTGATTAAATTTACGGCAATGCGATTTTCATTCTCGTCCGAAATCAAGGTATTGTCGCGCTCGTGAATCAATTTATCACGTTCGGCGAGTAACTGAGCGTATCCGAACTCCGTAACGAAGTTTACCGTACCGGGCGGTAAATCGGCACGGGGCGGAATCATCGGGAGTTCCTCCTGATCACCTTCTTTCACAAATCCCCTACTCATATATTCCAGTTATACATTTATTCCGTTACACTTAAAATTACTGATATGTTTTGAGTCTAAAAAATTAACCAAATAAACTTAACCGTTTTAAGGCTATAAAGGTTTGCAAACCTGTACTGAAAAGCAGTTAACTACAAAGCACGAACCTCAGCCAACATCCTCAGAGACGCCATTGCTTCATGGTCTGTGTTGTAAATATAAATTTTTTAAGTCACTTAGCGTTCTTCAGACGCAAGAATAAAATCTTTACAAAATGTACAATTATTTTTCACACCGCCACTCAAATAGCATCTCTGTCTGTAGTTTTATATATTTTCTAAACCTCACTTCTTATCCTACTTAAAGTTTCCTGAGAAATGCCAAGATAGGAAGCTATCATCCCAAGCGGCGCACGTAAAAGTATATCAGAATTATCTTCTAAAAGCTGAATATATTTTTCCTTTGCCGTCATATACTGCAAGGAATTGATGCGCCTTTCCATATTCGTCATCAGAAGTCCCAACACACGGCGGCTGAAATTGGCTATTGTGAGCGAAGTTTCGCAGAGTTCTTCCATTTTCGAGTACCGGAAAAAAACAATCTCACTGTCTTCTATGGCTTCAATGGAATGCCGTGCCGGAATTTTCTCAAAAATGGTGTCTTTATTCGCGAGGATGCTGTTTTCGGGGTAAAAATTAGTGGTGATGTCTTTTCCTTTTTCAAAATAAAACGAGCGCAGAAGCCCTTTTTCTACAAAATACACCTTGCGGTTTAAAGTGTTTTGATCACTGATTACGGTTCCTTTTTTCACAGATATTTTTTCGGTCTGGCTGTTCAGAAAACTTCGGATATCATCGTCGATGGTGATGTAGGAGGCAAGCATTTCGGGAAAAGTCATCAGGATTCAGTTTGTACAAAAATAAAAATAATGCCCCAAAAAATGAGGCATTATTCACAAACTAAACATTAAAAAATAAACTATTAAAAATCAATCTTTTGTAGCCAACTGAAAAGTTCGTCATACACCTTTTCGCGCACCGGTTTCTTGGAAAGCACCAAATCGTGAATGCCGCCTTTTACGGGAATTATCGTGACATTCCCCTTAAAATTTTCAGCATTTTTATGAATATCCTTCACGTTCAGGATGATATCGGTGGAAGTCACTTCCTCATTCCAGACTTTTGGATAGCCCGATTTTTCAGAATGCATCACCAATACCGGAACCCTGAGTTCTGCGTTGCGGATTTCTTTCTGTGCACGGTGAATTGCACGGATAAAGCCAAAATTGACTTTACCGTTGGCATTGGGTTTCAGTTTTAAATCATAATTCCATTCGCCCTTAAAATCTTTATGCAGGCTTTCACCATAGAAAGTGGAAAATCCACCGCCAATTTTCGTGTCAGGATAATGTTTTCCCAAACCGCTGATGATGGGAACCCCAATTTTTTTTGCCAGAAACCCCATATTGAAATCATAGAACGGACTGTTCACCCAAAGTCCCGCAATGTTCGGATTTCCAGCGTGATATTTCATATACCGTGTCGTAATCAAGCCGCCGGTTGAATGCCCTGCCAACAGAATTTTGTGATGATTTTCAGCAGCAATGATTTTTAAAGCCTCATCGATTTCGGCATTGTATTCGTCCAGATTTCTGACATTATTAAAAGTTTGATGCGGCAGATACGAACGCCCATTTTTTCTTAAATCCAAAGCATAAAAGTCAAACCCTTTTTCATTGAATTTTTCAGCCATTTCCGCCTGAAAGAAATAATCGTTAAACCCGTGAATGTACAGCACTGCTTTATGGGTCGGACTTTCCGCTTTTTTGCGGATGATAGTTGCGGTAACTTCCCCTTCATAATCATTGGGAAAATTCAATGTTTTCTGCTCAAAACCGTTTCCCAAAATATCCGGCTTATATTCCTGCGAAAAGAACAACCCCGAAAGGAAAATCAGCAGCAGTAAAAAGTTGTTTTTCATTGTCCAGTTGTTTGTTGAGGCAAAGTTCGGGCTGCTTTCTAAATTTGGCTTTGACATTTATCAAAAAAAACGTCCGGAAATTGCTTCCCGGACGAACAAACAAACTATAAAGCAATGAAAACTTTATATTTCTTGCGGTGTTGAGCCGTTTTCTTTGAGGTTATTTTCTGATTCTGTAATTTCATCGAAATCATCGCTTTCATCATCTTCTGAAATATGGTACTTTTTGTAGAGTGAATTGATTTTAATTTTAAGCGCAATCCAGCCTAATACAAAATACACTAACGCCAAAATTAAAAGATGGATGAAGTATTTTTGGGTTAAATAATCTGAACCACGCCCCACAACCATAATTTTCAATGCCTCCAGATAAGGGGTCAAGGGAATAATGGAATTGAAATACTGCACAAACTGAGGCATCGCCGATGTTGGCCACGTAAATCCACTTACAATGAACGCCGGAGAAGCAATCACCATCAGATATTGTGTCGCCTTCAGCGCATCCGGAACAATGATGCTGAAAAATACGCCCAGATTGGTGCACGCCACCACAAAAATGGCGGTCAGCAAAAAGAAATTGGGCACATTTACCGGTGCCGGAATTTTGAAATACAGACTGCACAGATAGAAAAACAGAATATTAAAATTCGCAAAAATCCAGACAGGAAGGCATTTTATCGCCATCACCAAAATGGCATATTTGTGTTTTCCTGCAAAATCTTTGATGAAATTTTCGCGCTTAAATTCAGTGGCAAAAGTAACCGCCATCGCCATTAAAATCACCTGTTGAAGCACCACTGCCATCATTGCGGGCCACATAAACACGAGATAGTTGCTCGTGGTGTTGAACAGCGTAATGTAATTGGCCTTGAACGGCTCGTATTGGGTTTTCGCGGCTTCGGCGGACATTCCTTTTCGCTGCAGGGCCTTGATTTCGGCACCGGCGGAAAAAGTTCCCAAAACCTGCTGAATTGCTTTCGAGGAAAAATTGGCGGTCAGAACATTGGAAGTATTGATGAACACATTGATTTCGGGATATTTTTTCTGCTGCATCATCGCCTCGAAACGTGCGGGAATTACCACCACCGCCGCGGCTTCTGTTTTTATGACTTCGTCCTTCAGATTGGTGGGCTCGTCGATGTAATTCAGCACCTGAATCGTGGAATTGTCTTCCAGCATATCCACCACCTGCTGCGAAAGCGGCGTTTGGTCGTGGTTGATGACGATGACCGGAATATGGTCCACTTTTCCTTTCTGATAGGTAAATCCGATCAGCAGCGCATAAAAAATGGGCGCCAGAAAAAAGACCGAAACCAGTGTTTTATTGGTAAAGAAGAGTTTGAATTCCCTTCTTAATAAATAGCGTAGTTGTTTCATAATGTTTGTATTGATGTACGATGTACAATGTACAATGTACAATGTATCGCTGCGAATGTCTGATCTATTTGTTTAATTCTAAAAACTTGATAGGTATTCCATTTCGAATTATTTAGATTTTATTAATGCTCAATGCACCTCTTTTGTAATACATTCTACATTGTACATTTTACATTGTACTTTTTACAATCCTATTTTAAAGTCACATTCGAATTCACGAGAATATTTTCGGCAATACCCACATTGTCGGGCACGACTTTAATTTCATACACCGCATCTTCAGGGTTGTAGTCGGGGAAAGCCGTCGTGATGTCGGCATACTTTGCCAACTGTTTGATGGACACAATTTTTCCTGTGAGTTCCTTTTTGTTATAATTCACCACCATTTTTACGGGCATTCCTTTCTGATAGTTGGCTATTTTGCTTTCGGGAATCGTAAAACGGAAATAGGTCGTCTGCGGAATATAACCGGAAAACAGGGCATAACCTGCCGTTGCGAGTTCGCCTTTGTTCAAAGAAATGGTTTCGATTTCCATATCGTTTGTAGCGATCACATATCTTTCAGAATAAGCCACATTCACTTCCTGCAGAGCACCCATCGCCTGATTAGCCTGTCCTTCCGCCATTTCTATTTTTTCGTATCGCGTACCGATCTGCACATCGTGAAGTTCGGCATTTGCAGCGTCCAACTGTGCTTTAGCGCCTTGATATTTCGCAAAGGCCTCATCGTAATTTTGTGGTGAAAGCAGGCTGTCGCGATACATTTTCTGCGCCCTTCCGTAAGATTTTTGCGCATACTGAAACTGTTCTTGCAGCCCTTTCTGTTTCGCTCTCAACTGCCGCATTTGATCAGCGGTGGCGCCGTTTTTTGCCATTTTTACCTGCGCTCTTGCAGCAGAAGTTGCACCTTTTGCCTGTGCAATTTTTGCGGAAGCTTCCGGCACATCCAGTTTGGCAAGAGTGTCGCCGGCTTTTACGGTTTCGCCTTCTTCCACATAAATTTCTAAAATTCTGCCCGTTACTTTCGGGGCGAAAGACACCACATCTTTCTTCGTTTTACCTTCAATCGCACGTTCCGGCTGTTGTTTTTGGCAACCGTTCACACCAAGCAGCGTGAGGACGGTTAAGGTTTTTAATACTGTATTTTTCATTGTTTTTGTTTGTTTATTTTTGGTTGATGTTTGTCGGTTGTCGGTTGAGGGTCTCGAATCTCAAATTTCAAATTTCAAATTTCAAATCTCTTTTAAAACTCACTGATATCCAGATTCTGTGTTGCCTTCATCAGTTCCACAGCGACTCTTCTTTGGTTGAAAATTGCGGTCCGAAGTTCGAGTTCGGCATTTTCTACATCGTTTTCGGCCTCAATTAAAGCGGAAGAGGTTTTGGTGCCGTAGCGGAATTCTTTTTCCACCTGTTCCAAACCTTTTCGGGCGATCTGTTTTGCCTTTTCTTTCAGTGTAATTTGAGCATTCGCAATGTTGTAATTGGTTTGGTTGTTGGCTAAATTCAGGTTGAGTTTTTTCAGCGCATCCTTCTTTTTACTTTCCAGGATTTCTTTTTCGATTTTTGATTTTTCAACCTCGTGTTTGCCTTCGTTTCCATCCAGAATATCCCATTTGAAACCAATTCCCGCCTGAAAAACCGGAAACAGACTCGCATCTTTTGGTGCCCAGTTGAATCTTTTAGGGATCACCGGCGAAATATTTTTGGAAGAGTAAATCAGGTTGTCATAAAATCCCATATACGACAGCGAAGTAACGGCCTGAACTTTCGGCTGCCACCATTGGTTTTCGGCTTTCATTTTGAATTCCGTAGCTTTGATGCCGTGTTCCAATGCCTGAATTTCGGCACGGTTTTCCAAATTTCTGTCAAGCACTTCGTATTGAATCGGCTGCAGTTCGGGATTGATGTTTTCAAGTCTTTCGCGCTCAATTCCGGTTAAAATTTCGAGTTGGGTCAGCAACAAATCTCTTTTCCCTTCATATTCCACCATTTTGCTGTCTAGCGTTGCCTGTGCGAGTTCTATTTTTTTGTGGTCGTAAGGCGTAATTAAACCATAACCAAGGGCTTTATCGGCGGTTTTTTTGTTGATTTCGAGACGCTTTTTGGATTGATCCAAAACATTTTTACTTTCGTGAACCAGCGCCAACTGATCATACGCCTTGGAAATTTCGGTAATCACTTCGTCTTGCGTTTTCAGCATTAAGGCTTCTTCAGATTTTTTCTTTTCCAGCAAGGCCTGATTCAGGTATCTCACTTTTCCACCGGAATACAGCACCATACTTGCTTCGGCTTTAGCCGCGCCGGAAAATCCGGAAAGGTTGTAGGCATTTTTATATTCGGGAATTGTCGCACCCGGAAAAACAGGTTTTACGGCCGGAATATTGATTTCGGGCATCGTAACATTCGCCGAACCATAGAGATAGCCGTATTTACCGCTGATTTCCATTTTCGGCAGGAAAATATCCTGCAGTTTCTGGCGGTCGAGGTCGTTGTTTTTCAGGGAAAGGTTTTGCTGTTCCAGGTTTGCGTCCTGCGAAAGTCCGGCACTGATGAGTTCCTGCAAAGTCGGCGCCTGTTGCGCTGAAAACACCAGCGGAAACAGCACCATCATTTTGGCGAGATTATTTTTAAAGGTTTTCATTTTCTAAATTGTTTGTTTGACGGTGCAAAGTTCCGCCGGATAGAAATGAATTCCTTTGATATTTGTCAAAAAAGAAGGGTAGAAGTTAGAGGTTAGAAATTATAGGTTAGAAATTGGGTTGGTCACATTCAGGTTTCAATTTTTGAAAGACAAAATCCGGAATAACCTTTTTGATCCTAAAAACCTTACAGCAAGGGTGAAACCAGCCGCAGCAGTTTTTCTAGAAAGCGGGTGCAGAAAGCGCGTTTTGTCCATTCCTTCGCAATTATTTTTTCTGAATCTGAAAGGTCGGAAACAAAGGCCGAACGAAGTTCTTAAGCCAGTTTCTGGTCATACACCAAAGCATTCACCTCAAAATTGAGATCAAAACTGCGGCTGTCCATATTGGCGGTTCCCACCACAGCAAGTTTGCCGTTGCACACCATGGTTTTGCCGTGCACAAAGCCTTTATGATACAGAAAAATTTCAATTCCATACGAAAGAAGTTCCTCATAATGCGATTTGGAAATGGCATTGACGAAGAAAGAATCCGAAATTCCCGGAACGAGCAACTGGACTTTCACACCGCGCAAAGCCGCCATTTTCAGCGCACCGAGCAGTTTTTCCCCCGGAATAAAATACGGTGAGGTAACCAAAATTTCCTGCCGTGCCGACGCAATCGCCTGAATGTAACTGTATAAAATACTCGGAAACGGCGAATCGGGACCGCTTGCCACAATCTGCGTCCAAAGGGATTTTCGACATTTTCAAAACGCCGGAAAAGTTCAGCATCGGGTGCAATTTGCTGCCCTGAACAGAAATTCCAGTCGGTCAGGAAAATTTTCTGCAGATTCCAGATGGCTTCGCCCTCAATTTTGAGATGGGCATCGCGCCAATAAAGCGTGTTTTTGCCGATGTTTATGTATTTGTCGCTTACGTTGATGCCGCCCACAAAAGCAGTTTCGCCGTCGATGATGGCAATTTTGCGGTGGTTGCGGTAGTTGAGACGGTTTGCAAAATAAATGGGATGTCCCGCAGGTTTTTAGTGAATTTTCGCCGGATGCCACTGCTGCCAAAATCGTCGTAGATGAAGCGCACTTTCACGCCCTGTTTTGCTTTTTCGGTTAAAACCTGGGCGATAGCGTTGCCAATTTCATCGTTTTCGTAAATATAATATTCGAGGTGGATGTGGTGCTTCGCGCGTTGCAGGGCTTCGAGCAGTTCCGGAAATTTTTCTTCGTAGTTGATGAGCAGTTCAACGTGGTTATTTTTGGTGGCCAGACTTTTATCGTCACGGTAAACGATGGCATTTACACCCTGGAATTTAGGGAAATTTTCTGAAAATTCTGCCGCATTCGTTTTCACATAATCTTCTGTAAACTGTGAAATCTGTTCCGCCTGAATTTGGTCTAGAACCAGTTTTTTGGAATACAGTTCGCGTTTCCGGTAATTGAGCCCAAAAGCGAGATGCACGAACATCCCTGCAAATGGCACCAGCAATACCAAAAGGATATAGGCCGCCGTTTTAGTCGCCGTCTGCGTGTCGAACAGGATGCGCAGAATAACGCCCGCCAAAAGAAGCACATAAAGCACTTCCAGAATGAGGATCCAGTTCACGGATTATTTTTAATTTTTCTAATTTTTAAAATGAGCTTGTAGAAAGCTTCTTATTGTCATTTAACCCAAATTTCATCCACAAAAATATACGCATCGCCGCCAACTCCCTGATGCCAATCCGGAAGTTTCCCGAAATTGTATGCTTTGATTTTTAAATATCGGGCTTCTGTTGGGAAAATATTGGCTTTAAATTCTTTTACTTTGTTTTCTGTAATTTTTGGGTCTATATCATTACTTACCGTTGCGATAAGAAAATAATCATTGTTGTTACTTGAAAGATAATATTCCACTTTTTTTGGCATTAAAATCCAACTGCGACTGTCCTGTAAGAAACTGGAATTCAATTCTGTGAGATTGGTTTGCATTTTTAAATCAATCACGGCTTCAAAATCCTGTCCTTGAAATCCTTGCCAAAATCCTTTTTTCCAGTTTTCACTTCCTCTTATTCCATCAATTAAAGCATCATTTCCACCGCCATTGTATTGTGGTAAAAATTTAGAAATAGTCGCTATCGACCATTGGTTTGGTTTTCTGATGAAATTTGCAATATTCGCGCTGCTTTGTTGAGTTCCATTTTTACTGAAAGCAATAATTTTGGACGTTTCAGAAATGATAAATGGTTTAGTATAAGGTGTTGGTTTTATTCTTGCTTTTGCATTATTTTTTATAACAGAATAATAAATTTTATCCTTTGGATTTAAAGGTGTAATGCTAATCGTCATTGGTTTATCAAATGCTTTTTCACTCGGTGATATTACAGGAGCTGCGACTACTTTTTGTGTAGCGTGTTGTTTCAAAGGCTTCACATTTTCAAAACCAAAATATTTTAATGTTTCATTTGGCGTATCTTTTTTAATAATCCGTGAAGTGCCGTCTTCAAAATTAATTTTGATTTCATCAAAAAATGGTTCAACTGTTTCCCAGGAATTTTGTCCCGGTGTCACATTGTAAATTCCCATAGCACTTAGAATATACCAGGCGCTCATTTGTCCGCAATCTTCATTTCCAATCAATCCGTCGGGTGTATTTTTATAGAAATTTTCTAAAATGTAATGAACTTTTTCTTTAGTTTTCTCCGGTTTTCCAACCCAATTGTAGAGATAAGCAATGTGATGACTTGGTTCGTTGCCGTGCGCATATTGCCCGATAAGTCCGGTAATATCCACTTGTTCACGACCAGTTGTTTTTTCTGGAGCAGAAAATAAGGCATCCAAAAATTTTTCAAAATTTTGTTTTCCACCGTGAGATTCAATCAGTCCGGGAATATTTTGCGGCACAAAAAATGCGTAATGCCAAGCATTTCCTTCTGTATAATTGTTATTCACTTCACGTTCATCGAAAGGTGTCAGCCAATTACCATTTTTTCTTGACTGAAAAAATCCGTTCTCCGGATTGTAGAGATTTCTCCAACCTTCAGAACGCTTCATAAAATGTTGATAATCATTTTTTTGGTTTAATCTCAATGCCATTTGTGCAATACACCAATCGTCATAAGCATATTCTAAAGTTTTTGAAACGCTTTCGTGTTCGTCATCAATCGTGATGTAACCTTTATCACGGTACGCTTTCATTCCAAAATCATCAAAATTATTGGCGGAATTTCTGGCGGCTTCAAATGCTTTCTCGTAATCAAAACCTTTGATATTTTTCGCCATTGCATCAGCAATCACAGAAACCGAATGATAACCAATCATACAATACGTTTCGTTGGAAGCAAGTTCCCAAATTGGTAATCTTTTTCCGGTTTCGTATTGGCTGATAAACGTATTGACGAAATCGGAAGTCCGTTTTTTATCAATCAAAGTCATCAGCGGATGGTAAGCGCGAAACGTGTCCCAAAGTGAAAAAATCGTGTAATAATCAAAGCCGTTGGCTTGATGAATTTTTCCGTCCATTCCCCGATATTTTCCGTCCACATCCATTGCAATATTCGGTTGTGTGAAAACGTGATAAAGTGCCGTATAAAAAACCGAAAGTTTGTCTTTATCATTCGACTTGACTTCTATTTTTCTAAGTTCTTTGTTCCAAAGTTGCTCTGCATTTTTTTTAATGAAATTAAAATCATTGGAACTGCCTTCTGCAAGCATATTTTTTCTTGCGCCTTCATAAGAAGTTGGAGAGAGTGCCACTTTTACAAGAATTTTTTCTCCTTTTTTTACATCGGAAGAGAAAGCGATTTTAAGTTTGGTTCCCTTAAAATTTTGTTTTGTAGAACTTCCGTTGGCTTCAAATTTTGAAATTTTCATAGGTTTTGAAAATTCAATTCGTGCATAAAGTTGCTGATTTTCTGCCCACGCTTTACTTTGTCTGTAGATTTCTACGGTTTTTTCATCAATCATATTCACTTCGCCAAGCGTCAGTTCATCTCTGTGATTCATATCCAAAATGATATTGGCTTGACCATTATTATTGAATTGATATTCGTGATAACCAACACGAGTTGTGGTCGTTAATCTTACATCAATATTATGTTTGTCCAGTTTTACTTGATAAAACCCTGCTGTTGCTTTTTCATTTTGATGTGAAAATTCCGATGAATAATCTTTATAATCTAAACTTGGTGCACCAAAAGTCGGCATCAGCATAATGTCGCCATAATCGGAAACACCGGTTCCGTTGAGGTGTGTGTGCGAAAATCCATAAATAATTTTATCGGAATAATGATATCCGCTGCAACCGTCCCAACTTCCGTCAATTCTGGTGTCGGGCGACAGTTGAACCATTCCGAAAGGCACAATTGCGCCGGGAAAAGTATGTCCGTGACCTCCGGTTCCGATAAAAGGATTGACGTATTGTGCAAAATCCTGTGAAAATATTTTTATAAAAACAAAAAGAAATATTAATGCGAGTTTTTTCATTTTTAGGGTTGAATTAGAGTCATAAAAATAAGTTAATTATGCTAAAGGGTTTTAATAATGGCATAAAAATTATTGTTTAGGGCTATATTTGAAACCAAGAATTTAAATTAATGAAAAAAGCATCCCTAATTTTAGCTGTTATCATCTTCGGATTTACAATGGCTCAAAAATCTCCTATAAGAGAAATTTACAATTATACAGGCAAAAATGACCAGACATTAATAAAAGCAAAGACGGATCTTTTCCTTTTGAATGTTTTAGCATCTAACAAATTTGAAATGCAAACCAACAGTTCCGGTAAAGACCATTTGGATGTCAATCTTCTGATGCCCTTCTCTAACGGAAAAATCTCGTCTAGAGTACGTTATGATTTTCTAAATGATGGTTTTGTGGTTTCACTTTCAAATACTCGATTAATAGGTAAAGACAACAAAATTTCTTTGATAAACAATCCATCAGATGCGAATCACAACAAGATTCTCGAAAGTTTAAAAGCTCTGATTTTTAACACTTATGAGAAAGAAATCAACAAATAGAAAAAGCCTCCGAAATTTTGGAGGCTTTATATTTTTCTAAAAATTCAAAAATAATTTTGGATTAACAGGTGTATTATTTTTATGCACTTCGTAATGTAGATGAGGACCTGTAGATCTTCCACTGTTCCCAGATTTTGCAATAACCTGATTCACTTTTACCAAGTCATTTGTGTGCACCAATATTTGTGAAAGATGACCATAAAGCGTTGCCAAACCATTACCGTGTGAAATAATAACACAATTTCCGTAACCGCCTTTCTGACCTGCAAAAATAACGGTTCCAATAGCAGTGCTTCTCACATCACTTCCGTAAGGTACAGCAAAATCCATCCCTTTATGAAACTGTATTTGGTCTGCTTCAGCAGCCGGATTGTTCTGTTCGGCAGGTGTTGTTTTTGATTTATTTACTGCAACTGCTGCAGCTGGAGGAATTACAGTACGTTTAATCACATTTCCTAAACTGTCTTTTTCTTCAATAATTTGAGGTTCAGGTTTCGCTTCAGGTTTTGGTGTTTTTGCTGCAGCCATCATAACGGTTCTTTTCACCGGAATCGGATTAATTCTTTTACCAAAATTTGAAGAAATATAACCTGAAGTTGGTACTCCCAAAGGAACTTGTTGCAATTTATTTTGCAAATCTACAAGATACTGGCTGTATCTGTTGCTCACTTTGGCGAGGTATACTGCATTATCTAAGCTGTCTTGGTCCAAAGTCATTATGGTTTCGTCACTAATGTTTTTAGAAAGCAAAAACCCATTCAAATCTCTTACACTTTTATTAATTAGGGTAAGATCATTTTTCATTTTCAAATAATCGATACTGTCTTTTTCAGTATTGATTTTTACCAGATTTACCTCGTAATTTTTTTGGTCTTTTTCTGTAAAAAGTTTGCCTATAATTAAAGCTTGTGCAAAAACCAGAGCCAATAAAACTCCTAGTAAAACATTGACTTTCTTTTTATTACTCAAAAAACTTTTCATTCTTTTTCTTCTTTTTGGGACTGCAAATTTACTTAAAAATTAAATATTCAGTTTTCATTACCGCAGTCTTTTTGATTTTAATATCTCTTCAAGGTTAAATTTTCTGAATTGATGCTCAAGCTCTTCCAATAAAATTGACTTTCATATAATCTTCCTTAAAAATTAATAAGTTTTAAATAGATTGTAATTTTGCGTTCTTCAGGTTGCTAAAAAAAATTCTCGCAATTTTGAGTATATTTGTAGATTACCCTTTTTTCTGAAATCATGGCGAAAAAGAAGACAAAAGACGAATCTAAAGCTGCTAAAACTAAAGCCAGCACTATAAAAAAATCAAAACCTGAACAACCTTGTAATGTTGGTGTCATCGGAAGCGGAAGTTTTGCGACAGCGATTGTGAAAATGCTTACCGAAAATTGTAAAATGGTACATTGGCAAGTTCGTAATGAGTTTGTGAAAGGTGCAGTAGAGCTTCGTGGCCATAACCCAACATATCTAACCTCTGTAAGTTTTAATACAAAAAATCTTAAAATCACAACAGATATCAATGAGTTGGTAACGGCTTGTGATATCATTGTTTTAGCCACACCGTCTATTTATTTGGCACAAACCATTGAGAAAATGACCTGCGATTACTCTAACAAAGTTTTTATTTCAGCAATTAAAGGTATTGTTCCCGAGCATAATGATGTGGTTGCCCATTATTTGAAAGAAAAATTCGACATTGGCTTCAGAAATCAGGCTGTTATTGCAGGTCCTTGTCACGCAGAAGAAGTAGCTATGGAAAGACTTTCTTATCTCACGATTGCTACAGTAGAGGATGAAGTGGCTGAAAAACTCGACAGGCTTTTTACATCAAGTTTTATAAAAGTTAATACCAGTAAAGATATTTTAGGCAATGAGTACAGTGCAATTCTTAAAAATATTTATGCCATCGGAGCTGGAATTGCTAGCGGTTTAGGATATGGAGACAACTTCACCGCAGTTTTTGTAACCAATGCCATCCGCGAAATGGAAACCTTCCTAGAAGGTGTATACGAAGCACCACGCGATGTAAACGAGAGTGCCTATTTGGGTGACCTTTTGGTAACGGCATATTCACTTTTTTCGCGTAACCGAAACTTGGGAAATTTAATTGGTAAAGGCTATACAGTAAAATCTGCCATACAATCGATGAATATGGTTGCTGAAGGTTATTATGCAGCAGATTCTATCTATGCAACTGCCAAGGAAAAAAAGATTAAAACTCCTATTATTGATACTATTTACGGCATTTTGTATGAAGAAAAAAATGCAGAAAAACAGTTTAAAAAACTTACTGCAATTTTAACCTAGTAACTGAAAAGCACATACACGCATCATTTTGTAATTCAAGAGTAGCATCTTCTTTCGGATAAATTTCATTTTTCAATTACAAATCTTTTTACGAAATTCGTATGTACAAGGAATTATAGAAAATGCCCGAAATACTTACCAACAGAAAACCAAAACCCCAATACGATGTTGTTCTTATTGGAGGTGGAATAATGAGTGTCACACTTGCAACACTGCTTCACGAACTTGAACCGGAGCTCAAAATCGCCATTTTCGAAAGACTTGGAAGGTTTGCCAAAGAAAGTTCTGCAGCTTGGAATAACGCTGGTACAGGACATTCTGCGTTTTGTGAACTGAATTATACACCAGAACTAGAGGATGGAACCATCGATATCTCAAAAGCCGAAAAAATCGTAGAGCAGTTTGAAATTTCAAAACAGTTTTGGGCGTATTTGATTGATAAACAATTGATTGATGATCCTCGTGAATTTATCACAGCGTGTCCACATATGAGTTTGGTTTTTGGTGAAGAAGATTCTCAATATCTTCGTAAACGCCACGAAAAAATGACGCAATCTCATCTTTTTTCCGAAATGCAATTTACCGAAAACCACGATCAACTACGGGAATGGATTCCATTAATTATGCATAACAGAAGCGATTCTGAAGTTTTGGCGGCTACCAAAATGGATATGGGAACTGATGTGAATTTTGGAATTTTAACCCGAAAAATGGGACATCATTTGCTTAATGGCTCTAATGTAGAAATTTTCCTTTATCACGAAGTGAAAGACATTGATCCTAGAGAAGATGGAAGCTGGGAGTTACATATTAAAGACCGTTTACACAGCCATAAACAGGAAGTAATGGCCAAGTTTGTCTTTATCGGAGCCGGAGGTTATGCACTTCCTCTGCTTGAAAGTTCAGATATTGAGGAAAGTGAAGGTTATGGTGGTTTTCCGGTTTCGGGAGAATGGCTGGTTTCTCATAATGAAGAACTTATAAAACAACATAAAGCTAAAGTATACACTTTGGCTTCTGTAGATGCGCCTCCAATGTCGGTTCCACATTTGGATTTAAGGGTTATTGATGGAAAAGAAGCCTTGCTTTTCGGGCCTTTTGCAGGATTTTCTACTAAATTTTTAAAGGAAGGCAGTTATCTCGATTTGCCTGAAAGTGTCAATTTCAAAAATATTCGTTCATTATTTGGAGCGTGGTGGCATAATTTACCTTTAACAACGTATCTTATTCAGCAAGTGGCGATGACCAAAATGCAAAAAATGAATCACTTACGGGAATTTGTGAAGGATGCTAAAGATGAAGACTGGGAATTGAAAATTGCAGGACAGCGCGTTCAAATCATCAAAAAGGATGAAAAACAAGGCGGAAAACTAGAATTTGGTACCGAAGTCGTAGTGAATAAAAAAGGAACAATTGCTTCACTTTTAGGTGCTTCTCCAGGAGCATCAACGTCGGTTCACGCGATGATTACTGTTTTAGAAAAATGTTTCCCTGAAAAAGTGAAAGGAGAATGGTTAGCAAAACTCCAAGAAATCATCCCAACTTACGGGAAAAGACTTTCGGAACATCCTGAGCTTACAGAGCAGATTAGAAATTTCACCAAAGATAAACTTCAATTGGATTATTAAAAAAATGCCAACCATTGATAAACCAAAAATTGCAGAAGAAATACTGGCGTCTCTAAAAACCCAAACACAGGAAGAGAAGCAAGTGATTGTGCATTGCTGTTTTCCGGCATCGGGAAATGTTGGAAACCTTATCAGGATTTGGCAAAGTACATTTTTGGTTGATGAAAATTTAGGGCATAAAAGTCATTTAATCCACGCTGAAAACATCTCTATTTTTCCTTATTGGACAGAAGTTCCACCCATGAAGGATTTCTGGTTTACGTTGGTTTTTTCAGGATTACCTAAAGACTGCCAAAAGTTTGATTTTATGGAAATTATCCCCGAGGAAGGTGGATTTTTTGTACAGAATATCAGACGCAATACAAGTGATGTTTATAGGATTAAAATTAGTTGAAAATGAGAAAATTATTTATAATTATAGTTATAATGATGTTACATTCATGTAGCAACACATACAGAGATAATCATCCATTAATTCAACACAATAAAAAATTTCAGCAGGAACTGAATGAAGAATACAGAAATCCAAAGACTACACCTTTACGCGGCAATAATTTTAAAAATTTCAAGCAGCATCCGTTTTTTCCGATTAATTTAAAGTATCATGTTGTAGCACATTTCATTAAAACTGAAAATCCACAACCTTTTGAAATTCCAACTTCCAGTGGAAAATTTAAAAAATATCAAAAATTTGGTGAAGCAAAATTCACGATTGATGGCAAACTTTATACTCTAAATATTTATCAAAGTCTTGATTTAATGAGGACTGAAGAATACAAAGATTACCTCTTTCTTCCTTTTCGTGATGCTACAAACGGAAAGCAAACTTATGGCGGTGGAAAATATTTGGATTTAAAAATTCCTGATAACGACCAAATCATTATTGATTTCAACCAATCGTATCAACCATTTTGCGCTTATAATGCTTATGATTACAACTGTCCCATTGTTCCGGAAGAAAATCGTTTACCTATAGAAATAAAGGCGGGTGTGATGTACGATGATGTTTATTTTGAACATTAATTGAAAATCTCTTGTAAAATTTCCAAAGATTGTGGCTTACGGAAATCTGTAAAATGGTAGTGATAATAAACCAGTAAACTTTCAAGAAAATTTCGTCGGAACTTTGCTGAAATGGTAATCGAATAAGGGTTTTCTGCTAATGAAAGTTCTTTCCAGATTCTAGAAACCGTTTCATCAAAAATCTGATGGGATTCCTTGGGCTCAAAATGTCCACTTTCAGGATTCAAATAGGAATATTCATTATTTAAGGGATGAATACCGTTATTCTTTAAGACTTTAAACAAAAAAATTAAATGACACTGATGGTTTTCGGATTTCAGTTCGTGAAGTAATGCTTCTATTTCAGTATAAATGTTATCATTACGGCCTTCGTTTCTCAAAACTTGATTTAGAAAATCGGCTATAAAAAAAATAATAGTATTGATTTTGACGTCATTATCTTTATCTCGCTTACTTACCAAATCAAATTTTGAGATGTTCTTGATAGATCCCGACTTGTTTTTAGAAAAGTATAATGAAAGTTCATTAAGTGGCTGTAGATAAGCTTTCTTTTTGTTGGTGCGAGCATAAAGTCCTCTCATAAAAAAAGTTTCATAGCCATTTTCTTGGGTAAAACAATGCAGTATCGCATCATTATCACCATATTTTAAATAGGAAAGAAGAAAACCTTTGGCAGAAATCATTTAATTAACCACTGCAATTTTTGCGGTAGCTTTGTCTGAACCATTTTCATTAGTCATTAATACAAAATAAACACCTGAAGCAACACGTTTACCACGGTTCGTTAAATCCCACTCATAATATCCGCCTCTTGCAACAGCTTGGTGTACAAGGTTTCCGGCAGCATCCGTAATACGGATATTGGTCTTTTCTGCCAAACCTTTTATTTTTACATTGCCTTTATAATTGGCGTATACCACAGGATTTGGGTAAACTAAAACATCACCAAAATTTTCTGAAACATTCACAACATCACCCTGATAAACTACAATTCCGTCAATCGTTACGAAATAGACTTTTCCTGTTTTATTATCAACTTTAATGTCAGTAATATTATTATTCGGAATAGGGGAGTTTTCTCTTGTAAAATGATTAATGGTATTCTGTCCGTTTGAAGATAAATAAAAAGCACCTCCACCAGCAATAGATATCCATTTTTGATTGCCCGAATCTGCTTCTATTTGCAAAATGGTAGCATCCCTGAAAAGTTCTTCACCAATTCCGTTTCTTTCTATAATAACAGGTTCAGCGGTTGGGTTATCTTTCACGGCGCTAGCAGCATTATACAGCACTCTCAATCCACTTGATGTTCCCATCCATGCATCACCACTTTTATCTAATAAAATGCTTATGGCTGCAACGCTGGAAGAAGGTATTCCGTTTGAGGTTGTTACAAAATGGTAAGAATCATCTGACAAATTGGTAGGGGTATTTTTAAGGTCTGTCGCGATAAAGCTGTTTCCACGAGATACAGAAGTCCAAAGCAATCCCTCATAATAAGCAGGCTTTTGCAACGCTTCTCCACTTTGAATTTTTTTCATTGAAAAACTATCAGCAGTTCTGTTATATACGGCATATCCTGTGCTGGGAGCCGTATCTAAAGTGAAAAATGATAATGTGGCAAATAAATTATTGTTGTCATCAAAGGTAAAACCGACAGGCCTGTTAAAATAAATGTTGCTGCCTGAACTATAAAATTTTATCAAATCAAAATCTTTCTTGGTTTCATCATACATCATTTTGTAAAAACCTTGCTTATCACTAAAGATATAATTATTAAAGAAAGTTTCCTTATAATCATTCGGGTTTCCAATGGCATCCATTATATTAAACTGAATGGGATTGTTCTTGAAATACGATGGGTAAATCCACTCACTTCCTGTATAGAAATAAAACCCAAGATTTTTAGGATCGGGGAGAGGAAAGTTATAATCATCCGCTGTAAGTCCTGTTCCTACCCAAATTTTATCACCCAATAAATTTATTTTGTAAGATCTGTTATTATATGGACCATCTGGTTTAAAGGATTTTAGATCTTTATTTAAAATTCCAGAAAGTTTTGTTCCTGCATATATCTGTCCATTATTCATCCAAGAAGTATTAAGACTTTCATCCAAACTTAAAGAGCTTGAGGCTGCACCTTGTGTAGAAAACGAAAATACTCCGTTTGGTTCAGAAATTAAAATATTTTGTGGTGTTACTGTAACATCCTGAATGTTAGAAAATGTTTGTGAGATTGGTGTAAAAGTATTGCCATCGCCATAAAAAGCCTGTGTAGTTCCGGCAAATGCAATAACGTTGTTTTCTATATCAATATGATTAAAGTTTCCTGCAACCGCAGTAGTCCATCCGGAATAGATGGGAAAAGTCACATTAATCAAGTGTTTTTTTATTCCTGATGAAGTAAGAGCATATACAGTATTATCTTTTATAATAGCTTCTTTAGAAGGCTCGTATACGCCGCCATTTAAGAAAAATGCAGAATCGCCAAACTCTTTTTTATCAAGATTAAAAATTGAAACACCATAATTAACAGAAATTACGGCTTGGTTTCCTGTAATCGAAATATGATTAATTTTTTTAGTTCCGGTATAGCTTTTTGCAATGGGAATATCAACGATATAAGTAATGCCGTCTTCTTTAATCACATCCATCGTTCCGTTTACATAACCAACGAGTCCGGTTTTGGTTTCAGGATTATAATCGAAGGCAGATATCTTCACTTCGTGTAATCCATTCGCTTTCGAGAGTTTTGTTATTTCGCCTGTTGCAGGTGTGTAGAAAAATATTCCATTCTCTGTGGCAGCGATAAGTTTCCCATTATCTTCGCGTATTTGAAGCACATTATTATACGAAAACAAATCACTCCATCGGCTTGATGAAATGACTTGTGATTGGGTGAAGCCAACACATAAAATGGTAAAAACAAATAATAATTTTTTCATCTCTAAACTAAAACAGCATCTAGCTTCGAATCTATAACTTGATTGTTCCAAGTGATATTTTGTACGTTTTTATTTTTATCAAAAAAGAAATCTAATCTTCCTAGAAGTAGCCCTGCAAAACCAACTTGATTAATGAGAACAGATTTTCCGGCTCGGTTGGTATATTTTTGTGGTTCAGGAAGGAAGGTATGCGTGTGTCCTCCTAAAATCAAATCGATATTTTCAGTTTTAGAAGCTAATGTAATATCTGAAATTTTGTTTTCAGAATCATATTTGTAACCCAAATGTGAGAGACAAATGACCATATCACATTTTTTGTCCTTCTTCAAGAATTCTGAATATTGCTGTGCAATTTCAACAGGATTCAAATATTTGGTTTCTTTATATTGCTTCTTTCCAACAAGACCGTCAAGCTCAATGCCTACACCAAAAATTCCGACTCTGATTCCGTTTTTATTGAAAATTTTATATTTCTCGGTTCTTCCGTCCACAATTGTGTTGCTGAAGTCGTAATTGGAAGTAATGAAAGGAAATTTTGCATTCGGAAGAACTTTAATAAAACCTTTCAAACCATTGTCGAAATCGTGATTTCCCATTGTAGAAGCATCATAACCCATCATCGACATTAGCTTAAACTCCAGTTCACCACCAAACATATTAAAGTAAGGCGTTCCTTGGAAAATATCGCCGGAATCTAAAAGCAAAATATTATTTTCTGTTTTTCTGATTTCTTTTATCAGGTGCGCTCTTCTTGCAAAACCGCCTTGGTTGGCATTTCTGCCACTTGCTGCATCGAAAGGTTCGATACGGCTGTGCTGATCGTTGGTATGTAAAATTGTAAGTTTATAACCGGTTTCTGCAAACAGATTATTTTTAGCCAAAAGTAAATTCGGAACTAAAGTCATCGCTAAACTTCCGGCACCTGCTATTTTTAAAAATTCTTTCCTGTTCATTACTTTTTGCCTTTAAAAATTAATCTTAAATCTTTTGGAGCTACTACTTCAGGGTTTTGCTTAAATTTATCAATGTACATATCGCGAAGCTTCACGCCGGTTGAAATCATTTCCCCTGCCATAAAAAACTTCATATTATCACCACCTAAAGCCAAATAATCGGAAGTGGCGATATAATAAATTTGGGTAGGGTTTATGGTGTTTCCTCCGATTAAGGTACGATTAAGCTTACCTGCTTCAGTTTCAATTAAAAGATTTGAAACAGGATTGTTTTTCTGAGTTTGCAAATAATAATCTAACATGCCCTGCATTTGTGTACCCGTCATTTTTACCAATACCAATTCATTTTCAAAAGGCATTACTTCGTATATGTGTCTTAGTAAGATATCGCCTTGTCCAATATTTGTTCGTATACCACCAATATTGATTACCGCCGCATCTACTTTCGGGATGCTGTTTTTAGCAGCCCATTCTTTTGCCCCTTGCAACGTATAATCTGCCAATAAATTTCCTAAACTGCTGTTGTCACCTTGTTTTGTAAGTTCAACATTGGTATGCGAAATTTTTGCATTCATCTGCGACTCTAATGACTTCTTGTAAGGATTTATTACCATTTTGGTAGCACCATCATCCGGAATAGATTGCCCTATGCTTATATTTTTTTGTGTTTGGACGTTAGCAATTTTCATTGGTGTTCTACAAGAAACTAACGCTATTGCTGCAAATCCAAGAACTATAATTCTGTTTTTCATTTTTTGTAAAAACTTATACTTGCAAATATAAATATATGTATAATTATTTAGGTGTTTTTAACATAATTCTTTCCTTAAAATTCCATAAATTTGAAACTTAATAATTTTTTAACAATGAGTAGATTAAAAGGCGTTGGTGTTGCACTGGTAACACCCTTTAATGAAGATTTATCCGTAGATTATGACTCGCTTACCAAACTGGTAAAATACAACATTGAAAACGGAACCCATTTTTTAGTAGTATTAGGAACTACAGCAGAAGCTGCAACACTTTCTAATGACGAAAAGAAACAGGTAACAGATCATATCATAAAGGTTAATAATAAACGCTTGCCACTGGTTTTGGGAATTGGTGGAAACAATACTCTTGAGATCAAAAAACAAATTGAGGAAACCGATTTGTCTGCATTTGATGCGGTACTTTCTGTATCACCATATTATAACAAACCAAATCAGGAAGGGTTATATCAACATTATAAAGCTTTGGCAGAAACCGGAAAGCCTATCATTATCTACAATGTTCCGGGTAGAACTGGGCAAAACGTGGAAGCTTCTACAACATTGAGTTTGGCAAAAGACTTCCCTAATTTATTTATGATTAAAGAAGCAGCACCAAATATTCTGCAATACTTTGATATTTTGAGAAATAAGCCGGATGGTTTTTCTTTGGTTTCAGGTGATGATGAGTTTACACTTCCTGTAACTTTAGCAGGTGGCGATGGTGTAATTTCTGTCATTGGACAAGGTTATCCGAAAGAATTTTCAACGATGGTTCAACTTGCTTTTGATGGAAAAGTGAAAGAGGCTTACGAGATTCACAATAAATTAGTAGAAATTACAAGATTAATTTTTGCTGAAGGAAACCCATGTGGAATTAAAACGGTGTTAGCTGAAAAAGGAATTATTAAAAATTATTTAAGATTGCCTTTGGTTGTAGCTTCAGAAGGTTTACAGACTAAAATTAAAGCAGAAATGGCAAAACTGTAATTTCAGTTTTAATTAATATAATTTTAAAGTGGAATTCAGCAATGGATTTCACTTTTTTAATATTTTTACCTACTGAAATTCGGGTGTAAATATTCAATAGAAGTGAACCTTGATTAATTCTTTACGAAAGAAAATTTAAAAATAAAAAATGTCAAATCATTCCATTTTTACCAAAGCTAATATCAAACATATTTCTATAATACAAGACATTGCGAGAAAGTCTTGGGAAAGTGCTTATGCTAAAATTCTCTCTCACGAACAAATAGAATATATGTTGGGTGAAATGTACTCTACAAAAGAAATCACTTCACATCTTGAAAATCCCAATTACCACTATTATTTAATTGATAATGAAGGTGAATTTGTAGGTTTTATTGGTTTTGAACACCATTACGAACCGGCAATTACAAAACTCCACAGGGTTTACCTTATCCCTGAGGCTAAAGGCAAAGGCTTGGGAAAAGAAGCTATAAATTTATTGAAAGAAAAATTTACTGAAAGTGGGAACCAAAGAATTATCTTGAATGTTAATAAAGAAAATAATGCCCGTAAAATCTATGAATCACAGGGATTTAGAATATATGATGAAATCATTTTAGATATTGGGAGTGGATTTGTAATGGATGATTATTTAATGGAATTTCGGATATAAATGTAAAGACTTTACAAAATTTTGTAAGTTATCTCATGGTAATTTGGAAGAGATTTGTGTTACTAAAAAATTATTGAATATCCGTAATTTATCATAAATTTTGTATATTTGGTTTAAATCAAATAGTTAAGCATGAATTTATTCAGTTTTTCAGCACATTTTGGGACAGAAGACGACTGTAGGAACCATTTCAAATCCGAAAGAGACAAGATCGGGATAATATGCAAATGTGGAAGTAGGGAGCATTTTTGGATCAAGAGCAGGTTGAGTTATGAATGCAAGAAATGTAGGAGTAGAACCTCCCTGAAAAGTGGCACAGTCATGGAAAATTCAAATTTGCCTTTTTTAATTTGGTATAAGACCATGTTTTTGATGAGCGTTACCAAGAAAGGATTTTCTGCTAAAGAAATCCAAAAACAATTGGGACTGAAGAGGTATGAACCGGTTTGGGCAATGGTCCATAAGTTGAGAAGAGCCATGGGAAACAGGGATGCGAAATACACTTTGGAAGGAATGATAGAGTTTGACGAAGCCTATTTCACAGTAGCATCCAGCGAAGTAGAACACGAAAAGGGAATTCGCGGGAAAGGTGCAGTCGGTAAACAAAACGTCGCAATGATGGCGGAATCAACGCCGTTAGAAGATATCGATACCGGAAGAAAAGAGAAACAGGTCCGCTTCTTTAAAGCGAAGGTTTTGGATGGACACGGTGGGGAAGAAATCAGTGAAACCATTAAAGAATCACTTGACAATCAAAGTATCGTCTTTACAGACAAAAGCACTTCCTATGTGGATATTGCAGATTTCGTGGAACTTCATGTTATGGAGAAAAGTTCAAAAGAAACTACCGAAGAAACTTTAAAATGGGTTCATATTGCCATCAGCAACGCCAAAAGAAATTTGCTAGGTAATTACCACAAAATAAAAAGAAAATATCTCCAACTCTATCTCAACGAATTTATCTACAAACTAAATCGAAGATATTTTGGAGACAGACTCTTTGAAAGGCTTATAATTGCTAATATTACAGGTTATGATTAAAAACGGATATTCAAAAAAAAATTTATGAAATGAATCACCTTAACTCTTTGGAAGAATATTTCGTAAAAATTTATAAAAATTACGGAATAACAGATTTAAAATTTCGGGACAATAAGCTGGAACTTGATGATAAATTTATCCGCAATATGGTTTTTGCATCGGATGATTTCAATTCAGAGTTTGATAATCTTTTAGAACATTGTTCTCTTGTTTACGAACAGCTAAAACGTAATTTTTCACTCAAAGTAAAACGGGATATGAACAACAACCATTTTGTTTTAGTGGCCTAAAACTGCCTTTTTCCTTCATAATTATTACACTTATTTAAAATTCCCGATATTATTTTCGGGAATTTTTCAATAATAATTAATTATTTTTTTAGGAAAAAACTTTTAGGAAACTATTTGTATCTTTACGTTTACAAAAATTTACCAACGAATGAAAATGAATGTGAAGTTCGACTTCAATACTATCTGTAAAAAAGTATTGGAAGAACAGCTTAATGGCCTGAATGTCAAATACAGAATCCAGAATTTTGGTGAAATTGAACTTTTGGAAAAACTCTCCAAAGACACCGAAAAAGAGCTGCGCGCCAAACTTGATGATTATGGTATAGAAATTATCGAAAACCAAAAAACTGCACTGGTACAGAAAATAAAAGACGTAATAGTTGAGATGATTTTTTCTGAAGAGCAAGTGCAAGTAAAAGCATCGGTTTACCTCGCAGAAAAGTTAGGACACAGCTACGGTTATATCTCCAACATATTTTCACAGGTTACCTATACTTCGATAGAAAATTTTATCATTATCCAAAAAATCGAGTATGCCAAGCAATTGCTAATTATGGAGAACCTGTCGCTTACCGATATTGCACATCGCCTTAATTATAGCAGTGTGGCGCACTTAAGCACGCAGTTTAAAAATACTACAGGAATGACACCTTCACAATTTCAAAAAATTATAAATAAGAGAAGAGACCACTCAAACAAGAACTAAACTATGACAAAAGAATATACTTATATTGTACTTGCAGACGACGATGCAGACGACAGATTGTTCTTCACCGATGCATTTGATGAGCTGAAGATTAACACAAAAGTTCAAACCTTCAACGATGGGGCTGATCTTATGGATTATCTTAATGCCGAGAACTCCCAACTTCCCGAAATCCTTTTCCTGGATTTGAATATGCCTAAAAAAAACGGCATTGAATGTTTGCACGAGATAAAAGCCAATCCGAAATTTGAAAATATTGCCGTTGCGATATATTCTACATCATCTTCCGAAGAGCATATTGAGGAAACATTTGTGAACGGAGCAAATATTTACATCAAAAAACCCAATGATTTCAATACTTTAAAAAAAGTGCTTTCTGAAGTGGTTACTATCAACTGGCAGTATCACACTTCCGGAATGAACAAGGACAACTTCCTCTTAAGATTCTAAATGAAAAAAATATTCGATCCGTCTACATTTTATTTAAGGTTAATTTTTGTTGTGGCAACAGCATTAATTTTCTTTTTGATGGGTCTTACATATAAGCATCTGGAACGCTTAAGTGAGAATAACCTTTCCATAAATCATTCGTTTGACGTTTCGTTAAAGCTTGAGGAGCTGTATTCTGATGTTAAAAATATTGAGACAGAACGAAGAAATTTCTTGATTACCGGAAACAAACAGAATCTCAACAATATCCCCGAATTGCGCAGCTTGATAGAAAAAGAGCTCGGCGAACTCAATGTCTTTGTTGAAAATAACCCCGAACAAAAAGCTAATTTACTTCAGCTCAACTCACTCATTAATCAGAAGCTGGAATTGGTTGATAAAACCTATCAATCCCAATCTTCACCAACAGGTGATTTAAGAAAAGATTTATTGCAAGGCAGCGATTTGAGGAAAAATATCTCATTGAAAGTCAGAGAGATGCTTTTGGAAGAAAAAACATTTCTTGAAGAACGCCGCTCGCAACTATTTTTCGATCAGAAAAATACGCCGATTTATCTTTATATTATTTCAATTTTCTCTCTAGGACTTTTAGGATTTGCTTTTTATAGGATTAATAAGGATGTAAAGGTACAAAAACAGATAAACCGTAACCTTCAACTCTCATTAGATACTTCTAAACTTGCTGAAAAAGTAGGTGATTTCGGTATTTGGATAATGGATTTGAAGAAAAATAAATTTACTTTTTCTGATAACGAATACAGGATTCTGGGATATGAGCCACAAAGTTTTGAAGCGAGTTACGAAAGCTTTATGAAGCACATACATCCTGAAGATTACAATTTTGTACACCAAAACTCCACTAAAATGATAGAAGGTGGTGATATGTCTCTATTCAACTACAGAATTATAACCAAAGACGGCAAACAGAAACATTTTCAGGTTGCAGGACAAGTTGTGGAAATGTCGAACGGTGAGAAAATCTTACTCGGTATTACTAAAGATGTTACTTCAGATGTAGAAAATAAACTTCAGCTTGAAAGTATCAACTGGGTGCTTTCTGAAAGAAATAAAAATTTAAGTGTTGCCAACGAAACATTTGGAGAAGCAGAAAAAATAGGAGCTTTCGGAACTTGGCAATGGTTTCCTAAAGACGATTATTTTGTTTTCTCTAAAAACCTAATCAGTTTATTTGGTTTTAATCCTGATAATTTTGAACACGAATTCAAAAACTTTCTGCCTACCATACATCCGGAGGATAAAGCTATGGTAAAAGATCGGATAAAGAAAATGTATGAAGGTAAAGAAGTTGTGGCCTTCGTTCACCGGATTTACAGAGCCGATAATAATAAATTAAGATACCTTTCTGTAAGCAGCAAGAAAATTAATGATCCAGCGGTAGGAAAGTATATGCTCTTCATTACCAGAGATATTACCGAAGAACATTTGGACAAACAGAATATTGAGGAAAAGAATACCCTTCTGGAATCCAATAACAAAGAATTGCAGGCATTCAACTATGTAGCGAGCCACGATTTGCAGGAACCATTGCGTAAAATAGAAACCTTCATTTCCCGGCTTTATGATAAAGAAAATGATCATCTTTCAGATTCGGGTAAGCAATACTTGGAGCGGATACAGTTTTCTGCGGGTAGAATGCGGAATCTAATAAATGATTTGTTACAATTTTCACGTTCTACAAGATCCGAGCAAAAATTTGAATATGCTGAATTGGATGAATTGATGCAACAGGCTATCGAAGAATTGCAAACACTTATTGAAGAGAAAAATGCTGTTATAAACTTAGAGCCGTTGCCGAAACTGAAAGTTATTCCGTTTCAGATACAGCAATTATTTGTGAATATTTTGGGTAACTCTCTCAAATACTCCAAAGAAGATGTACCTCTTGTAATCGACCTCAAAGTCGCAAAAATAGAATCGGAAACAGAGCCTTTAATTTTAAAAAAATCAAAGAAAATATTTTTCAAACTTGAATTTTCTGATAACGGAATAGGATTTGAGCAGCAGTATGCAGAAAGGATTTTTACACTTTTTAACCGACTCCACGATAAGGATCAGTTTGAAGGTACCGGAATTGGCCTTGCCATTTGCAAAAAAATTGTCGAAAACCACAACGGTTACATTTACGCCGAAGGAAAACCTGATGTGGGTGCAAAATTCACCATTTTTTTACCACAATACTAGCAGTTAATATTTCTCAAGTAATAACAAATCAACTTTCAAATAACCTCTGAAAGTTTTTTTATGGAATTTTGAAATTATACTATAAAATTGTGTAATAAGTTAGATTGATAGAAAATTGATATTTGTATATCAGAAAATTGATCATTAAATAAATTATGAATTTTAATAACAAAACGGGTTTTTGTTGATAAAATATCCAAAATAAATGATAATGATGGATAGATATCAATATAACGCTTATTTTATGGAAATTTTATAAATAACAATAAAAAACAAGTAAAATAATTGAAACCCAGAATACTGAAATTTGTATCAACAATATACAACAGATGATAGCAATGAATAATCTTTTATATTATGTTGTATCCGCAGTACTGTTCATCACATGGTTTCTGGGATTTATGGTTTTTAATGCGGGCAAAGAAATTCATTTTGTTTTTTTAGCCACTGTTTTAGTGATGATTTTAAAGATATATAAGGATCACAATATCAAGAAATAACAAATACAAATAAATAAATTATGAAAAATCTACAATTTTTGTCAAAAGCACAAATGTTTATCTTAACAATGTTTGCATCAGTAATTCTTTTTGCACAGGAGAAAGCTCCAGATTTGAAGGTTGATGTAGATGTAGACAAACCTGCAGAAGCATTAGGTGGTGATTGGATGTCTAATCCTTTGGTTTGGGTTATTGGCGCATTAGTTCTTATCCTTATCATTGCTTTAGTAGCAAGAGGAGGAGGTAGCAGAGACTAAAAATACTTCAATACTTATATTACACTTAAAATCGGAATACGGCAGAAATTTTAATTTCTGTCGTTTTTTTTTATGATATTTTTCCCCATTTATTTTTACCGCGATATTGTTTTTGGTAATAAAATTTCATAGCCAAATGATCCGGATGATTGAGGAAAGGGTCTTTTTGCAAAATTTTTTCGACGGTTTCTTTTGACACTTTAATAATTTTTCCGTCATGCACCAAATCAAGTCTTTTAAAATCTACAACACCACTTTGCTGTGTTCCCAAAATATCACCGGGACCACGAAGTTGCATATCTACTTCAGAAATTTTAAATCCGTCATTAGTTTCACACATAGTTTTGATGCGTTTTCGGCTTTCAGTGGATAATTTGTCAGAAGTCATTAAAATACAGTAGCTCTGTTCTGCACCTCTGCCAACACGTCCACGCAATTGATGAAGTTGTGAAAGTCCAAACCTTTCAGCACTTTCAATAACCATTACAGAAGCGTTGGGTACATTTACGCCCACTTCAATCACAGTGGTGGCGACCATAATTTCGGCTTTTCCCGAAGCAAAATATTTCATAGCCGCATCTTTTTCTGCAGGAAGCATTCTGCCGTGAAGCATTGTAATATTATAATCGCTGAAATGTTCCAAAATATGATCAAAACCGGCCATCAGATTTTTATAATCTAACGTTTCACTTTCTTCAATTAAAGGATATACAAAGTAAATCTGGCGTCCTTTTCTAATCTCATCACGACAGAAATTGTAAACAAAAATCCTGTCTTTCTCCTTTCTGTGTGCGGTAATGATAGGTTTTCTTCCAACCGGCATTTCATCAATCACCGAAACATCCAAGTCGGAATAGAAGCTCATAGCCAAAGTCCTCGGTATGGGTGTAGCTGTCATCACCAAAATATGTGGTGGTATGCGGTTTTTAGCCCAAAGTTTTGCCCTTTGTGCGACACCAAAACGGTGTTGTTCATCAATAATCGCTAATCCTAAATTTTTAAACTGAACGATATCTTCCAAAACAGCGTGTGTTCCCACCAAAATTGAAAGCTCGCCACTTAAAAGTTCTTCGTGAATAATTTTTCTCTCGGAATTTTTTGTAGAACCTGTAAGAAGTTTTACTTTAATTCCGGTATTTTCTAAAAGTTCAGAAATGCCATTAAAGTGCTGTTGTGCAAGGATTTCTGTAGGTGCCATTATACAGCTCTGGAAACCATTGTCCATTGCAATAAGCATAGAAAGAAGCGCTACCATTGTTTTTCCGGAACCAACATCGCCTTGCAACAAACGGTTCATTTGGATCGGACGCTTCATATCGGTACGAATCTCTTTTAAAACTCTTTTTTGAGCATTGGTAAGTTCAAAAGGTAAAAAATGGTCATAAAATTGATTGAAATAATCGCCTACAATCGGAAATGGATTTCCTACTGAATGGGAGTGGTGGTGTTGCTTTTTTAATCCGTAACCCAACTGGAAAAAGAAAGCTTCCTCAAACTTTAGCCTTCTGTCAGCAGCTTCAAAATGTTTTAAATCTTTAGGAAAATGAATGTTGAAAAATGCTTGTTGTCTTGAGGCAAGTTTCAAAGATTTCATCAGATAAGCGGGTAAGTTTTCCTGAATGAGATTGGGAATTTCAGCACAAATATTTTTTAAGGTATTTTGAAAAAACTTTTGATTGAGTCCACGTTTGGTAAGCTTTTCAGAACTTGGATAAATAGGTTTCAGGCGGGTTTCTGTCTCTTTTTTTTCTTCTATCTCAATCTCAGGATGCGCCATAGAAAACTGATGGTTAAAAGGACTTGCTTTTCCGAAAATGTAAATCTCCCGGTTGATAGGAAGCTGCTCTTTCATCCATTGTGAGTACTGAAACCATACCAAATCCATCGTTCCTGTTTCATCCTGAAACTTTCCGGAAAGTCGTTTCGCTCTTCCTGCACCAATTTCTTTGAGTTCTGTAATTTTACCTTTCAGCTGTACATCGGGCAAATCATCTTTTAAATCTTTTATTTTATAAACTTTGCTTTTGTCGAGATAACGAATCGGGTAGAAGTTCAGAAAATCTTCCACCGTTGCAATGCCCAAAACATTTTTAATGAGTTTTGCACGTTCAGGACCGATGCCTTTTAAGTATTCTATGGAAGTTTCGAGTGTCAAAGCCTATCTTGAATAGTAATTTTCAATTTCGAATTTCGGGATTTTATGTTGAATTTTAAAATTTTGTTGAAAAGTTATGAAGGCTCAGAATATTAAACTTGTAATATAAAGAACGCTTAAATAGAATTGAGGCGCGAGCCAAGCGAGCGTCGAAGAAACCGAATGAAAAAGTGCAAAAAAAGACTTCCAAAAAATTGAAAGTCTTTATTTTTCTTCGGACTTCAGTTTGAATACTTAAAACTTAATCCTTTATTTTAGATTTGAATTTACTCTGATAATTTTCCCACTGATCTCGGGTTTGTATCTTTTTATAATCACCATTCACAAAAAAAGGAAGATAAGGTTCCAGCTCTTTTGCCGTTAAAGCACCTTGTAAAATGGTAATAGGCATACTTTGCTCATCCAAAAAAACAATACTTGGTACAGCATTCACATTCATAAATTTAGTGAATCCGTGCATCGAGTTTCTACCTTTTTTCTCTTTGAAATTATCGTTTGAAAAGATTTTGCCGTAAATTTTAATACTTTCTTTCCCTTCAGCATTGAACTTTACGGGGTAGTACGTTTCATTCAGATATTCAGCAATTACAGGATTGTTGTAGGTGTATTTTTCCATTACTTTACAAGGTCCACACCAATCGGCATAAAAATCTATGAGAATTTTTCTGGGTTGGGTTTCCTGTGCTTTCAAGGCTTCTTCTATAGTCATCCATTTCACTTGTGAAAAAGCAAAAATAGAAATAAAAACAAATAAAAGTCCTGAAATTTTTCTCATAAGTGTTTGATTATGAATGTGAACAAAAGTTAAAAAAACTATCTTACATCTTGCATCAGTTTTTTCACGAACGGAGATATCAAAATCAGTACCACACCTGCAATTACGGCATATAAACCAAGTTGTTTGTAGCCTTCGGTGTAAGCAATTAAAGCGTCTATATTAGATGAGCCTTCTTTTGCAGTTGCCATATTTGCACCGATAATTCCTGCAACATATTGACCGTAAGCAGAAGCCAAAAACCACATTCCCATCATCATTCCCTGTAATTTTTCAGTGGAAAGTTTCGTCATAATCGATAAACCGATAGGAGAGAGACACAATTCCCCAAACGTGATGACCAATAATGCAATTGTGAAAATATTTAATGAAGTAATTCCTTGAGCGTTGGCGAAAAATTTTGTGGCAAACAACACATAATAACCTAAACCAAGGAAAATGAATCCAAGTCCGAATTTAATTAAAGTATTCGGTTCCAGTCTCCTTTTGCTGAGCCAAATCCACAGTAAACCAACTAAAGGTGCAAGGAAAATAATGAAAAATGCACCACCGGAGTTATTCACACCATTGGGATCCAGACCTAATAAATCTTTATTCAAATTATTGGCTGCAAAAATGCTTAACGAACCTCCTGATTGTTCATAAATTCCCCAAAAAAGAATTGAAAAAACGATGAAAACTAAAGCAGCCCACAGTTTTTTTCTTTCAGAATCATTCACTTTCGTCATCTCGTAGAATAGGTAAATGAGTGTTAAAGGTCCAACTGTCCACATAAAATAATCGGTGTATTGTGGAACAGAAACCATTACCATAATGAGTGGAACAAAAATTAGTGATAGAACATAAACGCCGTATTCTTTCCATTTTTCGAGCGCAACTTTTGTTCCGTCTGTCAATATTTTTTGTGGTGCTAAACCAATAGGTCCTAAACTTCTCTGTGTAAAAATAAAATTGATTAATGAAATCACCATTACAATGGCAGCTAATCCGAAAGCGACATTCCATCTTTTATCTTCCGGAATTACAGAAGAGAGCATTTCTCCTTTTCCGATCGCAATACACAAATACCCACCTAAAAGTGCTCCTAAATTAATTCCCGCATAAAACAGTGAAAAACCTGCATCCGTTCTCGAATCTCCATTTTTATAAAGTTTTCCCACCATTGTGGAAATATTTGGTTTGAAAAATCCGGTTCCAACTACGGTAAATGCAATTCCTAAAAAGAAAAAATTGTGCGGATCGAAAGCGAGAATCAAACTTCCTACAATCATCAACAATCCACCCCAAAAAAGTGATTTTCTAAATCCCAAGATTTTATCGGCAAAAAGTCCTCCTACAAATGTAAAGGCATACACAAACGCTTGCGTTGCACCATACTGAAGGTTGGCTTTTTCATTATCAAATTTTAACTGGGAAATCATAAAAAACACGAGCATTCCTCGCATTCCGTAGAAGCAGAAACGTTCCCACATTTCGGAGAAGAAGAGTGACCATATTTGCTTTGGATATTTACCTTTAAAATCCTGTATTTGTTCGAGAGTTAAATCCATTGATAAAAATTTGATTAACGAAAATAAAAAAAACCACCGAATAATCAGTGGTTTTAGAATATCAACTATCAGATTTAGTGAATTCCTTTCATAAACTTATTTAAAATTGGGGAAAGCAAGAGTAATGCTGCACCGGATCCAATCATTAGATAAGTGATGAAAGGATATAAATCAAAGTTGTATTTTGTTAAAATCTCCTCAAGTGTTGCTGCAAAGTAATTTCCTAATGCGAAACTTGCCATCCAAACACCCATCATAATGGAGGTAATTTTGCCTGGAGATAGTTTTGTAACCATTGATAGTCCGATTGGAGACAACATTAACTCTCCAACAGTTAATAAAACATAAACCACCACTAACCACATAGGACTTACCAGATTTCCTCCTTGAGCGTTGTTGTTGGCTTGTGTCATTATAAAAAATGCCAGTGCACCGATGAACATAGCCAGTGCAAACTTCACCGGAGTTCTTGGATTCAGTTTCTTTGCAGCTAATTTCACCCAAAGAATAGAAAAAAGTGGTGCCAAAGTTACAATGGCAATAGGATTAATATTTTGAAACCATGTAGTTGGAATCTCGAAACCGCCTACAACTCTATTGGTATTTTCCTGTGCGAAAAGGTTGAAGGTTCCACCTGCCTGTTCAAAACCTGCCCAGAAAACGATGTTGAAGAAAGCTAAGATTAAAATTACAAAAACCCTGGTCCATTCTGTAGATCCATTGGTTCCTTTAAAAATGGATAATGCTATAAATCCACCGCCTAAAATTCCTAAAATCCATACCATTATAGTATGAACCGTATCTGAAGTCATATTCCAGATGTACATTACTACAAATACAAAAACTACGTTTGCAATTGTATAAATAATGACATCGCGCCAATCTTTTGGCTGCAATTGAGTAATTCCTTTTTCTACGTAACCTGGTGGAAGTCCTTTATCTTCTAAAGTGTGTCTTCTAAAATAGAACCAAAGTACGCCAATCAGCATTCCTACACCTGCAGCCAAATATCCGTAAGGCCAACCAACTTTTTCACCTAAAGTACCGGCAACAAACGGCGATAAGAAAGCACCGATATTAATCCCCATATAGAAAATAGTAAAAGCACCGTCTTTTCTAGGATCATCGTTGTCGTAAAGGTCGCCTACGATTGTAGAAATGTTTGGTTTGAAGAATCCGTTTCCAAGAATAAGCACTCCTAAACCTAAATAGAAGAAGTGTTTGCGTGTTTCTAAATCGCCTAATAAATCAAGGGAAGAACTTGCTGCCAACATGAATTGTCCTATTGCCATTACAAGTCCCCCAATTAAGATGGATTTTCTTTGGCCAAGCAATTTATCTGCAAACCAACCTCCTAAAATTGGTGTTAAATAAACAAGTGCTGTAAAAATTCCGTAGATTTTTAAAGATTCTGCACGGTCTAAACCGAAGCCACCTGTAGCAAGTTGTGCTGTAAGGAAAATCGTTAAAAGAGCTCTCATCCCATAATAAGAAAAACGCTCCCACATTTCTGTGAAAAATAGGGAATAGAGTCCCTTCGGATGTCCTTTTGTTGGTTGTACTGTATCCATATTGTAATTGTTAATTTTATGTTAAGAGCAAATATACTTTTTTTTGTGTATTGAGCAAGGTTTTCAGAATTAAATTCAACAAAAAATCGCAGATAGAGCCTGCGATTTTTCTTTTTTTTAGGGTTTATTCAAAAATTAATGACCTTTTTCTTTCATAATTCTGTTCAGCCTTTTCAGCATAGAAAGTCCAAGTAAAGTTGCGAAGATGAGTAAAGCAAAATTCACAAGGAAATAATTCGCTTTGTTATCATAATCGTACCAAGTACTTGCTAAAATTCCGGAAAGTTTGTTACCAACAGAGTTTGCCAGGAAGAAACCACCCATCATCAGTGCAGTAATTCTCGCCGGAGAAAGTTTTGATACAAAAGACAATCCCATTGGTGAAAGGCATAACTCACCAATGGTAATGACGCCATAAGAAGCTACCAACCACCAAGGAGAAACTTTCGTTGCACCGTTATCTCCTGCATACACTGCCCAAACCATTACGAGACAAGAAAGCGCCGAAATAAATAATCCCAATACAATTTTTGAAGGTGTTAAAGGTTCCTTTCCGCGTCTTCGCAGGAACATCCAAAAACCTACAATGACTGGTGTAAGAACAATTACCCAAAATGGATTGATCGATTGGAATAATTCTGTATTGTAGAGAAATAATTTTTGATCAGAGCTCGCTTCAAGGGTTGCCTTTTTTTCTGGTGAAATATTTTTGAAATAAACATTTTTTCCGATGGCTTTTACAGGCTCTCCGTTTTCATCTTTTTTTGCACGAAACTCCTCATCATAAACTGATATTGGTTCTTTGCTGTCAGCGTAATCTAAACCTTCAACCATGTAGATGGATTCTAAAGGTTTTTCTGCTGATGCCGGTACACTTCGGTCTGTATAATAATTAGCCCAACGTGTTAATGCTGTACCATTTTGCTTAAATACAGCCCAGAAGAACATGGAAATTAAAAATATAGAAAGTAACGCTCCAATCGCAGGTTTTTCTTCGGGATTGGATTTAAAATAAAGTCTTACGTAGAAGTAAATCACAGGAATTGTTGCGAAAATAAATGCATCTGTACTATCGCTTCCAAAAATATTTCCGGGGATAAACCATCCTATAGCACCAGCAATAATTGCAGGCAGGAAAACTTTAACCAATATTTCTGATAGTTTGGTATCACCTTCCTGTTGAGGTTTCATCTCTGCAGCTTGCTTATAATGTTTTAACCCAATTGTAAAAATAACCATACCCAGCAACATACCGACACCGGCTGTGATAAATGCTGGTCCCCAACCGTATTTGTTTCGCATATAAGCTGCGATAATATTACAAATAAAGGCACCAATATTAATTCCCATATAGAAAATATTGTAACCCGAATCTTTATTGGCTTTATAAGGCTCTTCGGAATATAAATTTCCTAAAAGTGTTGAAATCGTAGGCTTAAAAAAACCATTTCCAATAATAATTAAGCCTAAGGAAACATAAAACAAGGTCATTTCTTTGAACAGTCCAAGCCCAATATATCCAGCAGCCATCAATAAACCCCCTAAATAAATAGATTTGATGTATCCTAAAACACGATCTGCAAGAAAACCACCGAGAAACGGCGTTAGATAAGTTAAGGCGATGTAAGTTCCAAAAATGTCGTCAGCAGATTTATCGGGGATGCCAAGTCCTCCTCCAACTCCCGTAGGTTCAATAAGATATAAAACAAAAATTCCTAGAATAAGGTAATAACCAAAACGCTCCCACATTTCTGTGAAAAACAAATAAGGAAGTCCTTTTGGATGTTTAGCAGTCGATTTCTCCATAAAATTCAAATTTCCCAAAAATAGGATTTTTAATTTAATATGAAAATCATTCCAGCCATTTTCTGAATTCTGCTGTAGAAGATGCGCTTGTAATAAGAGCAGTCTTATAGTTTTTTAGCCTTATAGAAAGCCTATCGCCAAAATAGGGCTCTATTTTTTCGATGAAATTAATATTCACAATTTCGCCGCGGTTGATTTGAAAAAATTCTTTTGGATTCAGTTCAGTGATGAGTTCCGAGAGTTTTCCCCGAAATTCGTTGGGTTTTCCATTTTCATCGATGGCAGTGAGTTTTCCTTCGTTGGAAAGTATACAAGCAATATTTTTTGTAGTAAGAATGGTAATTTCTGCGTTGTTTTTTACGACAATTCGCTCTTTATAAGATTTTCCGTGGATGATTTCTGAAATTTTGTTCCAATCGAGAGTGGATGGTTTTTCTTTTTGATAAAGATTTTCAAATTTTTCAAGAGCAGCAGATAATTTTTTGAAACTGATGGGTTTCAGCAAATAGGCAATTCCATTGACTTCAAAAGCATTTTGATAAAAATCGTTGTAAGCCGTGGTGAAAATAATAGGACAAGTAAAAACATTTTTTTCTAAAAGTGAAAACACATTTCCATCCAACAATTCAATGTCAGAAAACACCAAATCCAAGGTTTTTTCATCATTATTTTCCAACCAAATTTTTATTTCTTCTTTGCTTTTGCAATGAGCGATAACTTTGATTTCCTTGCTGTAAGATTGCAGATGTTCCTTCAACAAATCAGCGTTCAGTTGTTCGTCCTCTATGATTAAAACTTTCATATCTTTTTAAACTTATAATTGATTTAAAACGCAAAGATTTTTAATGATTTAAAATAAGTTAAGGAAGCAAAGAATGCGAATTTATTCGCATTGAAGAGTTCGCTTAATCTTCCCGATTAATCGGGAAATCTTTGCTTGCTAAAAAATTTCTCAAAATAAATTAAACTTTGCGTTTTATGAAATTAGATAATCGGAATTTTTACAAGGTGTTCATTTTCAGAAATTTGTGTTTCGATGTTTTTACCGAATTCAATTTCGTAGCGTCTTTTTAAATATTCATTCCCGATGCCGTTACTTTTGGTAAAATCGACTTTTCTTAATGGATTTTTGATGATGATTTCATTATTGTTTCTAAAAACCTCAATCATTAAAGGTTGATTTTCGCTTGCAGCATTATGTTTGATAGCATTTTCTACACATAACTGTAATGAACAAGGCAAAACGAAACCATTTTTATCATCTATGTAAATCTTGCATTCATAAGCGTTTCCAAATCTTGCATTCATTAAATGCATATAATTTTCCAAAAAACTGATTTCTTCGGCGATAGAAACTGCATTTTCCTGATTGTGTTTCAAATAATAACGATAGACTTCTGAAAAACTATCCATAAAATCATCCACTTTTTCAGGATTTTTCTTTACCAAACCACTTAAAACACTCAAATTATTAAACAAAAAATGAGGTTCTAAATTTTGTTTTAAAAGATTTGCATTCAGTTGAATTTTTTCGTTTTCTAATCGTTCAATATTGATTTCCAAATCTTTAGAATGAGCAAAATACAAATAGGCAATCGTATAAGCACTGATGTAAAGGTGTGAAGTGATGAACGAGGTGACGATATTTCCAATCAACATATTCACACTTGTGGAAAGTCCGTTGATGAGGTTTCTTTCAAAAAGAAAAAATAAAGAAGTAAATATTGAAAAAATAAAAAATGAAACTAAAAATGTAAGAATTGCTCTTTTTCCTTTGCTGAATTGATGTAAAATTTTCCAAGCAATAACG
Source organism: Bacteroidota bacterium (assembly GCA_023394415.1). Lineage (GTDB taxonomy): Bacteria > Bacteroidota > Bacteroidia > Flavobacteriales > Weeksellaceae > Planobacterium. The sequence goes on from JAEXAR010000002.1 coordinate 39,333, forward strand.
GTACTTATCAGCGATAGAACGGAATTGATAAAAATAAAAATATGCAATCCCAAACTGTAAAAATCTAAATCCCCAAACTTTCTCATAATATAGAGAACATAGGTTTGAACAGTGTTTACAAGGATTAAACCTAATAAAACGAGTGCAATATTCTTAAAATTAAGTTTCATTTTTTAAAAGTATATAAAATTGTTGATTTAAAAACTACTTGGTTGTCGTTTCCATTATCAAAAAATCCTTCACTTCGCCTTTTTCATTCATTGTTTGGATTTTCGGTTCGCCTTTTTCGTTCACATAAATCATCAGTTTTGGTTGTCCGTTTTTATCATTGATGAAAAGTCCTTGCGAATCGCTTCCTTTTCCTAAAAAAAGAAGGTTTTTAGAACCATATTTCTGGCGAATTTCCCTGATTTTTTGTTTTCTTTCCTTTTCATCGGCAATTTTCTCTGCATCTTTCAGCATTTTTGAATATTGTGTAAGATTGACTTCATCCGATTGATAGTCATTAACAATAAAACCTCGAGAAGAATAGGATTTTCCGTCTTTATAAGTTTCGGAATTTAAGATTTGCAACACTTGGTCGTTTTTGTATTTATCGTAGGTTAAAGACATTCCACTGGTGATGGTTCCGTCTTTCTTTTTATCTGAAGCATACACGAAACCGCCACATTCATCGCCTTCATCGTTAAAGAAAATCATTCCGGCCTGTCTTTCGCGTTTTTCCCAATCTTTGCCGTCCATTCTTCCGGAATGTTGCAGTTCTTTGTTGGAAATTACCATTCTGATGGTGCCATCTTTTTCAATTACATTAATTCTTTTGACATTAATTTCATCAAAATTTTCAATTTTCTTTTCTAATCTAAAAGAATTCAATAAAGTAAAACCTGTAAAAGTTACTCCTAATAACACTAAACCTAAAGGCATTTTAACTGTTGATTTCATTTTAATAATTTTTTGATTGTTTATTTTTTATTTGCTTAATGCTTTTTCGAGTTCTTCTTTAAAATGTTCAGGTTCATCGCTCCAGACATTATGACCGGAATTCGGAATGACTTTGAGATCAATGGAAGGATAATTTTTGATATTTTCCGAATAGGTAGTGCTGCCAAAATCCATAAAATCGTATTCGCCATTGATGATGGTTATTTTTCCGTGTTTGTTCATCGCATCGCGTTAGCCACTCTTTGATTATAGTAAGCCATTCCGCCTTTGAAGTTTTGCAGGCTTTTATTTAACTGATAAGAATTTACCGAAGCAAACTGAATCTTCCATTTACGTGTGGCTTCTCTCGGCGAAAGATTTTGTTTTTTTTCATAAGGCTGAAGCAAATCTTTTACTTATTTTTCTTTCCATCAAAAATTTTACCTGTTCGTTCTGGCGCTTGGTGAAAACATCGTCCGCAGACTTTGCTACCGGTGTAATTGCGCCGACCAATACCATATTTTTCACCATTTCGGGATGCTGTTTTAGAAATTCCATTCCCACAAGGGTTCCCATGGAATGACAAAGAAGTTTTGCCCTCTTGATGTTTAATGCTGTCATCAGCGTTTCGATATCGCCTACATTTTTATCGAATGTCAGGTATTTTTCAGGAGCCGAAGGTTGGGACATCAATGAACTGCGCTGATCGTAAAAAACAAAATGGAACCGATCTTCCAAACCCTTTGTCGCATCCAACATATAATCGTGGTTGGCTCCAAATCCGCCGTGTAGCACAATGACAGTGTCTTTAGATGTAGAAAGAGATTCTTTTACATAAATTCTTAAACTGTCTTTTGTATTAAAGTACCATTCTTCATATTTGTTTTGTTGTGCGGAAAAAAGTGTTACAAAAAAGAAGCAAATAATTTGAACTAAAACTTTCATAATATTTTGTTTTGATTTGTTAATTTATAGGACAAATGTATTTCGCTATATTCCTGATTGAAATAGCTTTTAAATGAACTGAGGAAAAACTAAAATGAATTATGTATTTTATAAAATAAAAAAACCACTCAAAATTTTTGAGTGATTTCCTTGTTATTCTTGGTCTTCTAATTTTCTACAAATTTTCCAAAATAAAATCGGTCATTTTTTGATAGAGCTGTGGTCTTGTATTTCCGCCGTAGATGCCGTGGTTTTTATCAGGGTAAGTCATAAATTCAAATTGTTTTTTGCTTTGAATTAAGGCTTCTGCAAATTCTACTGCGTTTTGGTAATGCACATTGTCATCAGCTGAACCGTGTACCAGTAAAAACTTTCCTTTCATAAGCTTAGCATGAGTAGTAGGAGAATTGTCATCATAACCGGAAGGATTTTCCTGTGGCGTTCTCATAAATCTTTCGGTATATACTGTGTCATAATACCTCCAGTTGGTTACAGGTGCTACAGCAATACCTGCTTTAAATACATCAGCACCTTTTGTAAGAGCTAAACTTGCCATGTAACCTCCGAAACTCCATCCGAAAATTCCGATTCTGTCCTTATCTATATAAGACTGTTTTCCGAACCATTTTGCGGCAGCAATTTGATCTTCAATTTCGTATTTGCCAAGTTGCATATAAGTTGTTTTCTTAAATTTTGTTCCTTTTCCACCGGTTCCTCTACCATCAACACAAGCTACTATATATCCTTGCTGCACCAAATGGTTAAACCACAATCCATTTCCACCATCCCAAGAGTTGGTGACGCTTTGAGATCCCGGTCCGGAATATTGGAACATAAACAGAGGATACTTTTTATTCGGATCAAAGTTTTTAGGCTTTAAAATGTAGGCATTCATTTGGTCACCCACCTCGTTTGGAACGGTAATGTATTCTTTAGCTACCCAATTATCAGCTTTTAGTTTATCTAGCATTTCGTTGTTGTTCTGAAGTTCTTTTACCGTTTTTCCGGCATTATCTTTCAAAACATAGGTGTGTGGACGTTGTGCTGTAGAAGACGTTTCGATGAAATAGTTATAATTCTGGCTAAAATTTGCTGAATTGTTGCCTTCTTTTCCTGAGATAATTGATGATTTTCCGTTCGCAATATTCACTTTAGAAACCACTTTGTTGATGCTTCCCGTTTGATTGGTTTGGATGTAAACCTCCTTTGTTTCTGGGTTGTATCCGTAATAATCCGTCACTTCCCAATTTCCTTTGGTGATTTGTTTTTTCAGTTTACCATTTTCATCATACCAATAAAGGTGGTGGTTTCCATCGCGTTCAGAACCCCAAATGAAAGAATTGTCATCCAAAAATTCCATGGTTACATTGTCGGTTTCTACCCATTTTTCATCAGTTTCCGTGAATAATTTTTTTACGGCTCCGGTTTTGGTATTAACTTTTAAAACATCAGAAGCATTTTGGGTTCTTTCTGAAGTAATCAGGATGATTTCATCAGCTTTCGCCGTCTGTTTAACATCCGGAATATAATAGTTCTTGAAACCCTTTAAATTGATTTCTGATGTTTTACCAGAATCTAACCTATACAGATGTGCTGAAACAACAGAGTTTTTTTCTCCCGCTTTAGGATATTTAAAGCGCATTTCAGAAGGGTAGAGTTGCTTGTTGTAAATCGGGATGTACATCTCTGGAACTTGGCTTTCGTCAGATTTCACAAAAACAATGGCGTCTGAATTCTTCGTCCATTCATATAACCTTGCGTGTCCAAATTCTTCTTCGTAAACCCAGTCTGCAAGTCCGTTGAGGATCGAATTTTTCTTTCCGTCTGTAGTGATTTGAGTAATGTTTCCTGAATTTAAATCCTGCCAAAACAAATTATTATTTACAATGAAAGCCACTTTCGTCGCATCCGGAGAAAATCTCGGTTCCTGAATGTAATTTCCATTATTAAGGCTTACCGTTTTACCTGTTTTTAAATCTTTTACATCAAATTTTCCAAGAAAAGAATGCCTGTAAATCTGCTCGCTTTCTTTTTGAAGAAGGATTTTGCTTTCGTCATTAGAAAATTCGTAACTCTCGAAATTTCCGTCTACAATATTTCCTTCTTTTTGTGAAGTTTTATAAGAATATTTTGCAATTCCTCCACGTTCGATTACGGCATAGTTTTCGCCGTTTTTAAGAGAGGCAATTCCTGAAATGCCTTTTCCTCGATAGTAACCGGAGTAAATTTTATCCAAAGTAATCGTTTGCGCAAAAGATGCCACTGAAACTACAATAGATAGAGCTAAAAATGCTTTTTTCATAAATTTCAATTAGATGTAAGATTTCAAAGATATAAAATTTCAGAAAATATTTGCTACATAATAATGCTTTGGAGTTAGGCCAATTTTAAACCTTTCTCTTAAGATTGTCAAATTGGAGAAGTGATGAATAACTGACTTGAAAAAGTATTGAAAACTAAAGCAAAAACTAAATAAATAAAAATTCCGGCGGAGCCTTTGGCTCCGCCGGAACTATATTAAAAGCATTTAAAACTTAAGAATGTACAGGAGCTAAAACTTCAGCATTGTATACCAGTTTATAGTATTCATCTGCCATTCTGTCGCTGTTGAACTGGGTTTTCACATCGTCCATAGCTGTTTGTTGGATTTTTCTCCACTGATCTTTGTTATCATAATACGTTGGAATAACTTCATTTTCCAAAATTTCGTAAAGTTTTTCAAGATCATAATTGTCCTGCTCGTAAACGCTCATATTAGCATAATCGCCTTTAGGCACTACGAAAGAGTTTTCACCGTGTTTTGCAAATTCAGGAATCCATCCATCATCGGTAGAAAGGTTTACAGAACCGTTCATAGCAGCCGTCATTCCAGATGTTCCGGAAGCTTCTCTCGGAACTCTCGGATTGTTTAACCAAAGATCAGAACCTTGTTTAAGAAGTTTACTTAAGGCTAATTCATAACCCGTAAGCACCGCCATGTTTTTGTAATACTTGCTTTCTTCCACCAAAGTATTAAAAGTGGAAATTGCCGTATAATCCATCGGATAAGGTTTTCCAGCCCAAATAATCTGTACCGGATATTTTGGATTGTTCAGTAATCTTTCAAATCTTTCTTTATCGTGAAGTAACAGATCAGCTCTCTTGTAACCGGCAAATCTTCTGGCCCAAACAATGGTGAAGACATTCGGATCAAACAGTTTTCCACACTGGTCAGCAACAGTTTTGAAAAGTCTTTTCTTTACGTGTCTCTTTCTGAAATCGAAGACATTATCATCATTTTCATCTTTAGCATCGTAAAGTGGTTTGTCTGCCCAATATTTAAATTCCTGTGCGTTGGTAATTGATTTTATTTCACAAATGCCATCATATTTGCCCCACATTTCACGAGAAACCACACCGTGAAGCTGAGAAACACCATTAGAAATCCTAGCCATTCTTAATGCACAAAGAGAGTGGTTGAACATATTGTTATCGCCACCGCCTTCAATCATTTTCACTTCATTTTTATCAAAACCGCTGAAGTAAGACATATCGTAGCACATATCGAAATTATGCTTTTCGTTTCCGGCTTCTTCAGGTGTGTGCGTGGTGAAAACCAGTTTTTCTTTTACTTTAGAAAGATCACCACCAAATTTTCTCAATAAATAAAATGCTGCTGGCAAACCATGAGCCTCATTAAGATGATAAACCTCTCTATTGAAATTCATCATATCCAACATTTTTGCACCACCTTTTCCTAAAAGAATGTACTGTGCAATTTTGGTAGATTCGTTAGCATCATATAATCTGTGGCAGATAGTTTTAGAGATATGATCGTTTTCCGGCACATCTGTAGAAAGGAAAAACATTGGTGCAGTATGGAAAATTTCAGGATTAAGATACCAAACTTTTACCCAAACCGGAGCGTTGTGAATATCGATTTGAAATTTAATTCCCGTATCTTCCAGAAAACTGTACATTTTCTTCGTCCACGTTGGTTGCAAAGTTTGGTCGTGGTTTCTGGCTTGGTCGTAGTAACCAAATTTCCATAAAATTCCGATTCCAACCAAGTCTTGTTTTAAGTTATAAGCACTTCTCATATGAGAGCCTGCTAGGAAACCTAAACCACCTGAGTATATTTTTAAAGCTTGATCAATGGCAAACTCCATCGAAAAATAGGCAACTTTTTTAGAATAATCTGGGTTGATGCTATAAGGCATCTGGAAGTTTTTAAAATCCATCTTCTTGTATGTTTTATTTTTGACTTTGCAAATTTACCGAAATTAATTTCTTTTTGAAACTAATTTATATCATCTGTTATTCATCACAATAATTAAAATAAATATAATAACTGCAGCAATAAACAGCACGTAGTATATAAGGAAGGAAAGTAATGACCGAAGAATAATTTCTCTTTTTCTACTTTGATAAAAATATTGAATTAGAGTCCAAATGGTAATGGCCGTAAATGAAAGAATGAATAAGCCACCTAAATCAATCATTCTTTTGGGGATCACTATCAGCAGAATGTACAGCACCATACTTTGTGCCGTAATAAATGTTGAAATAACCAACCATTCAGGAAAATTGAGCTTATACTTTTTGAATGCGAGCCAAAATGCAAATGCAAAAAACGGAATCATAAGCAGAACCGATATGGCATAATGTTCACTAATCCAGTTGGTAACCTTTGTAAAGTTTTCTGCTAAAGCTCCAAAAAGTTTTAAGGCTTCTTTATTTTCAATGGTTTCTCCATTCACGGGCTGTTTATACTTTACTATATTTCCTAATAAATTCCCCTCACTGTTAATCCAATGGTTAAGAAGAATAGTGATGGTTCCCAAAATCATGATGAGAAGAGCAGGTTTAAAATGGTTTTGTCTCCTTCCTTCAATATATTGTCTTATAGAATGTCCCGGTCTTGTAAAAAGCTCTTTGATGGTATAAAGAATTCCTTTATCGACGTGAAAAATACCATGCTGAATCTCGTGAATGAGAAAATGAAAATTAATACGGTGGGTATCGGTTTTCTGCCCGCAATTGTGACAGTATTTTTGTTCCAATAATAAGTGTTGGCCGCAGTTTTTGCAGTGTTTCTCGTCGTGGTACACCGTATAATTTTTTTCAAAAATAATTTATTTTTATATTAATTCCACTTTAAATTTGATTAAAAGTGATTTTTGTATTGTTATTTTAATTAATTTAGAAACGTAAATTTTTGATTTTCAGTCACAAATAACGTCTTGTTTTCAGGAATTGAAGCAGAAGTGTGATGCAGAGAAACTGAATTGAAGTCACAAAAAACTTACTGGTATGAAAAAAGTTTTTTCTGATGAAGATTTGGTAAAGAACCTAAACCTTTACTATCTCAACCGACATCTAAAAAAGAAGCCGATAGAAAGGTATCACCGCGAAATCGACAGTTCCGGACTTCACGATCGTGAGAAATACAAGAAAAAATCTGAAATTCTTCTTCTCAATTCCTTCCTACATCATTTTCCGGAAGTAAAATTTGAAAATCTAACCTGCGAAAGCCCCGATTTTATCGCTAAAATTGATGGTAAAAAGATAGGGATAGAACTTACAGAAGTCATTAATCATTTGGAAATCAAGAAAATTGAATGCCAGATGAACAAAATTTTCCGCCAAGTAGAATTACTGCTTGAAGATGAAGACACTGCGAAATATCGTGGTGTCTATTTTTTAGAATTTGTGCCTTTAACGATGCAGATTTTAACTGAAAAGCAAGACGAAATCATACAGAACATCAGAAAATGTATTGTAAAGAGAAAAACTTCGGGATATATAAAGAAAATTCGCAAATCGCATCATCGTCGCAATGTGTTTATTACACACGATTATAACTTAAGCCTTTTCGATGGGCTTTCTTCGGAGAAAATAATAGAACTCATCCATAAGAAAAACGAAAAATATCCTTTTTACGATACGAGTGTTGATGAATGTTGGCTTGTGATTGTTTCGGATATGAATTCGCTGGCGTCACGATTTTCTTTCATTCAGAATAAGGAAAATTTACAACAGATTACATCGCCATTTCATAAAATTTTTCATCTTGAAAATCTTTGTGGAAATTTAGTGCATATTAAATAGTTTGATAGAGAATGAGTGATATGTATGAATAAGCAAATAAAAAAAATCAAAAGAGATTAAATTTCAGTAAATTGCAATAATTAATAACAACCTCAAACACGAAATCCATAAATCCGAACCTCATATTTCTATGAAAGATTTATTTATAAAACGCTTCCAATATTACAAGGATCTTGCTGATAAAACTTTTGCACAACTTTCAGATGAGCAGGTTTTTTGGCAATATAGCAACGAAAGCAATTCTATTGCTATTATTGTAAAACATGTTGCGGGAAATATGCTTTCCAGATGGACCAATTTTTTAACAGAAGATGGTGAAAAAGAATGGCGAAATCGTGATTCAGAATTTGTAAACAATTTTGAGACAAAACTGGAGGTTATAGAATATTGGGAAAAGGGATGGAACTGCCTTTTTGGTGCTTTAGAACAAATCACTAATGAGAATATAAGCTATCCTATTTATATCCGTGGCGAGAAGCACACAGTTTTGGATGCGGTTCTTCGTCAGCTTGCACATTATCCATATCACGTTGGGCAAATCGTTTATATTGCCAAAATGCTAAAAGATGAAAACTGGCAAACCTTATCCATTGCTAGAAATAAATCTGCAGAATTCAATACAGAAATGTTGAAAAATCTTAAACCTGAGGATATTCAGCAAAATTCTTCCCCTGTTTGTTATGCCAAAAGTGATGAGGTAAGGGAAGATTATCAGTAAGAAAAGATTGGCTCCAATAATTTAATTAAATTTTTCATTAAAATTGATTTTTATAATGGAAAATTGGTTTCAATATCCTTGATAAAAATCATACCTTCCAAAATTAAATTCTGATAAATGTCACTTTAAGTTGTTCAGTCTTACGACTTTTCTGTTGCTACCTTTACATTACCAAATCAAACGTAAGGCAATGGCAGCAGAAACTTACTTAAAAGTATCATTGGTGGATGTATTAGAAAATTTAATGCAAACTCCTAAAAGTTTTGATGAAACTGTTCTCGAACTGTTTAAGTACAATTACAACGATTATAACCAATGGTTTGAGATCGAAAAAATGGATGTTGAAAGAGAAACATACAGGCGTGTCCCTGTCTATAAAAGTCAGGAATGTGTAGCAATTCTTATGATTTGGGGCGAAGACAATACTACAGCCATACACGATCATAACAACTATGACGGAAGAATAAAAGTGTTACGCGGAAGCTTAACGGAAGTCAGTTATCGTGAAAATTCTAATTTTATCGAGTATAATGGTGTGGGTACCGCTTACGAAGGTCAGATTTTTCCGGAAGAATATGGCGGAATTCATTCTATTGTGAATAATAACAAAGGCATTTCGGTAAGTTTACACGTTTACAGAACTTCGCAACTTAATTTGAAAGGCGTTCGCCTGTTTGATACAGTTAATAGAAGAGTAGCATGGTTAAGCGACAATGCAACATCTTGCTCGTGGAATCTTGGTGAAGATGCCTATCAAAAAATTGTAAATATCTAATACAGATATCATCTTACTAAGAGTTCGAAAGCTGCACTTTGTGCAGCTTTTCTTTTTTGGCTTAGTCCGTTATCAAGATAAAGTAGCTCTAATTATCTAAAAAACCTAACTCTTGAATGGTTAAAAAACTAATTTAAAAATCATTAAATTTGCAACCACGAAATTATGGAAGAGAACAGAACGAAATCTGCTGCATATCACACACTTGGCTGCAAACTCAATTTTGCGGAGACTTCTACTATTGCCCGTAACTTAACGGCTGCAGGTTACGATAAAGTGAGTTTTGATGAGAAAGCGAATGTTTATATCATCAACACTTGTTCTGTAACAGAAGCTGCCGATAAAGAATGTAAATTCCATGTGAAGAGAGCTATGAAAGCCAATCCTGATGGTTTAGTGGTTGTTGTTGGTTGCTATGCACAGTTGAAGCCTGAAGAAATTTCCAATATCGAAGGAGTGGATTTGGTGCTTGGAGCTAAAGAAAAATTCAACATATTAAGCTATCTGGATGAGGTAGAAAAATCTGAAAACAAGGGTGTTGTACATTCTTGCGAAATTGAAAAAACAGATTTTTTTATCGGAAGCTATTCTATTGGCGACAGAACTCGCGCTTTTCTGAAAGTACAGGATGGTTGTGATTATAAATGTACTTATTGCACCATACCTTTAGCAAGAGGTATATCACGTTCAGATACCATTGAAAATATTGTTAAAAACGCTACTGAAATCGCAGAAAAAGGGATTAAAGAAATCGTTCTTACCGGTGTAAATATCGGAGATTACGGAAAAGGCGAATTTGGAAACAAAAAACACGAACACACTTTTTTGGATTTAATCACTGAACTTAATAAAGTAGAGGGCATAGAAAGAATTCGTATATCATCCATTGAACCCAACCTTCTGAAAGATGAAAGTATAGAGCTGGTATCAAAAAGTGATCGATTTGTGCCGCATTTTCACATCCCTCTACAATCCGGAAGCGATGATATGCTTAAAAAAATGAAGCGCCGTTACCTTACCAAACTTTATACAGACCGGGTTGCAAAAATACGCGAGGTAATGCCGGATGCTGCAATTGGAGTAGACATAATTGTTGGTTTTCCGGGTGAAACGGAAGAAAAGTTTCTTGAAACTTATCATTTTATCAACGAATTGCCTATTACTTATCTGCACGTCTTTACTTATTCAGAAAGAGAAAATACAGAAGCAGCAAGTATGGAAGGTGAAGTTCCTATTGCCGAGCGTAAAAGACGCAATAAGATGTTGCGAATCCTTTCGGAGAAGAAGAAAATGGCATTTTATCAGTCGCAACTTGGCAAAACACATCCCGTCCTTTGGGAGCACGAAAATAAAGACGGTTATATGTTTGGATTTACTGAAAATTATGTGCGTGTAAAGAAACCTTACGACGAAAAATCTGTAAACCAAATTGAAATGGTTAATTTAAAACGATTAAAGCCTGATGGAACGGTTGGTGTAGAGGTTTCTTTTGATGATTTTCTAGCTAAAGTATAAAATTTCACCCATTATAAATCCGAAGTTGTCTTCGGATTTTTCTTTCAAAATGAATAGATTTTTTCAATAAGAATATATATATTTTTATAAATTTCAGATTGTTACGGTTTGTGTTCAGAAACTATAATTTAATCTCTCGTTTGTGATATTTTCATCAATTGTTTTAAAATTTTATTAAATTTTAATTAAATTGGTGAGATTTTTTAATTGATTAATTTTGAAAAAATTAAAATTTTATGAGAGATAAGTTTCTGAAATGGGGTATTGTTTTACTCATTTTTACTTGGGTAGTAGCTGTGCTCATTAAAGCTCATTACTGGATTCCCATACTTTTAACCATTATTTATTTAATTGGGATTTATAACGCCAATCAAACTAAACATGCGATTTTAAGAAACTTCCCTGTGTTGGGATATTTCAGGTATTTTTTTGAAAGTATTTCTCCTGAAATGCAGCAGTACTTTATCGAAAGAGAAACTGATGGTAAACCATTCCCAAGAAATGAGCGATCTGCAGCTTACAGAAGAGCCAAAAATGTAAGTGACACGGTGCCTTTCGGAACACAACTTAATATCAATCAAAGAAAATATGAAGGGATTAAGCATTCCATTTATGCCAAATCCCCAAAAGAAGAATTGCCGAGAGTTTTGGTTGGAAATGAGCAGTGTTCACAACCTTATAGTGCTTCATTGTTCAATATTTCTGCAATGAGTTTTGGATCTTTAAGTGATCGTGCTCAAATTTCCCTTAACAGAGGTGCTAAAAAAGGCAACTTTTTCCATAATACCGGAGAAGGTGGGATTTCGCCTTATCATATGGAAGGTGGAGATTTATGTTGGCAAATCGGAACAGGTTATTTCGGCTGTAGAGACGAAGAAGGTAAATTTTCTCCGGAACTTTTCGCGGAAAAATCCAGAATCCAGAATGTTAAAATGATTGAAATTAAACTCTCTCAAGGAGCAAAACCAGGTCACGGAGGAGTTTTACCGGGTGTAAAAAATACACCTGAAATTGCAAAAATCAGACACGTTACTCCGGGTTTAACCATTATTTCACCACCATCGCATTCGTCATTTTCTAATGCTGCAGAGCTTTTGAAATTTGTTCAACACCTTCGTGAATTATCCAACGGAAAGCCAATTGGATTTAAGTTATGTATTGGTGATACAAAAGAGTTTGAAGACATCTGTACCCAAATGAATGTTCTTAAAATTTATCCTGATTTTATTACTATTGATGGCGCAGAAGGAGGAACCGGAGCAGCACCGCCAGAATTTTCAGATGGTGTAGGGATGCCTTTGGAGCCGGCTTTAATGTTCGTAAACAAAACTTTGAAAAGCTACAATGTCAGAGATAAAGTAAAAGTGATCGCAAGTGGTAAGGTTCTTACGTCTTTGGATATTTTAAGAGCAGTAGCTATGGGTGCTGATATGTGTAACAATGCTCGTGGTTTTATGTTTGCTTTGGGCTGTATTCAAGCATTAAGATGTAACAACAATAGCTGTCCTACTGGAGTTGCGACGCAGGATAAAATGCTGATCAAAGGGCTTGATGTAACGGATAAAGCTGAAAGAGTATACCATTTCCACAAAAATACACTGCATACTTGCAATGAATTGATTGCTGCTGCCGGACGTAATTCGTATGATGAAGTGGATGCTTCAATGTTTATGCGTGGTGATGAATTTGAGCATCTCGCTGATCTTTATTTCCCGGATATTCTTGGAAATGTAAAAAATAGAAATTAAAAAAAACGGGATTCAGTCTGAATCCCGTTTTTTTTATCTTGGAGTAGTTTTATAAATTTGAAAGTTGAAGACAAAAGTTCTGTTTCGGAACGTCATTCCTGCGTAAGGGAAATGTTCGTCTCTTGCAAAAGCAGCTCGTGATGGAACTAGAATTACCCCCTGAAGATTATAATTTTCAGAATCAGCTTTATCAAAACTTTTGAAGTATTTCAAACCTTCCTGAAAGCCTTCAATTTCATAATAAGGTCTTGTTTTTTTACTGGCATCCATTACAGATTGCTTTACGTAGTAATAGGCAGGATCAACCTCCGGAACACCGCTTCCGTCAATAGTATTGGAGAAAGGGATTTCAGAAACATACTCAATTCCATTGTTTTCCTGTGCTACAAAAGAGTAAGATTTCTGCATAATTCTAATGATGTCAGTTGCGCCAATCACAGTTCCTGGATTCGGTTGTGCTCCGTCTCTTACAATCACTACTACACCCGAAGCCAGTTTCTGAACGTTTAATTCAGAAAGTTTTTTATTGTTATCATCAGAAGTATCTGTAGTGCTGAATTTCTTAATCTTTCCTGAAGCATCTAGATAATGCTCATCCATATATTTTGCAATTGCTTTATCATCATTAGTGTTTTGTGTAGTGATGTCCTTCACTTCATCTTTGATGATTGATTCCGCAGTAGTAGTTTCATCTTTACGGCAAGAAGTGATGGTGAAAGCGGCAACAGCAATATATATAAGGGCTTTTTTCATTTTATTGATTATTTTTGAATACGCAAAAGTAACAAAAATAATGAGAATTGATAAATTTTTATGGAGTATACGCTTTTATAAAACAAGAAGCATTGCTGCCGAAGAAATTAAAAAAAACCGTGTCGCCATTGGTGAAAGTGCTGTAAAATCATCAAAAGAGGTGAAAGAAGGAGACGTGATTAAAATCAGAAAAAACCAGATTGATTATAAAATTAAAGTGCTGCAAATTCCCAAAAGTAGAATTGGCGCCAAATTAGTTCCTTTACATGTTACTGATATGACGGATAAAGAACAATATGAGATACTTAAAATGCGCAGGATGGAGCAAAACTATTACCGTATAAAAGGTGAAGGGAGGCCAACAAAAAAAGACCGTCGCGAAATTGAGGGTTATGTTTCTGAAGATCATTCAGAGAATGAAATAAATGATGAAGAATATTGGAGTCATTTCTTTATCGAATCGGAAGATGACGAATAATTTCATCCACAATTTCTTCGGGATCCTTGTTATCTGTAGAAATTGTAAACTGTGCTTTGTTATAAAAGGGATTTCTCTCAAAGAGATGCTTGGCTATAAATTCAGGCAAATCTTCATCGGGAATATTGGCAATTAGAGGTCTTTTAGCTTTTTGTTTTTTAAGACGTTCAGATAATGTTCCCACATTAGCTCGTAGATGAAAGCTGAATGAATTTTGGTTGATGACATCCATATTATTATAATAGGCAGGAGTTCCGCCACCCAAACTTAAAACGGCATTATTTTCTGTAGCTAATACCTCTTCCAGAAATTCTCTTTCTTGCTTTCTAAAATAAATTTCACCACGATTTTTGAAAATTTCAGCAATGGTGTGATTGTTTTTTTTTATTATTTCCTTATCCAGATCAATCAGTTTAAAATTTAATTTTTCGCTCAATAATTTGGAAATGTGAGATTTACCGCTACCCATATATCCTGCTAAAGAAATAATCATTTTTATATTTTTAACAAATGTCTAAAAAAATTTTGAGAATTTAAAAAAAGCCTTATCTTTGCACCACTTTTTGAGCAGATAACACTGCGATAAAGTGGCCGACCTGGTAGCTCAGCTGGTAGAGCAATACACTTTTAATGTATGGGTCCTGGGTTCGAATCCCAGCCAGGTCACAAATCAAAAAAAATCCCGTAAATCTTACGGTTTTTTTTTGCCTGTGTGGTGAAATTGGTAGACACGCCATCTTGAGGGGGTGGTTTCCTATGGATGTGCTGGTTCGAGTCCAGTCGCAGGCACACAGAAAGAGAATTAAAAATTAATGATGAATAATTTTCGTTCTTAATTTTTAAAAATAGAATTGTTGATTATTAATTTTCAAATTATTAATTAACGATGACTCGGTAGCTCAGCTGGTAGAGCAATACACTTTTAATGTATGGGTCCTGGGTTCGAATCCCAGCCGAGTCACAAAATTTGCTGAAAAGTAAATTTTTTTCATATTAATATTTTGTGATTTGGTGTTCAAAGGCTTCCCTTGGGAAGCCTTTGATGTTTTTTATATTGTAGAAATTAATCCAGATGTTTGTTATCAATGAGTCTTACCTCACCAGCAAAAGCTGCAATAAAAGCGCGATAGTTTTTATCCTTATAAAAGAAATCTGTTTCTTTTAGAGTTTCTTCGTCTGCGATGATGAAGTATTCTAAGACAAAACCATTGGCTTTTTCAAAAATTTCATTTACACGCTCTTTTATTTCAGGGATGGAAATGACACGAAACCAATCGTTTACTTTTTCTAGAGTTTCATTAATGATTTTAGCGGCTTTTCTTTGTTCCGCGGTAAGTCTTTCATTGCGTGAACTCATTGCAAGACCGTTTTTTTCTCTTAATGTTTCTACACCATATATTTTTACAGGAAGATTTTTCTTCTCAACCATTTTTTTAATGATTGCAAGTTGCTGATAATCTTTTTCTCCAAAATAAGCATTATCAGGCTTTACCTGTAGGAAAAGTTCTTCAACAACGGTTCCCACACCATCAAAGTGTCCCGGTCTAAACTTGCCTTCCATTTCGTTTTCAAGCCCGTCGAAATCGTACTTTTCACTTTTCAACCCGTTTGGATAGATGTCGCTTTCTTTTGGGATATAAACAGCGTCTACGTTTCCGGTTTTTTCAAGCATTTTTATATCTGCATTTACGGTACGCGGATATTTTTCAAGATCTTTTTGGTTGTTAAATTGTGTGGGGTTTACAAAGATTGATGAAATTACAAGATCGTTATCCTTTTTTGCTGCTTCATACAGGGAAAGGTGTCCGTCGTGCAATGCGCCCATCGTTGGTGCAAAACCTATTTTCTTTCCCATTTCTTTGTTACGCTCAATATAAGCGCGCAATGCGCTTTTACTTTTCAGTACTTCCATCGTTTATTATAGTCTATGTTTATAACAAAAATAATTAAAAAAAATATTACAGCAGATTTCTGTAAACATATTTGTAGTGCGACTTATCATAAAAAGTGTTAATATAATTTTATTAGTTTAAATTTTTGTAATTTTGCAGTGAATTTTATCTTATAAAAAAGATAGGAAAAAAATTATGCCGAATCAAAAAATTTTATACGTTACTACCGAGATGTATCCTTATCAAGAAGAAAGTAATATGGCGGTAACGGTTAACAAGATGGCCCTTAAGATGCACCAAGACGGTAATGATGTACGGGTGTTTATGCCAAGATTTGGATTGATCAGCGAAAGAAAATTTCAATTGCACGAAGTTATCCGACTTTCTGGGATGAACATCATTATTAATGATCTGGATCAACCTTTAATTATTAAAGTTGCATCATTGCCTGGAGAAAGGCTTCAGGTTTATTTTATTGATAATGAAGAGTACTTCAAGAGAAAGTTTTATTATGCAGATGAAGAGGGAAAAACCTTTGATGATAATGGAGAGAGAGCAGTTTTCTTTGCAAGAGGTGTTATTGAAACCATCAAAAAATTAAATTGGGTTCCGGATGTTATTCACATTAATGGTTGGATGTCATCTTTAATTCCAATTTATCTTAAAAATTATTATAAAAACGATTACTATTTTAAAAATACAAAAATTGTAATGTCTGTTTATAACGAGGATAATATTGAACTTGCTGATTCTGTAAAAGATGTTTTAAGTTTTGATAATATATCCGAATTAAAGTCGTTAGAAAAACCTAGCTCTGAAAAATTTGTAATCGACAGTATGGATTTTGCAGATGTTGTGGTAAAAGGTGACGAGTTTTTAGAAGGTGATATTGAAAAATCCTATGATAAAGCAAAGGCTGAAAAAGCGGATTTTGTAGAGCCTGAAGCTATCGCAAAAGTTTATTAATCTATTTGAAATTTAAATGATAAAAAATATTAAAAGTATTTTTAAAACTTCTGTTTTATTACTTGCCGGAAGTTTTATATTATGGAACTGTGAATCTGAAGCTGATAATTTAGGTTCACAATTTTTTGATGGGACATCTGCGGAAGGTGTGAATAAGGCTTACGATGTTATAGCATATAATATTAGTAACAATGATACCATACAGAGTGATGCTTCAAAACTGAATTACGCAACGCTTGGTGCCTTCGCCGAATCCCAGTTTGGCTTACAAAAATCTAGTTATGTAACACAGGCAAGACTAAATAGTTATGACCCAGATTTCGGAACTAATCCCGTGATAGATTCTGTGGTGTTAGAGATGAAACCTTTATACCCTGTGGATACGGTTACTACAACCACAGACGACAAGTTTATCTACGAAACCATAGAGGCGAAAAAAGTAACCAACACTTATCCCATTACAAGATATGGGAAAAGGAATCTTGATCTAACGGTAAATGTACACGAAGTTACAGATTTCTTAGGTTCAACATCAGATAAAATCTATTCTGATAAAGTGGTTAATTATGGTACTTTATTAGGTTCTAAAAAAATTGCAAAAACGATAACCAGTACTAAAATCACTAAAAGATCTGACAATACAGACCTTTTGAGTCGTGATGCGAAGATCAGAATTCCTTTAGAAGCAGGTAAAACCTTTTTCCAAAATAAAATCTTTGCAAAAAAGGGACAGCCTGAACTTTCTGATGTTTCCAATTTCATCAGATATTTTAAAGGTGTAAGAATTTCTGTAGCAGAAAATGACGGATACATCTTTAAATTCACACCTAACGATACGCAAATCCAAATCTATTACAAGAGTGATGTTACCACTAATGGTACTACTAAAGCAACTCCGGCAGTTTTTTCAATCAGTTTAGGATCGGGAAATGTTCATTTCAATCAAATAAATTTTGACCGCACCAATACGCCTGCAGATGCTATTGTGAAGAATTTAACTCCAAATTATACATCCGGTGATGAAAAACTTTATGCACAGGGAAGTGGGGGACCAAGTATTGGGTTAAGAATACCTGCTGCTACTGTAGCAGAAATAAGAAATCTTTATAAAAATAGTAAAATTGGTATCCTCTCTGCTAAAGTAAGATTGTATACAGATAAATCTGTTTGGGACAACAAATACGAAAAACCATCTGATTTTACAGCAGCTTATTATGATCCAACAAAACCGTTAGCACAAAGAATGGATCTGAATACATTTTTAAAAGAATATGCTGCACTTTCTGCAAACGGCGCTTTTAAACTGGTGAAAGCAGAACTTACAAAAGATCCTGCTTACTATGATATCACTCTTACACAAACTTTTAAAGATATCATTGAAAAATCAGAAGAGCCGAAAGATATAGCTTTATCAGTAGGTTCTTATGATATCAACCTGAATACAGGTATGCCAATTGGTCAATATTATACGAGCAGGGTTTACACGCCTAATCGTATTGTATTAGTTGGAACTAATGCTACCAACGCAAACAGGGCACAACTTCATATTATTTACGCAACAAAATAACTATTATAAACTATGTGTGGAATTGTAGGTTACACAGGATTTCAGGATGCCTATGAAATCGTCATCAATGGATTACGAAGACTTGAATACAGAGGTTACGACAGTGCAGGGATTGTGCTGGACAGTCAGGATAAACCATTCGATGTAGCTAAAACTAAAGGAAAAGTAGATGATTTAGTAGCTATATCTAATAATCTTAAAGGTTCTGCGCATGTTGGCATGGGACATACACGTTGGGCAACACACGGTGTGCCAAGTGATAGAAACTCGCACCCGCACCTTTCAAACAACGGTAAAATTGCTTTGGTACATAACGGAATTATTGAAAATTATGATTCCATTAAAACGATGCTCAGCGATAAAGGATATCAATTTAAATCAGAAACTGATACAGAAGTTTTAGTAAATCTAATACAGTATTTTATGGACTCTCAAGCTGATCTTGATTTTCCTACCGCTGTTCGCTTCGCATTAAACGAAGTTTATGGTGCTTATGCCATTACTGTAATGCATGATGATTTTCCTGGGCTTTTAGTTGTGGGAAGATTAGGCTCACCTTTGGCAATTGGGCTTGGAGACAATGAATACTTTATTGCTTCCGATGCTTCTCCGTTCGTAGAATTTACAAAAGAAGCCATTTATCTTGAAGAAGGTCACATGGCTACTATTTCTCTTGAAAATGGAGTTAATATTACCACAATTATTGATAATGCAAAGATAGAACCTGCTGTACAGGAGCTTAAGCTAAACCTTGAGCAAATTGAAAAAGGTGGGTATGAGCATTTCATGATGAAAGAAATTTTCGAGCAGCCAAAATCTGTTCTAGATACAATGAGAGGAAGGTTAATAGTTGAAGAAGGTATTATAAAAATGGCTGGTGTTTGGGATCATTTAGAGAGATTCAATAATGCCAACAGAATAATTATTATTGCCTGCGGAACATCTTGGCATGCAGGTTTGGTGGGAGAATATCTTATTGAAGAGTTTGCCCGAATTCCGGTTGAGGTAGAATATGCTTCAGAATTCAGATACAGAAATCCAATTATAACAGATAAAGATGTTGTGATAGCTATATCACAATCTGGTGAAACAGCAGACACAATGGCTGCTTTAAAATTGGCTAAAGAAAAAGGAGCATTCATTTATGGTATTTGTAATGTAGTAGATTCTTCTATTGCTAGAATAACAGATGCAGGCTCTTATACTCACGCAGGTCCGGAAATTGGTGTTGCTTCTACAAAAGCTTTTACAGCACAACTTACTATTCTTACTTTAATTGCTTTAAAATTAGGTAAACATAATGGTAACCTAAGCAATCAGGAATTTATGAGATTGATTACTGAGCTTGATGCTCTTCCGAAAAAAATTGAAGAAGTATTAGCTTTAACTCATGATCATGTAAAAGAAATTTCTAAAGAATATGTAAATGCGACCAACTTCTTATATTTAGGAAGAGGTTATAACTATCCTTCTGCTTTGGAAGGTGCACTTAAGCTGAAAGAGATTTCGTATATCCATGCAGAAGGTTATCCAGCAGCAGAAATGAAACATGGCCCTATTGCATTAATTGATGAAAACATGCCAATTGTGATCATAGCTCCTAAAAAAGGACATTATGATAAAATTGTAAGTAATGTTCAGGAAATTAAAGCCAGAAAAGGAAAAGTTATAGCTGTTGTAAACAAAGGTGATGAGCAAGTTGCGGCAATGGCTGATCATGTGATTGAAATTCCTGATACTTCTGAATGTTTCTCGCCAATTGTAGCTGCAATTCCTTTACAATTATTGGCATACTATATTGCTGTATATAGAGGTGCAAATGTAGATCAACCTAGAAATTTAGCAAAATCTGTTACTGTAGAATAAAAATTTATTCATCTACATAAAATATTAATTGATTATCCGTTTTTAATCATAACCTGTAATATTAGCAATTATAAGCCTTTCAAAGAGGCTATCTCCAAAATATCTTCGATTTAGCTTGTAGATGAATTCGTTGAGATAGAGTTGAAGATACT
>JAEXAR010000018.1 GCA_023394415.1 Bacteroidota bacterium
AGTATCTTCAACTCTATCTCAACGAATTCATCTACAAGCTAAATCGAAGATATTTTGGAGATAGCCTCTTTGAAAGGCTTATAATTGCTAATATTACAGGTTATGATTAAAAACGGATAATCAATTATTTTTTATTATTTTAACAAATATATAAAAAAACCTAAACAAAAGTTTAGGTTTTAGTATTGATAACAAAAATTCTACATTATTTTACTTGATCTACAACAGCTTTGAAAGCTTCAGGGTGATTCATTGCTAAATCTGCTAAAACTTTTCTGTTAAGCTCTACGTTGTTCTTTTTAAGAGCTCCCATAAACTGAGAGTAAGACATTCCTTCTTGTCTTGCACCTGCGTTAATACGCGTGATCCAAAGAGCACGGAAATTTCTTTTCTTCTCTTTTCTTCCACGGTAAGCATATTGCATTGCTTTTTCTACCACGTTTTTAGCAACCGTCCAAACGTTTTTTCTTCTTCCGAAATAACCTTTAGCCAGCTTCATTACTTTTTTTCTGCGAGCTCTAGAAGCTACGGCATTTACTGATCTTGGCATAATTTAAATTGTTTTTTTTTGAATTGTGCGATGCAATATTTCAGCATCAATTCTTCGGCGGTGAAAAATCCTGATTTAATTAAAACTTTTGCAGATAAATTCGGGAGTCAATGTGTAGTGGTGGCAATAGATTCTAAACAATTTGGAGACGAAGATTACGTTTTCGTGAACGGAGGAAGGATAAAAACTAACTATAAAACCCACGATTGGGCGAAAAAAGTAGAAGAATTAGGAGCTGGAGAAATTCTGTTGACTTCCATGGATTTTGATGGAACCAAACAAGGTTTCGATGTGAGATTACTCAATGAAATTTCACAAATCGTCAATATTCCCATTATCGCTTCTGGAGGTGCAGGAAAAATGAAAGATTTTACTGAAGTTTTTAACGAAACCAAAGCTACAGGAGCTTTAGGAGCAAGTATTTTCCACTTTGGAGAAATTAATATCAACGATTTAAAACAAGTTTTAAAACAACAAAATATTGCCATAAGATTTTAGATTTACGATTTTAAATTTACGATTTTAGATTTTAAAATTCAAATCAAAGACTTTTTCAGGTCTCATCTAATAAATTATTTTGAAATTCCGTAGGAATTTAAGGTTTGTAGAATATAGAATTAATAGTAATAGAGCTCCGTTGGAGCGAAACAAAAAATATAAAAATGATAAATTTTGAAAAAGGAAACGGATTAGTTCCCGTAATTATACAAGACGAAACCACATTACAAGTGTTAATGCTCGGTTTTATGAATGAAGAAGCTCTAAAATTAACAGAAGAAACGGGGAAAGTTCACTTTTTTAGCAGAACCAAGAATAGAATTTGGTTAAAAGGAGAATCTTCTGAAAATTATTTATATGTAAAAAGCATCGAAAAAGACTGTGATGATGATACTTTACTCATTAAAGTGAAGCCAACAAAAGTGGTTTGTCATACTGGTAATTTCAGTTGTTTTGGAGAAAAAGATACCAAAAGTTTTCTGTATGAATTAGAATCGATTATCAACCAAAGAATTGATGAAAATGTAGAAGGTTCTTATACTTCAAAACTCTACCAAAGAGGCATCAATAAAGTGGCTCAAAAAGTAGAAGAGGAAGCTGTAGAATTGGTCATTGAGGCAAAAGATAATAATGACGATTTGTTTAAAAACGAAGCAGCAGATTTATTGTATCACTTTTTAATTTTATTGAAAGCTAAAAATTTCAAATTAAAAGATATTGAAGAAGTTTTGAGAGGAAGACATTAAAAAAAAACAGAGCAATTTGCTCTGTTTTTTTATTTGATAGATTTGATGAAAGCTTCTGCCTTTTCTTTCCAATCTTTATTTTCTAAAAGAATTTTCACAAATGCAGTTCCTATAATTCCGCCTTGTGCTTTTTCTGTAACTTGATCAAAATCAATTTTATTTTTGATTCCGAAACCAATCATTACAGGATTTTCAAGGTTGATGGAAGCCAATTTGTTTAGGTATTCATCATTTTTCACTTCTTTATTTTCGTTTCCTGTGGTAGATGAACTAGAAACAGCGTATAAAAACCCTGAACTCAAAGAATCTAAATATTTGATGCGCTCTTTCGAAGTTTCTGGAGTGACTAAAAAGGTAAAATTCAATCCGTATTTCTCTAAAATAGGTTGATAATTCTTTTCAAATTCAATGGGAGGTAAATCTGGAATAATTAATCCTGAAACTCCAGAATTGGCACATTCTTCACAGAATTTTTCGAATCCAAAACTCAAAACAGGGTTAATGTAACCCATTAAAATCACAGGAATTTTGATTTCATTTTTTACCAATTTCAGTTGAGAAAAAAGTTGAGCGATGGTCATTCCGTTAGAAAGTGCTAATTCGTGTGCACCTTGAATAACTGGACCATCTGCAACAGGATCAGAATAAGGCATCCCGATTTCCATCATATCTGCACCAGAATTCTGGATGGTTTTCATAATTTCTGCAGTATCTTGCAGAGTGGGAATTCCCGCAGTAAAATATATATTTAATTTTTTCATTTTAATATCTTTTTATTTGATAAATATTTCGCCTTTTAAATAGGTTTTGCACTTTCCGCTGATGAGAACTCTATCATTTTTGAGTTCACATTCTAAAACGCCACCACGTTTTGAAATTTGTTTTGCAGTAAGTTTAATTTTACCCAATTTTTCTGCCCAAAAAGGAGTTAATGTTGTGTGAGCAGAACCTGTAACAGGATCTTCGTTTACACCGCAGTTTGGTCCAAAAAATCTGGATACAAAATCAAAATTTTTTGAAATAGAACTCACAATAACTCCTCTTGCATCAATTTTTGCAATTTCAGGAATGTTGGGTTCTATGTTTTGAACTTGATGTTCGTTTTCAAAAATCAATAAATAATCTGTTTTTCCTTGATATGCTTCAATAGGTTGATACGCAAAACATTTCTCGAAAATAGCTAAATCTTCCACTTTTTGTAACGAATCTGATGGAAAATTTAAGGTGAATAAATCTCCGTTTTTAGTTACTGTTAGCGTTCCGCTGTTTCTAGAAAAGAAGTTGATTTTTTCCCCTGAAAATCCTTCAAAATTCATCAATGTGTAAGCAGAAGCTAATGTTGCGTGACCGCATAAATCTACTTCAACTTCTGGCGTAAACCAACGGATTTCAAAACCATTTTCTACGGGAATAGTGAAAGCGGTTTCTGCCAAATTATTTTCTGCGGCTATTTTTTGCATTATATCTGCATCTAACCAATTTTTTAGCGGACAAACAGCTGCAGGATTTCCCGAAAATAAAGCATCTGCAAATGCGTCATTTGATATATTTTTTGGCTCATTATCAATACTTGAGTTTAATTTTTATACAAAAATTTCTAATTTTTTCTGAGTTGCGCCCCGACTTGAGCGGAAATCCTTTTTTTTCAATGGCAAAAGCATTAGAAAAAAAAGATTGGGAGCGGAAGGCGGAATTTGGCGCTATAAAAATATTATTTATCAATTATTTTGAGGTAAGTTTCCATATCTTTATCGCCTCTTCCGCTTAAACAAATCACCACCACATCGTCTTTTTGGAAATTTTTCTTTTTTAAAACTTGCAAAGCGTGAGAACTTTCCAAAGCGGGAATAATGCCTTCTAATTTAGTCAATTCAAAAGCAGATTCTAGCGCTTCGTCATCATTAATGCTGAAAAATTCTGCACGATTATTTTTAAACAAATTCGCGTGAAAAGGCCCTATTCCTGGATAATCTAACCCCGCAGAAATAGAGTGCGGTTCTATCACTTGTCCATCATTGGTTTGCATCACAATGCTTTTGCTACCGTGCAAAACGCCTGTTGTTCCCAAGAATGTTGTGGCTGCAGATTTTCCTGAATTTACACCAAAACCGCCAGCTTCCGCTGCTATAATTTTCACACTTGGTTCATCTACAAAATGGTAGAAAGTTCCTGCAGCATTGCTTCCGCCACCAACACAAGCAATCACATAATCCGGATTTTCTCTGCCGATTTTTTCTTTTAATTGCCATTTAATTTCCTCAGAAATCACACTCTGGAATCTCGCCACCAAATCAGGAAAAGGATGGGGACCAACTACACTTCCGATGATGTAATGCGTAGTAGTAGCGTTGTTAATCCAGTCTCTTAACGCTTCATTTACAGCATCTTTCAATGTTTTAGAACCCGAAGTTGCAGGAACAACTTTTGCACCAAGCATTTTCATTCTGGCAACGTTGGGAGCTTGTCTCGCAATGTCAACTTCGCCCATATAAACGATGCACTCCAGATTCATTAAAGCACAAGCTGTGGCTGTTGCAACACCGTGTTGACCAGCTCCAGTTTCGGCAATAATTCTCTTTTTTCCTAGTTTTTTGGCGAGTAACACTTGTCCGAGTGCGTTATTGATTTTGTGTGCGCCTGTATGGTTTAAATCTTCACGTTTTAGATAAACGTTAGTGCCATATTTTTCGCTTAAATTTTTCGCAAAATATAGTGGAGTAGCTCTACCAACATAATCTTTGAGCAAATCATTAAGTTCTTTTTTAAACTCTTCAGATTCTATAATTTCTATATAATTTTGTTGAAGTTCTTCCACGTTTGGATAGAGCATTTCTGGAACAAATGCGCCTCCAAATTTTCCGTAATATCCGTTTTCGTCGGGGTTTCTATATGTCATTTTAATAATGATTTTAATGTTTTTATTTTCTCAATATCTTTAATTCCAGGTTCAATTTCAAATTTAGAATTGATATCTAAAGCAAAAGGTGTGTTTAACTTTGTCAAAGTTTTATTTTCACGCATATTAACTTTGACAAAGTTTTGTAAATTTTTAATGTTTTCCAAAGAAATTCCACCGCTCAAAAAATATGGAATTGAAATTTCTATTTCATTGAGAATTTGCCAATCAAAGGTTTTTCCTGTTCCGCCAAAAGCTTTGCTGTCTGTGTCGAACAGTAGATTTGAGATTTGAGATTTAGCTTCGCTCAGTTCGGCTTCGCCTCGTGTGAGATTTGAGATTTTTGAAATTTCATTTTTGAATTTTTCAAAATCATTTCCAATTCTAATTACTTTTATGATTTTAATATTTTTGCTCAAACTTAGCCTTAACTTTTTTACAAATTCTTCATCTTCATCTCCGTGCAATTGAATAAAACTGAGTTTTGCTTTTTCTGAAATTTCGCTAATTTTTTCAACCGTTTCATTTACAAAAACGCCTACTTTTCCTTGATGATTAATTTCTGAAATTTCTTCTAAGCTTAGATGATTTAATACAAATCTCGGAGATTTTTCATAAAAGATAAAGCCCAAAAAATCTGTATTCAAAGAAATTAATTCTTGAATTTGATTAATTTTTGTAAGTCCACAAACTTTCAGTTTCATAATTTAAGTTTTGGCTAAAGCCAATTTTTTTTAATTTTTAAAACGGGCTAAAGCCCGTTCCTATTGATGAAAAATTAATAATCATAACAGTAACACATTACCAAAACATCAAATTATCACATCAACAAATTCTTTGAATTTGTTTCCCGGATTTTTGTTTTTCATAAAATATTCGCCCATCAAGAAAGCATCAAATCCTTTTTCTTTCAGAAATTTAAAATCCTCTACATTGTAAATTCCACTTTCGGCAACCGACAAAGTTTCTTTTGGAAGTAAGTTTT
This sequence comes from Bacteroidota bacterium, assembly GCA_023394415.1. Taxonomy (GTDB): domain Bacteria; phylum Bacteroidota; class Bacteroidia; order Flavobacteriales; family Weeksellaceae; genus Planobacterium. Next base: position 5,676 of record JAEXAR010000018.1, read on the forward strand.
TCAGATTGACAGAATGTTGTAAATCTACTTTGAAATCTTTCAAATTTCGGTTGTTGATGCCGACCAAATCAATTTCAGAATTGAAATGTTCTAATTCTTCTTCGGTGTGAATTTCTAATAAAACTTCTATATTCAATTCGTGAGCTAAAGCTGTAAATTCTTGAACTTGAGTTGGCGAAAGACACGCTGCAATCAATAAAATGACATCTGCACCAATAGATTTTGCTTCGTAAAATTGGTATTCGTCTACCATAAAATCTTTCCTTAAAATCGGAATATTCACAGAATTTCTCACGCTCAAAATATCCTCAAAACTACCTCCGAAGAAATCTTTATCTGTGAGAATAGAAATACCACTTGCACCGAATTCTTCATATTTTGTTACCACTTCTAAAGGTGAAACTTTATCGTTGATAATTCCTTTTGAAGGTGATTGTCTTTTGAATTCAGCAATAATTCCGTTTCTGGCTTTTACCGATTCTTTCAGTGAAAAAGTTTCTCTCCCGAAGAATTCTGAATTTTTTAGTTCTTCAATAGAAATTTTACTTTTTGAGAAAGCAATTTCTTCTTTTTTTCTAGCGATTATTTTATCTAATATATTCATTTTGTTGATGGTTGATGGTTGTCAGCTGATGGATTAATTTTGATTGAAATACTATCAACAATCAACCAATAACTGTAAACTATTTAACGCTTTTCCACTCTCTAAACTGTCTTTTGCAGCGGATAAACTTGCTTCATAATTTTCAAATTTCCCTGTATTTTGAAGTGCTTTTGCAGCATTGGCAAGAACTACGGCATTTTGTTCATACGTTCCTTTTCCTTCTAAAATATTTCTGAAAATTTTGGCAGCTTCTTCTTTAGTATTTCCTCCAAAAATGGTTTCAACTTCTATATTTTTAAATCCAAGTTCTTCGGCTGAAAAAATTTCTTCACCGTTTTTGTTGAAAATTTTGGTGTCACCTGTCAAAGAAATTTCGTCGTAACCGTCTAAAGCGTGAACCAACATAAAATCTTCATTGTTTTTCTGCAAAATATATTGATACAACCTTGCAATTTCTAAACTGTAAACTCCAATCATAGAAAATTTTGGTTTCGCAGGATTTACCAAAGGTCCTAAAAGATTGAAAAACGTTCTCAAACCCAAACCTTTTCTCAAAGGCGCAACAGATTTCAACGCTGGATGAAAAAGCGGAGCGTGAAGAAAACAGATGTTGGCTTTTTCTAAATCTTTCTTTAAATCTTCTTGATTATTTTTGAATTGATAACCCAATTCTTCCAAAACATTAGACGAACCAGAAATCGAAGAAACACCATAATTGCCGTGTTTCGCAACTTTTTGTCCGGTTCCTGCAACGATAAAACTTGCCAAAGTAGAAATATTGAAGGTGTTTTTTCCATCGCCTCCAGTTCCTACAATATCTACCAAATCGTGCGTTCCTAAATCTACTTTCACCGCCAAATCTAGCAAAGCTTCTCGGAAACCTTGCATTTCTTGTAGCGTAATGCTTCGCATCATAAAAACGGTGATAAACGCAGAAACTTCAGTTTCGTTGAATTTATTTTGTGCAATTTCAATCATAATTGCCTTTGCTTCGGCTTTTGTTAAAGTTTGATGATTGAAAAGGTATTGTAAAATTTGTTTCATATTTTGGTTGTTGGTTGATGGTTCTCAGTTGTTAGTTTTTGAATAGAGTTTTAAATCTATCAACCAACAACTGACAACTATCAACTATTTTAAAAAATTCTCTAAAATCTGTCTTCCTTTTGGAGTTAAAATACTTTCAGGGTGATATTGAACCGCGTGAACATCGAATTCCTTGTGTTTTAGGCTCATAATCATTCCAGAATCATCTACAGAGGTAATTTCTAATTCCTCTGGGAAATCATCAGGATTTACCGCCCAAGAATGATAGCGCCCAACTTCTAAAACTTCGGGTAAATTTTCTAGAATTTTGTGAGGTTTTACCTGTTTGGCTTCGGTGGCAACTCCGTGATAAATTTCAGAAAGATTGATGAGACTTCCTCCAAAAGCTTCTGCAATCGCTTGTTGACCAAGACAAACTCCGAAAATAGATTTGGTTGGAGCATATTTTTTTATCACTTCTAATAAAATTCCCGCTTCTTCGGGAATTCCAGGTCCTGGAGAAAGGATGATTTTATCATATTGATTGATGTCTTCCAAAGGAATTTCGTCATTTCTGAAGACATCTACTTTTTCGCCCAAAATTTGTTCTACAATTTGAACGAGATTGTAGGTAAAACTATCGTAATTATCGAAAACTAAAACTTTCATAATTTTTCTGCTTTTTTAACTGCCATTTTCAAGGCATTTAGTTTGTTATTTACTTCTTGTAACTCATTTTCTGCGGAAGATTTGGCTACAATTCCAGCGCCAGCCTGATAGAAAAGCGTGTTGTTTTTGCTCAAAAATGTTCTAATCATTATGGCTTGGTTACAGCTTCCATCAAAACCTACAAAGCCAATACAACCGCCATAATAACCGCGAGAAGTTTTTTCGTAAGCATCGATAAGTTCAAGAGCTTTATATTTAGGAGCGCCACTCAATGTTCCTTGCGGAAAAGTAGTCGCAATCATTTCATAAGGATTTGTGGTTTCTTCTAATTCTGCGGTAACTTCCGAAACCATATGAATCACGTGAGAAAATAATTGAATTTCCTTCAATTTAGAAACCGTTACGTTTTTTCCTAATTTGCTCAAATCGTTTCTTGCTAAATCTACGAGCATTGTATGTTCTGCGTTTTCTTTTGGATCTTTTTTTAGAATTTCTACCGATTGTAAATCTTTTTCGGTGTCGCCAGTTCTGCGGAAAGTTCCTGCAATTGGGTGAATTATGGCTTTATGATTTTGAATAATCAGCTGACTTTCTGGACTTGAACCCATTAATTTGTAATCTCCATAATCAAAGAAAAATAGGTAAGGAGAAGGATTGATGTTTCGTAAAGCTCGGTAAACATTGAACTCATCACCTCTGAATTTTTGCTCAAATCTTCTACTCAAAACCAACTGGAAAACATCTCCACGGAAACAATGTTTCTTCGCCAATTCTACCAAATCTCTATATTCATCATCACTTAAATTAGAAGTTTCTTCGTCTATTTTTTCGAAAGGGTAGAGTGCAACGTCTTTATTTTGAATGATACTCTCAATTTCTGAAAGCTCAGATTTTAGTCCATCAATTTTATTTTCGATGAGGAACATTTCATCATTAAAATGATTAATAGCAATCACATATTGATAAAATCTGTATCGTAAAATGGGTGTTTCTACTTCCTTGTTTTGAGGTTTGAATTGGATGGTTTCAAAAAACTGAACGGCATCAAAACTGGTGTAACCAAATAAACCTTGAGCCATTTTTTCAACTGGATTTTTCACCTTTTCGCAGTCAAAACTTTTAGAAAAATTTTCTAAATATTCTGTGATGTTGAAATTTTCTGGAATTTGATGTTTTTCTGGAGCGGTTGATGGAAATTTTACTTCCATTTCCTGTAGATTTTTAATTTCTACTCCTGCAATTGCATTGATAGCGATGTAAGAAAAACTATTGTTATTTACATTGTGGTCGGCACTTTCTAGTAGAATGGTATCTCTGAATTTATCTCTGAGTTTCAGATAAACTCCCATCGCTGTATGAAGGTCTCCCATCAATGATTTGGAGGTGGTTTTTATTTTAGTTGTGGGTTGTTGGTTGTTGGTTGTCAGCATAATTAAAGATTTAAATAAAAAAAAGACTTCAACGGTATAATCGCTGAAGTCTTCTCATGAAATGAATTTTATTTTATTATAGATTCAAAGAATAGCAGTATTACCTTAGACTCAGCGTAGAGTATAAGTGCCACCACCAATTTTTGCTATTATTCATTTTCATTGGGACAAATTTATAAAAGTTTTTGAAATAAAAAAATCCTAAACAAAAAAAGTTTAGGATTTATTATTGATAACAAATTTGTTTTACATTATTTTACTTGATCTACAACTGCTTTGAAAGCTTCAGGGTGATTCATTGCTAAATCTGCTAAAACTTTTCTGTTAAGCTCTACGTTGTTCTTTTTAAGAGCTCCCATAAATTGAGAGTAAGACATTCCTTCTTGTCTTGCACCAGCGTTAATTCTGGTAATCCAAAGCGCTCTGAAGTTTCTTTTCTTCTCTTTTCTACCGCGGTAAGCATATTGCATTGCTTTATCTACGGCGTTTTTAGCAACTGTCCAAACGTTCTTTCTTCTTCCGAAATAACCTTTAGCCAGTTTCATTACTTTTTTTCTGCGAGCTCTTGAAGCTACGGCATTTACTGATCTTGGCATAATTTAAATTGTTTTTTTTTGAATTGTGCGATGCAATATTTCAGCATTCTTTTGGGCTCCAATTCAGGGTTAAAAATTCTGAATTTGTTTTTAATTCTTATAAACCGAATATAGATTTATAAAAACTACTTAATTGCTAATTGGCGAAGAACGCTCTTTTCATCCACAGTAGCAACGTAAGAAGTTTGCGTAAGATTTCTCTTCTGCTTCGTTTCTTTTTTCGTTAAGATGTGGCTTTTGTAAGCATTTTTTCTTTTGATCTTTCCGGTTCCGGTAAGAGCAAAACGCTTTTTAGCACCTGATTTCGTTTTTAATTTTGGCATTGTTCTGCTTTTTTGTTTTGTTATCAATATGAGCTTGCAAAAATACGAAAAAATCTTCATTCCTGCATATTAAATTCGAAAAAGAGACTTCAGAAGAAATCTCTTTTCTATTTTAAAGCATTCACTATATAATATAAAGCGAATGCATTTTTAATAAAGGTTATTTCGCCGGTTTCTTCGGGCTCATCATCATAATCATTCTTTTGCCTTCCAGTTTTGGGAGTTGGTCCACTTTTCCAACGTGTTCCAAATCCTGTGCAAGTTTCAGCAGAAGAATTTCTCCCTGATCCTTAAAAATGATGGAACGTCCTTTGAAAAACACATACGTTTTCAGTTTAGAACCTTCTTCCAAGAATTTTTCAGCGTGCTTTTTCTTAAATTCATAATCGTGGTCATCGGTTTGTGGACCGAAACGGATTTCCTTCACTACCACTTTTACTTGCTTCGCTTTCAGTTCCTTTTGCTTTTTCTTTTGCTCGTAAAGGAATTTTTTATAATCCAGTACACGTGCAATGTAAGGTTCTGCTTTGTCAGAAATTACCACAAGATCCAATTCCTGTGCTTTTGCAATTTCCTGTGCTTTCGAAAGGGGATATACTCCCGGTTCTACATTATCGCCCACTAAACGGACTTCTTTTGCCCGTATTTTTTCATTAATCTGATGTGCGTCCTCTTTCTGAATCGGACGTCTTGGGCCTCGGCTGTTAAATCTCTGTGCTATTGTATTATAATTTTAAGTTAATTCTTTTTGTTTAAGGTTTCAAGTTTAAGGTTTCAAGTTTAAGGTTTCAAGTTTTTTGAAATCGAAGATTTCAAAATTTTGTGACTTTTTCTGCAGTTGCATAATAAACTTAAAACTTTTGTGCCTTTTGTGGTTTCAAAAAAAGTTGTGTTACAAATTATTCGCCAAACTTAGCTTCAAATGCAGCCGCCTTCTTGAAATAATTCACAAAATCTTCCACACTCATTGCTCCTAAATCACCTTCACCACGCCTTCTTACGGAAACTGTTCCTGCGTTTTCTTCATTTTCACCCACGATCAGCATGAAAGGATACTTGTTGATTTCCGCATCTCTGATTTTCTTGCCGGTTTTTTCGTTCCGGTCGTCAATCAGGCCGCTAATATCGTGATTTTCCAACAATTGTGAAACTTTTTTTGCGTAATCGGCATATTTTTCTGAAATCGGGAGGATGATAAACTGATCCGGAGCCAGCCAAAGCGGAAAATCGCCGGCAGTATTCTCCAGTAATATCGCGATGAACCGCTCCATGGAACCAAACGGCGCTCTGTGGATCATCACCGGTCTGTGCTTTTCGCCGTCGCTGCCGATATACGTAAGGTCGAAACGTTCAGGTAGATTATAATCCACCTGAATAGTACCCAACTGCCATTTTCTGCCCAAAGCATCCTTCACCATAAAATCCAGTTTGGGACCGTAAAAAGCGGCTTCACCATATTCTACAACGGTTTTCAAACCTTTATTTGCTGCGGCTTGAATGATGGCATTTTCGGCTTTTTCCCAATTTTCATCGGAACCAATATATTTATCACGATTTTCTTGGTCGCGAAGTGATACCTGCGTTACAAAATCTTCAAATCCTAAATTTTTGAAAACGTACATCACCAAATCAATCACGCCTTCAAATTCTTTCAACAACTGATCCGGAGTACAGAATAAATGCGCATCATCCTGCGTAAATCCACGAACTCTGGTCAATCCGTGCAATTCTCCCGATTGTTCGTAACGGTAAACAGTTCCAAATTCTGCAAAACGTTTCGGTAAATCGCGGTAAGACCATTGTCCAACCTTGTAAATTTCACAGTGGTGCGGACAATTCATCGGTTTTAGGAAAAATTCTTCGCCTTCATTCGGCGTTTTGATGGATTGAAAGGAATCTGCTCCGTATTTTTCGTAGTGTCCTGAAGTTTTGTATAATTCAATATTTCCGATGTGTGGCGACATTACAAATTCGTAACCTGCTTTTTTCTGCGCTTCGGAAAGGAAATTTTCTAATTTTTTTCTTAATGCTGTTCCTTTTGGCAACCATAAAGGTAAACCTGCACCCACTTTTTCAGAAAATGCAAAAATCCCGAGTTCTTTTCCTAATTTTCGGTGGTCGCGGCGTTTTGCTTCTTCCAATCTTTCCAAATATTCGGTTAAATCTTTCTGTTTAGGGAAAGAAATTCCGTAAACTCTGGTCAATTGGGGATTTTTTTCATCGCCTCTCCAATAGGCTCCGGCTGCGTTTAATACTTTTACGGCTTTTACAATTCCGGTTGAAGGAATATGACCGCCACGACACAAATCTGTAAAATTGTCGTGTTTGCAGAAAGTAATTTCGCCATCATTCAAATTTGTGATAAGTTCTGTTTTGAAAGGATTGTCTGCATATTCTTTCAATGCATCGGCTTTGGAAACGGCATAAAGATCAAATGTAGAATCTTTTTTAGCGTTTTCGAGCATTTTCTTTTCGATTTTCTCGAAATCTTTTTCGCTTAAAGTTTCACCACCAAAATCTACGTCGTAATAGAATCCGTTTTCAATAGCAGGACCAATCGTTAGTTTAGCATTAGGATAAAAATCCAAAATCGCCTGAGCCAAAAGATGCGCCGAAGAATGCCAAAATGCTTTTTTGCCCAAATCATCGTTCCAGGTGAGAAGTTGCACCGTAGAATCTTCCGTAATTGGTGTGGTAACTTCTACTTGTTTACCGTTTACCATTGCGGAAATTGTGTTTCTTGCCAAACCTTCAGAAATAGATTTCGCCACGTCTAACGCAGAAACTGCTCCTTCAAATTCTCTGATGCTTCCGTCGGGAAGAGTGATTTTTAACATAGGTCTTCTTCAAAAATTTATTAGGTGCAAAAATAAGGATTTTTTTGCTTTTAAATATTGATTTGAAAAGACATTTTAAACTTGGATGTATACCTTATTTAATCAGAATAATGGCATCACCGAAGTAATAACGGTCATTATTTATTTTTTCACGGGTAAGATTATCAAAAAGGAATTTAATATGATACTTACCAAGATCAAATTCAGTGGAGATTTCATCTACAGTAATTCTAGTATTCTGCGGTGAATATTCTGCAGTTTTCTTTTTAATGAATGGCATTAAATCAACACTTTGATTGTTATTTAATGTAACAGTTAACTTCTGATTATCGCTGTAGAGAGCATTCTTTATCGTGATTTTATCACCATTAATATTGATGCCGTTAATAGTAGCTTCCTGAATTTTTGATATATACTTATAGCCTTCAATGTTCACAAGTACAGTTGGTGCATAAAGCTCAATACGGTTATTAGTGGAAGGTGAAGGAACTTTATACTTAAAAAAACCAAGAACATTACTATATATTTCTCTATAATTCAGTGGCGTTTCATGTTTTTTGATTTGTTTAGTTTTGTCTTGATTTAAAAAGGAATAGAGATAATTTTCTTCATACCTTTTATAGAGAAAGTTAAATTTATTTGCAATCTCTTCTGCAACTTCTAAACTTACTTCTTTGCTAAAATTAATTTTTCCATTGGCAAGCAGATTATTTTTAACGAGAATTTTTTCCAATTCGTTTTTCTGACTTTCTTTGGCAACAGAAAATGCATTAAAATAAGGGAAGATCATTGCAAATAGTCCAAAAACAAAGAGTGATACCGGAACAAATTTTATCGTGCTTTTTTTGAAAAAAATGAAATAAAAAACTACGGTTGTAAGCCAAATTGCAAGCAATAAAACGTAATATCTTGCCTCGGTATAACCATACTCCAAAATTCTTGTAAATATGGCGATGAACAACATGACCAAAAGCGGAACTAGCGAATAATAAAAGACTTTATTGAAGATTCTTACCCAAGATTTTGTGGAGTCAGCTTTAAGAGGATGAACCAATAATAGAGCTAAAATTCCAACAATAGAATAGGCAAGGATAAGATAAGAAACCCAACCTCGAGGAAGTTCCCAGTTGATTAAGATTTTACCAAAATAAAAATATAGAATAACAACATAAATCAGCAGCAGAGGAATCAGCACAAACTGTGTAAAGAACTTAAGGATTTGAGGGTAGCTTCCGTCCTTTTCAAGTTGTGGAAGTCCCTTATCATTAAACAATAAAAAGATAAAACAACTGCCTAATATTGCCAGAAAGAAAAAAGTTTTTGGATATAAGCTGTCATTAAAATTGAGGTCAAAAAGTTTATCAACTGCAAGAATAGCCAACATAACACCGCCCACTAAAACTCCTGTAAAAACAGCGGTTAAGAAAATATTGATAAAAAGATTTTTGTTATACTGCCAGAAATTGAATTCGCGCCCTTCCCCAAAAAAAGCTACAAAAGACACCAATAAATGTGACAAAACATAGCTTGGAACCAAAACAAAAGCATAAACTTCAGAAAAATCCTTCTCGGAACTTGGAAGTACAAAATAGAAAATGGCTAAAATTCCCAAGCCTAAAACTTGAAGCAAAAACTCCTTGCCAATTCTTTGTGAGAGCATTTTAGCAGCAAACATCAGCGAAATACCAAGACAGGCCGTCATTACAAATTTTACAACCAAAAACTGATTTTCTTGATGATCAATCTCAATAGCGACCACAGAAGAAATCCCGGCAATTAGAGCCATCGTTAAAATCATTGGATAACGAAATATAATATCATCCGCTTTTCCCCATATTTCTTTTAGCTTTTCTTTCATTGAAGGTTTTTGTTTAGTTTTTATTTTAAAATCTTCGATTTTACATCGGAACCATGCTATTTTTTCTTTTTCTTTTTCTTTTTATCCTTGTCTTTTTTCTTTTTATTACCGGTGAGTTCAGTAATAAAACTCGAAATTTCGCTTTCTTTTGAATCCTCTTTGGTTTCCGTAATGGGAAATTCTGCTGTTTTTATTTCAAAAAAATTATTGAGATCTGAAGGTTTCAGCAATTGTTCTGCAACCAACATTTTTAGAAGTTCTGATGCTGAATTATTATAGTAGTTTTCAAGGAAATGATTGAGCATAAATTTTTTGTAATCCTCAAAAGGAACAACGATATTATATTTAAAAATACGACCTATTTTTTCAGTAGTAAGATATTCTTTTTCAACCAATATTTTAAGATAAGTGGAAACGGTATTGTGATGTGGTTTTGGTTCAGGGTAAGCTTCCATTATGTCCTTCATAAATGGTGCGCCGAGTTTCCAGATGATCTGCATCAGATTTTCTTCTGCTGAAGTGAGCGTATTGATTTTCATAATTTAATATTGATTTTGGATATAAGTATAAAGATAAGCAAAAGATACTATTGAGGCTAAAAAAGCACCCATCAATACTTCCTTAATGGTATGTCTTTTCAAAATAATTCTTGTAACTCCTACAATTATTGCGATGATTAACCATACAAAACCTAAAACTTGATTCTGAGAGAAAAATAATGCTGCCGTAAAAACATTCATCGCTGTATGCATAGAGCTTTTGATAAAATAATTGCTGATTTGCATCATTATTAAAAGGATAAAAAGAAAAAGCATCGTATAATCAATCTGCTTATCGATAATGTAATTCACAATAAGATAAATCAACATCGCTACAGAGATAAAAACATAAAGACTGTTTCTTTGTTTGCGGTTAGAAACATCCATATTGCTGTAATTTCCCTTTTTTACATTCCAAAAAATCCATCCGCTGATTGGGATTATTAATATCAAAAGAATGGGTAGAAATTCTTTTAAAGTTTCTGTAAAACCATAATGAAGATTACTGTAGTATGAAAAATACAGAAATAATGATGTTAATGGATTAAAGAAATTTGAAATAAATTTCGATAATGAAATGATTATTGGATGTGTACTTGTGGTAGTGTTTTGCATATAAGAAATTGTGAAACCAAAATTAAGTTTTTTAATTCAATTTAAATTTTAAATTTCATTTGATATGCATTTAACAGTAACAGGAATTTTTCGTATTTTTGCATTTCAAATTTCAACAACAATGAAGGAATTTTCTAAAGAAGTCTACCTAAAATGGTACCAGGATATGACGATGTGGAGAAGGTTTGAAGACAAATGCCGTTCTCTTTACCTAAAACAGAAAATCAGAGGATTTTTACACTTGTACAATGGTCAGGAAGCTATTCCTGCCGGATTTACGCATGCGATGGATCTTTCAAAAGATAGTATGATTACGGCTTACCGTTGCCATATACATCCAATGGCGATGGGTGTAGATCCAAAGAGAATTATGGCTGAACTTTGTGGTAAAGCTACCGGAACTTCTGGAGGTATGGGTGGTTCTATGCACATTTTTAGCAAAGAACACCGTTTTTATGGTGGTCATGGTATCGTTGGAGGTCAAATTCCTTTAGGTGCAGGTATTGCTTTTGCAGATAAATACTTCGACAGAAAAGCCGTTAACATCTGTTTCTTTGGAGATGGTGCTGCAAGACAGGGCTCTCTTCACGAGACTTTCAATATGGCAATGAATTGGAAACTTCCTGTGGTTTTTGTAGTTGAAAACAACCAATATGCAATGGGTACTTCTGTGAAAAGAACTGCAAATCACGAAGATATTTATAAACTAGGCTTGGGTTACGAAATGCCTTGCCTTGCTGTAGACGCTATGGATCCTGAAAAAGTAGCAGAAGCTGCTTATGAAGCTATTGAAAGAGCCAGAAGAGGAGACGGACCTACATTTATCGAAGCGAGAACTTATCGTTACAGAGGACACTCCATGTCAGATGCAGAGCCTTACAGAACTAAAGAAGAGGTTGAGATGCATAAACAGGATGACCCAATCCATCTATTAAAAGAAAGAATTCTTGAAAATAAATGGGCAACAGAAGAAGAACTAGAGGCAATGGACAATAAATCTCGTGAATTTGTAGAAGAATGTGTAGAATTTATGGACAATTCTCCATATCCTGATGCGGAAAAAATATACGAGTACGTTTATGCTCAGGAAGATTACCCTTTCCTAGATAAATTAGAGAACTAAAAAAGGTTTCACTTTTCAGGTTTATTTTATCTTTAATTGAAATTAGACCTGAATAAATATTAATATCAAAAATTTTTTAGGTTCAAAAAATTTGAAACTTTGAACTTGAAACTTTAAACAACATAATTATGGCAGAAGTAATTACAATGCCCCGTCTTTCGGATACGATGACAGAAGGTAAAGTTGCAAAATGGCACAAAAAAGTGGGTGATGCAGTGAATGAGGGTGATGTTTTGGCAGAGATAGAAACAGATAAAGCGGTACAGGATTTCGAATCGGAAATTAAAGGAACGCTTTTATATATCGGAGTTGAAGAAGGTAATGCTGCAGCAGTAGATTCTGTATTGGCTATTATCGGAAATGAGGGTGAAGACATCTCTTCATTAAAAGGTGGAAGTGCAGCACCACAAGCTGAAAAATCTATCGCAACACAACCCGGTGTTCCTGAAGAATTCAAAACTGAAAACGAAAATACCGCAACTGAAACTGCAGAACCTGTAGAAAAAGAGGGGACAGCAGTAGAAATACCTGCGGGAGTTGAAGTTATCACAATGCCAAGACTTTCGGATACGATGACCGAAGGTAAAGTTGCAAAATGGCACAAAAATGTTGGTGATACTGTGAAAGAAGGCGATATTCTTGCAGAAATTGAAACAGATAAAGCCGTACAAGATTTTGAAGCTGAAGTGAACGGAACATTATTACACCAAGGTGTTGCAGAAGGTGGTGCCTCTCCTGTAGATTCTGTTTTGGCCATTATTGGACCTGCCGGAACTGATGTTTCAGCTATTCTTTCAGGAGGATCGAAAGTTCAGGAGCCAAGCAAAAAACCGCAAGAGCAGGCTGCAAAAACTGAAGACGTAAAAACGGCTTCTGCACCTGTTTCCACTTCGTCTACAGAAAGACTCGCAATTTCTCCATTGGCTAAAAAAATGGCGGAAGAAAAAGGAATTGATCTCACAACACTACAAGGATCCGGTGAAAACGGAAGAATTGTTAAAAAAGATATTGAAAACTATCAACCAAGTGCAGCACAAACGGCTCAACCAAGTGCAGCTTCCGTTGCAGCACCTGCAGCAGCACAAGTTGCGATGAACTTTGTATCAGGAGAAACTACAGAAACACCAAATTCACAGGTTAGAAATATTATTGCAAAAAGGCTTTCTGAAAGTAAATTCTCTGCGCCGCATTATTATTTGATGGTAGAAATCAATATGGATAAGGCTATTGAAGCGAGAAAAGAAATCAATTCTTTGCCGGATACCAAAGTTTCTTTTAACGATATGATTATTAAGGCTGTAGCGATGGCTTTAAGAAAACATCCTCAAGTCAATTCTTCTTGGGCAGGTGATAAAATTATTCATCACGGTGATATTAACGTTGGTGTTGCTGTTGCCATTCCAGACGGATTAGTTGTTCCGGTACTGAAGCATACTGACCAAATGAATTATCTGCAGATCTCTGCAGCTGTGAAAGATATGGCATCAAGAGCGAAATCTAAAGGCCTGAAAGCTAACGAAATGGAAGGTTCTACATTCTCGGTTTCTAATCTTGGAATGTTTGGTATTGAAACCTTTACTTCGATTATTAATCAACCGAACTCTGCAATTCTTTCAGTAGGTGCGATTATTGAAAAGCCTGTGGTGAAAGACGGACAAATCGTTGTAGGAAACACGATGAAGCTTTCTCTTGCATGTGACCATAGAGTAGTAGATGGTGCTACAGGTGCTGAATTCCTTCAGACTTTAAGAACTTATTTGGAGCAGCCTTTAACGTTGCTGCTTTAATTATAAGATAATTTACAAATCAGCCCTTTCAATAATTTGTTGAAAGGGTTTTTTATTCAAATTCAAAAAAATATAAGTATTTTTGAAGCTATGATCAGAGCAAAAAATATTCATAAATCTTACGGTGATTTAGAAGTTTTAAAAGGTGTGGACCTTCACATTAAAGAGGGAGAAGTTGTTTCTATTGTAGGAGAATCTGGGGCAGGAAAATCTACATTGTTGCAAATACTCGGCACTTTAGACCTACCAACAAGTCCTTCAAAATTTGGGACTGAAATTACAATTGACGATCAGTCTTTCATTAATATGAGTGATAGACAAATTTCTAGATTTAGAAATGAGAATATTGGTTTTGTATTCCAGTATCATCAGCTTTTGCCTGAATTTACGGCTTTAGAAAATGTACTTTTACCAACTAAAATTGCAGGAAAAAACGAAAAGGAATATTTTGAAAAAGCCTACAGCCTTTTTGAAGATTTAAATATTGCCGAGCGTTTGCACCATAAACCAAGCGAAATGTCCGGAGGTGAAGCACAAAGAGCTGCAGTTGCAAGAGCTTTAATCAATTCCCCAAAAATTATTTTTGCAGATGAACCTACCGGAAATCTAGATTCTAAAAATGCAGATGATTTGCACAAGCTTTTTTTTGATTTAAGAGATAAGTACAACCAAACTTTCGTTATCGTAACCCACAACTCTAATCTTGCAGAGATTACAGATAGAAAACTCGTGATGAAAGATGGACTGATTATATAATTTTTATTAAACTTAAATTTCAATCATAATCTTCTATCCTGAGCCTATCGAAAGATAATACCATAATCACAACTTAATCTATGTCCATAAAATTTCTAGCTGAAGATGACAGACCGAGAGAAAAATTTTTGTTGAAAGGCAAAAATTCACTTTCGGATGCCGAACTTTTAGCCATTATTATGGGTAGCGGAAACAGAGAAGAAAGCGCTGTAGATTTAGGGAGAAGAATTTTGAAATCCGTTGATCATAATTGGCATCAATTGAGCCAATTAACCATTAAAGATCTAATGAAATTTAATGGGATAGGTGAAGCCAAAGCTATTTCTATCGCTGCAGCTCTTGAAATAGGAAGAAGGCGAGCATCACAGGAAGTTCCCGATAGGAAAAAAATCAAAAGTTCTGCAGATGCATTTCAGATTTTTCAACCTTATCTTTCAGATTTACAGACAGAAGAAGTTTGGGCTATTTTTGTCAATACCAATAATAAAGTTCTCCACATCACACAACTTACAGCGGGAGGTATTTCGGGCTCTATTGTTGATGTTCGTACACTTTACAAAACAGCTTTGGAGCATTTTGCTACTGGTGTATTTCTAGCACACAATCACCCTTCCGGTAATTTAAAACCTAGTGAAGAAGATCGTAGAATTACCAAGCAAGCTTTGGAAGCGGGAAAAATTCTCAATATTATTCTAATTGATCATTTAATTTTGAATCAAACGTCTTATTTCAGTTTTGCTGATGAAGGTTTATTATGATTAAATTCCTGAAATATCATGAAATTGATTTTGAAAAATACACACAATGTTTAGAAAATTCTGAACAGTATAAGTACTGTGCAACAAAGCAATTCCTTGAGATAACATCCAATAAAAATTGGGACTTGCTGGTTAAAGGAGATTACGAAGCAGTAATGCCGATTCCTTTTTCAAAAAAAAAAGGATTAAAAGTGGTTCTGAATCCCAAACTTTGTCAGCAGTTAGGTGTATTTTCAGCAAAAGATGACAAAGAGCTGAATGACAAATTTTTAAGTTTTCTAAAGGAAAATTTTATTGTATGGTATTACGCTTTTAATGAACATAATGCCTTTTCGGAGTCGCTAATGAAGCGAAATAATTATATTATTTTTTCGGATAGCTATCAAAATGTAAGACAAAAATATTCACCCAAAAGAAAACGCAAACTCCGACAAGATGATTGGGTGAAAGATCAATCTCAACAAAAAGATCTGGACTTTATTACAGCTTCTACTTTTATTAAAGATAATATTAAAGGCCACGAAAACGAAAAAGGTATGGAAGGCTTTTTGGATATTTTCAGAAGGTTTTATGAGAAGAAACTTATTAAATTTCCGGCCTTTATCTTAAATGGAGAAGTGATTAATTTATTGGCGATTTATGAAGATCAATCTACGGTTGCGCTTTTAGGAACCTTCAATAAACCTGAAACCATTAAGTTAGCTGGTTCTTCGGTTTTAATAGACAAAGCCATTGAAAACTGTATTGAAGATAAAATTTTTGATTTTGAGGGAAGTGATTTACCTAATGTTAAAGAATTTTTTAAAGGATTTAGACCAGTTGAAAAAAAATATGCCTACATCAGGAATTCCAAAAAAAAGGTCATTGCAAAGGCTATTAAATTATTTTCTAAAGGCAAAAATATTTTTTAATCCACCGGAAGGAGGATTAATAATTGTGAATCCAAAATCTTTTAGATCATTTTCTAAATTTTCAATTTCATAAGGATGATGCAACTCAATAATGATGTTTCTTACTTTGTGTAGCCATTCTTTATTTTTCGAAAAAAGTTCTTTTTCTGCACCTTCAATATCCACTTTTAATAAATCTACTTCCTGAATTTGGTTTTCAGATAAAATTTTATCAATCGTAATCGTATCTATTTTGCTCGTAGATCTTTCGCTAATTTTCTGATTATAAGAAATTGAAGAATCTTCGAAACCTATTGAGGTTTGCGTGTGGTAAACGGCATTATTATAAACTTTTATATTGTTAAATTTAGAAGCATTCCATTTTAAAACCTCATAATTTTTAGGTGAGGCTTCAACAGAAAATATTTTAGCATTCGGATATTTTAGCCCAAAGAAAACTGCAGTATATCCGGCGTGAGCACCCAAATCGATGATAACTTTAGGATTTTGAAGATAATTTTCAGGAATCTCATACATCTTCCGCCAGAATACTTCATAAAACACATCAAAATCACCACTGAAAGTTCGAATTTTCAAGTCTGTTGGCTTTTCAAAATTTAGTTTGTAGATTTTGATTTCTTTATTAAATGGATTTAAGCTGTTACTCTTAAAATTAGTGCTATATCTTTTTGAATTTATAAGGAGTCTAAAAAAAGATTTTACATCAACAGAATGATTAATTGCAAAGCTGATTTTTGATACATAATTCCTAAAAGACATATTTCAAAATATTATTAAAGTAAAAATACATAAAACATATTTATTTACTAATTTTGCAGTCTTAAATTTAGTATGGATTTTTCACAGTATTTACCTTATGCAGCAGCATTTATAATTGCTATACCTTTTTTGGTTTTACTAAGGCAGTTTGTATTTACTTATATCTCTCTCAAACAAAAGGAAATACAGCTTCTCACAGTAAAATCGGGTATTGATAATAGAATGCAGGCTTATGAAAGGATGACACTTTTTTTAGAAAGGATAAAACCTTCCAACTTGGTAAATAAATTTGATAAAACCCTAAAACCTCACGAATTTCTCTATCTTACAGAAAAATCAATTGCTGAAGAATTCGATTATAATTCATCCCAACAACTGTATATTTCAAAAATCTCGTGGCAAAACATCACTACAGCTAAAAATAATATTATACAGTTGGCTCATAAGACGTATGAAAATTTAAGTTCGGAAACGGATCTTGAAGATTACAAAACGATATTTCTTATGAATTATGTAAACGGTGAAGACTTTATCTCGCAAACCATTGAGGATCTTCGTCGTGATACTTTAATACTTGGTAAATAATAAAATAACAAATAGAATGATTCCTAATTTTAAAGCTCATCCGTGGCACGGAATTTCTGCCGGGAAAAACTCTCCGGAGGTCGTAAATGTCTTTATTGAAATTGTACCTTCAGACACCATTAAATATGAAATTGATAAATTGACCGGATATCTTAAAGTAGACCGTCCTCAACAGTTTTCAAATATTATTCCGGCTTTGTATGGTTTTATTCCTAGAACGTATTGTCATGATGAAGTGAAGAGACTTGCTATCGAAAATGGATCCGAAGATGTAGAAATGGGAGATTTAGACCCTTTGGATATTTGTGTATTGAGTTCGCATAACATTCACTCTGGTGGACTTTTGATGGAAGCAATTCCAATTGGTGGTTTTAAAATGATTGATAAAGGAGAAGCTGATGATAAGATTGTTGCTGTAATGGTTGGCGATCACGCTTTTGGGCATGTAAGAGATATTTCTGAACTTCCTGAAGCCGAAGTGAAAAGATTAAAACATTACTTCCTTACTTACAAAAACCTTCCCGACGAACCTGCAAAATGTAGAATTGATGATGTGTACGGTTCAGAGCACGCTAAAAAAGTAATTGAAGCTTCAAGAACTGATTATGCTAATAAGTTTGGAGGATATTAATCAGCCAATTATTAATATAGAATTAAAAGACAGGAAAATTAGCCTGTCTTTTTTGTTATAGCAAGTTCGTATAAAAATTTATTCTTAAGAATTATTAATTCTTAAATGAAGAATTGTTATATTTAACACATCATTAACAAAAAACTTATTTTATGGATTTATTCATTTTAATCCCAATCTTTGGGCTGGTAGCGCTAGTCTATACCTTTGTCCAAAGTTCTTGGGTTAGTAAGCAAGATGCAGGAAATGAAAAGATGCGTTCCATCAGCGGACATATTGCTGACGGAGCTATGGCTTTTTTACATGCAGAGTACAAAATTCTTGCTTATTTTGTGGTCATTGTTGCAGTATTGCTTGCACTAATGGGTTTCAGTAACGAAAAATCGCACTGGAGTATTGGTTTAGCATTCGTAGCAGGTGCTATTTTCAGTGCAACAGCCGGTTATATCGGGATGAAAATTGCCACAAAAGCAAACGTGAGAACGGCAGAAGCTGCTAGAACATCATTATCCAAAGCATTAAAAGTTTCCTTTACTGGAGGATCTGTTATGGGTATGGGTGTCGCAGGATTAGCAGTTTTAGGCTTGGGATCACTTTATTTAATTATCAAACAACTTATTGCACCGGGAGCTGCTACACATTCTGAAGAAATGGAAAGAGCTATCGAAATTCTGACAGGATTTTCTCTTGGAGCAGAATCTATAGCACTTTTTGCCAGAGTTGGCGGCGGTATTTATACTAAAGCTGCTGACGTAGGTGCAGACCTTGTTGGCAAAGTAGAAGCAGGAATTCCTGAAGATGATCCAAGAAACCCAGCAACTATTGCGGATAATGTTGGTGACAATGTTGGTGACGTTGCAGGTATGGGTGCCGATTTATTTGGTTCTTATGTTGCTACTGTTTTGGCAACAATGGTTTTGGGTAGAGAAACTATTTCTAATGATTCTTTCGGAGGATTTGCGCCCATACTTTTACCAATGTTAATTGCTGGTATCGGAATTATCTTTTCTATCATAGGAACTTTCTTTGTTAGAATTGGCGAAGATGCAGAACACGATACTCATAAAGTGCAGAACGCTCTAAATTTCGGAAACTGGGGAAGTATTGTTCTGGTAGCGATTTCCTCATATTTTCTTACTAATTATCTTCTTCCGGATACTATGGAGTTACGTGGATTTGAATTCACAAAAATGGGAGTTTTCGGGGCAATTATGGTTGGTTTGGTAGTGGGAACTTTGATGAGTATCATTACTGAATATTACACTGCAATGGGGAAAAGACCTGTGAAAAGCATTGTAAAACAATCCAGTACAGGACACGCCACCAACATTATCGGTGGTTTATCTATCGGTATGGAATCTACCTTGTTGCCCATTATGGTTTTAGCAGCCGGTATTTGGGGTTCTTATTTATGTGCCGGGCTTTATGGTGTTGCCATTGCAGCAGCAGGTATGATGGCAACAACAGCAATGCAGTTGGCAATTGATGCTTTTGGACCGATTGCTGATAATGCTGGTGGTATTGCTGAATTGAGTGAGTTACCAAAAGACGTTCGCGAGAGAACAGATATTTTAGATGCCGTTGGTAACACAACTGCTGCCACTGGGAAAGGTTTTGCAATTGCCTCTGCAGCATTAACGGCTTTGGCATTATTTGCAGCTTATGTGGGTATAGCAGGAATTGATGGGATTGATGTTTACAAGGCTGATGTACTTTCAGGTTTATTTGTAGGAGCGATGATTCCGTTTATCTTTTCTTCCTTAGCCATTACAGCAGTTGGTAAAGCAGCGATGGCAATGGTAGAAGAAGTAAGAAGGCAGTTTAGAGAAATTCCGGGAATTTTGGAAGGAAAAGCTGAACCTGAATATGAAAAGTGTGTTGAAATTTCAACTGACGCTTCTATTAAAAAAATGTTACTTCCGGGTTCTATTGCAATTATTAGCCCTCTTTTAGTAGGATTTATTTGGGGACCAGAAGTTTTGGGTGGTTTCCTTGCGGGAGCTACTGTTTCAGGTGTTTTAATGGGAATGTTCCAGAATAATGCTGGCGGTGCTTGGGATAATGCTAAAAAATCTTTTGAAAAAGGTGTTGAAGTAAATGGTGAAATGCATTACAAAGGTTCAGATATGCACAAAGCGTCGGTTACAGGTGACACTGTGGGAGATCCTTTTAAAGATACTTCAGGCCCATCAATGAATATTTTAATTAAATTGATGAGTATTGTTTCTTTGGTTGTTGCTCCAACTTTAGCAATGCTGCACAAAGATAAAATCGAAAAAAGTAGAGCTGAACAAATTGAAAAATTAACGGCGAGAATAGATGGCAAACAAATCACAGCAGGAACATTGGCTGGAGCAACAGGTCTAAAAACCGATTCTACATCAGCAAATGTGAAACTTTCTGAAGTTAAAGGTGGCATCAACGAAGAAGGTGATTTTGTTTACGATACTGGTGATATTCAAGAAATTCAGTTAACCAATAAAAAAATGATTGGTTTAGGTTCTAACAGTCAAATGAACGATCTTTATAACAAGGTGAAAATTCAAGATAAATCTATCCTGAATGAAAGTGATTGGTACACGGTTGAAAACTTGTTCTTCGCCAGTGGAAGCAGTGACATTGTTCCAGGTTCTGAGGCTAATCTTCAGAATCTTGCTGAAATTATGAAGGCTTATCCAAATATGAAAGTGAAATTAGGTGGATACACGGATAATTCCGGGAATGAAGCTACCAACCAAAAACTTTCAGAATTAAGAGCAAAAACAGCAAAACTGAAACTTCTTGAAATGGGAATTGCTCCTGAAAGAGTAGAAGCAGAAGGCTACGGTTCACAATATCCTGTGTGCGAAGCTAATGATACTGATGAATGCAAGGCTTTGAACAGAAGAATTGATGTAAGAATTCTTGGAATGTAATATGCTTTTTATAAAATTGAAAACACCGCAAATTTTTTGCGGTGTTTTTTTTATATTAAATGGTTTTTTAGAATAAAACTGATAAGTTCGCCTGAAGTATTGGTATGGGTTTTCGTTCTTAAATTTTTCTTGTGATTTTCCACAGTATGATAGGAGATAAATAGTTTTTGAGCAATTTCCGGGGTTTTCATTCCTTGAAGAATACAGGCTACAATTTGTAGAACAAGTTCCTAATCCGGAAAGGACGATTATTGCAAATCTAACAGAAGGCCATATAATTACTTTCAGACATATGGTTAAAACATTCTTCCCGGTTTCTGAAAGGCCGGAAATTTCTAATACACCTTGGAAAGTTTTCTTTCATAATTTTCATTGTATCAGAATTGGAGATTAATTATATGAAGTTTGCACATTCAATTAAATTTAGAAAATTAAATTCTTTCAAATCTATGAAAGGATTTTTTTGTTAATAACTTTCCCTTTTTACCATCGAAAGCAGTTTCAAAATCTAAAAAAATTCAATATTTTTGACCAATGGAAAATTTCATCGTATCCGCACGAAAATACCGTCCGCAAGAGTTTGATACTGTTGTAGGGCAGTCTCACGTTACTGATACTTTGGAACACGCAATTGATAACAGTCAGTTAGCACAAGCTTTATTGTTCTGCGGTCCTCGTGGTGTTGGTAAAACGACTTGTGCAAGAATTTTAGCCCGAAAAATTAACGAAAAAGACGGTTCAACTTCCGAAGATGGTTTTGCTTACAACATCTATGAATTAGATGCGGCATCCAACAATTCAGTGGATGATATTCGTGAACTTATAGACCAGGTTCGTTTTGCGCCACAGGTTGGAAAATTCAAGGTTTATATTATTGATGAGGTGCATATGTTGTCTTCCGCAGCGTTCAATGCCTTCTTGAAAACTTTGGAAGAACCGCCTGCACACGCCATTTTCATTTTAGCAACGACTGAGAAGCATAAAATCATTCCTACGATTCTTTCAAGATGTCAGATTTATGATTTTAAAAGAATCACTATTGAAGACATTCAGGAGCATTTAAGAAAAATTGCAGAGAAAGAAGAAGTGACCTATGAAGATGATGCGTTGTATCTTATCGCTCAAAAAGCAGATGGCGCACTTCGTGATGCCCTTTCTATCTTCGATAGGCTGGCAACTTTCACCCAAAAAAATATTACTTTGGCCAAAGCTGCTGAAGTTCTTAATATTCTCGATTACGACCAATATCTCAAAATTGCGGATTTAGCAAAAGCTAACGATATTCCGGGAGTTCTTTCAGCTTTTAATGATATTGTTAAGAAAGGGTTTGATCCACATATCTTTATCGGAGGCTTGGGAAGCCACTTTAGAGATTTGATGATGGCGCAAAACCCAACAACCTTAAATTTAATTGAAGTAGGAGAGAAAACCAAAGAAAAATTTGGCGCACAAAGTAAAAATTGGTCTGCACAGGAATTGATTGATGCGATAGAAATCTGCAATCACGCTGACATCAATTATAAAAACTCCAAAAATCCGAGATTAACGGTTGAAATTGCTCTAATGCAATTGGCTTCACTTTCGGTAAACGGAGCGGATTCTAAAAAAAAAAAATCCTGATTCTCGCGCCTCTTCTTAAGCAGGCTTCAAAAGAATTAATTGAACATAAAGAAGTACAGTCTAAAAAATCTGAAGCAAAGCCTGTAACAATTAAGCAAGAGCAGGAACCACTGCAAAAAGTGCAGACTCCTATTTCCAATGGCAAAAAAACTTCAAAATTCAGCATAACAGAGGCTTTAAATAAAAAGGAAGAAGCGGAGCAAACCCTTTTTACGGAAGCCAAAGAAGAAGAACTACCCAACAATCACTTTACAGAAACCGATTTACGTAATCAATGGGCATCTTTTTTAGAAGATATCCGCAAAAAAGATAGTATACTTTATAGCGCTATCAACGGATTCAAATTCTCTAAAATTGATGAAGATACCATTTACGTCAATTATCCTTCGGATACTGCAAAGGCCGAATTTGATAAGGTTCAAGCTGATTTTTTTAATCATTTTAAAAGAAAAGTCAATCATCATCGTATCAAAATCGAATACAAAATGGATACTGCGCTGAAGGTTGAGATTATCACCAAACGCAGCTTATTTGAAAAGATGGCAGAGAAAAATCCTGTGTTGAGGGATTTGGATGATTTTTTTAAATTTGATTTTTCATAATTATTTTCTTTATTTGTATCAAAATTTTACTATTAAACTTAATTTTTTGCGGAAAGCCGAAAGGAATTTGCAGCTGAAAGAAGATGGAACTAAAAGATTTAAAAAACGAGTGGATTAACGAATTCAACAAACCCCTGATTATTGCAGGTCCTTGCAGTGCGGAAAGTGAAGCGCAAATGCTTGAAACCGCAAGACAAATAAAAGAAACTAGTGCGAATGTTCCCGTTTTCAGAGCCGGAATTTGGAAGCCAAGAACCAAGCCGAATGGTTTTGAAGGCGTTGGTGTTATAGGATTAAATTGGTTGAAGAAAGTTAAGGAAGAATTCGGTTTTAAAACTGCTACAGAAGTAGCCAATGCTCATCATGTTTTTGCTGCATTGGAAGCCGATGTTGATATTCTTTGGATTGGAGCGCGCTCAACAGTAAATCCTTTTACAGTGCAGGAAATTGCCGTGGCTTTGCGTGGAACAGATAAACCGGTTTTGGTGAAAAATCCTGTAAATCCCGATTTAGCACTTTGGATTGGTGCTATGGAAAGACTTTTAGGTCAAGGAATTACCAATCTTGGAGCCATACACAGAGGATTTTCAAGTTATCAAAAAACCAAATATAGAAATATTCCCAACTGGCAAATTGCCATTGATTTTAAAAATCAGTTTCCCAATATCCCGATGATTGTGGATCCATCACATATTTGTGGTAACAGAACCGGACTTGCAGATATTGCACAGGAAGCATTAAATGTAGGTTATCATGGTGCAATGATTGAAACGCATTGTGCGCCGGATGAAGCTTGGAGTGATGCTGCCCAGCAAATTACGCCAGAAGTTTTGGCAAAGATGATTTCTAATCTACAAATCAGAAATTCTGACAGTTCTGGTTATGAAGATCAATTAGGGCAGCACAGAACTTTGATTTCAGATATTGATTTCCAGCTGATACAACTTTTAGCTGATCGAATGAAAATCTCGGAAAAAATTGGAACAGTAAAAAAGGAAAATAACATTGCTATTTTTCAGCCCGAGCGTTGGAAAGTTATTACAGATTACGCCATAATGAAGGCTGATGAAACCGGAATGTCAAAAGAATTTATCGAAAAAGTATTCAAAGCTATTCACGAAGAATCCATTGAAGTACAGAACAGTGTGATGATTAATAAATAAGTTTGAATACAAGATTTTAAAATTATAAGCTGATTAAAATAAATCAGTGTAAAATATTCAATATAAACGGGCTTTAGCCCGTTTTTTATTATGTCAAAACAAAAAAGGCTTTAGCCAAAGATTATTTCTAATGTATCATCTTTGAATAGGGTTTACATTGTTAGATTAATTCATTAATTTAGCCCTTTCTTTTTATGGTTTACAAAGGGCTTATTATAAAATCTACAGGAAGTTGGTATCAAGTAATGGATACTGAAGCTAAAACTGTATATGAAGCCCGTATCAGAGGGAAATTTAAACTTATAAAAACACGTCTTACAAATCCTTTGGCAGTTGGGGATTTGGTTGAATTTCAGCTGGAGAAAGATGATATCGCTTGGATTACCAAGATAGAACCTCGCAAAAATTATCTCATCCGTAAATCTGTAAATCTCTCCAAAGAAGCCCATATTATTGCATCCAATATCGATTTAGCCTGTTTTATATTTACTTTAAAGCATCCTGAAACTTCTCTTGGTTTTCTAGATCGTTTTTTAGCATGTTGTGAAGCATATAACATAGTACCGCTGATTCTTTTTAATAAAATGGATGTACTGAATGATGAGGAAGCTGAAATTGTAAATGATATTGAAGCGATTTACCAAAATATTGGGTATAAAACTTTAGAAATTTCTTCTTATTCTAAACTGAATTTAAATTTGCTTCAGGAAAGTGTTCAGGATAAAACTTCAGTATTTTTTGGGCATTCAGGAAGTGGAAAATCGACCTTAATAAATGCGTTACAACCAGATTTGAATTTGAAAACAGGTGAAATATCTGAAACACATCTTAAGGGAAAGCACACCACAACCTTTGCGCAAATGCATTTTTGGAATTTTGGAGGTGTGGTTATTGATACCCCCGGAGTTCGTGAATTTGCTATGATTGATGTACAAAAAGAAGAGATACAACATTATTTCCCTGAAATTTTTGAAACTGGGAGAAATTGTAAATTTCACAATTGTCTTCATATCAATGAGCCAAAGTGTGCAGTTATAAATTCTATCGAAAATGGTGAAATTGAAGAATCACGATATTTCAATTATCTGAAATTAATGGAAGAAGCAGAAGAACAGGCTTCAGATTCTAGATTTGGTTAGTTTTTCTTAAAAAATTTTTGATTCTTACATTAATCAAAATTTGCATTTCCCTTTTATAAATCCAACAAAAAACCCAGCCGAAGCTGGGTAAAAACTAATAACCATGAAAACTCAAATTAAACATGAGAATCTGCTTTTATTTAACAATTTTCGTGCCAAAAAAAGCAATAATTCGCTCAACGAATTTTCAATACAAATGTAATAAGTATTTTGTAAATTTGCCACACAAAATTTAAAATATATGTCAAATATCACTTTTACGATGATTAAGCCGGATGCAGTTGCAGATGGTCATATTGGAGCAATTCTTGGTAAAATTTCTGAAGCAGGCTTCAAATTTAAAGCCATGAAACTTACTCAACTTACTGTGGCAGATGCTCAAAAGTTCTATGCAGTACACTCAGAAAGACCTTTTTATGGTGAGTTGGTAGAGTTTATGTCTTCAGGCCCAATCGTTGCAGCGGTTTTAGAGAAAGATAATGCTGTTGAAGATTTCAGAACTTTAATTGGTTCTACCAATCCTGCAGATGCTGCAGAAGGTACCATCAGAAAAATGTTTGCAAGAAGCGTTGGCGAAAATGCAGTACATGGTTCAGATTCTGATGAAAATGCATTAATTGAAGCTAATTTTCATTTTTCAGGGAGAGAGATTTTCTAAGCGAAACCTTATAAAATTCAGAGGTAACCAAAGTTCAGGCTTTGGTTATTTTTTTTTAAATTTATTTAAAGACAGATTTTGTAGGCAATAAAAACAGAAAACTGGGCTAACGTTCTTTTTCCTTATTTTTGTGTTATGAATCACGACACTATTTGTGCTTTGGCAACTGCCAACGGAATTGGAGCGATCGGAATTATAAGAGTTTCGGGGGAGAAATCGTTTGAAATTGTTAACAAAGTTTTTGAGGGAAAAAATCTGGAAAAAGTTGATTCTCATACAGTTCATTACGGTTTTATTGTTGATAAAACAGACAACCAACAACCAACAACCAATAACCAAATCATCGATGAAGTAATGATTTCTGTTTTTCACGCTCCGAAGACTTTTACGACTGAAAATTCTGTTGAAATCTCCTTTCACGGTTCTCCTCATATAGCAAAGAGAATTCTTGAAGTTTTAATAAAAAACGGTGCAAGAATGGCAAAAGCCGGAGAATTCACGATGCGCGCTTTTATGAATGGTAGAATCGACCTTTCTCAGGCGGAAGCCATTGCCGATGTGATTGCGAGTGAAAATGAAGCCTCAAGAAAAGTAGCGCTGAATCAATTAAAAGGCGGAATAACAAATGAAATTTCAGATTTGAGAGCTGATTTATTGAATTTTACATCTTTGGTAGAATTAGAACTCGATTTTGCAGAAGAAGATGTCGAATTTGCCGACAGAACTGCACTCAATATGTTGCTGGATCGAATTGAAGAAAAATTAAAATCCTTAATCGACAGCTTTCAATACGGAAACGCTATCAAAAATGGAGTTGCCGTTGCCATTATTGGAAAACCAAATGCCGGAAAATCGACGCTTCTCAATGCTTTATTAAAAGAAGAACGTGCCATTGTTTCAGACATTGCCGGAACAACGCGCGACACGATTGAAGAAGTATTGCACATCAAAGGAAATGCTTTTAGATTAATTGATACCGCAGGTTTGCGTGAAACCACCGATGAAATCGAAAAAATTGGCGTGGAAAAAGCCAAAGAAAAAGTAGAAAACGCTCAGATTTTAGTATATCTTATCGATTCTAATTCCAATGATATTTCGGAAGATATTTTGATGTTGAAAGAACTTTATCGTCCGGATTTAAAAGTGATAATTTGCCTGACCAAAACTGATAAAGCTTCGATTGACAAAAATACACCCGAATTTTCAAAAAATATTGAAGAAAAATTTCAAACCGAAATTCTAAAAAATCTTCGGACTTCGGACTTCGGACACCCAACTTTTATCCAAATCTCTGCCAAAGAAAACCATAATCTCGACTTACTTAAAGCCGAACTTTCTAACTTCGTAGAAACTCTGAAAACCGACGAAAGCAATGTCATCATCACGAACCAACGTCATTACGAAGCATTACAAAAATCATTAGAATCGGTAAAACGTGTGAAAGAAGCCACCACCCAAAGTTTCCATACGGAATTATTGGCGTATGAACTTCGCTACGCTTTAGAACATCTCGGCGAAATATCCGGAGAGTTTACCAACGACGAAGTTTTAGGTAATATTTTCAGCAAGTTTTGTATCGGGAAATAAAATGTGTTTCTTTTGATTTCTTTTGATTTCTTTTGTTTGATTATCAACTATTTATAATTATTTTACTTTCGTATTTTAATCTTTGTTTGTACCTTTGTTACCAATTATGTACTACTTTTATATTTTAAACAAATTAAAGTAGTACAAATTAGTACAATATTTAATTTATGAAAATATCATTAAACAAAAGAAAACTGAAAGACGGGAGAATAAGTTTATCAATAGAGTTTTATCGTGGTTCGGAACTTTCTGGTAATGGAAAAAGAAGACATTTACGAAGTTTTGAAAACTTAGATACTTATCTTTATTCAGATCCAAAATCTGTAGCCGAAAAAAAACATAATAAACAAGGACTTGAATTTGCTGAAAATGTTTTGGCAATTCGAAAAGCAGAATTTGTTCAGGGAAAGTTTGATATTAGGAATACTGCGAAATCCAAAAGAACTTTCTTAAAATTCTTCGAGGAATTGACCGATGAAAAAATGAAGCAAGATTCTTCCAACAACTACGGCAATTGGTTTTCTACATTTCAACATCTTAAAAAAATAGTTTCCCCACATTTTACTTTTGATGAAATTGATGAAAGTTTTATTAAAAAAGTTCGTGCTTATTTTGATAATGAAGCTTTAACCAAAAGCAATATACCACTTTCACAGAATTCAAAATATTCCTACTTCAATAAGTTTAAAGCTGCTTTGCGCAGAGCTTTTGATGATGGGTATTTATCTATAAATTATGCTTCAAAAATAAAATCCTTTGAACAAGCGGAAAGTCAAAGGGAATATCTTACTTTTGATGAATTACAATCGCTTGCAAATGCTGAATGTAAATATCCAGTTTTGAAAAAAGCTTTTCTTTTTTCGTGTTTATCTGGGCTTCGTTGGTCGGATATCAATACTTTAATGTGGTCAGAAGTTAGAGATGAAGGAGAACTAAGTAAGGTAAATTTTAGACAAGAAAAAACGGATGGCGTCGAGTATTTGTATATTTCAAAACAAGCCAGAGAATTATTGGGAGACAGACAAGCTCCACAAGAAAGAGTTTTTCGAGGTTTGAAATATGGGATGACGTACAATACTGAAATTATCCGTTGGTGTAATCGTGCAGCAGTTCCTAAGCATATTACTTTTCATTCAGCAAGACACACAAATGCTGTTTTACTTTTGGAAAATGGTGCAGATATTTATACCGTTTCAAAAAGATTGGGTCATAGAGAATTGAGAACAACACAGATTTACGCTAAAATTGTAGATTCTAAAGCTAGAGAAGCTGCTGAAATGATACCAGAATTAAATATTGAAATTTAAAAATTCTCGTTTTTCTATAAAATTTGATGAAAATCGTTTTGTAGTCCAAACTAATCCAAATTAATCTTTTTTAGACTTTTGGCAATCCAAATTAGTCCAAATTAGTCTTATTTAGCCCACAAGTGCTTGACTGTATTGTATTTGTAGTTTTTCATTCTGACTTTTGCTTCGTTAAATCGAATAAAAGAAACAGATGGAAAATAACGAAATCATCATCCACAAACTCAACCGAATTGAAAAGCATATTTTCGGACTAAAGACAATTCTTAATGTAGAAGAGCTATCAGATTATACCGGCTTCAAGAAATCTTACATCTACAAATTAGTTCATAATAATTCTATTCCATTTTCAAAACCTTCGGGAAAAATTCTATTTTTTGAACGAAAAAAAATAGATGAATGGTTGCTAAAAAACAGCCATAAATCCAATGATGAAATTCAACAAGAAGCATTAGAATTTTCTTTACGCAAAAAATAAAGCCTAACTGTGACGACAGTTAGGCTTAAAAGTTTGTTTTACTTGGAAATAAAGTACAAACATTAAAAAAATTGGTTTCCTTCCATAATTTAAAAAACGTATGAACGAAGAAAAATTCTTGTATCAATCTGATACACCTTCTAAAACCATTTATGATCGAGCGATGAAATATTTAGACGAAAAATACAACATTCGTTTCAATACCATTGCTTTGGAGTTGGAGATTCAGTTGAAAGAAAATATGGGAAATTGGTTTGTTCTTAACATCAATTCTTTATTGA
>JAEXAR010000029.1 GCA_023394415.1 Bacteroidota bacterium
AGTTATGGGAATTGCTAAAAAAATATGGATAAATTTCTTAACGACTTCGTCTAAAATTTACCCACATTTTTTTAGTTTTACAACAACAAAATAGTTTAATAAAATAAAATCTTCTGGTCTAGAGCCTTAAATTAATGAGAAGGCCAACATGACAGAATTTCAAGATTATGTATCTTTGAAAAATCCACAATTTTTCTACAATTTTATATGGAAACTCAAAAGTACGAGCCAAAAAACAAAGTAAGAATCGTAACCGCAGCTTCCCTTTTCGATGGGCACGATGCTGCTATTAATATTATGCGTCGCGTTATCCAAGGAACAGGCTGTGAAGTCATTCACCTTGGGCACGACAAATCTGCGGAAGAAGTGGTGAACACAGCCATTCAGGAAGATGCAAATGCTATTGCTCTCACCTCTTATCAAGGCGGACACAACGAATATTTCAAATACATTTATGACCTATTAAGAGAAAAAGGCGCTCCACAAATCAAGATTTTTGGTGGTGGAGGCGGTGTAATTCTTCCTGAAGAAATTAAGGATTTGATGAATTATGGCATCAACAGAATTTACTCTCCGGATGATGGTCGTGAGCTTGGTTTGCAGGGAATGATTGATGATTTGGTGCGACAATCTGATTTTGCCACAGGTTCAGAGGTTACCGTTTCCGATTTGAATAACATTAAGTTTGAAGATTCAAAATCCATTGCACAGGTAATTTCAGCCGTTGAAAATTTCTCGGATGAAAAAGAAGATTTGGTAAAAGAGATTGATGAAAAATCTAAAAATTCAAACATCCCAATTATTGGAATCACCGGAACCGGAGGCGCTGGAAAATCCTCTTTAACAGATGAATTGGTGCGCAGATTTTTACGCTCAAACCCGGATAAAAAAATTGCCATTATTTCTGTAGACCCCTCCAAAAAGAAAACAGGCGGCGCATTATTGGGTGACAGAATTCGCATGAATTCTATCAACGATAAGCGTGTATATATGCGTTCTATGGCAACGCGTGAGAATAATGTTTCGGTTTCGCCATACATTCATTCAGCTTTAAATGTATTGAAATTGGCGCAACCAGACTTGATTATATTGGAAACGTCAGGTATTGGACAATCTGGTTCAGAAATTACTGAAATTGCTGATGTTTCAATGTATGTCATGACGCCAGAGTACGGAGCATCAACACAGTTGGAAAAAATTGATATGTTGGATTATGCTGATTTGGTGGTTTTAAATAAATCTGATAAGCGTGGCGCTTTAGATGCACTTCAGGCAGTTAGAAAACAATTCCAGAGAAATCATACGGCATTTGATCAACCATTAGAAAATATGCCAGTCTATTCCACAAAAGCATCACAATTTAACGATTGGGGAACGACAGAAGTTTATAATGCTCTTATTAAGAAGATTAATGAAACCCTTCAACAGAATAATAACGGTGAAGCTGAAAAATTCAACGAATATGTGGAGCAGAACGTTTCTGATGACACCACAGTAATTCCGCCAAAAAGAGTGCGTTACCTTTCTGAAATTGTAGAAAACAACAAAGGCTACGACAAAACTTCGGAAGAGCAGGCAAAAATTGCCCAAAAGCTTTATATGATAGACGGTGCTAAATCCTTTATTACTGATGATGAAGCCGCTTCCGAAAAACTGGAAAAAGTTTTTATTAAAACCAAAAAAAATTTAACTGAAGAAAATACTGCGTTCCTCCACGGTTGGCACCGTTTTAAAGAGGAAATGAAGGCTGATACTTATTCCTATTTTGTACGTGGAAAAGAAATTAAGGTCAATACCACTTCAGAATCTCTTTCCGGTTTGAAAATTCCAAAAATTGCATTGCCGAAATTTCAAGATTGGGGCGACCTCATCCGTTGGAAGAGCCAAGAAAACGTTCCCGGAGAATTTCCTTACACTGCAGGAATTTATCCATTTAAAAGAACCGGAGAAGATCCAACCAGAATGTTTGCAGGAGAAGGTGGTCCGGAAAGAACCAACCGTCGTTTCCATTACGTTTCTGCAGAAATGCCGGCCAAAAGACTTTCAACAGCATTTGATTCTGTGACTTTATATGGACAAGACCCTGCGCTTCCACCGGATATTTATGGCAAAATCGGAAATGCCGGAGTTTCTATTGCAACATTAGATGATGCGAAAAAACTCTATTCAGGGTTTGATTTAATTAATGCTTTAACGTCGGTTTCAATGACGATTAACGGTCCTGCTCCGATGCTATTGGCATTTTTTATGAACGCTGCGATTGATCAAAATTGTGAAAAATATATTGAAGAAAATAATCTTTGGGATAAAGTAGAACAAAAACTTAAAGAAAAATTTGACGATAAAGGTTTAAAAAGACCTTCCTACAACGGAGAATTGCCACCTTCCAACAATGGTTTAGGTTTAAAATTATTGGGAATTACCGGTGATGAAATTTTAGATGCCGAAACTTACGCCAAAATCAAAGCAGAAACCATTGCAACTGTGCGCGGAACGGTTCAGGCTGATATCCTCAAAGAAGATCAAGCCCAGAACACCTGTATTTTTTCCACTGAATTTGCCTTGAGATTAATGGGAGACGTTCAGGAATATTTTATCAAAGAAAAAGTGCGAAATTTTTATTCGGTTTCCATTTCCGGTTATCACATTGCAGAAGCCGGCGCAAATCCGATCTCGCAATTGGCGTTTACTTTGGCTAATGGTTTCACCTATGTGGAATATTACCTTTCCAGAGGAATGGACATTAATGCTTTTGCACCAAACCTTTCTTTCTTCTTTTCCAACGGTGTAGATCCGGAATATGCCGTGATTGGACGCGTTGCCAGAAGAATCTGGGCGAAGGCTATGAAATACAAATATGGTGCTGATGAGCGTTCGCAAATGCTGAAATACCATATCCAAACGTCAGGACGTTCGCTTCACGCACAGGAAATTGATTTTAATGACATCAGAACAACGCTTCAAGCATTGTATGCAATTTACGACAACTGTAATTCCCTACACACGAATGCTTATGACGAAGCGATTACGACTCCAACCGAAGAATCGGTAAGAAGAGCTATGGCAATTCAGTTGATTATCAACAAGGAATTAGGTTTGGCGAAAAATGAAAATCCGTTGCAAGGTTCCTTTATTATTGAAGAATTGACCGACTTGGTAGAAGAAGCCGTTTATGCAGAATTCGACCGAATTACAGAAAGAGGCGGCGTTTTGGGCGCGATGGAAACGATGTACCAACGCTCTAAAATTCAGGAAGAAAGCATGCATTATGAATGGTTGAAACATACAGGAGAATACCCCATTATTGGTGTAAACACTTTCCTTGGAAAAGATGGTTCGCCAACAGTTTTACCGGGCGAAGTTATTCGTTCTACTGAAGAAGAAAAGCAACTTCAGATTCAGAATTTAGAGAATTTCCAAAACGCACACAGCGATAAATCACTGGAAATGCTGGATCGATTACAGAAAGCCGCCATCAATCAACAAAATTTATTTGAGGTGATGATGGAAGCCGGAAAATATTGTTCTCTCGGTCAAATTACGAATGCCTTGTTTGAAGTGGGCGGAAAGTACAGGAGGAATATGTAGTCGAAGTTCGCCATCCATTTTTATAAAACTCGCAAAACAGTGGGAGTTTTTATCTTTAGATAAATTTACAATGATGAAATTCAGAATTAAAAAACCCTGCCATAAAACTTGGCAAGAAATGAGTGAAATGTCCGGTGGAAGACTTTGTGATTTATGTGAGAAAAAAGTATGGGATTTGGATCTTGTGCCAAATTCTGAAATTCAAAATTTAATCAGTAAGAATTCGATTTGCGGAAAGATTTCAACTTCTAAAATTATTGCAAAAGGAGGGCTTTTACTTGCGATTACATTTTCAACCGCTTCATGTACAACACAAAAAAAATCTAACAATAACTTAACCGAATTATCTGCAGATAAGCTTATCAAAATTACAGGTACTATTTCAGCTGCACGCAACGTTAAAATTGAACCTAAAGAAATAATGTTGGTAACCAAACAAAAACTTTTCAAAGGTCGAATTGATTCCAACCAAAATTTCACATTAGAAATTCCAGAATCTGAAATCAAAAATCATAATATTATTAAAGTTGATTTCCTTAATTCAAAATTTGACAATGAGTATATGGACTCATCTCTTCATTTGATTTCGAGAAATGAGCTTCTAAACGGAAAGAATATTATTGCAGATGACGGAACATATGAAATTGGAGCAGTTGTAATTATCACTCCTGTTCCTCCGGATTTTTATTATTTTGATGGAAAAATAATTTCTGAGAGTAAGTATGAAAAAATAAAGAAAGAAAATCCTGATTTCGAAGAAATCCTATTAAGTGATACACCTTTCAAAAACGTAATAACAAAACAATATTCCGGAAATATTTTCTTACTATACTCCAACTAAACTCCCGGATAATTTTGGGACTTTTTTTTTATGAATTTTCCAATGTTTCTCTCACCGCTTTTATAAAATCCGGGAAACGTTGCGGTGTTTTTCTTTTCGCGAAACCTGGAACGTAAGCATGATCTTTCAAAAGTTGTTCGGTTGTTTTTCCTTCTTTTATGGCTCTACCGACAAAATCGTTGGTCGCAATAAGAAAATTTCGCATATCAATAAGGTCCGCTTTGGTTCCGGTAGAAGTTTCGGGTTTATCGGAATGTCCGAAGATGAAAAGTGTGTCCTTGTCGAATTTTTCAATCGCTTTATCGAGAACAGAAATCCAACCTTTTGAATTAGAGCCGTCTTTAATTCTGTATACCGGAATCATATTGATGAACATTAAATCGCCCATATGCACAACGTTATCCTTTTCGAAATGATAAACAACGTCACCGAAAGTGTGTCCGGCTCCGAAATGGTAACCTTTTACTTTTTCATTTCCTAAACTGAATTTAAACGTTTCCTCAAACAAAATATTAGGATAAAGTTGTTGATCAAGTGTTTTTCGTTCTTCAGCAGCTTTTCGTTGTAACTCGGGAACTGTTTTGTGTGAAACGATATTTTTGGTTAAATCTTTAAATGAAATGTTGCCTCCTGTATGATCGCCGTGGTGATGATACTGCAACTGATGATTTGTAAAGAAATTCTTTGCGGTTCATAACGGATTATTTGTCCTAATTTACAACATTCTTGCGTTTCTTACTTATCACATTTTTTATATTTTTATCAAAATTTAAAAAATGATGATGAAGCTTGGGCAAATGTTCTTCTTTTCTTTGCTTGTTTTGATGCTAACTTCCTGCAAATCGGACGCTGAAAAAATGGCTGAACGCAATGCTGTGATAGACAGTACAATTGTCGGTTTTCAGAAAAAGCTTTTGGGGATGCAACTCGACAGTATTTTTTCACAAAACCAATTTAATGCGAGTGTTTCGATCGTACAAAATGGCAAAAAAATCTATGAGAAAGAAAATGGTTATGAAGATTTTCAGACTAAATCGAAACTCGACAGCACTTCAGTTTTTGCAATTGCTTCAATAAGCAAACAGTTTACAGCAGTTTTGATCCTCTTACAACAAGAACAGGGAAAGCTCAACGTTAATGAGCTTGTTTCTAAATATTTAACCGATTTTCAGAAGCCAAATTTTGATAAGGTGACGATTCACCAATTGCTTAACCATACTTCGGGATTGAATGATTTTGGTGAAAATCTTCAGTTTGAAAGTGGTAGCGATTACAGCTACTCCAACAAAGGTTATCTTTATTTGGGTGAAATTATTGCTCAAGTTTCAGGGAAATCTTATGACCAAAATGCGAAAGATTTATTTCAAAAAGCAGGAATGAACCACACTTCTACTGCCGGAATTTTCCAAGGGAAAGATTTGGCCTATGCCAATACCGGAACTTTGGATAGTGCACAGAAAGTAGAAAATATGCCTAAACGTTTAACCGAAAAAACCATCAGCACACCTGCAGGAGGAATTCTTTCTACCGTAAACGATCTTCACAAGTGGAATGAAGCCCTTTATAATGATAAAATCCTAAAACCGGAAACATTGAATCTTTTTGAGAAAAATTATGTTACCAGAGAGCATTATGTTCTAGGCAATGTTGGGTACGGCTATGGAATTATGATGAACGAAGCTACACCCGAAGCCTATTTTCATACAGGTTATGTAAAAGGTGCGCCTTCTTTGTTAATGTATTATCCTGAGACCAAAACTTCTGTGGTCATTCTCTCCAATTTTGCCAATGAAAGTAAAGGTAAAGAATCTATTTTTGTCCCTCACAGAAGGATAAAAGACATTACTGATGCGGTTGAAAATACCGTTGCTGTGTTGAGAAAGGAGATGATCAAGTAAGTTTTTTGGTGCAGTTGGTGCAGGATGTAATTGGTTTGACTATGAGCTTGGTTTGAGGTATTGAAGGAATGGTTTTACTTTTTGGATTTTTTCAAG
The DNA here is from genome assembly GCA_023394415.1 of Bacteroidota bacterium. Taxonomy (GTDB): domain Bacteria; phylum Bacteroidota; class Bacteroidia; order Flavobacteriales; family Weeksellaceae; genus Planobacterium. The sequence continues at coordinate 6,424 of JAEXAR010000029.1, forward strand.
GTAAATTTTTTGTGAAAAAATCGTCAAGTAACTTACAAAAATTAAAATAACCGTTGTTAACACTCCAAGAACAAAATTTTGTGTTGTGGGCGCTATAAAGAACTCCGAAAAATATTTTGCCATAAGAAAACCTTCTGTAAAAAATTTGAAATAGAAATACAGTCCGCCTATTGAGAGCAACGTATATTCCTGAACTGAAATCAGCACATAGTCCGGGTATTTCTTAAATATTTGAAAAGCCTTTCGATTTTTATAATAATTGATTAATGGAAAAAAGAAAACCGCTCCCACAACTATTACAAAAGCCAACTTAAAGTATTCGAAAGTAAGAGTTTTTGAAAATAAAAACAGCACCAGAACTGCAACAACCGTAACTCTTAAACCTTTCTTCGAAAGACTGACGAAATTTCTCCTGCTAATATCGCGTTGAAATTTGCTTCTGTCCAACAAATCCAAACTGCCGTTCCAATAAGGCTTCAATTCACTTTGCCAAGAACTTTTCGTTTCTTTGAAAGCATCTTCAAAAGACATTTGTTCCTCTCGCATTAATTCATTTATCTGGGAAACAAAATGATCATTCACTTCCATCAAAATATCAATGGGAAGTTTTTTTTCTAAAAGATAATTGCGGATTAAGGAAAGTTGATAATCTGTCATCTTAATTTAAATTTATTTGCCTAAGCCAGTTTCAAAAACTTTTTTATCTTCTTCATCTTTTTTGCAAACCTTATTTGCCAAATACCAGTATAAACAAGTATGAAGTAAAGAGCCATTAAACACAACGCTTTAAAAAGGATGAATTGTGAAAACTCAAGATTGATAAATGCCGAAAACCATTCATCAAAAGGCTTTAGATACATCAGCATAAAATATACAAAACTAAATGCCACAACTATTCGATCATGATAAACTGAAAATTTATAATGTTGATACTTCTTTTTATAGGCTTCCGAGTTCATAATAATATTATAAATTATCGGTAGAAATGCAAAAGCAAAACAGCTCAAAAAAAACGCTGTAAGAAAAAAAAGATAGTATTGTGATCCATTAATTCTGTTTACCCATAACAATAAAATCATGATGAGCAACGAAATAAAAAGTGAAAGTTTAAAAGTACTCCATTGTGCATCTCTTCGCACTCTACTCTCAAATTTAGTTATTGTAGCATCTGCTCTGTTAACTAAAATATAAAATGGGGTTTCCCAAGACAATTCGTCAGCCCAACTGTTTTTTGTTTTAAGGAATGCTTCCTCAAAAGTCATTTCCTCTTTATCCATTTCATTACTAATTTGTAACAGAAAATGATCTTCAACCTCCATTAAAATATCAATGGGAAGTTTTTTTTCTAAGAGATAGTTGCGGATTTGGGTGAGCTGAAGTTCGGTCATCGGCATCTAATAAATTACATTCAATAATAAAAGGAAGAATTCTCTAAAGTTTCAAATTGGTTTTTTGTTGTAAGACTTTAATAGTTTTTCTGTATTCCAAATAATACAGAAAGCCGTTGATGGCTAAAAGAAAATATCCAAAAAGCATTAAAAAAGCAGAAAAACCTTCAAATGAAATATTAAAAGAAAGCATTTCAGAAAACCCTACATAAAGTCTTTCGAACCAGTGTTCGTAAATCCTTAAAACAAAAGCCAGAAATCCAAAAATTGAAGTTGTCATCATCCCAACACCTTTTTGTAAGTAACTGATTCTTTTTTGATTGTAAAAATTATAAGTGGATTTTATTGTTTTAAAATCAAAAAATGTGATCGCGATTCCTGCTAATAACGCTGAACAGTTAAGCATAAGTATAAAATATTCTGCCCAAGTTTTGTTAACAAAAAGCAAAACGATGGATACTGCAAATGGAATTACAAAATACTTCAGTGATCGCAAGAATAAATTTTTCTGCGTTTGGTTAATGATTTGGCGATGTATTTTCGTTCTTTTTTCACCTGCCCATAAAACAGATTTCATTTCAAGTTCACTACTCCATTCTGCAAATGTTTGATCAAATGCACTATCAAAATTTTTATTGCCGAAATGCATTTTATAATCAATCTGTTCAGACATATGGTCTTCAATTTCCACAAAAAGATCTAGAGGCAAATTCCGGCCCTTTAATCTGTTAATCAGTCTTTGTCTTTGTTCCGATGTCATCATATATTGAAAATGGAATTAAGGTTTAAAATATAACTTTTCATTTCCGCCTCTTTCGTTTTCTGCTGCTTTTTTCCTTTTTCGGTTAGCAGATAATATTTACGATCTCTTCCGTTCACATTCTGAATCTCAGAAAAAATAATTCCGTCGGATTCCAGCTTGTGCAGAATCGGATACAACGCTCCTTCCGTCATTTCCAGTTCACCTTTTGTGAGTTCTTTGGCGCGTTGTGTGAGTTGATAACCATACATTTTCACTTCCGAAGCCAAAAGTTTCAGGATGATGTTTTGTAGCGTTCCTTTATATAATGCATTTTTTTTCATACCTATATTACTTATGCATTACAAATATATACATAATTTACTTATGTATAATAATTTTTTTTAATTTTTTAAATCTTTATTTATTAATAGTTAATTACAAAAAAGTACTTTTGTCTTGTGGAAGCAGAAAAAATAATATTAGGAATCGATCCCGGAACAACTGTAATGGGATACGGCATTATTTCAATTAAAAAAAATAAAATGGAGCTGGTTTCCATCCACGAACTTCTGCTCAAAAAATATCCCAACCACGAAACCAAACTCAAATATATTTTTGATAAGACTTTAGCACTTATTGATGAGTTTCATCCTGATGAAATAGCTTTAGAAGCTCCTTTTTTTGGTAAAAATGTGCAAAGTATGCTGAAACTAGGTCGTGCGCAAGGTGTAGCAATGGCTGCAAGCCTTTACCGTAACATTCCGATTACTGAATACTCACCTAAAAAGGTAAAAATGGCGATTACCGGAAACGGAAATGCCAGCAAGGAACAAGTTGCCGGAATGCTACAAAACCTCCTGAAACTGAAGGAATTTCCTACCAAATATTTGGATGCATCAGACGGTTTGGCTGTAGCAGTTTGCCATCATTTCAATTCAGGAAATATAGTTGCAGGTAAATCTTATACAGGCTGGGAAAGTTTTCTAAAACAAAATCCTGATCGTGTTAAATAATTTATAAATCATTCATTTACAGTACTGATAATTGTAAATCTATTTTACAACTGTTTTACTTGGCAAAACCTAATACTATCTGTAACATTGTTGCGTTATAAGAGACATATTAACCAATTGATGAGATAATTATGAAAACAACCCTTCACAACATAAATCCTGGAAACCATAAAATGAATTGGTTACAAAAATTTCTAATAATTTGCTCCGGCGGAAATCTTCATATCCTAAGAAAAACACCCAGCGAATGGAATAAATTTTCAGGAATTGGCGGGGTAATTCTTTTTACCGCAGCTTTCGCAACTTTGTCCGCAGGTTACGCCTTGTATACTGTTTTCGATGATATTTGGGCTGCAGTAGGTTTTGGTTTACTGTGGGGACTGATGATTTTTAATCTCGACCGATACATCGTTTCATCCATCAAAAAAACAGGCACATTTTGGAATCAGTTTCTTATGGCAACGCCACGTTTAATTTTGGCAACCTTTCTCGGAATCATCATTTCTAAACCTTTAGAATTAAAAATTTTTGAAAAAGAGGTTAATAAACAACTTAACACCATTATCCAAAGAAATAAAACGCAGTTGCAAGCTGAAATGAATGGAAGAATTATGCAGCAAAGCGGCCCATTTGAAACTGAAAAGAAACAAATTGCTGCAAAAGTTGCACAATATCAAGCCTCTTATGACTCTGCCAATGTAGAACTTGAAAAAGAAATTTTAGGAACTAAGACTGGTCTCACCTCAGGAAAAGTAGGTTACGGAAGCAATGCGAAACGTAAAGCCGAACTAAAAGAGCAACGCCGCCAAGATTTAGAAAACTACCAAAAACAAATACAGCCAAGGCTCGATTATTTGGATAAAGAAATATCAAAAGTTTATACCAATATCGAAACCGAACGCAACAAAACCGAAACTTTTGAAGACAAATTCAATGGATTTGCGGCAAGATTGCAGGCTTTGGATGAGCTTGGGAAAACATCAAACATTATGGCAATAGCATCACTTTTCATAATGGGACTTTTTATTGCGTTAGAAATTTCTCCGGTATTGGTGAAATTAATTTCTCCGGTGGGTCCTTATGATTATATGTTAGATAAAACTGAAAATGACTTCCGACTGTATTCTAAGGAAAAAATTGAGAAGGGAAATGCTGCAACAGATTGGCGTATTGATGATTTTAAAGACCAACTGAAGCATTAATTAATCCAAAAAATAAAAACTAAATCGGCTTCTGAACTGTAGCCGGTTTTTTTAATGAAAATAAAATCTTTTTTTAAATTCGTATACATTTTAAAACACAGCAAATGAACTTAACCATCAACAAAGAGGAAATCCGCAGGAGAAAAGATACCCTTGAAAAAACAAGAACTTTCCTGAAAGCCCAGTTTATTGGTATTGATAATATCATTGATGACCTTTTGGAATACATTCAGGTGTGGTATCTAATGCCTGAAATTCTCAACAGACCGGTGATTGTTAATCTTTGGGGAATGACTGGAGTTGGTAAAACCGATTTGGTGCGTAAAATGGTGAAGCAACTTAATTTTCAGGATAGATTTGTGGAGATTGAATTGAGCAATACGGATGATACAAGTTGGAATAAAAGTGTGGTGGATGTGTTTGCTAAAAATAAACTGAATGATGAGAAACCTTCCATTGTACTCTTTGATGAAATTCAGCGTTTCAATACTATTGATGCCAATGGAAATCCGGTTCCGCAAACCAAATACACCGATTTTTGGGAACTTTTGAGCGATGGAAGATTAAGTAAAAAAGAAAAAGATGATATCGAGCACTATCTATTTTCATATATTTTTAGGAAGAAAGAAAACGAAAGGCGTAAGTTGAACGGTGAAACCCAAATTGATGAAAAGCCTTTGCTGAGTATGTGGGATGCCAAAGAACTCAAAAATTATCTTGGCCTCGAAAAAGATGTGATGGATCTGGCAGAACTTACCGAAGATGATATGATAAAGCTGATTCTGAAAGCCCAACAGAAAAAGAAAATTTATGAACCTGTTGATTACAGCAGAATGCTCATAATTATCAGCGGAAATTTGGATGAAGCTTTCCGTATGTCTGGACAAACAAGTGAGGCTGATGTAGATGCAGACATCTTCCATGCATTTACAAAAAAAATTACGGTTGTCGATATTAAAAATGCACTTACGATGAAGTTCCGTCCCGAACAAGTTGCAAGATTTGGAAACATTCATTTGATTTACAACTCTTTAAAAAAAGAGGATTTTCAAAAATTGATTGAAAGAGAAATTTCACGGCTTAAAAAAGAAACCAAAAATAAATTTGGAATATCTCTGAAAGTAGGCAAAAACATCAACAGCTTGATTTACAGAAATGGCGTGTTTCCAGTACAAGGAGTTCGTCCTGTATTCAGTTCGGTAATGGATATTTTAGATTCCAATTTAAGCAAGCTCATCTTTAATGCGTTGATGGATAATGATGATACCATTGAGATTGATTATGTTGAAAAAGAAAGGAAAATCATAGCAAAATCCGGAAAAACAAAAATCGAAATTCCATATGTTGGAAGAATTGATAAAATTCGCCAAAGCAATGTGGCAGACGCTGTTGCCAACATCAGTGTTCACGAATGTGGTCACGCTGTAGCTTATATGCATCTTACGGGAATGGTTCCCTTGCAGCTGAAAAGTAAAATTGCAAGCAGTTACGCCGGAGGATTTACGTTCCCTCACCAAATTCACGAAACGAAGGAAAATCTTTTAGACAAAATTAAAATTTTCCTTGCTGGTGGACTTGCGGAAGAAATGGTTTTCGGTGCAGAAAATGCCAGCGTTGGAAGAAGTGCGGATCGTGAAAGTGCAACTGCTCTTATATTAGATTATTTAAGATATTACGGTTTTGATGAGGCTTACCAAATCACTTACAATATGGAAGCCTACCCTCATAGAATGAACCAAAACATTACGGACAAAAAAGCGGAGGAAATGATGCAGAACCTGGTAAAAGAAACCAATGAAATTTTACTGAAACATATTGATCTACTGAAAGAATTGAGCCTGGATTTATGCGTAAAAGGAAGTATGGAGCCGAAAGAAATCATTCAAACTGCTAAAAAACACAAACTGAACGTCCTTATAAAACCGGAAGGTCATCTGCATATCGCAGGATACGATGATAAACTGAAAAATTCCGGAAAACTGAAATAACTCATCATTACATATTTCACTGCCTTTGAAGTGATTGCTAATTTTGGTGAAAATTTTCATCTTGGAAAATCAGAATACCAACCGCTGGTTTATTGCGGTGATGGCAACCTTAACCCATTTATTTCTCGGAACTGTTTATGCGTGGAGTTTTTTCCAGAAACCTATCAGCGAAACCTATCAGTGGACACAGAGCGAAACGGCCTGGGCTTTTAGCATCGCTATTTTTATGCTCGGGATTACAGCAGCCTGGTGTGGCGGTAAAATTGAAAAATTTGGTGTTAAAAAACTGGCTGTTACCGGAACGGTTTTGTACGCTTTAGGATATATTATTTCTTATTTCGCCCTGAGATACCAACTGCTTTTCTTGCTCTACTTCGGATTCGGGATTGTAGGCGGCATTGGTTTGGGAATGGCTTACGTAACACCCGTTGCAGCAGTTTCGGGCTGGTTTCCCGATAAACAGGGATTGGTAACAGGAATGGTGGTGATGGGATTTGGCCTGGGCGCGTTTGTAATGTCCAAAATTTTAGCCCCTTTATTTATAAATTTATTTAACGGAAACTTGGAAGATGTTTTCCTTTCCATCGGAATTCTGCTGCTGTTCATTCATCCTTTAACTGCATTTTTCCTAAAATCTAAACCTGTTGAAAAATCATTTAAAATTACTGAAAATCAGAATATTACAGCCGTAATTTCAAAACCTGATTATATATTCATCTGGCTGATTTTTACTTTTAATATTATTGCCGGGATGATTTTTATATCGTTCCAGTCGCCACTCTTACAGGATATTCTGAAAACAGAAGGTATCAATGAAACTTTAACACTCGAACAAAAAGGTGCCACATTGATTGGCGTAAGCGCCTTATTTAACGGTGTTGGAAGGTTTTTCTGGGGAAGTGTTTCTGATAAAATCGGAAGGATTCCAACTTTTAGAATTTTACTAATCATTGAAATTTTAGTATTTCTGATGCTGATTTTCACTAAAAATTCCCTGATTTTTTCAGTCGGCGTCTGCCTGGTTTTGCTTTGTTACGGTGGTGGTTTCGGGGTGATTCCTTCCCTGATTAAGGAACGTTACGGTGCAAAACTGATGGCATCCATTTACGGAATTACATTAATTGGTTGGGGAGTTGGCGGCATTTTCGGGCCGCAAATCACCGCTTACATGAAAGATCATTTCCCTGAAAACGCAGGGGTGAACTCTTTTTATATAGGGTTAGGTTTGTTGGTTGTCGGGCTTTTGATGTCGATTTTAATTAAGAAAAAAACGGTTACAGATTAATTTCACCTTTCATATAAAGCTGTGCGCGGCCTCCGATTTCAACTCTTTCGCCCAAATATTTACATTTCAGGTAACCCTGTCTTTTGGAAAGCTGCATCGCTGTCATCTCAGATTTACCTAATTTTTGAGCCCAGAACGGAATTAAAGTAGTATGTGCGGAACCGGTTACCGGATCTTCCTTAACGCCAACCTGCGGGCCAAAAAACCTCGACACAAAATCAACCTCATCTCCCGGAGCCGTACAGATCACGCCACGGTAACCCGTCATATGTTCCAGAATATTAAAATCAGGTTTTAAATTCCTGATTTCCTTTTCTTCTTCAAACACCAGCATCAAATCTGTTTTTCCGCTTAAAGCATTTCGCGGCTGATCATCAAAAGCGTGGAGCATTTCTGAAGTAATTTCAACTTCGGAAAACTGATCTGCAGGAAAATTCATAGTAAGAAAATCCTCTTCTTTTGTTACTGTTAAAGTTCCGCTTCTGGGTGAGAAAAATTCGATTTTATCGCTTTCAAAATTTTCAAAATTAAAAATAACAAAAGCTGAAGCTAACGTAGCATGACCACACAAATCAACCTCAACCTCAGGTGTAAACCAGCGCAACTCGAAAATATTATCCTTCTTGACATAAAAAGCGGTTTCAGCGAGGTTGTTTTCTGCGGCGATATTCTGCATCACTTCATCGCTCAACCAATTGTCTAAAGGACAAACCGCTGCTGGATTTCCACCAAATACTTTTTCGGTAAAAGCATCAATTTGATAAATTTTCTGTAACACGTTGTGAAATTTTAATCAAAGGTAAATTAAAAACCCCACAAATTTGAACTGTACTGGTTTTTTTAACAATTAATTATTTTTAAGATTATTTACTTTCAGAAAGCGTCATCGTGATACTGTCATCAAAGGTTTTTGTAACAGAATATCTTGCGTTGCAAAGATTGGCTCCTAAAGAGTAAGATCCCTTTTCTACCAATATAAAATTTTTGTTGTTTTTGTAAATAGGGAGGTTGTAGAATTTTTTGCCGGCAAATCTTAAGATAATGTTGCAGTTGGAAGTATTGTAGATGATAAGTGAAACCTTTTTGTTATTTGGGTCTTCATTAAGTAGAACATCCAAAGATTCTGCAGCTGTTTGGTGTTTGTTGATTGAATCCTGCTTCATCAGCATATCGAATTCGGCTTTTTCCATTTGCTCTGCGGTTTGCCTTACGGGAGTTTTAGATGCTGTAGGATAGACTTCACAAGAAATAATAGAAACTAAAAGAAGCGGGATAATTATTTTTTTCATTTTAAATAAAAAGCTTTGTCAAAGAATTTTGAACTATAACAAAGTTGGGAAATATTTTTTAATAATAGAAAAATAGATTACATTTCTAAAAAGACGAGCTAAAAGCCCGTCTTAATAAATACTTTTTAAGTAATTTAAACACTACAAAGAATAGTTAGGAGCTTCCTGCGTGATAATAACATCGTGAGGGTGAGACTCTTTCAGTCCGGAACCTGTAATCATTACCATTTTGGTATCGTTCTGTAATGCTGTAATATCTTTCGCACCGCAATATCCCATACCTGCACGAATACCTCCGGTTAATTGAAACACCACATCTTCAAGTCTGCCTTTATGTGGAACACGACCTTCAATTCCTTCGGGAACAAATTTTTTAGCTTCGCTTTGGAAATATCTTTCTTTTCCACCTCGCTTCATCGCTGCTAAACTTCCCATTCCCTGATACGATTTGAATTTTCTGCCTTGGAAAATAATTTCTTCACCCGGAGCTTCATCGGTTCCTGCTAAAAGTGATCCTAACATTACAGCTCCTGCTCCACTAGCAATGGCTTTTACGATATCACCCGAAAGTTTGATACCGCCGTCAGCAATTACAGCAACATTTTTGGTTTTAGCATATTCAAAAACATTATAAATAGCCGAAAGTTGTGGAACACCAACACCAGCTACAACTCTTGTAGTACAGATAGAACCGGGACCTACACCAACTTTCAGTACATTGGCTCCGGCTTCGATTAAATCTCTTGCAGCATCTGCAGTAACGATATTTCCACCAACTATATCCAAATCAGGAAACTTGGTTCTTATTTCTTTCACTTTTTCTAATACCCCTTTGGAATGTCCGTGTGCAGAATCTACTGCGATAATATCAACACCAGACTGAACCAATGCAGAAACCCTTTCAATGGTATCTTCACCAACTCCAACTCCTGCACCAACGATTAATCTACCGTTTTTGTCTTTGTTGGCAAAAGGATATTCTAACTGATTATCAATGTCTTTTATGGTAATTAAGCCAACCAGTTTAAAATTTTCGTCTACAATCGGAAGTTTCTCCACTCGATTTTCCAGAAGGATTTTTTTTGCATCTTCGAGTGTGGTGTTTTTGCCAGAAGTTACCAAATGGTCTTTGGTCATTAATGCTTCTACCTTTACATCAAGATTTTCCTGATATTTTACATCACGGTTGGTGATAATTCCTATAAGTTTATTTTCGGCATCCACTACAGGAAGACCAGAGATTCTATAGACAGACATCAAGTCTTTGGCTTCGCCTAAAGTATGGTCTTTAGATAGTGTTACCGGATCAGCTATCATTCCGTTTTCGGAACGTTTTACTTTGTTTACTTGTGCTGCCTGTTCTGCAATGGGCATATTTTTATGAATGAAGCCTAAACCTCCTACTCTTGCCAATGCGATTGCCATTTCTGCTTCGGTCACAGTATCCATCGCTGCGGAAACAACAGGAACATTAAGCGTAATTTTATCTGAAAGTCTTGATTTTAGTGAAACCTGGTTGGGTAGAACTTCTGAATAAGAAGGGATAAGAAGCACGTCATCGAAAGTGATGGCTGTCTCTACGATTTTGTTGTGAATAGACATCTTTACTTTCTTTGCAAAATTAAATGATTTATTTTAAATCTGAAAATTTAGTTTCTGTGTTAATAAAAATTTAATTTATGTGAACTGTCGTTTCCTACAGATTGTAAAGATTTGTACTTATTTATCAAAAAAAAATCTCCCAGATTTATAGGACTTACGCAGTTTTTTTGCTGATCTTATTATTGATAAATGTTTGATATTATTAGTTTTTTTAATATTTTAGCCCTGATTGAAATGGAAATCCTTTTGCTTTTCTTCCATATAAGGAAAAGCAAAAGATTGCAATGAAAAGCAGGTTCCAGGCTCCTAAAAAAATCGCCTTCTATAGTGAAAGGCGATTGGGAAAACAAAGAAATTCAATTTAATTAGAAATCATTTTTTTTACATCATTCTTCTCAGAGTAATTGATGATTCTGGAAATATCGTCTGGGGTAAATTTGCCACTTACATCTACATAAACCAACTCTTTCCCGGAATTTACGGTGATAAGAAGTTTTTTTATCACATCGCCTTTTTGTTTGGCTTGGAAGTTTACGGTTTCCTTATCTCTTTTTACCGTCATCCATTCCTGAAAGTTGTTATTGGTAAGGTATTTTGAAAAATCCGCCAGCATATTGGGTTCACCATTTTCAATGGTCATTACTTTAATGTCACTAATTTTTTTGATGAGGGCAATTAACTCATCGCTGTTTTCTTCATCCCTCAAAGCCTTTTTAATGAAGGGTTTTGCGATCCACATCGGAACATTCACGCTTGTAAATTTGGCATCCTTGTAATCGTAATAAGGGTTGTCGAAAAAAGCACTGTTTGGGTGTTGCGACACTATGCAAGACTGCAAACTTAATATGAAAAGTAAGATCGGGATTATGGTAAGCTTTTTCATAGTTTTACTTTAAGTTTTAAAATGGCTTCACTGAAGCTCCACTTGTAAGGGATGCATTACGTTGCAATCTTGGATTTTCTCTATATCTCACGCTTGAGCCTGATGTTCCGGAAACCGTAAGTCTATCAGAAACATTCAGTTTAAGACTGGCTGCAGAAGAAGCGCTAACAGTAGATACCTTGGAAACCAAATCCTGTGCGTTAATGCTCGAAGCACTGGACACTTGGAAAGAAGTTTCATCAATCGCTCCCACCAAAACTGCATCAGAACCACTGGTTGCACTCATTTCCAGAGTTTTGGCGTTCATATTAAGTCGGGCACTCGAACCAGAGGTTGTAGAAAGTTCTACTTTACCTTTTGTGTTTAAGTCAGCGTTAATATGCGCTCCTGAAGTAGTTGCAATCTGAAAAAAATTGCTGTTCACTGTATTTTCTGTGGTGAAATTGGCTCCGGAATTAACAGCAATTTTAGTAAGTTCTGGCGCTGATATTTTTACTTGAATCATCTTGAAATTCAACCCTTTATTTTTTTGATTATCGATGTAAACATTCAGAATATCTCCTTCTAATTCTGTTTTTACATAATCCAATTTATCCGCATCAGTAATGACTTTTACGCTTTGGTTATTGCTTTGTGTAAAGGTAAGCTTAATACCTGAAGACACTTTAATCCCGCTGAATTTACCAACTTTTCTATTTTCTTCTGAAATTGATGATGAACTGGACGTAGATGTTGATGATTTGGTAGTAGAGTTTGTTGTACTGAATGATGATAATTGCGTCTCATTCGCCAATTTATTAACATCATCCATTGAAATTCTACCATCTAGCATCATTAACACTTGGTTTCCTTCGGAATTCACACTTAAGAGTAAGTTATCGAGGATGCCGTTTGCTGCATCTGCTGCTAAAAATTTAACTTTGGCATCTTTGCTGTTTACAGTCATCAATTCTTCATAGTTCAAGTTTTTCAGTGATGCTGAAATTTCTTTTTGCAATGAGGTGAAATTTAGCATGGCTTTGGAAACATTTTTATTGATGGAATCGAACTCTGGTTTTTCGAGCACTAAAATCCTTAATCCTTGAATTTTATCAAGCATCGGTTTAATGTTATCCAGTTCTGCATCTTTAATGTCGAGTTTGCTCAACATACTGAACATAGGTTTTGCAATCTTGATGGAGGTAACTCCTTCAGTTTCCTGATATTTCTCGAATAGGTTGTAAAGTTTTTCTTTCTGTGCTGATACATTCATTAACCAGCTGAAAGTAAGGGCGATTATAAATATTTTTTTCATTGTGATTAGCTTTTTTTATTCTGTAAAATCTGTTAAAGGTTCTGCTTTTGCCACAGTTTTCGATACTTGGCTTGAAAGCATTTGAAGTGAATATTTTGCGACATCTATCGCTTCTTTTTCGTTTTCGATTTTTTGGCCATTAATGATTACGAAGTTTTCCTGATATACAGGTTTTTTTGGTTTTATGGTAGTTTTAGTTTTCTCTTTTATTGGTGCTGGTTCTGCAGCAGCATATTTTTGTCTGACATTCTTTTTAAGGCGGCTCTTTTTAGAAAGAATTTTGTTCATCACTTCTTCCGCTTCTTTCTCCGGAGCGATATTTTGTACCGCCGAATCTTTTTGTTTTTGTGCTAAAGAATCTTGAATTTCGCTTTCATTTGCTGCCAAAAGTTCTTCCTGTTTCTGTCTCAGTATCTGATTTTTAACAAATGTGTCTTGTTCTTCTACAGACGGTGCGTTACTGAATGGTTTAGTTAAGAAGAATATTCCCAAAATAAGTACGATACTTGCTGCCATCCAAAAGAATTTCGGAATTGCAGGTTTGCTTTCTCTGGTTTGAAGTGGGATTATTTTTTCATCATTTTTACTTTCTTCAGTCTGCTTCAGAAAGTCCTCGAAATCCCAATTCATTTTCTCTTCCTTTATTTCTTGGAAGATTTCCTGATATTTTTTTTCTAATTTATCGTTGTTCATTTTCAATTTGTGCTTAAGGTTCTGTTTTCAAACTGCAAAAGTTGCGTGATACGTTCCTTAATTTTCTGTCGTGCTCTCATCAGATTTACCCTCACTGCATTTTCTTCCATCTCGAGCATTTCCGATATTTCGCCAACGTCGTATTCTTCTACGTCTTTTAAATGGATAACCATTTTTTGTTTTTCCGGAAGTTCGTTGATGTATTTTAAAATCTCATCTTTCAAATTGTTCACTTCTGGCTTGTATTGTTCACTTGTGTGTAATTGAAGACTGGCGAATCCGAGTTTTACATCTTCGTGTTTCAGCCGGTTCAGACATTCATTTTTAACACATTTCAAAACGAAAGACTTCAAATTCCCATATTCGGCTAGTTTTTCTTTAGTTTGCCAGAATTTCATCATCAAATCCTGCACAACATCTTCCGCTTCGTCACTACTCATCACAAACCTTTTCGCAAAACGGAACATCTCATCCTTGAGAATAAATACCGTATCCTTAAACGTTTCGTGAGTCATAGTTTTCGTTTTGTTATATGTAAGACAACCAAGTTCGGAAATTTATTACATCACCAAGATATTTTTTCTAAAAAAATAAATCCTATCTTTATCTCTATAAATTTAGTGATGAAAAATATTTTGTTTTTCTTAACCTGTTGTGCATTTAGAGATTTAAAGAAAAAAGATTGTTCATTTGATTAAAAAACCGTATATTTAATTGATTACCAAGTCATTAAATACATGAACAATCTCATTCAAAACTACAAAATTATTTTA
>JAEXAR010000031.1 GCA_023394415.1 Bacteroidota bacterium
TTGTTATATCTTATTTCAATGATCTCTTCTCTTCTCGCTACTCAAACTTTTTTCTGTCGTTTCGTCTGATTTGCGAGTGCAAAAGTATAAAGTTTTTTTTATATGACCAAATGTTTTTGAAAAAAAAATTGAAATTTTATCTAACTGCTTCCTTTTCAGAAAGAAAAATCTCAAAGATTTTTATTCTTATTATTCCAAACATTCAATCTTCTTCTGCTCCCCCAATTGTTATCTCGAATTGGGATTGCAAAGATACGGGGATTTTCTAATCTTCCAAATTTTAATTGAAAATATTTTGTGGAAATTCTGTAACTTTTTGGAAATTAGGTATAAAAATTTTTAATTACTGTGTTGACTACATCGTAAATAGCCCCGATCGCAGCGGTTACCCCACAGCGAATGAGTGGAGCTTGCGGAATGAATGAGCGAGGAGTATGAGCGTAGAGCGGGAAAAAGCTCCTAAAAAAAATTATTTGTGTTCCTTGTATATTGAAGTGAGAAATTGCGCATAGGATTTCTCGAGTAAGATGATGTCGCCTGATTTGAGATTGAGACCTCCTTGTCCTAAATGATCTGCTCGAACTCCCGTTGGTATAATTTGGAAGTATTGCTCGAGCTGGTTTTTTTTTGGAGAAAGTATTATTTTGGAACCGAGAAGCTTGCCTGTGGATATGGAAACTTTATCCTGTAATTGTTGTTTGAGAAAGGTGCGTGGTTGTAATTTGATGGTTTGGTTATTGAATTTTATTTTCTGAGGACGTGAAGAGGATGTTAATATATATACAGTGTTTTCCCGTTTGGGAATAACTGGCGCGTAATAAAGATTGATATAGTAATGATCTGGATTGAAAGCGTAAAGCCCATCAAGGTTTTCGGTTTGTTTGATTGAAAATGAATTGGCACCGATGGTTTTTGCTTTTTTATAGATTTGGCTAAAAACTTCGGCATCGTTTTGTGAGAATCCCTGTACTTCTATTTCCCCCAGATATTCGGCTGGTGTGTTGGATGGATTGATTTTGTAGAGAAACTTATCTTTATTATCGTTGGTTTTTTCTGCTTTGCTTAAGGTGATATACTGTGCAGATATAGTATTGATGATAAAAGCAAATATGAATAGTGTGTATTTTTTCATCTATTGTTCTTGTATAATATTGATACAGTTATGCAAACTGTGTTCCCAATGCTTTGGCTCTATGTGATAAGTGTTCTGAATTTTATTGAGTGACATTGTACTGCGAGCCGGTCTTTTAGCAGGTGTTGGATATTGTTCAGTCGTAATTGGATTAAGCTTGATACCGGAACCTGAAAATTCTGCAATCTTAACTGCAAAATTGTACCAAGTGGTTTCGGGATAATTAGAGAAATGAAAAATTCCAAATACTTTGCTGTCTGTCTCGATAATTTTAATGATAGCTTCTGCCAAATCGTTGGCGTTTGTAGGTTGCCCATATTGATCTCCTACGATATTCAGTTCCTCTTTTGTGGCAAAAAGGCTAAGCATTGTTTTTACAAAATTTTTATTGAATTCTGAATAAAGCCAGGAAGTACGCAATATGATGGTTTTAGGATTGAGTTCGAGAGCAAGTTCTTCACCTTTTCTTTTTGATGCACCGTAAACTCCAATAGGGTTGGTAAAATTCTCTTCATCATACGATAAATTGGTTTCCCCATCGAAAACATAGTCTGTAGAAACATGGATGAGAACCGTTTTGTGCGTTTTGCAGGCTTCAGCCAAATTGGAAACTCCTTCCGCATTTACCGCAAAGGCTTTTTGCGGCTCTGTTTCTGCCAAATCTACAGCGGTATAAGCAGAGGCATTAATACAATAATCCGGTTTAAAATCATCAAAATATTCAATTACTGCAAATGAGTCTGTAATATCTAATGTATCGGAGTTGGTAAACTCAAAATTATATTGTGGATAGTCTGCAGAGACTTTTTGAAGGCAATTACCTAACTGTCCATTACTACCTATTACCAGTATTTTTTTCATTTATTTGACTAATTTATTTTGTTTACGAAGATACTCTGTTCTGCTTTGGAAGTCTTTCTGCTCCAAATTAACTAAAAATTTTTGGAAAAGCTGTTTGGTTTCCTGTGGTTGCACTTCTGATTTTCGAGTTTTCATGTTGAAATAGATTACAGTGATCCAAAGTACTGCGTAAATGGTTTTTTGATCTTCGCTTTTCATAAGGATTTCAACTTTTGAAATCCTGTCGCTTATTTCAATCGTTTTACTTGAAATGACAACTTTAGAGTTATAGCGCACTTCTTTAAGATAAGAAATTTCATTTTGTATAGCAATCCAAGTACAACCAGTTCGCCTAGTATATTCTTCGTAGGTAAAGCCATAGAAATCTTCAACATGATCTTCCCGTGCATTAAGCATATACTCTAAATATTTTACATTATTGAGATGACCAATAGGATCACAATCGCTAAAACGAACTTTAACAACGGTTGATATTTCTTTTTCCATTTTACAAAAATAAAAAACCACCCTTAATGAAGGATGGTTTAGTTTTATAAATCTTTGTTAATTATTAAAGACCTAATTCTTTTTTCACAGCTGCTGTAGCATCCGGACCACCTTTGTAGATTAATCCTGAAGAGTTGGCATCGAAAACGAAATCCCAGCCGTTTGCTTTTGAAGCTCTTGTAACAGCATCGTTAAATTTTTTCTCGATTGGCAAGAATGCAGCATCCGTTTTTTCTGCAATATCTTTTTGAGCTGCTACTTGCATTTGCTCAATATTTTGCTGAAGTTTCTGTAATTCAGCATTTCTTTGCTCATTAACTTGCTGTGTCTGCTTTGGAGCTTCTTCTGAATATTTTTTTAATAAAGCTTGTGCAGATTGCATTTGCTTTTCGATTTCTGCTCTTTTAGCATTTGAAAGCGCCATCAACTGATCATCGGCTTTCTTTTTTTCTGGCATTAGGTTCAAAACTGCAGCCACGTCTAATGAAGCTACTTTTTGAGCTTTTGCAACTCCTACAGCTAAAAACATCATTACTGCTGCAAATAATACACTTAATTTTTTCATAATAGGTCGGTTAAATTATTCTTTTTTAAATTTTTACTGTTTGTTTGATTAAAGTATTTGAACAAAGTTAAATCATTTATTTGTGTTTTGATTTTTGAGCAACAAATCTAATACTTTATCGGTATAATCATATCTTTTTTCAAGATAAAGTACACTTATGTTGTTGCTTTTATCAAGAACTATGCCCAGTGTATTTTTCTCAGACACTGTTTTGATGGCGTTCCAAATCTGATCTTGGAACGGCTTTGTAAGTGTTGCACGAGCTTTATTAATTTCACCATTTGTACCAAATCTGGCATTGATAGTTTCCTTAAGTTTAGCATCTAAATCCTGAACTTCTTTTTCTCTCTGCTTCAGCTGATCACCAACTAAAAGTACTTTTTCGTTTTCGAAAGCAGCTTTTTTAGCTTCATAATCATCTTGCATCTTCTGAATTTCCTGTTCCCAATTCTGAATTTGGGAATTCAATCTGTTTTCTGCTTCTTTATATTGTGGAAGTTTATTCAGAATATAGTTGGTATCTACAACACCAATTTTTTGTGCCGAGATAAAACCCGAAAGAAAAATGGTAAGCAGTAAAATGATTCTGTTGCTATTCATTTCAAATATGTTTTATAATGACTGGTTCATTAGGAAGTGGGTTTTCCAACCTGAAGATTCTGTACCTCCAATCGGCTTATCGAAACCATAAGCAAAATCAAATCCAATTAAACCAAATGCTGCCATATGAACCCTGATGCCAACACCTGCAGATCTTTTTAGCTGGAAAGGATTGTAAGTGCCCCAAGTATTCCAAGCGTTACCACCTTCTACAAAACCTAATCCAAAAATATTAGCAGTCTGGTTAAGAGAAATAGGATATCTTAACTCCATAGAGAAGCGGTTATAGATAGTAGCTCCACCATAAGGTGTGATATCTGAAGGTGAACTTAATGTATATCCCGTCTGCGAAGCGTTCTCATATCCTCTTAAAGGAATAAGCTCTCTACCATCATATCTACCTCCAAATAAACCTGTACCACCTACATAAAATCTTTCAAATGGTGGAGCCCCAAGTTCTTTGTTGTAGCCATCCATAAATCCCATCTCTGCTGTACTTCTTAAAACAAGTTTACCAACTATAGTATTATAAGTGTCTGCTTTAAGTTTTACTTTATAAAATTCCATCCACTTGTATTTTTCAACAGGTGTCATTGTAGAATAATCTTTATTATTAAGTAAAGAATATGGTGGTGTAAACTTCAAAGAAGCCTCAATATTAGATCCTGAAGTTGGGAAAATCGGATTGGTACCTGCAGAGTTTCTGCTTAAGCCAATATTGAAAGAAAAATTCTTTGCAGAACCATTACTTTCACTTGTATTTCCGAATTGGAATGGATAGTTTTTGAAGTCATAGCTTTGATACTGCACTCCGGTATAAAGTGAGAAATAATAATCCGGCCAGCTCAATTGTCTGTTGAGACCTGCATTTGCCGAGAAAATTCCCAATTTCATATCTTCCCCATTTTGGTCTTTGTATTTAACTCTGGAATAATTAACCCCAACGGAAAGTGCTGTTGGCCTACTTCCAAACAACCAAGGCTCTACGAATTGGATACCGTAGTTTTGAAAATACTGACCCGCTTGCGCAGTGATAGAGAATGTTTGACCATCACCTTGTGGAACTGGCTTGAAATCCTTAAATCTCAAGAAGTTTCTCAATGAGAAATTATTAAATGTAAGCCCTAAGGTTCCAATAAATGAATTACCTCCGTAACCTGCCTGAAGATTTACCTGTGATGAACCTTTTTCCACTACCGACCAGTGTATATTTACCGTATTATCTTGTGGTTGCGGATCAACTTCCTGACCGATTTGTTGTGGATCAAAATATGGAAGTCCTGCAAGAGTAAAGAAAGTTCTTTTGATTTCTGATTTAGAGAATAAATCTCCCGGTCTTGTATAAAGCGATCTTAAAATAACGTGGTCGTGAGTTGTGGTATTTCCGGACCAAGTTACGCGGTTCCAAGTTGCTTTTTCACCTTCGTTGATGCGAACTTCAAGATTAATGGAATCGCCAACAACTGATTTTTCTACCGGAACTACCTGTGAAAAAAGGAAACCATTGTTCTGATAAAGTGATTTAATATCTGAATCGTCTTCCTTCCCACCATCTTCTCCTACTTTCTTGTTAAATCCTACAGCATCATAAATATCACCTGTTTTATAGCCTAAAAGCTTTTGTAAAACTTCAGTTGAATAGGTGGTATTTCCTAGAAAAGTAATATCTCCGATATAATATTTTTTTCCTTCGTTAAGTTTTACATTAATTTCGTAGTTGTTTCTCTTATTTCTCCAAACGGAATCTGAAACAATTGTAGCGTCTCTAAATCCTAAAGACTGATAATAGCTGATAAGGTTACGCTTATCCTCTTCATATTTTTCTTTTATGAATTTTGATGGCTTCATGATGCCACCAATACCGAATCGTTTCTGCTTGGTGTCTTTAAACCCTTTTTTACGAAGTTTTGCATCAGAGACACTATTGTTACCTTCAAATTCAATATGATCAATTTTTATGCGCTTGCCTCTATCAACATCAATAGTCCAGTCTACAAGATTAGGATCGTTAGCATTAACTTTATCCTGAATTGAAATTTTGGCATCTGCATAACCTTTATTCACATAGTCCTGCGGAATTTTTATTTTAAGTGTAGACACCAAATCATTTGTTATCTTCTTACCCGGCTTAAGGTCATAATCTTTCACAAATTTTTCTTGCTTGCTCTTATTTATTCCTTTTCCGGTGAATTTTATTTCGCCTAATTCTTTAAGGTCTTCAAGTCTGAACTTCAACACCACTTGTTCTCCCTCGATGCTTTCTACATAAACCTCTACAACAGAAAAGATATTCTGCTCCCAAAGTTTCTTGATGGCATTACTAATTTTTTGTCCTGGGATGTCAACCTGTTCATTTTTATTAAGACCGGTAAATCTTAATATTTGTACGGGTGAGTATTTTTTTACGCCATCGATCACGATGTCTTTCAGAAAATAAGTTCCGGTTTGGTTTTGCGCATACACGGGGTTATTGTCCTGATTGTTTCCCTGTTGTGGTGTAACCTGGCCATAAAAATGTGCCGAGGCTGCAAACATGATGATGGGTATGAATTTTAATCTCATCTTCTTTATATACGTTCTAATCTTAAATTAATTTTATTGAAGCTGTTCGCTTGTTTTACCGTAACGTCTTTCTTTATTTTGATAATTGACGATACATTTGAAAAATTCTTCTTTATTAAAATCCGGCCAAAGAATGTCTAAAAACTGCAATTCAGCATAAGCAATTTGCCAAAGTAGAAAGTTACTTATTCTAACCTCACCACTTGTTCTGATCATTAAATCAACAGGCGGGAAATCTTTAGTATAAAGGCAGTCTTCAAAAACCTTTTCATTAATATCCTCTACATCCAGCTCTCCGTTTTTAACTTTAGTACTGATTTGTTTTACTGCATTTAGAATTTCTTTCTGCGAGCCATAGCTTAATGCCAAAATCAGGTTGCCTCTTTTATTTTCTTTGGTAATTTCAACAACGTTTAAAAGTTGATCTTTCACCAATTGTGGTAGCTTTTCTACATCGCCAATCACATGCATTCTTAGGCCTTTGGTGTGAATTTCTTCAGCCTCCAAAAGAAGGGTTTCAGAAAGAAGCGACATAAGTGTACTTACCTCATCTTCAGGGCGACTCCAGTTTTCGGAGGAAAAAGTGTAAAGTGTAAGATAGGGAATATTGATTTCGTTGCAGGCATTAATGGCATTTCTAACAGCATCAATGGCATTTCTGTGTCCGTAAGTTCTTTCTTCCCCTCTAGATTTAGCCCATCTACCATTTCCATCCATAATTATGGCAACATGCTGTGGAACTTTCTCCAGATTTATTTCATCTTTATACATCTTCATTTTTTTAATCACAATAACAAGCAGGTCTTCCGAATGAATAAGTTAAACTTAAAGTAACACTGTTTACCCAATCTTTAGAATGAATGTTACCAACATTTATATTTGCCATGTAATCTGCTGCACGTTGTTTTGCTACAGTAATATAAGGTTCTTGATGAAGGTAAGATTTAGTGGAACCTGCATTTTGTGTGATATCTTTATTATAGGTTAGTCTGATATCTTTATTGTCTATAGTACTATAATCTATACCGTCAGAAAACGTAGGTTTAAACATTAATTCACCGGAAATAGCCCAATTATAATTAAATTTATATTTTAAACCCGCTCCGAAAGGAACCGCCATTACCATTTTATTTGCCGATGATGTTTCAGCAGTAGTAACAAAATCATTGTCTGTTGCAGGTACTACAGGTGTGCCATTTACCCTGTTAAAATCATTTACAAATGTTATTCTGGCGCTGTTATAAAACAAAGTTCCAAAACCTCCGAAGACGTAAGGGCTCAGCATAGATTTTTGCTCGTCATTTACAGGGAAGAAATTGTATTCGAAAAGTACATCTGCTTCCATACCGGAGTTTGTACCCTTTAAGCCCCTCATTCTTCTGTATTCTTCTTTAGCATAGGAATCATTAAACTGAATATGACTAAAACCCAAATCAAATCTTAAAGTTTGATAGGGGTTAAAATTCATCCTGTAAATAAGCCCTCCGTAGAAAGGTATACCATTTTGTGAAAAGCTACCTCCAAATGGCTTCTGTAGAAAATAATTGGTACGTCCTATATCACCCACGAGATTGCTCATCCCAAGTCTCAAGCCAAGTTCGTGTCTTTGTGCCTGAAACCCCGATGCCAATAAAACTGTAAATAGGAATAAAAAAACTCTTTCCTTTAGCATTAAGCGTGGTATAAAACTCTTTATAAAATTTGTGCAAATATAAAACATTTTTGTTTTAGGGAAATTCTTAAGGTTTAGTTAAATAACAATAAAAAAGTATAAATTTTTGTAATAAAAACGAAGAATGGTAACATTTATTCTGATAAAATTTTAAAACAACAAAAAATCCCTCTTTCGAGAGATTTTATTTTAGTTTCTACTAAAAAATTTCTTTAAAGCATTCTTTATTTTAATTAATTTCGGTTCTTTATAGTTTTTGTCCTCATCAAAGTAGCCGTAACCATAACCATAACCGTAGCCATAACCGTAGCCATAACCGTAGCCATAACCTTGTCTTGTGTCAAAATCGTTATAAACCAGTCCAATATTTTTTACCTCATGGTTGTGATATTTCTCTGCAATAGGTTTCAGCATATATTTTTCAGTATACTCGTGTCTTACTACATATACACTGGCATCTGCCAGTTTCATTAATTCAAATGAATCCGCAACCAATCCCGCAGGAGGAGAGTCAATAATGATAAAATCATAAATCTTACGCAACTCTTCAATAAAGGTCATGTTAGTTTGGCTCATTAACAATTCCGATGGATTTGGAGGTATAGGACCAGAAGTTGCCACATGCAGTGCCGGAATATTTGTTTGATTAATAATCTGATCAACTGAAACCTCTCCCGTAAGATAATTTGAGATTCCAAATTTATTATTCACTTTAAAATCACCAAAGATTTTTGGCTTACGCAAATCCATCCCAAGTAATATGGTTTTTTTGCCGCTTAAAGCTAATACTGAAGCAATATTAATAGAACAATATGTTTTACCCTCACCTCCAACAGATGAAGTAACCAAAATAACTTTGCTTTTTCCGTCTTCATTATACAAAAACCTTAAGTTAGCCCGAACTCCTCTAAATGCTTCTGATACAGAAGATTTAGGTTGTTCTATAACGGTTAAGTTATTTTCATTATTGTTCTTACCAATTACCCCCAAAAGAGGAATCTTGGTTACAGTAACAATTTCTCTAATATTTCTGATCTTATTATCGAGAAGTTCACCCAGTATTAAAAACAGCAAAGGAATGGAGAGCAATCCTCCTATGATAGCATATTTCGTCTTCTGTAAATCCGGAGCAATTGGTCCTTGATTGGTGTTTTTTGCTTCATCAATCACAGTTAAATCTGTATGATTGGTTGCCACTCTCATTTGAGTTTCTGCCTGTTTTGTAAGAAGCGTATTATAAGTGGTTTCGATAATGTTATATCCCCTTTCTACATCAAAGTATTTTCTTTGTTGATCGGGAAGATTTACCAACTCCGATTCTGCTTGGGAAATTTGTGAATTAATGCGGTTTATTTCATTATAATATCCAGCATAATATTGTTTCAAACTGTTCCCCGAGTTATTTCTCGCTTCGTTGATTAAACGATTAATTTCTCGCATCGGCTCAGATTGAGGCGTATAAATTGTAGAAAGTTCTCTTCTTTTGGCATATAGAGCCTTAAGGTCAGAAACAGAAGCCGTAAAAGCTCCATCATTAATATCTGCAGCATTAAGGCTGATGATACGGTCTATATTTGATGAAGCCAGTGAATTTTTAACAGAATTTAGAGAATTGACTTTTGTAAGAAGTTCCGCACGTTTAGCTTCAAGTTCTGAAATTTTCTGCAAATTTCTTTTATCTTTTCCTTCTACATCAAAAAGTCCTTCATTTATTTTAATCTGATTTAGTTTTTGTGCTGCTGAGTCAAGCTTCACCCTAATCATTTTGATGTTATCTGCTAAGTATTTCTCTGTATTTTTATCTACTTTATTTTGATCAATCAGTCTTTTATTGATTAGTGCATCGACACTGGTATTCAAAAACTTCACAGTACTATTAAGATTATAGCCCTTTTTGGTGAGGATCATAATACTTGAAAGTTCTTTATCGAAATCAACATCCAGTGTTCCTATAATAGAATTTACTGCATCATTCACAGTATGAAGATTAACGATAATATTATCAAGTCCTAAAGTACTTTCCTGAGGATTTTTAATTAATTTAAATTTTAAATTTTCAGAAACATACCATTGGTTTACGGATATTATTTTATTTTGTGGTCTTTTATATCCTTCCACAATATGGAAATTCTCTGTATTGTAATTATAAAGTTTTATGGAATGTCCTTCATCAGGAATTTTTACTTCATAACGATCTCCACCCTTTGGTATTAAAGTAATGGGATAATTAACCTGCTGTAGATGATTTCGATCAATTTCTAAAAAGACAGGTGAGTCAAACTTGTCAAGATGTGCTGTTTTTAGGGTTCCACTGCTTGAATAGTTTGTAAAAAGGTCGAGCTCTTTAACCAGATATTCATTATGACTTCTGGAAAGAATCATTTTTTTAAGCAAAATCCCGTCTTGATTTCCATTTTGCCCCCAAATAAAGTTAATGGATTGATTTGGAGTAAAATAGCTGGCTGTATTATTGGAAATACTTAATGAAAGACTGGATGCATATATACGCTGTGCGTAATAACGGTTGTACATATAATAAATACCATAACCAATAGTTCCCATGATTAGGAACCAATACCAATTACGCAAGAGTCTTCTTAAGAAATTCTGTGGATCAAAAATCGAAAAAGATCCAACTTTTTCACTGGTCTCTGACTTTGCTTTATCTTCAATATGTTTTTCAGGAATCATTTTACAGTCTTGAAATTAAGAGATAGATGGACATGGCGGTAGTAAGTAATGATACGCCTGTTGTAACGGTTTGTAGTGGATCTTTTCCAAAACCATAGAAACTCTTGGATCTGGTATTGAGATAAATCATATCTCCATTCTGAAGCCAATAGTATGGTGAATTCATTATATCTTCTCGAGTAAGATCTAGAGTCACGGTTTTTATGCCTTCCGGATAATACCTTTGAAGCTTTACAGATTTTCGATCAATCGTTCTGTTAAGCCCTCCGTTTTGCGCAATTGCTTGCATAATGTTTAGCCGTGGTGTGTAAGAAGTTTTTTCACCGGTAAGACCTGTTGTTTCAATATCACCAACAATGTAATATTTAATTCCATCAAGATTAAGCCTCACCTCAGATTTTCCTTCAAGGAAATTTTCGTTTACTTTGTTCTGTATTTCTTGAGAGATGTCCTCAATTGTTCTTCCTTCGGCTTTTAAATATCCTATACCAAAAACATATATATCGCCTCTGCTATCTACTCTTATGCCATTGAAATAAACTCTGGCATTCCCCCCTCCAGCTGAACTTACAGAGACATTTCCTCCTCCACCAGATTCGTTTCCATTTTCTCCATTTGTGGTATTGAGTCTCGAATAAAATTGCGCTGCATCGCCTTTAGGTGTGGTAACGATGTTAAGAGTAAACATATCATTTTTAGTAACCCTGTATTCCTGAACGTTATAAGGAACTAGACCTTCTTCATTAATAACCAAGCTTTCATTGGGTTGCATATATCTTACTTCCTGTGTTGATATACACGATTGTGTAAGAAAGGCTAAGAAGGATATAACTATTAATTTTAAAAATTTCATCATTTATTAATATGATACAAAAATATAATTATTTTACTGACTTAGTATATCTCATTATTAAATCGGGAAGGTAAGCTCCAATAAAACCTAATCCCATCACGATTAGGAGTAACAAATTCGGATTTACCAACCTGAAGAAATATGCCACAGCAACAATAAACAAATAATAAATTAAAATATAAAATGTTGAGCGGCGATGCGTAAGTCCAAGTTTCAAAAGTTTATGGTGAATATGATTCTTATCTGCCTCAAAAGGTGATGTTTTTCGGGCGAGCCTTACAATAATAACGTTCAAGGTATCTACAATGGGCAAGATGAGTATTGCTACAGCAATTACAGGTGCAGAACGAAGATGATAACGCGGAATATCAACCTGATGCCTATCTATAAAAATATCGATGAAGCAAATAGACGTAAAAGCCAGTAAAAATCCTAATAGCATAGATCCCGTATCACCCATAAATATCTTATACATCCTATAATTAGAGAAATTATAATAAAGAAAACCCAGTGTGCTGCCAATAATAATAAGGGTAAGGATTACCAACGGATAATGGTATTCATTAAGCTTAAAATAAGTAAAGCCAAAAAGTGCACTTGCCAAAACTGAATAACTTCCGGCAAGCCCATCTATACCATCAATAAGATTGAAGGCGTTGATGAGGATAATAAACGTTATGATACTGAACACAACACTCAAAAAATAACTAAGTTCATAAATTCCAAAAAGACCGAATAAACTTCTAATTCTAACATCTGAACCGATTACGATGATTACTGAAACAATTATTTGGGCGATAAGTTTTTTATAAGCCCTCATTACCACAATATCATCCATTACTCCTATATAAAGCAGTATCACAAGTGATGCAAAAAGAAAACGATATTGGTCGAAAAGTTCATAAGCAAAGATTGGTGCGCAAACGCCAATTGAATAAAAAATTGCAATTCCTCCAAGATTAGGAATTTTACGAAGGTGTGAGCTACGAAGACCAGGCTCATCCATTAAGTTTTTTCTCCGGGAGATTTTCAGTATTGTCGGAATTGTAAAGAAGGTTAACAAAAATGAAAGTATTAACCCAAATAAAATTTTTATATAGAAAATATGAATTCCATATATATTGAGTAAGTTTTCAATATGATCCATCTTGTGCTCATAGTATTTTTCTTAATTCCCACCCTCTTGTTAGAAATTCTTAATAAAGTTAAAGAATTAAATTAATTTTCTAATAAGATTTTCCAAACCGGATAAATAGAATAGGTAATAAATTTTTTTCTTAACCGGCAAAGATAAAAGATAATTTTTGCCGAAACGCTTGTACATTAATATTTTATATGTATTTATATTGTTTCTAAATATGAATTTTTTCAGCTCAGCAGACATTATCCTGTAATGAGACTCATCCTTTACAAAGGCAAGATAAGCAAGAAATGTGTAAACACCTTCTAAAACTTGGAAATCTTGCAACGCTTTAGCTTCTTTTGCAAATTTAGATTTTGAAAAAAATTCTGATACATCCTCTACCGCTTTTAGGATATCAAGACCTTTAAGAGTGTGGGTTTTAGAGATTGACTCCTGTCTTTCAAAATATTGGTAATGATAGTTTTGCGTTTGCGAAATGACATTACTGTCTAGCAATAATTGTGGAATCAGCTGAATGTCTTCGAAATGAATTCCCTTTTTAAAACGTTTACCGTTAAAAAGTTCTTTTTTAAAAATCTTATTACAGGCAAAATAGCTTATATCTGAAAATACAGAAAGATCCTCTTTAAGTATAATTTTTTCAGGCTTGTTAGGAAGTTGGGTAAGTTTCTGAAGCACTTTCTCCTCTTCATCAACTTTTTGTAAGTTACAAATAACGATTTCCGCTTGGTGTTTTTCTGCAAGTGCGTACATATCTTCAAACATGGTTTTAGTAACATAATCGTCACTATCTACAAAGCCTATGTATTTGCCCGTAGCACGATCAATACCATAATTGCGGGCGTCACTTAAACCTCCGTTCTCTTTTATGTAAGATTTTATTTTATCGGGATACTGTTTTTGGAAATCTTCAATAATTTTTTGTGATTGGTCTTTGCTGCCATCATTTACTACAATAACTTCATAATCGTCAAGAGTTTGTGAAACTAGTGATGTAAGACATTTATGAAGATATTGCTCTACGTTGTAGACCGGAACAATAATGGAAACCTTTTTCATTTAATGAAATTAAAAAGCCTTTGGGTAAGAAAGCCACGTTTTGCACTTTCATAATCATCTTGGGAGCAGGCTAAACAGTTTTCAATTTTTTCATCTGATCCAAAATACCAAAGATTACTAAATGTATCTCGTTTAAATGCATATTGCTCATCATCAATCATTACCCAGAAAGTTTCGTAGCTTCTTTCTTTGGGATGCGATTTCTGAATGTTGATGCCCTCCAAAAGATACCAAATCATTTGAGCAAGAAGCTGTTGATTAAGGATGCTTTCCGTCTCAAAATTTACATTGAAGATACCCACAGAGTTAAGTTTTTCGCTCAAGCCAACCTCTTTCATATACATGCATATTTCCCTTCGGTTTAGTCCATTAATTTGTGGATGTATTGAAAAAGGCTCATTAAAACTCTCGATTGCATCACAATTGATTGTTACCAAATTTGCTGTTCGAAAATAGGGCTCTGTTCTCACTGTGCTGTTCATCATTTCTGCTAGCCGTACTACATCGAATTCTACTTCTTTGATGAGTTTTATGCTGTCAATTTCATTAAGATGTTTCTGATATCCCAGATGATGGTAATTTTTGATTGAGAAATTTTTAATGGATAAAAGTTTGCTCAAAAAGTTTTTTTCATTGATCTCTTCTCCGTCATTTGAAAGTGATACTACATTAGAAACCTGAACATAATTAATGTTTTTTCGATGAAAATTTAATGCAGAAAACATCGAAAATGCCAAATCATTACTTCCTCCGATGATTACAGGAATAGTATTTTTATAATGACAAGCAGAAATCACTTCTTGCACGATGTAATGGGTATCCTGTATTGTTCTGCCCGAAATCAAATCTCCAAAATCATACATAGGAAGTTCAAAATCGTAACCTGAGAGTTTATAGAGTTGATTTCTGAATGGCGTAAAGTCAGGTGATTCTGCACCACCTTTTGCCCCTCTAAAGTCAGAAACGAACATCAGCGCAATACCATTCTCCGGTATATCATCAACCATTTTTGCACCGAGTTGCCATTTTTCAAATTTTGTTTTCCTTGGAGGTATGATAAAATCCTGAAAATCCATCAATCTAAACTTATATTCTTTATACAAATAAACAAAAAAAAGGTCACAATTAAAACTGTGACCCTTTTGTAGATGATAAAAGTAACCTACAATTTAATCATTTTTTTCACAGTAGTGGTACCATTTTTCAATTCCACTTTTATAATATAGACTCCTTTGCTTAAGGACTCTGTATTAATGGTTTGGTTAATAACCTCTCCGGTTTTTACCATTTTACCGCTGATATCAAAAATATTGAAACGTTTTACGTCATCAAGTTTTATTCTTATTTCTTGATTAAATGGATTTGGATATATCTTGTTTCCAATAGATTTGGTTTCATTGGCTCCTAAAGATCCGTCATTGGTGTCAATAGGTTGTGTCCCGTCTGATCCTCCCATTAATGGTAAAAAGTTATCTTTAACACATCTTACACCCATTGCTGCTTGAGGATAAACTCCTGTTCCTGTTTGCATTCTCGAGCCTTCAAACTGCATGGCTAAAGCGTATCCAGTACCTAAATCCGCCATTGAGGCCGTCCAAACTCCAGATTTTAAATCATTGACTTTATTTTCACCAATCTCACCGCGAATACCATCCTTGGCGAAATTTCCAATCTTATAGTTGGCTCCTTCAAAAGCCCAACCGTAACCACCTACATCAGTTCCTTCATAATAGGTTGCAACTGAATGCCATTGATCTTGGATGACGCCGGGTTTTCCGTAAGCATCATTCAGATATCCATTATACCAAGGTGAGTTGCCTTTTGAGCTTTTATAAAGGTTGGTATAGCTCACATCCGGAACACGCCAACCCAAAGGACATGGATCAAACACTGATTTTCTTCCAGCATGCCCCCATCTTTCAGAGCCTTTAGATCTACCATCTGTTGCCCAATCTTTTATGAGAGACAAGTTGTTATTATTTTTATTTCCACCATCATAAACTGCTCCTAAACCTTGGTGATATAGAAATTTAGATGGATTTTCTACGGAGAACTTAATGTTTTCTCGCATTTTAAGATGTTCTACCGGATTTAGAGAGCCATAATTTGAATATGGAATCGTTTCAGACGCTTCATAATTCAATTTGCTGATTTCTGTATATGTAATAAAATCGGTTCTTGAAGCTTCTTCTGAACCTAGATAGATTTTTTCTTCTATTCCGTTTTGATCTTTAGCAAAAACCGGGATCGGATCCTTTCTTCCCCATTGAAAATGTAGACCTCTCGATTTAACTGCTTTTGGGGCATCAGCAGTAGAAGGCATTTTTTCAAGAGCGCCAAGATTTCTATCCATAAATTCGGACGTAATTGGCGGAAGCTGACTTAAAGTAGGATCAATAAAATTATATTGGGTTGAAATAGAAGCTTCTGTTTTATAAATAACTGGTGCTGCAATAGGGTTTGTAGCAGGAGCCCAAATATGCCAACTCCAATAAGCAGGATTTTTTGTAGAGCCATTGTGTAATGAAATTACAGCATTGCCGGTTTGGTTATTATTAGTTTTTACTATAATTTCAGAAAGTCTTGCGTCAGAATCGTTGATAGCGAGATTTACAGAAGTAATCAAGTTTGGATTAGTTGCCCAATAAACCTTCGCTACAAGATTATCAGAAGGAAGCATATCCCCATCAGACAAAATTTGATTATATACCGCAAATGCTTTGCTAACAGGAATTCTAACTTCTAAATTTGAATTTGCTAAATAGCTATTAGGTTGATCTAACCCTATCCTGAAACTTTCTTTTTCATTAACGAAATATTCTGTTTCAAAATTCCCTATTTTCATCAAATTAGGATCCTTCATACATCTAACAGCATTGCCGGCTTTTGTAGGATTAGTCTGGTTGATATAAATTTCGTGTAATCCAACAGAAGTATTGGTGCGTGTAGCATCAGAAACCATCATAAACAAACGTGCCCCGTCATAACCAAAAGTAGAACTCCATAAACCTCCATTAGCATTTTGATCCTGATAAATTACTCCTACAGGTGCATTGGGTGCCACAGCATTTGGATAATAAACGTAAGTTCCGGAAATCGGAAAAACCCCCATATTCCTTTCTCCATTTTGTGCAGCGGTAAAATCCATACCTCTGCCTGGATAAACTTTTATACCATCTAAAACCCGGTTTTTTACTGTGGGTTGCAGTTTTGCATAATTTGTAGTGTCATCATTGTTCCAATTGGCTTTTCTACCAAAAGGTGACAAATTGTTATTGGGCGTAACTCTTCCATAATAAGAAGGTACTCTCCAACCATTTGGACAGGGGTCTAACTCTGATTTCAATTCATAGGAACGGCTTTCATTTTTAAGGGTAGTGTTTGAGCTGTTAGCATTGCTGTTTCCACCTTCCGCATTGTCTGACCATAAGTCCCAAGACACATAATTAGTAGTATCTGTTCCGGCTACTTTATATCGGTTTGAAGAAAACCAATTTCCTGTATTATCGGTATTGATGATATAAGTTATTGGATTTTTCACAGAAAATTGGATGTTTTTTTCAATTTCTGCAAATTCTCTTACTTTTACCGGTATTGTATTTATAGGATCAGCTGATTTATGACGTAAAGTACCGGCTTCACCTGTAATTTCATAAAAAAATGAGTCTTTATAAACTAGTGGTGGGAAAGGATCTTTTCTCCCCCATTCATACATCAAACCTCCAGATTTATCCCAGTTTTCTCCGATGAAGGTATTAGAAACGGCACCAAGATTCCTATCCATATATTTTACTTCAAAAGCCATCATATCCGCATCGGTTTCAAAACCTTGTGAATAAGTAACACCGTTTTCCGGATTATCTGTAACCCAAATATGCCAACTCCAGTATACTGTGTCATCAACTTTTAGAGCTACAACAGCATTTCCTTTACCTTTTGCAGAGTTAACTTTTATTTTGATTTTAGAATTGGAAGGGTCTGCATTTGAGATAATTTCTGTTCCAGATATTAACCCGGGAACATCCTCCCAAATTACTGAAGCAGATTGGAGACCTGAAGGAATAGGAGTGGCAACACCATTGTCTTTAAGATATTCATAATCAGACCACATGGCATAAGCCTTATTTACAGGAATATATAACCCTCCCAAATTATTTTTTTGGGCTGCTTCTATATTGTATATATAACTATTGGGAGCTTTTTTATAATCTGTAATCTGTGCGCTAATTGTTACCAAAGAAAGGAAACAAATACTAGAGCATAAAATTCTTTTCATAATGTTAAAAAATCTAGTTTGACTTCTTTAACATCATTTGCGTAGGACAAATCTAAAAAAAGTTTTCAAACTTCATAACAAAAGTTTAACATTTTTTAAGAAAATCTTATAACCACCTAGAATTAAGCATCATAATTTATGATTGGATTAAAAAAAATCAATTATGATAATAAAATTAACAATTACCACAAATAATTATTGTAAGTGTCGCTGGTAAACCTACCTCCTACTGCCTGATATGATCCGAAAACAAAATAGTAGAAAATGATAAAGGCAATATACCCAAGATGTAATGATCTCCTTAAAGACATCTTTGGAATGGATACAACAATATTGGATACAATAATGGTCATATAAAGAAAATAAACACCA
>JAEXAR010000011.1 GCA_023394415.1 Bacteroidota bacterium
TTTGTCGATCATAACTATGTAGGTTTAAAAATAGTAAAAAGTTATTTCCGAAAAATTTTTTGAGCTTTGAGGGCTCAAAATTTTTCAGAATAACTTTTCAACTTACACAGTTTGTGGGAGGCTACCTCTAAAAAACTACTCGCGCCTTTAAATTTATAAAATGGCCAGTAAGTTTGTCATTCTGAACGGAGTATATCAAAGTGAATAATCTTTATTTAACCCTCAAAATTAAGAGATTAATAACCAAAAAAAACTTCGGTAGCTTTCTAATACTTCACACTTTATTAACTTTCGCAAAGTTAATTTTGAGTTTACCAAATTACTCGCGCCTTTAAATTTATAAAATGGCCAGTAAGTTTGTCATTCTGAACGGAGCATAGCGAAGTGAAGAATCTTATTTAACCCCAAAATTAGAAGATTAATAACTATAAATAAAACTTCCGCAGGGTTTCTCGTACTACACACTTTATGAAGTTCACCAAAGTTAATTTTGAAACCTAAAGATTTTTAATTTCCGTCGTTAAATCTTGTAAAACCTTCTTCGCATCACCAAACAACATAGAAGTTTTAGGGCGGAAGAACAGTTCATT
Source organism: Bacteroidota bacterium (assembly GCA_023394415.1). Lineage (GTDB taxonomy): Bacteria > Bacteroidota > Bacteroidia > Flavobacteriales > Weeksellaceae > Planobacterium. Next base: position 591 of record JAEXAR010000011.1, read on the forward strand.
TTCAATTCCTGCATATCCCGGTTTCATACTTCGTTTGTTTACAATAACGTGTTTAGCAAGTTCTACATCCAAAATTGGCATACCGTAGATAGGAGAGGACGGATTTTCTTTAGCTGCAGGATTTACAACGTCATTGGCACCCAAAATTAAGACAACATCAGTAGTTAAAAACTCATCGTTAGCCTGTTCCATTTCCATCAATTTGTCATATGGTACGTCAGCTTCCGCCAAAAGAACATTCATATGTCCTGGCATTCTTCCGGCTACAGGATGTATAGCATATTTTACTTCTACACCTTTGCTTTCAAGGAGTTTTTCAAGTTCGTGGCAGGTGTGTTGTGCTTGTGCTACTGCTAAACCATAACCCGGAACAATCATCACTTTATTGGCATAGCTCATAATCACGGCAGTATCACTCAGAGTAATTTCTTTAGCAGTTCCGCCACTGCTTCCGTGTGGTCCTTCACCAGTTGCATTTCCACCAAAGGAACCTATTAATACATTCATCAACGAACGGTTCATTGCTTTGGTCATCAATAGTGTTAAAAGAGTTCCTGCTGCACCAACCAAAATTCCACCCGTAAGCATTGCTTTATTATCGTAAAGAAATCCTCCACAAGCTGCTGCAACACCTGTAAAGGAGTTCAGTAAAGAAATAACAACAGGCATATCAGCTCCACCAATTGGGAAAACGAACATCACACCATAAAGTAGTGATAATGCTAAAATAATATAGAAAATTAAGACATTACTTTCATTGAAATTAAAAATCAAATAAACTGTGAGTACCAAAATGGTTAATAACAAAAGGATATTAAGATACTGTTGTCCCGAGTATGCAAAATCTTTCTTAATGTTGCCATTCAATTTTCCCCAAGCAATCATACTTCCGGAGAAGGAAACAGAACCAATTATTAAACCTAATAGAATAACGGTTAAAAATCCCAAATGAATTTCGCTGCCATTATTCAACAAATGGTCATATTCAACAATAGAAATCAAAGCAGCACAAGCTCCTCCCATTCCGTTAAAGATGCTTACCATCTGTGGCATTGCCGTCATCTTTACTTTTTTCGCCGCCATCACTCCAATTACGGAACCGATAATAATTCCGCCAAAAATCCAAAAGTAGTTTCCGAGTTTGTTTCCGGCTTCATCGGTGTACAAAAATACGGTTGCCAAAATTGCAATTACCATTCCCGCAGCAGCAAGAAGGTTTCCGTTTCTGGCAGTTTTTGGATCCGAGAGCATTTTTAATCCCAAAATAAAAGTCACAGAAGCTATAAGATATGAAATGGTCAGTAAGCCCATAATTTTATAAATGATAAATCTTAATTAATAATTCTAAAGAACAAGTAGCATCCAGCACTACATCCCTCATTTTATTTTTTCTTCTTAAACATTTCCAGCATCCGGTCTGTTACTACAAAACCACCAACGACGTTCAGTGTTCCTACAATAACAGCCAGAAATCCCAGAACTAAAGCAAGATAATTGTCGGGTTCAGCTTTTCCCATTACAATAATAGCTCCGATGATTACAACACCGTGTATAGCGTTAGCACCACTCATCAAAGGCGTGTGCAATACACTTGGTACGTGTCCTATGACTTCAATACCAACAAAAATCATCAGAATAATGATGTAGATAATTTGTTGGTTTTCAGTAATCCATTCTAAAAAATTCATAGTTTTAATTAGTTTGAATAAAAATTTATGCTTTTTCCAAAGCCGGTTTTATACGATCGTTGGTTATTTCACCATCGTGTGTGATGCAGGCGCCTTTTACCAAATCATCTTCCCAATTGAGATTTAAACTTCCTTCTTTATCCATGATTAATTGAAGGAAGTTTAGTATATTTTTTGCGTAAAGTTTGCTCGCATCCGCTGGCATTGTAGATTGAAGAGAAGAGTTTCCAATGATGGTGATCCCAATATGATTAATGGATTTATTATTTTCCGTAAAAGGTGTATTACCTCCGGTTGAAGCAGCTAAATCTACAATTACAGAGCCGTTTCGCATTGTTTTTAGCATTTTTTCTGTGATTAAAATTGGTGCTTTTCTGCCCGGAATTTGAGCGGTAGTAATCACAATATCCGATTTTGCAAGGCTTTCGGCTATTTTTTTTTGTTGCTTTTGTTTGTATTCTTCGGTTTGTTCTACAGCGTAACCTCCGGCTTTGCTGGCATCTGCAGCCCCTTCCACTTCTATAAATTTTGCGCCAAGGCTCATCACTTCTTCTTTCACTGCTGGTCTTGTATCAAATACCTCCACCACAGCTCCAAGTCTTCTGGCAGTGGCAATGGCTTGAAGTCCTGCAACTCCGGCTCCCAAAATCAAAACTTTAGCAGGCGGAATACTTCCGGCAGCTGTCATAAACATTGGGAAATATCTTCCATAAGCATTCGCAGCTTCCAAAACGGCTTTATAACCGGCAATATTCGCCTGCGAACTCAATACGTCCATAGATTGTGCTCTGGTTGTTCTGGGAAGCATATCCATAGAGAAGGTCGTAAGGTTTTGATCTGCCCAAAATGTTATAGTTTCAGGTTGATTAAGAGGTTGATAAACACCGATTAAGATTTTGGATTTTAAGTTTGAAATTTCAGAATTTTCAAGTGGGTAAATTGCTAAAATGACATCTGAATTATTAAAAATTTCATCTCTATCAGTGATTTTTGCTCCCGCATTTTCGTACTCTTTATTGTTATTAAAGGCCTTTTCACCTGCATTATTTTCGATAAGAACTTTAATTCCTTTCTTAATGAGAACAGCCGCAGATTCTGCTGTTAAAGATACCCTTGTTTCAAAATCAGGTTCTTTTAAAACACCTATTATCATTTAAAATAGATTTTATGTTGATACAAATTTAATCTGTTATGGTTTATATAAAAACTTTAAAGCACTGATAATGCTCATATAAAGGGATTAAATTAACGATTTTGTCCCGAATAAAAAAACCTTTTGAATTGTTGCTAAATATTCCATTGGTATTGTGTTGAAAACTTCAAACGCCAAGAGTACTATGCACTTTCAGATTGGCGCTTTTTTCCTTATTTTTACCAAAAATTTAAACGATTATGGCAGACTGGAAAATTGCTAAAGAATACGAAGATATCACTTATAAAAAATGCAACGGCGTAGCACGAATCGCATTCAACAGACCTGAAGTAAGAAACGCTTTCCGCCCGAAAACGACTTCTGAATTGTATGACGCTTTTTATGATGCTTACGAAGATTCTTCAATTGGCGTTGTGTTATTAACTGGAGAAGGACCAAGCCCGAAAGATGGTGGACACGCATTTTGTAGCGGTGGTGATCAAAAAGCTCGTGGTCATCAAGGTTACGTTGGTGATGATGGCAGACACCGTTTGAACATTTTAGAAGTTCAAAGACTCATCCGTTTTATGCCAAAAGCGGTTATTGCTGTGGTAAATGGTTGGGCTGTTGGTGGTGGACATTCTTTACACGTGGTTTGTGATTTAACTTTAGCCAGTAAAGAGCACGCCATTTTTAAACAAACTGATGCTGATGTTACGAGTTTTGATGGTGGTTACGGTTCAGCATATCTTGCTAAAATGGTAGGGCAGAAAAAAGCCCGCGAAATATTCTTTTTAGGCAGAAACTATTCCGCACAGGAAGCTTTTGAAATGGGAATGGTAAACGAAGTGGTTCCGCACGCTGAACTGGAAGATACCGCTTACCAATGGGCACAGGAAATTCTGGCAAAATCTCCAACATCTATCCGTATGCTGAAATTTGCAATGAATTTAACCGACGACGGAATGGTTGGGCAACAGGTTTTTGCTGGCGAAGCAACACGTTTAGCATATATGACTGAAGAAGCCAAAGAAGGCAGAAACGCTTTTCTCGAAAAAAGAAAACCAAACTTCGGAGAAAATCAGTGGATTTCTTAATTAAAACTACAAAAGGGAGAAAAAAAATTTTTGAGTCTCTCAAATTTTGATCTTTTGTGGTTAAAAAATAAATATTTAAATGACAGATTGGATACAAGCAGCGAGATTGAGAACACTTCCGCTTTCGATGAGTGGAATTATAGTAGGCTCATTTATTGCAAAATGGAGGCTCGAAAAGGAAGGAGGAACTTGGGATTGGACAGTTTTTGCATTGGCAATGCTCGTAACCTTGCTTTATCAGGTGCTTTCTAATTTTGCTAATGATTATGGAGATGGCGTTAAAGGCACCGACAAATTAAGAGTAAACGAAGCAGAGCAGCGTGCTGTTGCTTCCGGAAGAATTACAGCCGGACAAATGAAAAATGCAGTAATTTTATTCTCGGTTTTATCGTTTATTGCAACGGTTGCTTTGCTTTATCAGGCATTTTTCAGACACGGTTTGATGAATGAGTTTTACATTTTTGTTGGATTAGGAATTGCTTGTATTTTAGCAGCAATTGGTTATACAATTGGCAAAAAACCTTATGGTTATTTAGGTTTAGGCGATTTAATGGTGTTTATATTCTTTGGGTTGGTTTCAGTAGGTGGAAGCTATTTTTTATTTACAAAAACCTTCCATTGGGATATTTTGCTTCCTGCCACAGCGATAGGAATGATGAGTACCGCCGTTTTAAACCTCAATAATATGCGCGATATTGAAAGTGATCGTGCTTCCGGAAAGAAAACGTTTGCCTTAAGGTTGGGTTACCGAAATGCGATGATTTACGAAATGGTACTCCTTCAACTCCCGATTATTCTGATTTTAATCTTCTTAATGATGAACGGCCTTCACAACGAAGGTAAATATTACGCTTTTATCGTAATGGTAATGCTGTTTCCAGCAGCAGCTTTAAGGAGAAAAATCTTGCAAACTAAAGAACCTCGTCTCTTGGATCCCTTCTTAAAACAAATCGTGATTATAACGATGATGATGGCCATTCTGTTGGCTGTTGGGTTGAACTATTTTTCCTAGTTTGAAAGTTGGATGCTAGAAGTTTTAAATAAATAAAATTTAAATTGAAACCTTAATACCGAAATCTATTATGAAAATAAAATTCCTTGGACAGAATTGTTTCCTGTTCACCTACAACGGAAAAAACATCTTGAGTGATCCTTTTTATAATTTTCAAAAGGAAAAATCAGGGTTTAATATTACAGACCAAAAAATTGATTATGTTTTGATTACTCACGCTCACGGTGATCACATTGCAGATGTGAAAGAGGTTTTAGAGCATCATCCTGATGCAACCCTTATCGGACAACCTGAAATTTGTGGATATTTCAACCATCCTAATTCTATTGATATTAATTTTGGTGGTTCTGCAAAGTTTGATGACCTTAAAATCTCGATGGTACCCGCTTCACATACTTCAAGTTTTCCTGATGGAACTTATGGAGGTGAACCTGCAGGTTATATGTTTAGATTTAAAGGGAAAAATATATATTTCGCAGGTGATACAGGAGTGATGGCTGACATGGCCTTTTTCCCACAATTGTTTGGCGAAATTACATCTGCCATTCTTCCGGTTGGTTCTCATTATACCATGTGTGCAAGAAAGGCGAGTTTTGCTGCATCAGAGCTATTGAAAACGAAGAGAGTCATAGGTTGTCATTTCGATACTTTTCCGCCTATTAAAATTAATCACGAAGAAGCCCATAAACTTTTTTCTGAAAAAAATATTGACTTTGCATTACCTAAACTGGGAGAAGAATTTGAACTTTAGATGCACTTCGCAAATAGGTACGTTGTTTTTTTGTATTTTTGAAGACAAATGAGAAAGACTGAAGAATTATGGAAGAATTTGCCGCTCAATTTCGAGTTCGAGAATGAGTATCAAATTCAGGTGTCCAATTATGGTAAAGTAAAAACCTTTAACTCTAAACACCCTAATGGCAAAATTATAAAAGGAACATTGCAGGGAGGTTTCCCAATGGTAAGGGTTAAACTTTTCAAAGAAAGAAGACCATTTGAGATTGAAAAAATCGATAAAATCAACAATAAAATTAAAGCTCTAAATCTGGATTTGAAAGTGCTGAAATCTTCATCAACAGCACGTAAAGAAATTCAGAAAGAAAGGGATAAATTGGTAAAAGAACGTTCCGCATATATTAAAAAAGTAGATTTAAGACGTACCATTAATTTCGGATTTTTGGTACATAAGGCTGTGGCTGAACTTTTTTTAGAAAAGCCAACCAAGCGAAATATGAAATTCGTTATCCACAAAGATTTTGATAAACAAAACAATCATTTTGAAAACTTGGCTTGGGCAAGTCAGGAAGATCTTAATGAAAGAACCAACCTTCATCCTAAAATCGTTCTACATAAGTTCAAAAAGCAATTTAAAGAACGTACACCGAACACAAAAATGAGTAAGCTTAAAGATAATGATGTGCTTTATATCAAAAAAAGGTTGAAAAGAGGGGACACTTTGCGAAAGCTTGCTGAAAAATTCGAGGTTTCAGATATGCAGATTCACCGTATCAAAACCGGAGAAAACTGGAGCCACGTAAAACTTATTGAAGATATTGTTGAAGAAAATAAGAAATAAAAAAACGGCAAGCGATCTACATCACACCGCTACAACCGATTACCTTTGCTGCGTTCCCACCCTGGAGGATTTTCAGGAGCTGGTTGTGTAGGACTTGCCGGGTGCAAAGATACAGCAAAAATTTAAAATTCAAAATTCAGATTATAATTTTATAAAAAATAAAGAAAAAAAAGGATGTTCAGAAATGTTTATGCAGTTGGTTTAATGATATTTGTCGCGATTATGGCCGCATTTTTTATTACCAATATTTTTTTCAGAGATGTCAATTATTACCGCACATCAATGACATTGAATGCGTTTTTATTGCCGTTTATTTTTGCAGTAGGCGCATTCCTTTCCGTTACGGCTTACAGCAGATGGAAGAAAACATTGAGTTTTAAGGAAGCTTATGGACGTGCGTTTATCCCAATGTTTATCGGCGGATTACTTTCCATAGGTTCTATTTTTATTTATATCACCTATGTGGATAAGGATAGCAAAGACCTCTTGAATCACCAATATATCGAAAGTTTCAGAACCTCTCTTGAGGATGAATACCAGAAATCTACCAAAGTTTTCAAGCCCGGAAGTGAAGAAATGTTGGATATTGAAAAGAAATATGCTGAAGGAAAAGTGCGTTTGGCAGAAAAAGAAAAAAAGAAAGAAGATATGTTTTCTGCAACGTATTTCCTATATGTGTTTGCAGGTTATTGTGCATATTTTCTCATTCTTTCATTGTTTTTTGGAAGTTTTTTCAGGACGAGAAGTTATCAGTAAATTTGCAATTATAAATATTAAAAATTGAATTTATTAAATCTATCAATAGTTATCCCGCTTCTTAACGAGGAAGAGAGTTTAGAAGAGCTTTTTTCACGTATCGACAGTGTTTGTAAAACCAATAACCTTAGCTACGAAATTTGGTTTGTAGATGATGGGAGTACCGATTTGTCTTGGACGATTATTGAAAACCTCAAGATAAGTCATCCCCAAGTTCACGGAATTAAATTTTCTCGAAATTATGGTAAATCGCAGGCTTTGCACGCCGCTTTCGAGAGAGCAAAAGGAGATGTAATAATCACTATGGATGCTGATTTACAAGATTTTCCGGAAGAGATTCCTGAGTTGTATGCCATGGTGAAAAATGAAAATTACGACATTGTTTCCGGTTGGAAGAAAAAGCGTTTTGATAATGTGATGACTAAAAATCTTCCTTCAAAACTCTTTAATGCAGCTGCAAGAAAAGTTTCAGGGGTTTCACTTCACGATTTTAACTGTGGTTTGAAGGCATACAAACATCAAGTAGTGAAATCGATTGATGTTTATGGTGATATGCACCGCTATATTCCGGTTTTGGCTGCTAATGCTGGCTTTAGAAATATTACTGAAAAACCGGTGCAACATCAGGCAAGACCATATGGAACGTCAAAATTTGGTACCGAAAGATTTGTACGGGGCTTTCTCGATTTGGTAACGCTATGGTTTGTGAGTAGATTTGGTGGTAGACCTATGCATTTTTTTGGTGCTGTAGGAACACTGATGTTTATTTTCGGCTTTTTATCAGCACTTTGGTTAGGCGTCTCCAAATTAATTGATGTTTCACGAGGAATTTATGGAAACTTAATCGCTGAAAATCCTTGGTTTTTTATTGCATTAACGATGATGATCTTGGGAACGCTTTTATTTATAGGTGGTTTTCTTGGTGAATTGATTATCAGAACCAATCGTGAGCATAAGAATTATCATATTGAAGAAGTGATTTAATGGAATTGCTTTTTATTGAAAAAGAGCTAAAAAAAAGACTGCAATTTCCATACAGATGGGGAAGGAAGCAACAGGATTCTTGGGATATGCAGACCGGTTTTATTTACAAAACTCCAACTTTTGAAGAACTTCTTTCCAAAACATCCCATTTTTCGCAAGATTTGAAGGATTATGCTTTCAACAGATGGTATAACTTCTGGTCGGCTGTTGCAGTAGAATGGATGTTTTGTAATCATGAAATGGTACACCCGAACCCACATAAAACAGATAAATTATTTGATTTTAAAATTGGAGAACTGCCTTTCGATCATAAAACTTCAGTTTTTCCAAAAGGTTTTGGTAAATCTTTAGAATTTGCTAAAGAAAATAAAGCTGAACTCATTCAATGGTTATATAATAATCAAAGCCAAGAAGGCAGGAAACATCATAAGAATAGGCTTTTTGTTGTGCTTTTCTCCAATGATGGGTTGCATTGGAAACTTAAATCTGAATTATCCTTAATCAATGAAAAGGTAACAGAATATCTTAAGGGTTTTAATTCTGATAACCTTATACAGCTTGATTTTCCTGAAGGTAAAGTGCTTTCAGATATTATTTTTATCGAAAAGTAAAATTATATTTCTTGAATTATATAGGTTCCAAATACAAGCTTTCGGATTTTATAAAATCTTCTGTTTATGCGGTGGTAGGAAATGACCTTCGAGAGAAGGTTTTTTGTGATTTATTTGCAGGAACCGGAATTGTGGGGCGAACTTTTAAACCTGAAGTTAAAAAAATCATTAGCAATGATTTAGAATACTACAGTTATGTTCTCAACAAAAATTATATAGGCAATTCACAGCTTTTTGAATATGATAATTTAATCCGACAACTTAATGGTTTGCAAGGTATTGATGGGTTTATTTTTCAGGAATATTCTCAAAACGGAAGTGCAGAAAGATTGTATTTCAAGCAAGAAAATGGTCAAAAAATAGATGCAGTAAGGCTAAAAATTGAGGAATGGAGATTGCAAAACGACATCACAGAAAATCAGTACTACTTTCTACTGTGTTCTCTTTTAGAAAGCGCTGACAAAGTTGCCAATACCGCTTCAGTTTATGGTGCATTTCTTAAACAGCTTAAAAAATCAGCTCAAAAAGATTTGATGATAGAACCAGCATATTTTGTAGAATCTATGCAACAAAATGAAGTGTACAACACCGATGGTAATGAGTTGATTAATAAAATTGAAGGAGATATTTTATACCTTGATCCTCCATATAATTCTCGTGAGTATGGTGCAAACTATCATCTCTTGAATACCATTGCAAAATATGATAACTTTGTACCTAAAGGAAAAACTGGACTGCGAAATTATGGTAAGTCATCTTATTGTAAAAAAAATGAAGTAGCTGCAAAGTTTGAAGAACTCATTAAAAATGCTGATTTTAAATATGTATTTTTAAGTTATAATAATGAAGGATTAATGTCATCAGAAGTCATTAAACAGATACTTTCAAAATATGGAAAATATGATTTGTTTCAAACTTCCTACCAAAGGTTTAGAGCCGATAAAGAAGAAAATCGAAATCATAAATCCAATTCCACAGTTGAGTTTTTACACATTTTAGAAAAAAATTGAATGAAGAATCTATTATACCTTTCTCTGTTGATTTTTGTTTTATCCTGCGGAAAAGTTGTTCCTAAAGGTAACATTGAAAACAAAGACATTCAGGTTGAAGATTTTAATAATCTTAATCTTCAAGGTAAATTCAAAGTGTTTTTGGTAAACAGTGCAAAAAGTTTTGTAAATGTTGAAACTTACGGAAATGTTGCGGATAATCTTAAAATTAATGTTTCCAATAAAACTTTAAGTATTACAGAAAAACGTGAAACTCAAGGTATTGATTTTTATAACATCACCATTTATTCAAAATATAATCCCGAGAAAATATGGGTTTCCGACAGTGTAGAACTTAATATTTCTGGTGAAATAAAGACGGATAATTTTCGCCTCAACTTAAAAAATAACGCTAAATTTATAGGGGCATTAAATTCAAGAAGGGCAGAAGTTGAAATGCTTAATACAAGTAGAGCCAATTTTACAGGGAACACAAACGATGTTTTAATAAAAATTGCCGATACTGCTCATATTATTGCACCTTATTGGATGATAACCAATTTGAATTTAGATGCTAAAAACGGGAATTATACCGAAGTGAATGTGAAGGACACTTTGAAAGGAACCATACAGAACACTTCAAAACTTTTGTTTTATAACGATCCAATAAAGCGTTTTAAGGCTGATAAAACTGCAAAAATTGAAAACAAAACTTTAGAATAAAAAATAAACATATTATGACAACAGAAAATTTAACGCCACTTGAAAAAGCCAATCTTTGGCTTGGTGAAGGATTTGATGAAGAAACGAGACAAGCTGTAGAAATGCTCATAAAATCAGGTTCTGCCGATCTTGATGATTCTTTTTACAGAGCTTTGGAATTCGGAACCGGAGGAATGCGAGGAATTATGGGGGTAGGAACAAATCGCCTCAATAAATACACTCTTGGTCAGGCAACACAAGGTTTGGCAAATTATTTATTGCAACAGTTTCCGAATGAAGAGGTAAAAGTGGCGATTGCATACGATGTACGCAACAACTCCAAAGAATTTGGAAAATTGGTAGCAGATGTACTTACAGCCAATGGTATCAAAGTTTTACTTTTTAAAAATCACAGGCCAACTCCGGAATTGTCATTCACCGTTCGTGATAAGAATTGTAATGCCGGAATCGTACTTACTGCTTCACATAATCCACCGGAATATAACGGTTATAAAGTATATTGGAACGACGGAGCACAAGTGGTTCCTCCTCACGACGAAAATATCATCAATGAGGTTTATTCAACTGAATTTGGTAAAATTAAATTCAACGGAAATGATGATTTAATTGAATGGATAGATGAAGCGCAGGATGATGTTTATATTGATGCGTGCATCGAAAATTCCCTTTATCAAAAAGATAAAATTGGTTATGATAACCTGAATATCGTGTTCACTTCTATCCACGGTACAACCTATACGACTGTTCCGAAAGCTTTGGAGAAAGCCGGTTTCAAAAAAATTGATTTGGTTAAAGAACAGATGATTCCTAGTGGAAATTTCCCTACAGTAGAATCTCCTAATCCTGAAGAGCCTGCAGCTTTGGAAATGGCGATGAATTTAGCCAAAATTACCAATGCTGATATTGTAATCGGTACCGATCCTGATGGTGACAGATTAGGTATAGCTGTAAGAAATCTTGATGGTGACATACAGCTCCTAAACGGAAACCAAACCAATACAATTTTAACTTATTACATTTTGGATCAATGGAAAAAAGCCGGAAAAATCACCGGAAAAGAATTCATTGGTTCTACCATTGTAACTTCTGATATTTTCTATGATATTGCTGAAAAGTTCGGTGTGGAATGTAAAGTTGGTTTAACGGGTTTCAAATGGATTGGCAAAATGATCCGTGATGTAGAAGGTGAGGAAAAATTTATTTGTGGCGGTGAAGAATCTTTTGGGTTTATGACGGGTGATTTTGTACGTGATAAAGATTCTTGTGGTTCTATCTTATTAGCTTGCGAAATTGCAGCTTGGTGCAAGTCCCAAGGCAGCTCAATGTTCCAATACATGATAGATATTTACAAAGATTTGGGAATGTATTATGAAGGTTTGATTAATGTGGTAAGAAAGGGTAGAGAAGGCGCAGAACAAATACAGCAGATGATGGTGAACTTCCGTGAGAACCCACCTAAAGAAATTGCAGGTTCACCAGTAGAAATTGTGAAAGATTTCAAAGAGCAAACCCAATTCTCGGTTTCAAAAAATGAAAAAACGGTTATGGATGATATTCCTAAATCCAATGTTCTTATCTATTATACACAAGATGGAACAAAGGTTTGTGTGCGTCCTTCAGGTACAGAACCAAAGATCAAATTCTATGTTTCTGTGAAAGATCAAATAGCATCCGAGCAGGATTTTAAAGACAAACTGGTAACACTTTCGGAGAAAATAGACAGAGTAAAATCAGATTTAAATCTATAAAATAAAAACCGGAAAACTATTCCGGTTTTTTACTAACAATATTTGTGTGATATTAAGCGTGATTCACAACTAGAAAAACTAAATTTGCAATCGGAAAATAATAAAAACCATTATTAAAGTGAATGTATCTAAATTAGCAGCCAATCTTATTGGTTCAGAAATCATAAAAATCGGCAACGAAGTAAATGATCTAAAAGCAAAAGGTGCTGAAATTGCCAATCTTACCATTGGAGACTTGAACTCAAATCTTTATCCAATTCCTTCTAAAATGAAGGAAGGAATTCAAAAAGCCTATCAAGATAATCTTACCAATTATCCTCCTGCAAACGGTCTTTTAAGTTTAAGAGAATCCGTTTCTAAAGATTTAAAAAATCGATGGAATCTCGATTACTCGCCAAATGATATTTTGGTTGCAGGTGGTTCCAGACCTTTGATTTATGCTACGTTCAAAACTATTATTGATGAAGGTGATAAAGTGGTGTATCCTATTCCTTCTTGGAATAATAATCACTATGCCTATCTAAGTTCTGCCAACAAAATTGAAGTTGAAACCGCTCAAAGCAATAATTTCCTTCCAACAGCAGAAGATTTAAAACCTCATTTGGATGGTGCAGTACTTTTGGCTTTATGTTCACCGCTAAATCCTACGGGAACAATGTTTAGTAAGGAGCAACTTTCAGAAATTTGTCAACTGATACTTGAAGAAAATGCTAAGAGAGGTGAAGATGAGAAACCACTTTATTTGATGTACGACCAAATATATGCCATGCTAACGTTTGATGAAGAGCATTACAATCCTGTTTCCTTATTTCCAGAGATGAAAAAATATACCATTTTTATCGACGGAACCTCCAAGTGTTTTGCAGCAACAGGAGTTCGTGTTGGTTGGGGATTTGGACCTGCTGAAATTATTGATAAAATGAAGGCCTTACTTACTCACGTTGGAGCTTGGGCACCAAAACCTGAACAGGAAGCCGTTGGCGTATTTATGCAGAACACTGATGGGGTTAATGAATTTGTAGATGATTTCAAAGGTAAGATCGCAGACAGTTTAAATGTGCTTCACGAAGGAATTCAGGATATGAAATCAAGAGGTTATACTGTAGAAAGTATTAAACCTATGGGAGCTCTTTATCTTACAATTGAGTTAGACTATATTGGTAAATCAAAACCCGATGGTTCAAAGATTGTAGATTCTACCGATTTGGTTTTTTATTTAATTAATGAGGCAGGCGTTGCCTTAGTGCCGTTTTCAGCATTCGGAAATTCTAGAAATATGGCTTGGTTCCGTGCTTCTGTTGGAGGTTTAAGCATTGATGAAGTAAGAGAGCTGTTTCCAAGATTAGAAGCAGCTTTAAATAAGCTATCATAATGTTTTTTAAAAATTTTTGAAAAAATTCATTTTGTTAATGGAAAATTTTCTACATTTGTGGTAGAAACTTTCATTATGGCAAAATCTTATAAAAAAGTAAAGTCAGAAGAAATGCAGGTTTCCGAGCCTGCATTTGCTTATAATTCACCACAACTAGGAAGATTTGTCTTTTCAGATGATTATTCATTAGTCAAAAAATCCCGAGAAGGCATCAATACGAATGTATTCTATCTTTTTGCAGATAAAGCAAAGATCCCAGAAAAAACTTTGGCATCCATTATTAATCTTTCACCAAGAACGATTAGTAATTACCGTGATCAAGACAAAACTATGGAAGCCAATTACAGCGAGCACCTCCTAAAACTCATTGCTCTTTTCGAGAAAGGTAAAGAATATCTGGGTACTACAGATCAGTTTAAACAGTGGCTTGAAAAACCTTTCTGGGATTCTGATGAAAAACCCGCCGATTTTCTCAATACTTCTGGCGGTGTTGATTTATTAATGGATCGTCTTGAAAGATTGGCACAGGGTTATCCAATATAGTGATGTTGGTTTTCAGGATTGCGCATAAAAAATATGCGGAAACGCTTTCCGTAAGTGGACTTTCTGGAAGATGGAACAGCAATGGTAAATTGGTTTTATATACTGCCGAAAATGTTTCACTGGCGCTTCTGGAAAATATGATTTATCGTGTAGGAACCGGTTTTAATGATGATTACAAAATTATGGTTATAGAGATTCCTGATAAGTCTTTTGCAACCGTAGAAACAGATCAACTGCCTAAAAATTGGAGAAAGATTGAATGTTATCCTGCATTACAAAATATAGGAAATCTTTGGTATGATGAAAAGAAGAAACTTTGTTTAAGAGTGCCTTCATCAGTTATGCCAGAGAACTTTAATATCATCGTTAATACTACTCATCCTGATTTTAAAAAAGTAAAATTAATTGATGTATTGCCTTATGAACCGGACGAAAGACTCGAAAAACTTTTGAAAAAATATCAATAAGAATTTATGAAAATCATCGCTGTAATTCCCGCGCAATATGAAGCATCAAGATTTCCCGGAAAACTTATGCAGATGCTGGGCGATAAAACGGTTATTTCTACAACTTACCATAATGTTTTGGAAACAAAACTTTTTGATGAAGTTTTTGTGGCAACAGATTCAGAGATTATTTTTGATGAAATTAAAAAAAATGGAGGAGATGCAGTAATGACCGGGAAGCACGATACCGGAAGCGACCGTATTGCAGAAGCGGTACAGGCTATTGATGGTGACATTATTATCAATGTTCAAGGTGATGAACCATTTTTGAAAACTGAACCTTTGAAACAGCTGATAGAGGTTTTTCACAAAGATGAAAAGAAAGAAATTTCTCTAGCATCATTAAAAATTAAATTAAAAGAGCAAGATGAAATTCAAAATCCGAATAATGTAAAAGTGATTACAGATTTAGCAGGTTTTGCGCTTTATTTTAGCCGTTCAGTTATTCCTTATTGCAGGGAAAAATCAATTAGTGCTGAATATTTTAAACATATTGGGGTTTATGCGTTCCGTAAAGAAGCTTTGTTGAAATTTTCACAACTGGAAATGACACCATTAGAAAAACTTGAAAAAATAGAATGCATCCGTTATCTGGAACACGGGATGAAAATTAAAATGATAGAAACCGATTTTGTAGGTGTAGGTATTGATGTTCCTGAAGATTTAGAGAAAGCCCGAAGCATAATGAAAAACCAATTAAAACAAGATTAACTTAAACTGCTATGTCATACTAATGAAGTGGGTGGCATTTTATTCAGCCGTTTATTTTAAAAATTTTATATTTGAAAGATTTTAAGAAAGAATTTTGATGAACAAGATATTTTTAGTTTTTGCACTGGTAATTTCACAGTTGATTTTTGCGCAAACAGGTAAAGAAATTATTGACAAAAACATTGAACTTTCAGGAGGATTAACCAACTGGAAACTTCTAAATTCTGTTTTATTACAGGGAAAAGTTACATTAGGAGTAAATGATGAATATCCTATAAAAATATTTCAAATGAGACCTAATCTCACAAAAACGGTCCTCATAATCGGTAAAAAAGAAACCGCTATTGAAGGTTACGATGGTAAAAAAGGTTATGCGATGAATTATGCGGCCAATAAACTACAGGAGTATCCAAACTATGTGGCTGAAAGTTTCGATAACGATTTTATTGATTTTGAAAATAAAGGTTTTGAAGCAAAATATTTAGGGAAGGAAAAAGTTGGCAATACCAATTGTTTTAAAGTAGAGCTTACTAAAAATGTAAATAAAACCTATTATTATTTTGATTCCAACAGCTATATGTTGCTGAAAGAGGAGAAAAAAGATGAGGTTTTGGTATATTCGGATTACAGAAAAGTTGGAAATCTTATGTTTCCGTTCCGTATCGAAAGTTCAAGCCCTAAAAAGGATAGCGATTATGTAATGCTAATCGGTAAGGTAGAAACCAACAAAGTATTTCCGGCAAATACTTTTAAATTTTAATATATAAAAATTATGAAACGCATATTCATTTTACTTTTATCTGCAGCTGCTTTTTTACAGAGTTGTATGAACCAAAAAACTGAAGTTTCACAACAAAAAACTGCTGAAAATATGGGCAAAACAATTTATGATTATAAAGTAGAATCTTTGGATGGTGGCGAAATTAATTTTGCAGATTTCAAAGGCAAGAAAATTTTGGTAGTCAATACCGCTTCAGAATGTGGTTTTACTCCTCAATATGCCGATTTAGAAAAAGTTTACGAACAGTATAAAGATAAAGTGGTAGTGGTAGGTTTCCCTGCCAACAATTTTGGTGGTCAGGAACCGGGAAGCAATGAACAAATTGGTGCTTTTTGTCAAAAAAATTATGGTGTCACTTTTCCAATGGCAGCGAAGGTTTCAGTAAAAGGGGATGATACAGCGCCAATATTTAAATATTTAACTGAAAAAGAATTGAATGGCGTTAAGAATACAGCTATTCTCTGGAATTTTACCAAATTTCTAATAGATGAGAACGGAAAGCTGATTGATTCATTCATCAGTACTACAAAACCTACCGATGAGGCCATCGTGAAGTATTTGAAGTAGAGAACCAAAATAAATAAAGAATAGAATAAAAACCGCAAATAGACTGCCCCCAAAAGTTTAGACAAAATTAAACAATATTCTCAAAGGAAGACACTATCCCACGAAGTGTGTAAGTTAAAAAGTTAGGGCTTGGATTTTATAATCTGAGCCTTTCTTCAAAAATAAGCATAAATTGGTTTAAAACAATACCCCAATTTTGGATGGGCATTGACCAT
>JAEXAR010000036.1 GCA_023394415.1 Bacteroidota bacterium
GATTTAAAATGATTTATACAATCATCTTCTGTCCCAAAATGTGCTGAAAAACTGAATAAATTCATATCTAATGGTTTGATTACTACAAATATACAAAAATTATGATAAATTACGGATATTCATTAAAAATTAAACCTAATTTGTATCCTCCAAATTTCAGATAAGTGAGTATTTGTGCAATATGATTGTTGCCAATTTCTTCAACTGTCTTTAATTCTAAAACTACTTTTTCTTCTACTAAAATATCGATTCTGTATCCTTTATCCACTTTTTTTTCTTTGTAAGTAATGGGAAGAATCATTTCTTTTCTTGTATTTAACCCATTTAATTCAAGTTCATATATCAGACACTCTTGGTATGCTGATTCTAATAACCCCGGACCTAAAGTTCTGTGAACTTCTATTGCACACCCAATTATAATATTAGATAATTCGTTTTCTGTCATTTGTTTTTATTGGCATAAATTTCTCAAATTTATTTTGGTCAATTACTTACATTACACAAAGTTCTCAAAGTATTTGCACAAAGTTCCCGGAATTTTCGCACTCAAAGCCGCAAGGCTTAATTGAGAGTTTCGGTTATAAATTTTTTGTTTGTAAAATAAAAATTAACATTAGTCTTTAAGCGAAGCTTATCTCAAAATATTTTGAGTTCTTTGTGCTAATTCTTTGTGTTCTTAGTGTTACCAAAATAAGAGTTTCTGAACATCTTAAAACATAAAAAATCCTATCTTAATTTTTTGCTTTTGGATATAATTTTTGCTTTATTTATTTTCCTTACCTGCGTTTACAAGTTTTACAATCAACATAATTGTCACAACCAAAACGACAAATCCAACAATTAATTGCCACCAATACACTAAAACTGCTGATTTCAGTATTACGGTGAAAACCACTAAAAACAAAAGAAACGTCGCAATTTCATTCGCTTGGCGAAGTTTAATATTGGCATTGTTAAGAGTTCCACCATTTAAATTTTTAATTTCAAGAACTTTTTTCCAACACCAATAATGATAGATGAATAGACCTATTAAAAAGAATATTTTTAGATAAAACCAAGAAAATGGCTCCAAACTAAGCAACGGAAAACTAGGATAAAAAACAAAAATTAGAATTATACCAGTTACTAACATAATGATAAAAGCCGGAACGGTGATAATATTCCAAAGTCTTCTTGCCATAAAAACATATTGTTCACGAAGAATTTTTTGTTTATTTTCATCAAATTCATCGGTATCCTTATAATATACGAAAAGCCTAACGAGGTAAAAAATGCCGGCAAAATAGCTTACCATAAAAATGATATGTACGGCTTTTAGAATAGTATAGAGCATCTTAAAAATTTGTGGTGCAAATATAAGGTTTATCGTGCTTTATAGAAAGTTCCTAATCTTCAAATTCTACATACACTTTCTCACCAACATTTAGCCCAAAGAGTGTTTTGGCGCCGTTGTTTTTATTCCCTTTGTAAATACAGAGTTCCAAAACTCCCGCTTCATTGAAAACGGCAACAGCTTTACCGTGGTATTCGCGTTCATGTTTCCAGTTTTTAACAAAATCGGTGTGGTTGTTATAAACATTAGACATCACGTAATTTCTAAATTTCACCGTAAAACCGTTATGGTTGGATTTTATTTTTTCAAAAAACTTTTTACCAATGTTGGATACCAAATTTCCAAAATTGTCAATATACATCACTTCGCCAATAATCATTTTTTCGCTTTCATTGTGTACAGCACGCGGAAACGAAACATCTTTCGCTGATTTTATCTTTCTTCCGATTACTTCTGGCACGCCACCATTCATTAAATGCACTGCCGAAGGAACGAAAATATCAATTGTAGTAGAACTTACTTCGTCATCAAAACGATTATTTAAAGTAATTTCATAAATGGCTTCCGGTTTAATATCAAAAAAAATGAGCCCTAAAACACCATTATCAGCAGCGATAAAATAGTGTCCGTCTGCTTTGTAGATAATGCTTTTTACATCTTTACGATAAAAACTATCCACTGAAATAATGTGGACGCTTCCTTCAGGGAAATATTTATAGGCATTTCTTACGATGTATGCGGTTTGCAGTAGATTATAAGCGTCAATATCGTGGGAAATATCGGCAATTACAGCATCTTTTTTTTGGGAGAGAATGCTTCCTTTTATTGCTGCTACACGATAATCGGTGAGTCCATAATCGGTTGTAAGAGTTATAACGGCCATAGCGCAAAAATAGCAAATAAAAAGCTTTTCTGAAAATCGATATTTGTGGAAAACTATTTGCTATAGATTGTTTAAAATATCATAAATTTAAAAACCAATTAACAGAACGGAATATATGTTTGAACTGAATTATGAACTCTCTGGTATTGATACCAAAACCTTCTATGGGGTACAGAACCAAAATTTTAATCTGATTAAATCCAGCTTTCCAACTTTAAAAATTACCGGGCGCGACAATTATATATTCGCAATGGGAAATCAAGAGGCTTTGGATCTGCTAAAGCAAAGGCTTGACGATATTGTCAATTTTATTTCTACCAACAATTCCATTACCATAAAAGATGTAGAAAACATTCTTAAAATTAAAGATGAAACCGAAAAACAGTTGGTTTTCGATCAAGACATTATTGTAAAAGGCGTTAATGGTAAAGTTATTAAGGCTAAAACAACTAATCTTAAGAAGCTTGTAAAAGAGGTAGAAAAGAAAGATATGGTATTTGCTATCGGTCCTGCAGGAACCGGAAAAACTTATACCAGTGTTGCATTAGCTGCAAAAGCTTTACGCGATAAAGAAGTAAAAAGAATAATCCTTACAAGACCAGCAGTAGAAGCGGGAGAGAGCCTAGGGTTTTTACCGGGAGATTTAAAAGAAAAGCTCGATCCTTATTTACAGCCGCTTTATGATGCGCTGCGTGATATGATTCCACACGAAAAACTGGAAGGATTTATTGAGAAAAAAGTTATTGAGGTAGCTCCTCTTGCTTTTATGCGAGGTAGAACGCTTGATGAAGCCTTTGTTATTCTGGATGAAGCTCAAAATACCACGCACTCCCAAATGAAAATGTTTTTAACCAGAATGGGAATGAATGCGAAATTTATTATCACCGGTGATCCAAGCCAGGTTGATTTACCATTGAAGCAAAAATCCGGTTTAAAAGAAGCCATGCGCATCCTGAAAGAGGTAAATGAAATTGGCTTTGTGCATCTTACTGAAGAAGATGTAGTGCGACATCCAGTGGTGAAGAAAATTATTTTGGCTTACAATAGTGAAGAAAAAAGAATGCGCGAAGAGTAAATTATTGAATTCGTAATTTTTATGATATCTTCAACTTCCATTAAAACTTTAATATCTAATCTATAATTATTTCATTTAAAACAATTTACATCATCTATCTTAAATAATTGTTTAATAAATATAATATTGAATCATTATTTAAAATGCTTTTTTTTGAATAATTCATAAAAAATTATTGGGTTGTTTCGTTTTTATTATTACTTTTGTCTTGTTAACAATAAAAATTGATAATTATGAAAAAACTATTTTTAGCAAGCGCACTTGCGCTTTTTGGAGCGGTAACGATGAATGCTCAAACTACAGGGAATTTTAAACTAGGTGCTCATATTGGTATTCCAGTAGGAGATGCTGCTGATGCAGTAAGCTTTAACGCTGGAGTTGATGCGGGATATGTTTGGAATGTTGCACCAAAATTTGAATTAGGTTTAATTACAGGTTATTCTCACTATTTTGGAAAAGATATTGATACAGGTTTTGGAACATATAATGTTCCGGATTTGGGTATTGTTCCTTTAGCTGCTACTGGTCAATATAATGTTGATGGAGGATTTAATTTAGGACTTGATTTGGGTTATGCATTTTATGTTGCTGATGGTGCTGATGGTGGTGGTTTCTATTATCAGCCAAAAGTTGGGTATAATGTAGGTGCAGGGAATGTATATCTTGGCTATAAAGGTATTAGTGATGAAGGAACTGTAGGCTCAATTAACTTGGGATATATTCACAAATTTTAAATTTTAATTTGACCAATAAATTCCGGTTTATTCCGGAATTTTTACTTTTTAAACTTCTTAAAAAATTTATTTATGAAAAAACTATTTTTAGTTGGTGCAGTAGCACTATTTGGAGCAACATCTCTAAATGCTCAGCAGTTTGGTATTAAGGCCGGAATGAATATGACCAATGTTAGCAATTCTGATCAAATTGGAACAGCTCTATCTGGAGCTGATGCTAAAGGAAAAATCGGTTTTCACGCAGGATTATTTATGAATGCACCAATTGCTGAAGGATTTAGCATTCAACCAGAATTGCTTTACAATTCAAAAGGGGTGAAGTTTACTTATTCTAATCAGGATGCTAATTGGCATTTGGATTACTTAAGTGTACCTGTGATGTTTCAATATAATGCAACACCACAATTTTATTTAGAGGCAGGTCCGGAATTAAGCTTATTATTGAGCTCTAAAATGAAAGGACAGGGTGGTACTGTAGATTTAAAAGACAATACCAATGGTTTTGATTTCGGATTAGGTCTTGGTGCAGGTTATTATTTTACTTCAAATGTAGGACTTACTGCAAGATATGTTGCTGGATTTAATGATATAGTGAAAGATAACGATGGTGATGCATTGAAAAACAGTGCATTTCAACTTGGTTTAGCGTACAAATTCTAAGCTTTCTAAAATAAAATAAATCCCGAATCGCAAGATTCGGGATTTATTTTATAATTTCTAAAATTTATTTTCCAAAGAGATTTCCTCCCATTCCAGGCATTCCACCTGGTCCACCCATTTTTTGCATCATTTGCATCATTTGTTTTCCATGTGGTCCTTGCATCATCTTCATCATTTTTCCCATTTGGTCAAACTGTTTCATCAATTGGTTTACATCTTCTAATTTTCTGCCGGAACCTCTAGCAATTCTTTTTTTCCTGTTCATATCGATAATAGAAGGCCTTCTTCTTTCATCAGGTGTCATAGAATGGATGATGGCTTCTATATGTTTGAAAGCGTCATCATTAATGTCCACATCTTTAATAGCTTTGCCAACTCCCGGAATCATTCCCATTAAATCCTTCATATTACCCATTTTCTTGATCTGATTAATCTGCTGAAGGAAATCATCAAATCCGAATTCGTTTTTGGCAATTTTTTTATGAAGTTTTTTAGCTTCCTCTTCGTCGAATTGTTCCTGTGCTCTTTCTACTAGGGAAACAACGTCACCCATTCCTAGGATTCTGTCCGCCATTCTTTCAGGGTAGAACAAATCTAAAGCTTCCATTTTTTCACCTGTAGAGATGAATTTAATTGGCTTTTCAACAACGGAACGAATCGTTAATGCAGCACCACCTCTTGTATCACCGTCTAATTTCGTTAATACAACACCATCAAAATTTAAGGCATCATTGAAGGCTTTTGCAGTATTTACCGCATCCTGACCTGTCATAGAATCTACTACGAAAAGAGTCTCACTTGGCTTTATAAAGTAATGAACTGATTTAATTTCGTTCATCATTTGTTCATCCACTGCTAAGCGTCCTGCGGTATCGACAATTACCACATCACGATTATTTTGTACGGCAAATTTCACGGCATTTTCAGCAATCGCAGAAGGATTGGTTGCGCCTTCTTCAGTATATACCGGAACATCAATTTGACCTCCTAAAACTTTTAGCTGTTCAATTGCTGCGGGTCTGTATACGTCACAAGCTACCAATAGGGGTTTCTTGTTTCTTTTTACCTTTAAATAATTCGCTAATTTTCCAGAGAAAGTCGTTTTACCGGAACCTTGTAGACCTGCAATCAGAATGACAGTAGGTTTTCCTGAAAGGTTAATCCCTTCCTGTGAACCACCCATTAAATCTACCAATTCATCATGAACAATTTTCGTCATCAGTTGTCCCGGAGTTAGACTTGTAAGAACGTTTTGTCCCAAAGCCTTGTCCTGAACCCTCTTAGTAAGGTCTTTTGCAACTTTATAATTAACGTCGGCATCTACCAAAGCACGGCGAATTTCCTTTACGGTTTCCGCAACGTTGATTTCGGTGATTTTTCCGCGACCGGCGATATTGTGTAGCGCTTTATCTAATTTTTCCTGTAAACTGTTGAACATATAATATATTTAAGGACTGCAAAAATAAGGAAAAATTACCTTTTGCAGAAATTAGTATTTCTCAATAACCTTGTCAAGGTTTCAAACCTTGACAAGGTTAGAAGGATAAGGAAGAATTTGTTTTTAAAATTTAAGGAAAAATCATTCTCCTGCTTCCTTTAATCCTTAATTCTTTAAATTATCTTTGCAAAAATATTAAGTATGCCTCAAGAAAATTTCAATAAGAACGATTTTTCAGAAAAAGATGAAGCCGAATTTGCAAAAAACGGACTTCGGCAATATGGTATTTATTCAGCAATCGTTTTTCAGATGCTCGCAACAATGGGACTTGCATTTTGGGGTGGTAAAAAACTTAATGATCATTATGCAATCGAAAACAACCTCCTTACTATTGGCATTGGTTTTCTTGGGATGGGACTAGCATTTTATAATCTTTTAAGACAGTTAAAACACGTTCAAAAATGAATTTATTGAAGAATAACAACCTTTACATCGTACTCTATTTCATCATGTTTTTTGTGCATTTTGCTATATGGCAAATGCTAGGTTTAGGTTTTGAAACCACAATTATTAGATATTATCTGTTCCTTACCATATTATTTATGATGGTGCTCACTGTGATTTCTATTTTCAAGAAAATCTATCCTGATTATATTGGTTTTGTATTTTTGGGACTGGTGATGTTTAAGCTGGCGATGGTTTTCATCATTAGAAAAAAACTGAATATTACAGAGATTCCAAATTATAAAGTTCATTTTATAATTCCGTATTTGGTATCACTATTACTCGAAACACTTTTCACAGTGAATGTGATAAAATCAACTGAAAAAAATACGAGTGAAAAAGATGAAAAAAATCAGTAATTATTGATTTTTATATTAGGATTATTTGTCATATTTTTGCAAAACTTTAAAAAGACGTACAGCAATGCTGAAAAGAGTATTACTTTTAATTGGGTTTGTATCCACATTTTCTACAACTTTCGCTCAACACGAAACGGCAACTGCGGTTACTACTACCGAAAAAACGGCTGCTCCGGTTGATGAAAGAGAAATCACAAAACAGGAAAACAAGGATTTTATTACGCATCACCTTTTAGATGCCCACAGTTTCGATATTATGGTTGAAAAATTACCTGACGGAACTGAAAAACACATTGGTTTTCCGCTTCCTGTAATTTTTTATGATAAAGATAATGGGTTTCACTCTTTTATGAGTTCGGAATTTCACCATGGGCAAGAAATGAAAGATGCTCACGGTAAGAAATATTATGTGGTTGAAAGCAAAGGACAGAAGTATGCACTTTACCACGAAAAAATCTATAAAACTGATGCAAGTGGCGCTATAACTTTAGATGATAAAGATCACGCTACAAACGCTAAAGTTTTAGATTTATCTATTACTAAAAGTGTACTAATGATACTTGTTGTAGGATTATTAATGCTGATAATCTTTGGTGGAATGGCGAGAAATTACAAAAAATCCCTCGTACCAACAGGAGCTGCAAAATTGTTTGAACCTTTGATTATTTTCATTAGAGACGATATTGCAAAACCAAACATTGGTCCTAAATACAAGAAGTATATTGGTTATCTTTTAACTATTTTCTTCTTTATTTTATTCTTAAATATATTTGGTTTAATGCCTTTTGGTATAAACGTTACAGGGCAATTGGCAATTACTGCTGCTTTGGCAATCTTTACATTCTTGATTACGCAGTTTACTGCGAACAAAAATTATTGGCAGCACATTTTTTGGATGCCGGGACTTCCTTTGCCAATGAAGTTGGTAATGATTCCTATTGAATTAATTGGGATGTTTATTAAGCCTTTTGCACTTTTAATTCGTCTCTTTGCTAACATGACTGCTGGACACATCGTTATTATGTCATTAATTGCAATGATTTACTTCTTTAAAAACGTAATAGCTGGAGTAGCATTCCCATTCTTAACATTTGTTCTTTATTTACTTGAAATTTTAGTAGCTTTCTTGCAGGCATATATCTTTACAATGCTTTCTGCAGTATACTTCGGTATGGCTAATGAAGAACATCACCACGAAGGAGAAGCAGCTCATCATTAATAAGTATATTTAAACAAAACATAAAAACAATTTTTTAAATTTTTATATTATGGAAATTCCAAAATTAGTAGGTGCAGGTTTAGTAGTAATTGGTGCTGGTATCGGTATCGGTAAAATCGGTGCTGCTGCTCTAGAAGGTATGGCACGTCAGCCAGAGCAGTCTGGTAAACTACAAACAGCGATGCTTATTGCTGCTGCACTTGTAGAAGGTCTTGCATTTGCTGCATTATTCGCAGTTTAATCTTAAGGCATTCTTTAAAAACATCACTTGCTGCAACGGTTGGTTACAGCAAGTGATTTTAAAAATTTAAATTAAAACAACTATTTATAAATCTTATGGGATTATTAGAAAATTTTTCGTCAGGATTGTTCATCATCCAATCAATAGTTTTCTTGGTTTTACTTTTTGTTCTTGGTAAATTTGCTTGGAAGCCTATTTTAAATGCTATCAACGAAAGAGAAGTAACTATTGTTGATGCCCTAAATCAGGCAAAATTGGCTAAAAAAGAAATGGAACAGCTAAAATCTGACAATGAAAAAATCATCCGTGATGCTAAAATTGAGAGAGATGCTATCCTAAAAGAAGCCAGAGATATAAAAGACAGAATTGTAGGTGAAGCTAAAGATGCCGCTAAAGTAGAAGGTGATAAAATGATTGAATCTGCAAGACAATCCATCCAAGCTGAAAAAGCTGCTGCTATGGCTGATATCAAAAACCAAATCGGAACGCTTTCTGTAAATATTGCAGAATCTATCCTTAAGCAAAAGCTTGATAACAGCGATGCACAAAACACTTTGGTTGAAAACTATTTGAATAACAATAATCTTAACTAATACCAATGCTTACATCTAAAGTAGCAAAAAGATATGCACAGGGTTTGCTCGATTTCGCTAAAGAATCCGGACTCACTGAATCTGTATTTTCTGAAATGCGCGATGTGGTAAAGACCATTGAAGATTCTAAAGAACTTCAGAATTTCTTTGCATCTCCAATTATCGACAGCAAAAAGAAAATTAGCATTGCAGGAGAGATTTTCAAGAATTTTTCACCTGTAAGCAATAACATCATCAACCTTGTTATCAAACAAGGAAGAGAAACACACCTGAAAGGTATCGCACAGGAATACATCAATAAAGTGGAAGATATGAATGGTGTTCAGAGAGTTACTTTAACTACTGCAACACAACTTTCACAACAAAATATTGATGAGATTTTAAAATCTACAAACTTGGTAAATCCAACTAGAAATTTTGATCTTAAAGTAAACATTAAGCCTGAAATATTAGGTGGATATATTTTAAGAGTTGGAGACCAACAGGTAGATGCATCCGTAAAATCTAAACTGAACAATATCAGAAAAGAATTTCAATTAAATTAAGATTAAAACAACCATAAAATGGCAGAAATAAATCCGGCAGAAGTATCAGCGATACTAAAGCAACAATTAGCAAATTTTGATACACAATCCAATGTAGAGGAAGTAGGAACTGTACTTCAGATTGGTGATGGTATTGCCCGTGTTTACGGTTTAGAAAATGTACAGTACGGTGAATTGGTAAAATTCGAAAGCGGAGTAGAAGGTATCGTACTTAACCTTGAAGAAGACAACGTAGGTGTTGCTTTGCTTGGTGAATCTAAACTTGTAAAAGAAGGTGATACTGTAAGAAGAACACAAAGAATTTCTTCAATCAAAGTTGGTGAGGG
Organism: Bacteroidota bacterium; assembly: GCA_023394415.1. Taxonomy (GTDB): domain Bacteria; phylum Bacteroidota; class Bacteroidia; order Flavobacteriales; family Weeksellaceae; genus Planobacterium. Next base: position 9,911 of record JAEXAR010000036.1, read on the forward strand.
AATGCTTGGAAGAGTTGTAGATACTCTTGGTAACCCAATTGATGGTAAAGGACCAATTGGAGGTGAACTTTACGAAATGCCGCTTGAAAGAAAAGCACCTGGTGTAATCTTCAGACAACCGGTAAACGAACCTTTACAAACAGGTATCGTTGCAATCGACTCTATGATTCCAATCGGAAGAGGACAAAGAGAGCTTATCATCGGTGACAGACAAACCGGTAAAACAACTGTTGCGATTGACACGATCATCAATCAAAAAGAATTTTATGATGCAGGACAACCTGTATTCTGTATATATGTTGCTGTAGGACAAAAAGGTTCTACCGTAGCACAAATTGTAAAAACGCTTGAAGACAGAGGAGCTATGGCCTATACAGTTGTAGTTGCTGCTAATGCTTCGGATCCTGCACCAATGCAGGTTTATGCACCAATGGCAGGAGCTGCTATAGGTGAGTATTTCAGAGATACTGGTAGACCAGCTTTAATTATTTATGATGATTTATCTAAACAAGCTGTTGCATACCGTGAGCTTTCTCTACTATTAAGAAGACCACCAGGACGTGAAGCTTATCCTGGAGACGTTTTCTATCTTCACTCAAGATTGTTGGAAAGAGCTGCAAAAGTTATTAAAGACGATGCTATAGCTGCACAGATGAATGACCTTCCGGTATCTTTGAAGCCAATGGTAAAAGGTGGCGGATCATTAACAGCACTTCCAATTATTGAAACTCAAGCTGGTGACGTTTCTGCGTATATCCCAACCAACGTAATTTCTATTACAGACGGTCAGATCTTCTTGGAATCTGATTTATTTAACTCGGGTGTTCGTCCTGCAATTAACGTAGGTATCTCTGTATCTAGAGTTGGTGGTAACGCACAAATTAAATCAATGAAAAAAGTATCTGGTACATTGAAACTTGACCAGGCACAATATAAAGAACTTGAAGCGTTTGCTAAATTTGGTTCAGACCTAGATGCAGTAACACAAGCTGTTATTTCAAAAGGTGAGAAAAACGTAGAAGTTCTTAAACAACCTGTAAACTCACCACTTCCTGTTGAAAATCAGGTAGCTATGATTTACGCTGGTACCGAAAACCTTCTTAGAAACGTACCGGTAAGAAAGGTAAAAGAGTTTATGAAAGAATATGTAGACTTCTTGAAAACTAAACATCCGGAAACAATGTCAGCAATCAAAGCAGGAAAAATTGATAACGACATTACTGATGTGTTGAAGCAGGCTGCAGCTGATATTGCTTCTAAATATTAATATTTGTTTCAAGTTTCAGGTTTCAGGTTTTTATATAACTTGAAACTTGAGACTTTGAACTTGAAACTTTAAAAATATATCCATTTAAAAAATGGCAAACTTAAAAGAAATTAGAGGTAGAATCTCATCCATCTCTTCCACAATGCAAATTACCAGTGCTATGAAAATGGTTTCGGCTTCGAAACTAAAAAGAGCACAGGACGCTATTGTAATGTTGAGACCTTATTCAGAAAAACTTCAGGAGATTATTCAGAATGTTAATTCAAGTTCTGATCCTGATAAGATTTCTGTTTATGCTCAGAAAAGGGAGGTGAAGAGAATTCTTTTCATTCCTATCACTTCAAATAAAGGTTTGGCAGGCGCTTTTAACTCTTCAATCGTTAAAGAATTGAACCATCAGTTTCAAAATCATTCTAATGTAGAAGTAAACGTTCTTACAATTGGTAAAAAAGCTTTTGATGCAGTAAAAAAGAACCGTGAAGTTTACGACAACCAAAGCCCGATATTAGATCACTTGAATTTTGAAGTAGTGGCTAATATTGCTGAATTGGTAATGAGAGATTTCAGAGAAGGTGATTTCGATGAAGTGCACTTGATCTATAACAAGTTTGTGAATGCTGCTACACAAGTAGTACAAACCGAGCAACTTTTACCAATCTCTATGCCTGAAACTCAAAAAACTGGTGTGGAAACTGATTATATTTTCGAACCGAACCGGAATGAAATTTTGGATAACCTAATTCCTAAATCAATCAAAACACAGCTTTACAAAGCAATTCTTGATTCTGTAGCATCTGAACACGGCGCAAGGATGACAGCAATGCACAAAGCGACCGATAATGCTGAAGCATTAAGAAACGAACTGAAGATTTTCTACAACAAAGCTCGTCAGGCCGCAATTACCAACGAAATCTTGGAGATTGTTTCCGGTGCAGAGGCTTTGAAAAATAGCTAAGAATTTTTTCTTTTATAAAACAAAGGAAGCCGTCTCACAACTAGTGAAAGACGGCTTTTTTTATGATTTTCACTGTACCCCTATACGAACGGGTGTTTCGTTTAGAGGATTCTCAACCCAGATCAATGTGTTGTGAGACGGATTCATTGTTTTAATATGAATGGTGAATGTTATAGTTTTACAGCTCCCGGAGCAAATCTTAGTTTCCAGCTGTGCAATGTAGCAGCATCAGGACTAGCATGATCTCTGATAATTAATGTCCAGTTACCGCTGATCTGTTTTCCGGCAAATGAACTGAAAATTGGTTCCAAAGTAACAGTACCACCTTGAGTTATTCCTAAACTTTCTTTATAATTACCTGCTGCTATATCGGCTGCGGTTGGTAAAGTTGCAGTGAATGTATTGTTGAAAACTAAGGTGTTCGCGGCAAGATAATCATACGAAGAACCAAAATTGCTGGAGGGATACTGAGAAACTCTATAAACGAAATATTTTTCAGTTCCATCCGGTGCTTTAAGCGCCATGGAAATATCTCCTGCATACAAATGAGCAAGATTAACTTCAACGTACATTTTACTTACATCGGCAATTGTTCCTGTAGCCCCAAAGTTCAAAACGCTTTCCAGTTTACCAACTGTCCCTGTAGCTGTCACGCCATCCGGTACTGGCGTAGCAGTGGTCATGGAGTTTTGGATTTCTGTGGTGTTATACACCGGTCCTTCATCTTTTCTGCATGATGTAATGGTCATTGTTACAGCTAAAGCGATTGCTGTAAGACTTGCTAATTTTTGAAATTTTGTTTTCATTATGTTCAATTTTTAATTGGTTAATAAAATTTTATAGGACAAATGTACATTGTCTATTTATGCGACATGCCAGGAAAAACACCCTTTTTTCATAGGTGAAAACACCCTTTTTTAGAAAGATCACATTGATTTCTACAAACATTTTACTTAGGTCTTTTATGGTGCCGGAAGCAGGAATATTAATTGAAGATTCGGTGACTCCAATTACCTCCTGACCTTGATATAATGTAGCATCGTTCATCAATGTTACGTCGTTATTGGTGATTTCAACCTGTGGTGACGGTTTTGGTGGTTCCGGTTCGCTTTCATCTTTACGGCAAGCGGTTGTGGTTGTCAAAAGAGCTAAAACTGTAATAACTGTTACTGAATTAAAGAATCTTTTGATATCTGAAAACAGTTTGTTTTTTTTAGGATTTCGATTTCTTGAGTCAATGAAATTAAATCCAGGTACTGACATTGATTTTTTCATTTGATTTTTGTTTTTGGCTTAGCTTTGATAGTTGCTTCTTTAAGTTCATAACAGACTTCCCATTCTTCTTCAACAAAGGTTTTTGGTAACTGGTGTCTTTCCAGATATGCTTTAGTAAATAACCATTCAGTTTTGTCTGCTTTCTTGCGTACCATAAATGCCTTGTTCTCGGTTTCTAAGTAATAAAGCAAGGATTCTTTTTTTTCGTTAGCATTTACTTTTATCCGCAATGGGATAGGTTTATAATGGTTTTTCAGTTTTTTCCCTGTAAACTGCTTCATTCCGATTCTGTGCGAAATTTCCAGAACGTCTTTTACTTTGAACGGCGGGATTTCATTAATTTGTTTTACCACGTTATAACGCACTGTCTTTGGGAATACAATAAACTGAGAACTCTCTTGTATCACCACTATTTTTCTTTTAGGAGTGTCCTCTTTTGTATCTGGTGGAACATTGCCCCACAAAAATCCAAATCCCGGTTTAGTGTAGGATTCCGTCTTAATTCCGACTTGGCTCCAGGCAACTTTTTCACATGTTTCATCAAAAAAATATCTTCCTGCGGGACAGTCTCTACACCCAGCAAATTGCCTGTTAAAGGAGGCATAATAATATTTTTTACCGTCCTTACCATTGATGACTGTAAACTTGGAAAATTTCTTTTGGTCTAACATTTCCTGCAGACAATCCGGAAGTTTCTCTTCAGTAGTGCTGGAAGCTTCTTCCTTTGTTTGTGAGGAAAATCCCACTAATGTTGCCTGAATTCCTAAAATCAGAAAAAGCAGTAAGGTTTTGATTTTGATTTTGATTTTGATTAGATTCATCTCACGATATTTTCTTGATTATGCTTTGGTGTAAATTATTTCTTAGAAGAAGTTTTTTGTTAGATACTTCCGTTCAGTTGATAAAATGTAATAGCTGTTCCCGGTGGATATTGTGGCAGATAAGATTGGGTGAGTGTGAAGTTTTTACGGTCCATACAAAATTTGTATTCATGAGAAACTACATATAGTTCTATGTCTTTTCTTTTTCCCATATCCATGATTAATAATGGCAGCTGTATCCCATCCGGAAATTCACCCAAAATGAAACCGGAAATTGTTCTGGTACGTCCTCTTCTTTGCCTGTTTAAAAGTGTATTGATTTCCTGCCCTTCATATTTTACGCTGTAATCTGCTCGCAGAACTGAGAGAATCAGTTTTTCATTTTCAGGAATCTGGAATCCTGCATTTTGAATCATTGTTCCTTGGTCTGTTCCCACAGCGTAATTGAATATATTTCCCAACGGTGAAAAAGTAACTTTCAGTTCTTTATTTTCAAGTATGGATTTACAGGTAATCAACTGATCTTCTACAGCTTTGATTTTACACGGAATTGAAATTCCGCTTGATGTTCCGGTGATGAACATGATGTTCAGAAAATCGCCTGTTTGAGGTTGAAGTGAAGGAGTCCTAAAACGCGCAATACCCGAATAGTTATAAAATCCGATAAAAAGATCGTGGGCAATGGTTTTCAGCAAGTTTCCTGCTGTATTGTTAGAGCTTTCATGGTTATTCTCTTTTTTTTGGTAAAAAAACATGAATGCTGAAACCATTATGCCCACGATAATGAAAATGAAAAATTCAGATATGAAAATTTGAAGAATCATGGTGGTTAGTGTGTGAACACTTTTTACTTTTTAATAAATCTGATACTTTCAGATTTTTTGTCGCTCGAGATTTTCAGCCAATACACTCCCGGTGTTAAGTTGCGTACATCAATTTTCGGATTGGCTGCGTTAATCTTTTCGCTCCTGATATTTCTTCCGTTGGCATCATGAATCATTATTCCGGATAGTTTTTCTTTGCTTTCTACTGTAATAAAGTCTGTAGCAGGGTTTGGATAGATTTTGTAACTAAGCTTAGCAGTTTCTTCTGTAGCCATATACGGAATGCTATTGGTTACCGAAAACGCCGAAAATTCGATAGTTTCTCCGGGTTCTCCTGTAATATAATTCAAGATGGTGGCTGCGCCGCTTTGGGTATTTATTTTAGTAAGAAGAGCCGGTCCAACTGTAGCTCCCTGATAAAGCGGAGCATAAAGTTCATTGGTTTCACGATTAAAATCTGCATCCTGCGCTAATTGAATATTCACACCGAGCGGGCCGATTTCTGTGATTTGTCTTGTCCCCAAATTTAAACTGTAAAGTTTATCCGAGTTAGTATCTGCAAAGTAACCCATACCGTTATTATCGATTTCCAGCCAGATTGGAAGAAGAGCAGTGGTCCCAAAAGTGCCCAGCAAAGTTGCTGTTCCGTTTGCAAGATTTACGGTATATAGATTTCTTTGTTCACCTTGTGTGCTTGTGATACCAGATACATGGTACTGTTTACAGGATTCCAGGATAATCCGGAGACGGTTTGATTGTTCACTATGTTCTTAAAAGTACCAATCAGCATACTGGATCCGTCTTCATTTCTTAGATATAGAGATTTATCAGAATTGTTTGCATAATACAGTAAACCGTTACCGGCAATATCGTCTGCATAAAATTGTTGGTCATATCCGGTTTGTATCACACTAACTGTAGGTGCAGCTAAAGAAATCGAACCAAATTTTTGGTTTCTTATATCGTGCCCGAAAGCTTTGTTAGTGGCTCTGTTTGCTTCTTCTGTTATTGTGATCGGATTTTCACGGATATACTTTTCGTGTATTTCCCTTTCATAAGGCAGGTAAATTTGTTTTTCTTCCTCAGTTAACTGGTTAATTGGGAAAGCTCCTGCAGGATTTTGCTGTCCCAACATTTCAAGTTTGTCCAGAACCTGTTGTAGTTCGGGAGATATTTCTTTCTGCTGTCCGTAAAGTCCGGCACTCATAAAGATGGCTGTAAGCATTGTACCGAGAATAGTTTTCTTTTTCATAATAATTGTTTTTTTTGGTTAATATTTCAAGTTCTTCTTTGTGAGAACAAATTTGCTGTGGTTTTTAGTTTTAGTAAAGCAACAATCAGTAAACTGTAACTTTCAGTCATTCATTTACGGATTCTCATTCAAGAAAGTGCGTGTCACTGTAATCAATTTTAAAGCTGCCGTTTTCTTTTACCAGTGTCACTTTACTTTCTGTGCGGATGTTTCCGTCGTAATCCACAAAAACTAAATAATTCAGGTCACCAAGTTTGGTGATTTTTACGTTTCTGATATTCAGCATATCATCCTGTCCACGACCGAAAAGCCACGGTTCATCTGTTGTTCGCAGAGGATAAACAGATGACCATTTCTTTTCATAATCAGCTTTTGCTTTAGGAAGCTCTTCTTCAGTAAGTGCAGATGCACAAAAGATTTCCTGAGAATCGAGCATAAAATCATAAAATCTCTTAGTGGTAAGATTCGGTTCATCATCCACATAAAAACAGAGACCTTCCTTTCCTCTGCATTTAAAGATATTCTCTATCCAAAGCTGACCTTCATCTGCAGAAACCGGATTATTTTGGTTTTCAATTTTTCCAGAATCGGCATTTTCTGTGGTCGTTTGATCCATATTTTTTTCTGTGACCTTTTTTTCGTTACAGGAGTTCATCAATACTATGATAATGAACAGAGTTTTCAACCAAATTGTGCTTCCGAAAAAATTCGCTGAGTTTTTCATTTTATAAAAGTTATTTGCTGATTTTAATGTCAACAACGTAATATCCGGTAGTACGCAATGATCCAAACATTTTTTTTACTAAAAGCATCCCACGCGTTCCTTCAGGAGTTAAGAATTTTATCACCTGATTAGTTGAATCGAAACTTACATGGTTTGAGATTATTTTGAGATCACCGTACAGCGCTTTCAGTTCGGCAGGAGTGTTTATTGAATTAAATTGTTCTGCAGTAATATTCCTTCTTGCTGCGTAACTCACATTAATGGTTTGCCATAAATTAAAACCGTTTTTACGATTATGAATAAAATCAACCATTTTATCATCTTTTAGACCAAATGCATAAGTCGTAACCTCTGATGGACTCAGAAAGAAGTTTAAACCACCATTATAAAAAACAAAATCAATTTTCTCTTGATTTTTTAGTGCTTCTTCTCTGGTATAGACCTTTCCTTCAGTCATATTCACATAATTTCCTGCTTTATTAAGTTGGTTTCCAATAATCACATCTGTATATGTTATCAATTCCTCTTGCTTTTTAAGTTGTTTTTTAGTGTGATTGTTTGAAGATGGATTCGTATTCGTATTCGTCTGGATTGTACAGTTCATCAGAATTGTACTAAATCCAAAAATCATGATGATTTTTAATAAGTTCCCTGTAGTTAAAAAAAGATTTTTCATAAGTTGAATTTTATAGGTTGTTTTGACTAAGCAAATTTTTGTTTTATAATTAAGATTATGAAACACAAATCAGTCAACAGTTGTTTTAAGCAAACCAAAAGCGTTTAATCCAATGTTCTGGTCAGATAAAGTTTTGTTTTGAACTGAATTGAGAAAAGAGTTTCAATGGTATTTCTCAACAACAAAGTTTAGATCACCGTGATATACATTGAAAACCGATTTGCCGGGAAAGATCTGTTCCGTTTCGCCGGATTCCGTAAAGCGGAAATCGTGAATGGTGATTTCATCTAATTTTATAGGGTATGTTGCATTTTTGGATGCTCTGTTAAACCTTGAATACCAGTCATTAAAGTTCATGCTAATGACATATTTTTTGTTTTTTTTCAACTCAAATGGTTTTATTTTCATAATCATTTTTTTACTCATTTGAGGTACTTTCATATATTCTTTCCTCAACACTTTTTGCGTATCATAATCCCATATTGTCACTCGAAGCATTTCGTAAATGCCGGGAACTCTTACTTGCAGTTCAGTAATTTTCATTGGTTCATTTGCTGAAAAAGTTAAACCTGCTTCTATGTTTCGTACGTTTACCACCTTATGTCCGAGCTCTATGAATTTTGTTTTTATCAAATACTGTTTTAATAGGTCAGTAGCTGGAGTTTTGTTTTTTGCTAAAGTAAAATTTGCCGAGAGCAGAATTAACATAGTAAACCCTATTCTTAAAATGTTATAACACTTTTTCATTTCGTTATTTTTTTATGAATTTAATGGGAACAGTCCTGTTACCATTTAAAGTAGGAATCAGAAGATAAGTTCCTTTCTGCAGAAAAGTTGCATCCATATTATAATCTTTCATCCCTTTAAGCAGAGATTCAGATTTTACAAGACGTCCCAAACTGTCCACAATATCAAGTTTCAAACTCTCATAATTTTGGGCATTTACAGCTATCTTCAGCTGCTCACTGACTGCATTTTCTTTAAGAGTAATAGTGCTTCCATAAGTTGCGGATTCATTACTTTTTAAAAAAGCTCCAGGTTGGAAACTCATGCTCCATGAAGAAATCTGTACAGGAATTGAGCGATTGAAACTATAAATAACTAAACGCCACACACCAAAAATTTGAGTACCGTTGAAAAAAGTATGCATATTGGCGAGGTTGGGAAAAGGATAAGCATTGGGGTTTCCAGAAGGTTTGTAGGTTGCGTAAGGAACCACACCACTTGTAGTCGGAATTGGAGTAGTACTTAGCGAATTGAAGACTATTGGAGTTTCAAATTTAAACTGTCCGTAGATCCGCAGGATGTTTCGTCATTAGCACCTATTCGTCTGATGAGTGAGATGACTCTGCCATCAGGTGTAATAACGTCAACGCCAACTGCTCCTGTATTCGTTGATTGTATCTCTAAGGTTATGGTAAGTTTAGAGGGATCAGCGATTACTTTGGAATCACCAATATAGATTCCTGTAAATTCCATTCCTGGTTTTACATGAATGCCGCAGCTACTTATAAAATTGGATGCAGTAGTTGTTTTATCCGCAGTATTGGCGTAATACTAACCACTAAAATTTGTGCCTAAAGTACTAATTACGAGTGCCGAAAAAATTAAGAATGTTTTCATGACAGTTGATTTTTTGGGGTTAAAGATTTGTTTAACTGAGAATTATTACTACAAATTTTCTATATTCATGGGTAATGTTTTAACGGTAGCCTCCCACAAACTGTGTAAGTTGAAAAGTTATTCTGAAAAATTTTGAGCCCTCAAAGCTCAAAAAATTTTTCGGAAATAACTTTTTACTATTTTTAAACCTACATAGTTATGATCGACAAA
>JAEXAR010000001.1 GCA_023394415.1 Bacteroidota bacterium
ATGTTGGAAATGTAACCACCTTTGATTTACCCAATGATTTGAATTATTCTACTCAATATTTTGTCAGAATTATACCTTCTAATTCGGCAGGATCAGCTTCTGGATGTTCTGTGACAAATTTTATAACAGTTTATGGTGATGAAGATGGCGATGGCGTGACTGACGACAAAGACCAATGCCCAAACACTCCTTTGGGTATTCCTGTTGATTCAAATGGTTGCCCAGTTTGTTCAGCGCCACTGATGACAACTATTAATATTCAGGAAAATGATGCAGAAATTAGTATTTCCGGAGGAATAAGTCCATTCAACTACCGTGTTGATAATGGTTTGTGGCAATCAACCAGTTCTAATTCAATTGTACTAAATGATTTGGAAGGTGGGCTTCATACCATTGAAATCAATTCAGCAGATACTTGCGAAACAATATTAGAGTTCAGCATTATTGAAATGCATAACGTGATTACACCTAATGGTGATGGCATAAATGATGTTTTAGATCTTTCAACTTTGCTTTTGAAGGAGGAACCAAAGCTTATTATTTTTGATCGTTACAGTAATAAAATATTTGAAGGAAATGCGAATAACCAATTCATTTGGGACGGAAAGTTAAACGGAAGACCAATAAAAACCGACTCTTATTGGTTTTACATACAATGGAAAGAACCAAATTCTCAAACGCCTTCTAAAAAACAAGGCTGGATTTTGGTAAAAAATAGATAATTGAAAATCACTCTCGACGAGAGTGATTTTTTTCTGCCAAAATTGCACATTAGTTTAACAGTGAATGACAGATTTTCAGATTACTTTTGTTGGCACTGTTTTAGAGAAAAACAGTTCAGTATTTAATAATTTAAACCTAAAAAATATGTCAGTAAATTTTAAACCATTAGCAGACCGCGTTCTGGTAGAGCCAACTGCTGCGGAAACTACTACCGCATCAGGAATCATTATCCCCGACACCGCAAAAGAAAAACCACAGGAAGGTATTGTTGTGGCAGTAGGTCCGGGCAAAAAAGATGAGCCAACAACCGTTCAGGTAGGCGACAAAGTACTTTACGGAAAATATTCAGGTTCTGAATTAAAACTTGATGGCAAAGATTATTTAATTGTAAAAGAAGGAGATTTATTGGGAATTGTTGGGTAGCAGTAAGCAATAGGCAAGAAGCAGGATGCGAAACTACAGAAAATATGAGGTTTGGGAAATTGGTCATAAATTAACTAAAGAAATTTATCTTCTTACTTCAAAATTTCCGAAAGAAGAAATCTACGGATTAACTTCTCAGATTCGAAGAGCATCAGTTTCAATTCCTACTAATATTGCCGAAGGTTGCGGACGTTTAACCGACAAAGAATTCGGAAGGTTTATTGATATAAGTATAGGTTCGTTAAATGAGACAGAATATCTTTTATTCTTATCAACAGAATTGAAGTTCATCTCAGAATCAGAATTTGAACCAATTGCAATTCAAATGAATCTTCTCCGACAAAAATTAATTCAACTCAGAAAAAAATTATTATAATAAAAACCAGCGGTTTTGCATTAGGCTTCCTGCCTCCTGCGTCCCGCTTAAAGCATTAAAAAAATGGCAAAAGAAATAAAATTCGATATCGAATCAAGAGACGCCCTAAAAAGAGGTGTTGACGCATTGGCAAATGCAGTAAAAGTAACTTTGGGTCCAAAAGGTAGAAACGTAGTCATCGAAAAATCTTTCGGTGCGCCACACGTTACCAAAGACGGTGTTTCCGTGGCAAAAGAAATTGAGCTGGAAGACAAAGTTGAAAATATGGGAGCACAAATGGTAAAAGAAGTGGCTTCCAAAACCAATGATATTGCTGGTGACGGAACTACAACCGCAACTGTTTTGGCTCAAGCAATCGTTCGCGAAGGTTTGAAAAACGTTGCAGCAGGTGCAAATCCAATGGACTTGAAAAGAGGAATCGACAAAGCAGTTACGGCTGTAGTTGAAAACTTGAAATCTCAATCTCAAGTTGTTGGTGATTCTTCAGAGAAAATCAAACAAGTGGCGGCAATTTCTGCAAATAACGACGATACCATCGGTTCGTTAATCGCTGAAGCGTACGGAAAAGTTGGAAAAGAAGGCGTAATCACCGTTGAAGAAGCAAAAGGAACAGATACAACCGTAGATGTTGTAGAAGGGATGCAGTTTGACAGAGGTTATCAATCTCCATATTTCGTAACCAATCCTGAAAAAATGGTTGCGGAATTGGAAAATCCATACATTCTTTTAGTTGAAAAGAAAATTTCTTCAATGAAAGAGTTGCTTCCAGTTTTGGAACCAGTTGCACAGGCAGGAAAATCGCTTTTAATTATTTCTGAAGAAGTGGAAGGTGAAGCTTTGGCAACATTAGTGGTGAACAAATTAAGAGGTTCTTTGAAAATAGCTGCGGTAAAAGCACCGGGATTTGGCGACAGAAGAAAAGCTATGTTAGAAGACATCGCAATCTTAACTGGCGGACAAGTAATTTCTGAGGAAAGAGGTTTCACGATGGATAACGCAACTTTAGAAATGCTTGGAACTGCTGAAAAAGTAACCATCGATAAAGACAATACAACCATCGTAAATGGTGGCGGTGATGAAGCGCAGATTAAAGGCAGAGTCAACCAGATCAAGGCGCAGATGGAAACTACAACTTCAGATTACGACAGAGAAAAACTTCAGGAAAGGCTGGCTAAATTAGCCGGCGGTGTTGCCGTTCTTTACGTAGGTGCAGCTTCCGAAGTGGAAATGAAAGAGAAAAAAGACCGTGTTGATGATGCTTTACACGCAACAAGAGCCGCTGTAGAAGAAGGTATTGTACCTGGAGGTGGTGTTGCTTTGGTAAGAAGTATTTCAGCTTTGAATATTGATGGTGCAAACCAAGATGAAACAACGGGTATCAAAATTGTGAAAAGAGCAATTGAAGAACCATTGAGACAAATCGTTGCCAATGCAGGAGGTGAAGGTTCCGTAATCGTTGCAAAAGTGGCAGACGGAATCGGAGATTTTGGCTATAATGCTAAAAATGACGAATACGTTAATATGTACGAAGCCGGAATTATTGACCCTACTAAAGTAGTTCGTGTTGCACTTGAAAATGCCGCTTCCGTTGCAGGAATGTTACTAACAACAGAATGCGTGGTAACAGAAGTGAAAAAAGACGAACCTGCCATGCCAATGGGAGGAGGAATGCCGGGAATGATGTAATTTTTTGCAATTGGTTTTCGCCTTTTTGCAATTACTATAATAAAATCCGTTCAAAAATTTTTGAACGGATTTTTTATTTCTATTTAACATAAAATCAATCGTTTAATTTTTAAAGTAAAAATTTTAGTTTGTGTAAATCAGTCTTTTGAATATTTTTTATAAAAACCGTTTAACTATCTTACATTTTATCAATCTTTATTATAGAACGTAAAATTTTTTGATTATGAAAAACATCTATTTCCTATTCGTTAAACTAAACACCTTGAAAACTCAATTACTTCTTCTAATGTCATTATTGGCCTCCATAACACTCTATTCTCAAAAGGCCACTATTATAGAAAAAAACAACAAGACAGAATACAATTATCCTATTGCAGTTACACCACAAAATCTGCATGCTGCACTAAATCAAAAAAAAGCGGCTTTTGTAGTAAGAGCTTTTCACAATGGATTTGACACAAAAGACTTTGAAGAAAAATATGGTGTTAGAATTATTTTCGCCAATTGTGTAGGAACCTACTTCGGTAATGATGCTCTAAACAATAAAACAATTGCAGAGTTTCTAACTAAAAAATTCGGTGAAGATTGGAAAAAAGAAATTCCAATTATGCCACTCGGATTATAAAAGGAATTTAAATTAAAAAAAGGAATGTCTTGGCTTTTAAGTTAAGACATTCCCTCTTTTTATGAATAGGCATCTTTAAACTGCTGAATAAGCTCGTCAATTTTTTCAATGTGAACGTAAGCAGATTTCACCTCCTCATATCGTGGAGATTGATAAAAGATTTCGTGAAAATCCATATTTCCGTTCCCTACTTTCACAATTCTTAAAACTTCAATGTTTAGTTTTTTGAGTTCTTCTTTTAGAATTTGAAATTCGTCTTCTATGTTATTGATATGTTGATCCATTATTGCTTGTATAAATTTGGCTTAAGCCAATTAATTTTTATTTTTTTTAAAACGGAATTTTTCTATACCGTTATTGTTACACTTTTATTGCGGCATCTACTCTTTTTCGCTAGCCTCAACTTCATGTTTTAGTTGCGCTTTGTAAAGTGTTGCGTAATATCCATTTTTATTAAGGAGTTCTGCGTGTTTGCCTTCTTCTACAATTTTTCCGCCATCCATTACGATAATCTTATCTGCTTTTTCAATGGTAGAAAGACGGTGAGCGATAATGATAGAAGTACGGTTTTTAGTAATTTTTTCGGTTGCTCTCTGAATTAATTTTTCACTTTCGTGATCAATAGATGATGTCGCTTCATCCAAAATTAAAATTTTTGGATCTGAAAGGTACGCTCTAAGGAAAGACAGCAATTGTCTTTGTCCCAAAGAAATAGATGATCCTCTTTCGCTCACCACATAATCATATTCTCCCGGAAGTTGTTTGATGAATTCATCTACTTCAATTTCTTCCGCCGCTTTTTTTATCTTTTCTAAAGTTATCGTATCATCACCAAAGGCCAAGTTTTCATAAATGCTGCCATGAAAAAGGAATACATCCTGCAAAACTACTCCAATATGGCTTCTTAAATTATAAAGCTCGTAATCCTTCAAATCCACATCATCAATCAGGATTTTACCGGAATTTATGTCGTATAATCTGGTAATTAGACTGATAATAGTAGATTTTCCAGCTCCTGTTGCACCTACAATTGCTACATTTTCTCCCGGATTTACTTTCAAGCTGATGCCTTTCAATACTTCCTGCTTTTCATCATAAGAAAACCTCACATTCTTGAATTCTATTTTTCCGTCGAAATGATTTTTATTCACGGTTCCGGTATTAGGCATTGATAAATCTTCATCCATTAGCCCAAGAACACGTTCAGCACCAACAATACCTCGCTGGATATTATTGAACCGGTCAGCAATTTGACGCAAAGGACGAATGAGCATTGAAATATATTGGATGAAAGCAATCACAACACCTGCCGTAATAGTAACATACCCACCATAGAACAAAATAAACCCAATGAAAACAGAAGAAATGAGTTCTACCACCGGAAAAAACAGTGAAAAGATGAATACTGTTCTCAACAAAGCTGCTTTCAGTGTGATATTGATTTCATCAAATTTTTTGAATTCCTGTTCTTCACGGTTAAAAACCTGTATCAACTGCATTCCTGCCAAACGTTCCTGCACAAAGGAGTTTTGGTTTGCCGTCCAAGTTCTTTCATCACCAAAGGCTTTTTTTAATCTCTTTTGAAAAAATCTTGTAATTAAAACCATTAATGGTAGAATGACAAGTGAAATGTATGTAAGATTAGCATCCGTTTGATACATCATCACCAGCACGAAAATAATTCTCAAAATATCACCGAAAACCATCAAAAACCCATCTGTATAAACCGTTGCAATGGTTTCTACATCTCCTACTGCACGTGTTACCAATTGCCCTATAGGAGTTTTATCAAAAAAAGAGGTCTTGAAATAGATGAGTTTGTTGTAAAGCCTTTCACGAATGTCTCTGATAACATTTTGTGAAATATAATTTGAAAACCAAACCAGAAAAAAATTGAGAAATGTCTCTAAAAAAACAAGACCAATTAACCAGTAAATATGCTTCATCATCAAACCTTCGTCCTTTAGTTTTATGATGTCGTTGTCCACAATCTGCATAGTAAGATATGGACGGTATGTTGAAACCACCGACAAAAGAATGGAAATTATCAAAGCAATAATAAACCACGAGCGGAATTTCATCCCTATCGAGAATAGTCGTTTGATAATTTGCCAGATGTTTGGTTTGTTCATAAATCAGTTGCAAAAATACGGAAACGAGTTGGAAGACCGAAGCATAGAGACAGGAGATTGATGAAATCAATCAATAAATCATAAAGTGAAGCTAAATTGACAAAATCGTTTTAAGATATAGTACTATACTACTCTCAAAATCTTCAAGCCTTAAAAATCATATCCCACATCTACCAAGAAAAGTCCGTGTGCAGGTGCTGATGTTCCCGCAGCGTTACGATTTTTAGCTTCAATAACTTGTCTTAAATCTTCCGGCTGCATTTTCCCGGAGCCGATTTCAACCATTGTTCCAACGATTGCGCGTACCATATTTCTTAAAAAACGGTTGGCAGAAATGGTAAACTTCAGTTCGCTTCCGCTTTGTTCCCATTTTGCGATATAAATTTTGCAGAGGTTTGTCTTGTTATCACCTCCAATTTTTGCAAAACTTTCAAAATCTTCATATTCAAAGAGAATTTTGCAGGCTTCATTCATTTTCTCAATATCCAAAGGGCGTTTCCAGTGTTGCCAAGCGGAATTTTGGGTGAATGGATTTTTCTCTAAAGAAATATAATATTCATAAGTGCGAAACGTCGCATCAAACCTTGCGTGATAATCATCCTGAACTCTAAAAATTCTCTTCACCGAAATATCAGGAGGAAGAAAACTATTGAGTTGATGGGATAATTTTTCAGATAATTCCTGCTCTGTATCAAAATGTGCAAACATTTTCTTAGCATGTACTCCGGTATCTGTTCTTCCTGCGCCTGTTGTTTTTATTTCCTCTCGTAAAATTGTGGAAAGTGCTTTTTCCAATTCTTCCTGTACAGAAATATCTTTCGGCTGTATTTGGTACCCGAAATAATGCTGTCCGTTGTAAGAAAATTCAATGAAGTATCTCAATTTTGTAAATTTGTAACACAAAAATAAAACTTTTGACAAAGATATTGCTCCTTTCCGACTCTCATTCGTACATCGATGAACGAATTTTAGAATATACCAAACAAGCAGACGAAATTTGGCATTGTGGTGACTTTGGAAGTATGGAAGTAGCTGAACAACTTGAAACAATAAAACCTTTGAAAGGTGTTTATGGTAATATTGATAATGATAAAATCCGCCAATGCTTCCCAGAAATTAACCGATTTAAGTGTGAAAAGATTGAAGTTTTGATGATTCATATCGGAGGTTATCCCGGAAAATATTCACCTTTAGCCAAAAAAGAAATTCTAGAAAAAACACCTAAACTTTTTATTTCAGGACATTCACATATTTTGAAAGTGATGTTTGATGAAAAAAACAATCTCCTCCACCTAAATCCCGGAGCGTGCGGAAAAAGCGGCTGGCACAAAGTAAGAACGATGCTTCGCTTTGAAATTGATGGTGAGGAAATTAAAAATCTAGAAGTCATTGAACTGGGGATGAGATAGTTTGAGAGTTGGAATTTGAGAGTTGGGGGAATTGTGAGTTGAAGTGTTTGAGAGTTGGAGTATTATTTTTTTGGAAAATATTTAACTTGACACCTAAAACTTAAAACAAAAAAAATGAAAATCGGCAATAAAGTTTCAGTCATTGATGAGGATTTAAGCGGAACTGTAACATCGGTTCACGGAAATACCGTTGTTTTTGCCGATGAACATGGCTTTACACACCAATATCCTATAGAAAAGCTTGTAAAAAGTAATGCTTCACTTTACGAAAACATCAGGATTGAAAAGAAATATGAGCACAACAAAAAACTTTCAAAAAAACACAATCGAAACCACCTGATTCTCGATCTGCATTTTGAAAAATTAGTGGATAATCCTTTGGCTTACGAAAGTTTTGAAAGGCTCTTCATCCAAAAAGAAAAATTGTTGGAAACGATTGAGTTCTGCCGTAAAAACAATCTTAAAAAATTAGAAATCATTCACGGACTTGGCGACGGAACTTTACAAAAAATGGTTCACGATGTATTAGAAAGCCAAACCAGACTCGATTTTCACAATAAAGAAATATTGCATCATCAGTCCGGTTCGGTTATGGTTAATTTTGTTTAGTCCTTTTTAGGAACATATTTGAAGCTGGTTGCGTAGAATTTTCCTTTCTTTACTTCACCACTAACCACTGCTTTTTTCATTTCGTTACAATAACCATCGTGTGCGTGAGCATCTCCAAATTCCTTTTTATCAACACCTTCAACATAGTACAATTTTCCGTCAATCTTTACGGCCATTGCACAGCCTTTATCGGTTTTTTGTTTAAACTGGCACATCCCACAAGCAGCATCTACCGTTTTATTAACCAATTTTTTTTGAGCAAAAATAGAAGCTGAAAACAACAGCATCATTACAAGAAATATGTTTTTCATTTTTTAATATTTTAATGGTCTAAAGATATGAATTAAAAACAATTGAAGATTATGACTTGCATCACAAGAAACTTCGGTTTTCCAACTTAATTCTTTAAATTTGCTCACTTCTACAATGGAAAAACTCAATTTACTTTTCACCAAAGACGGTTTACAATATCAAATTTCCCGAAACAGAAATGTGTTGGAAGAGAATTCCTATTTTGTAAACGAAGAAACTAACGAAAATTTTATCTCTGAAAAATTAGATGAAATTTTAGGAAAACAATATTCCGAAATTTCAGTTTTTTCTGCGCTCAATCATTTCACTTTAATGCCGGAAGGTTTTGCGCAACACGATTTGGGTTATGATTTAATTGCTTACAATTCCCCGGTTGATAAGGATGCTGAAGAACTGATGCTTTCTGTAAACAAAAAATTTGGCGTGCAGTTTTATTACACATTCCCAAAAGAATTTTATCAAAAGATCAAGAACCAAAAAGTCCCATCAAAATTTAATTTTTCGGGTGAAAAATTCCTGAATTCTATTGCTGCAAAAGGCGGAAAAGAAATTCATATCAATCTGTATCATCAACAGTGCGAGTTTTTTGCATTAGAAAACAAAAAAGTGATTCTCTATAACAATCTGGATGTGAATTCGGAGGTTGATTTTCTATATTTTGTGATGTTCACCTTAAGCAAAATTGGCTTTGGCATTAATGAAACCAACTTTTTTGTTTACGGCGAAACTTCAGAAAATGAAACCTTTATATCAGAATTAAAAAAATTCGTGAATCACCTTAAAATTATTTACGATAATATTCCAAAGCGGAATTTTATTTTGGCTGGATGATGGAAGTTAGATGATGGATGTCTTTCAATTCACTTTTTTATAACTAAATTTAATTCGGTGAATATATTATCTCCATTAAAAATTTGACGAAATTTGACGAAACTTTCATCCAGCACCAAAACTCAACAAAAATTATGTTCAGAATCATCAGTGGCAAGTGGAAAGCCAAAAGAATTTCTGCACCCAAAAATTTTGATGTAAGACCTACGACAGATTTTGCAAAGGAAGCCCTGTTCAGCATCTTGGAAAATCGTTATGATTTTGAATTTTCAGCCTGCTCGGTTTTAGATCTTTTTGCAGGAATAGGTTCTATTTCTCTAGAATTTGCATCAAGAGACTGTCCTGATATTACTTCTGTTGAGATGAATACCAAGCACTGCGCTTTTATTAATTCTACAGCTGCAGAATTAGATATGGCTTTACAAATTAATGTGCAAAGAGCTGATGTTTACGACTGGCTAAAGAAAAACAGAGGCAAAAAACAATATGAAATTGTTTTTGCAGACGCCCCTTTCGAGAATACCGACGAAAAGAAATATCAGGAAATTATAGCATTGGTTCTAAACAATAATTACCTGAAAGTGAACGGCGTTTTTGTATTAGAACATCAAAGCAGATTAAAATTAGAGCATCTTAATCTTATAGAAAGCAGAAAATACGGAAATCTCACTTTCTCATTCTTTAAACCAAAACCAGCTTCAGAAGAATTGAAATAAAAAATCCGGATTAAAAATCCGGATGACTTGTGAATTTTTTTTCAAAATTTGTGTCTAATTGACCATTTGTGTTTAGTGGCGCAAAGATACATTAGTATCATAATTCGATTTTAAACTTAAAAAAACTTAACTGAACTTATTTAGAAAGCACCTTAAGCTCTAATTCTATGGACTTTCCGAAAATTTTCTTTGAAATTTTCTCGAAATTTTTAGTCAAATCCGACACGAAAAACTGATATGTGGCTTTGTGAGAGCTCCCATTTAAGAGGTGATACTGCTCCAAAATCATTCTCAATTGGTTTGCAACGATGCTTGGAGAGTCTATCACACGAACTCGATTACCATAGTATTGCTTAATTTCATCAATCAGCAAAGGATAGTGTGTACAACCTAAAATAAGCGTTTCTATATTTTTAAGTTTACTGTTGCTCAAATAGTTATAAATAATAGCGTGAGTAATGGGATGATTTTTAAAACCCTCTTCTATAGCAGGAACCAAAAGAGGCGTTGCCAGTTCATCCACCTTGATAAATTTGTTGTGCTTGCGGATGCTTTTCTTGTAGAGACCAGTGTTTACAGTTGCTTTTGTAGCAATAACTCCTACATTGTTATGTATTTCATAAGCTACTTTTTCAGCCACAGGATTAATAACATCAATGACCGGAATTTTATGGTCTACTTTTTCCAGAACTTCTTTCAGAGCATTAGCAGTTGCAGAATTACAGGCAATTACAATGGCTTTGCAATTTTTTTCCAGAAGAAATTCGGTGATTTTCGTTACATAACCAATAATCGCTTCCTGAGATTTTTCACCATATGGAAGATGTTTGGTATCCCCAAAGTAAATTAAATCTTCGTGAGGCAAAAGGCGTTTAATCTCCTTAGCTACCGTTAAACCACCAACTCCGGAATCGAAAATCCCAATAGGTTGTTCCGGCTTCAGATGTGAATAGTCTGGTTTTTTCTTTTTCAATGCTGAAATATTTATTACAAAAATAATATTTTTTGAAGGGATTAAATCATAAATAAGTCAGATGCAATACCATCCGCCAAAAACCAGTGCTTTTCTGGGATTTTAAGATGGTTATCTTTAATGATTAAAGTGCCTTCTTCAAGTTTAATTTTGGTTTCTTTCTGATAATGTTCTAAAATTTCATCAGAAAAAGTTTCTTGCAACTTATCTAAATCTACACCCCAAATGGTGCGCAAACCAATCATCAACATTTCATTATATCGATCTTTTTCAGAAAGAATTTCGGTTTCCGAAGGCCACTTATTTTCTTCGATTTTTTTGATATAAATGGTGTTATTGGCAATATTCCAGCTTCTTTTATCAACTCCATTGTATGAATGTGCTGATGGACCAATTCCTAAATACTCCTTATACTTCCAATAAGCAGAATTGTGTTTAGACTCAAAACCGGGTTTTGTAAAATTTGATATTTCATAATGCAGAAAGTCGTTATCTTTCAGAAAATCAGACATATAATAGAACTCCCGATTTTGTTCAGATTCTTTGGGGGGTTGTATTTTCTGGGATTTAATCCAACTGCTTAAGGCGGTTTTCGGCTCTATCGTTAAAGCATAAGATGAAATATGTGGCACCTGAAGATTGATGGATTTGTTTAAATTTTCTTTCCAAACTTCAAAATTAGAAGTTGGCGAGCCATATATTAAATCGATGCTTAAATTCTCAAAACCAAAATCTTGCGCTCTCTTTATAGAATCTTCAGCCTGCGAAGCATTATGGGCACGGTTCATTAATTTTAAATCTTCATCAAAGAAGCTTTGGGTTCCAATTGAAAGCCTGTTGATTGGGGTTTGAGATAATTCCTTCAAAAAATGCTTGTCTAAATCGTCGGGATTAGCTTCTAAAGTGATTTCGATTGTTTCACTAAAATCAAAATACTTCAAAACCTCATCAATTAAGGATTTTATTTCGTCTGCAGATAGAACGGAAGGTGTTCCTCCGCCAAAATAAAGAGATTTTAAGGTCTTATTTTCAAGCTCATCTTTCCGTAGAAAAATTTCTTTTTTTATAGCCGAAAGCATTTCGTCTTTCAGTTTAAAAGAGGTGGAAAAATGGAAATTACAGTAACTGCATTTTTGTTTACAGAAAGGAATGTGAAGATAAATCATTAGAGGTTTGAGGTGTGGATTTCTTCCGGATACAAACTAATTCATGTAAGATTAAAAGTAGTTATTTTCTTTAAGAGATTAGACATTAAAAATTGAGGATTAACATACTAGACCAAACCTCTTATCTTGTAAAGTGTATCCCGACTACCTGTATCTGAAGCCTCTGGTATTGATGAAATTATCGAAGTTGTAACCAATGCTCAACATAAAACTGTTTCCTCCATAAGTCTGAATATCGGAAAGACCTAAATTGTATGAAGCGCCAAAGGTAAATTTGTTTATTTTACCTTTAATAATTGGAGAAAGGCTTAACTGTTGACTTCCTACATTATCTGAAGAAGTTCTGAAACTCACACCAGCTGCGAAAAGATTAGTCTCATTATACACTTTCCCAAGAAGGTTAAGATCAAGCATTTTAGCTGAATTGGTATTTAAATTAAGCAAAACAGACGGCTCAATTGATAAACCTTCCGTAATAACCCAATCATAACCAGCATTTAACATATATTTTGTTGGTGAAGGTTCGATACCATTGATAATTGGCCTGTCATTAGAAAGTGGGATATCGAGTACAGAAACGCCACCAAAGAAATTTCTGTATGTAGCTTGTGCGCCTAGATTTGCATAAGCTAAAAAGATATTATTTGTTCCTTCGTATAGTACAGGATCATTAGGATCACTGGGATTCAACATTGAATAATCAAAATTCATGTTGTAGAAATTGGCTGAAGTACCAAAAGAAAACTGGTCTTCTCTTTCACCTTCATCACTTAAAGGAATAAAGTATGAAGCGCCTGCAGATATACCATTGGCTGAAATTGGCCCGTTTTGATCTCTAAAGAATGTAAGTCCTGCGCCTAATCTATCCACAATGTTGGCATGTAAACCAACCGATTGCACATTTGGAGATTGATCAAATTTAGAAAACTGCTTTTGATAAGTACCATGTAGAACTATATCATCAGTCTCACCATAATGCGCTGGGTTTATAAGGTATTTACCATCTAAAAGATACTGCTGATAAACAGGAAGGGTTTCCTGAGCAAACATCAGTAAACTTGGAAATAGAAGTAAAAATAAATTAATTTTTTTCACGTCAATAAGATTCGGAAACAAAGATATAAAATAATTGCTTTTTAATTGTTACTTAAATAGTTCCTCCATTTTTCAACCGCTTTCTGCATATCTTCCGGCATTTGACTTTCGAAATACATTTCTTTTTTTGTTACCGGATGTACAAAACCTAATGTGTGAGCGTGCAAAGCGTGTCTTGGCAAAACCTCAAAAACATTTTGTATAAACTGTTTATACTTCGGAAGGTTTTGTCCGCGTAACGGAACGTGTCCTTCGTACCTTTCATCATTAAATAAGGTATGTCCGATATGTCGAAAATGCGCCCTAATTTGATGGGTTCTACCTGTTTCCAGCTTGCATTCAACCCAAGTCATATAGCGGAATCTTTCTAAAACTTTAAAATGGGTTACAGCATGTTTTCCGTGACTACCATCTTCAAAAACGGCCATTTGCATTCTGTTTTTAAGGTGTCTCCCAATATGTCCACGAATAGTACCTTCGTTTTCTTCAATATTTCCCCAAACAAATGCCCAATATAAGCGTTTTGTCTTTCGATCAAAAAACTGTTTTGCAAGGTAACTTAAAGCGTATTCGTTTTTAGCAATAACAATGAGTCCGGAAGTGTCTTTATCAATTCTGTGTACCAAGCCCACTCTGTCTAAATCGGTTTTAAGACCATTTTTCTCAAAATGGAAAGCTACTGCATTCACCAAAGTTCCGTCCCAATTTCCAAATCCAGGATGCACTACCATTCCAGCTTCTTTATCTATTACCAGCACATCATCATCTTCATAAACGATATTTATAGGAATATCTTGTGGAACAATAACATTTTCTCGTGGTGGACGTGTTAAAAGCACCGAAATTTCATCACCGGGTTTTACACGATAATTTTGTTTTACTGGATTTCCGTTTACGATGACGTTTCCGGCTCTACATGTTTGAGAAATTTTATTTCTTGAAGAATTCTGCCTAAAAATTAGAAGAAATTTATCAATACGAAGCGGTTCCTGTTTTTTATCCACAGTGATATTAAGATGCTCGTAAAGACCATCGCCTTCATCCTCACCGGAACTCTCCTGCTCCAGCAATTCATCTTCATTTAATTCTTCGTTGTACTCTTCCATTTTCAGATGAAAAGAGCCTCAACAAGTTGAAGCTCTCACAATTATTTTTTTATTGATTATTCTACAATTACTTTTTTCACTTTCGGCTTCTCTTCAGATTTTGGCTGTTCTGTTGCCGCTGGTTTTGGAGTGGTAGTAGTGGTAGTTGCCGGTTTATTATTTGTAGTTGCCGGTTTTGGTTTCGGTTTTTCCGCAGGTTTTGGTGTTTCCTGTCTTGGCTGTGTTCTTACAGGTTCTGGATCAGGAATTGGCGTTGGATCATTATACACCGGAATTTCTTCGTATCTAATTGGAGGCAATGATGTATCAATTTTCATTCTGTAAATGCCGTTTAGTTCTCGTATTTTGCCCTGCATTTGTCCCGGTGTTTTCTTGCTTGCCCAAAGGTCAATCTGCATGCCTTGATCTCGTACTGCTCCACCTTCCGGATCTTGATAATAAACAATATCGGATTCATCTTTACCACCGTCTTCGTGCTCTACAAGTCCAATTTCAAACAAATTATTAGTGATGATGGCTTTGGCTTCCTGTACCGTTAAGCCTACCAAGTTCGGAACGGTTACGTTTCGTTTTGGTCCTGTACCTATAACTAAATCAATTACTGAAAATCTTGGAACTTTCGCTCCAGGTTTTAGTATACTTCCATTCATCTGCATACGGATTACCGCATCTCTTTGGATATTAGGCTCGAATATGGTATCTCCAATCTTCAAACCAACAGCCTCTAACTGACGGAATGCCAATCCTTTGTACCTATCTAAAACATCAGGAACCTGTACTGGCGCCCATGTTCTTGGATTTACCTTTAATAAAATTGCTCTTCCCCCTTTTACACGTGCTCCGGGATTTGGATAAACCTGCAAAACCTGAAAAGGTTTGAATTTCGGGTCGTATTTAAAACTGTCTACTTCATATTCCAAACCTGCATCATCCAAAATTTCGACAGCTTTGTGTACCGACATATTCATCACATTCGGAACTGGGATTTCTTTACCGTGATTGGTATGCAACTCGAGCCAACGGAATGTAAGCCAAACCAGACCCGTGAAAACAGCTGCTGCAAGAAGTATATTGAGTAAAACCTTCCAGTGAAAAAGAGATTTTAACATAGGTTTATTTTCTTATTAAAATAATAGGCAAATATAATTAATAATTTTAAAAATTATATTTACATCATCAGAAACGCAGGAATTACTTTTAAATTATTTTTAGACGTACACAATTAACAAAATCATTAAATTTGCGATTACTTGAAAAAAAAATTATGAGCAAAAAAAACGTAGCCGTTGTGATGGGCGGTTATTCTGATGAATATGTGGTTTCTTTTAAGAGTGGACAACTCATCTTCGATTCTCTAGATCGTGAAAAATATAACGTTTATAAAGTAGTTGTATTGAAAGATGAATGGTATTTTCTTTCAGATAATAATGAAAAATTTTCAATCAATAAAGCAGATTTTTCCACAGAATTGAATGGCGGAAAATTAAAATTTGATGCCTGCTTCAACATCATCCACGGAAAACCCGGCGAAAATGGAGAACTGCAAGCTTATTGGGACACAATAGGACAAAAATATACCGGTTGTGATTTCTACCAAAGCGCCTTAACTTTTAATAAGAAAGATACTTTAGCAGTACTTTCAAAATATGGCATTCCTTCTGCTAAAAGCATTTATTTAAGAAAGGGAGAAACTATCGACCATCAAAAAATTGTGGATGAATTAGGATTACCGTGTTTTGTAAAACCCAACCAAAGCGGTTCATCTTTAGGAATCTCAAAAGTAAAAAACGTTTCTGAACTGGATAATGCTTTTGAACTGGCTTTTGCGGAAGACGATGAAATTTTAATTGAAAGTTTTCTCGACGGTATGGAAATTTCTGTAGGGGTGGTTGACTTTGAAGGAGAAACCATCGTTTTGGGAATTACAGAAATTGTTCCGACTAAAGAATTCTTCGATTATGAAGCTAAATATGAAGGTGCTTCTGAAGAAATAACACCAGCAAGAATTGATGATGAAACCAGAAAAAAGGTTGAAGACATTGCCAAACGCGCCTACGATTCTTTAGGAATGAGCGGTTTTTCAAGAAGTGAATACATCATTATGAACGGGACACCTTATATGCTGGAAATGAATACCAATCCCGGATTTTCTCCAGCATCAATCCTGCCTCAACAAGCAAAACATTATGGCATCTCCATAACAGACCTTTGCGGAAATGAAGTGGAGAAAGCACTGAGAAAATAATTATAAATTATAGATTTTAAAATTTAGATTACTTGTTAATTTAAAATTTAAAATTCAAAATCTAAAATTCCCTTATGAGAATCGCCGTTTTTCCGGGTTCTTTCGACCCGATTACTTTAGGACACTACGATATTGTGGAAAGAGCTTATCCACTTTTTGATAAAATTATCATTGCTATCGGGCAAAATTCACAGAAGAACTACATGTTTTCTTTAGAACAGAGAAAGGAGTTCATTCGAAAAACCTTTGAAAACTTTCCAAATGTAGAAGTCGATAGTTTTGAAGGTCTCACCATTGATTACTGCCGCAGCAAAAACGTGAATTTTATCCTTCGAGGATTGAGAAATCCCGCAGACTTTGAGTTCGAGAAAGCTATTGCACAAACCAACAGAACTCTTACTCACGATAATAAGATTGAAACAATTTTCTTATTAACCTCCGCAGGAAAATCCTTCATTAGCAGCAGCATCGTTCGTGAAATTATCAGTTTTAAAGGTAATTATGAGTTAATGGTTCCTGATGCTGTAAGAGTTTAGATTTATTAAATTCCTCATCTTTTTAAATGGAGTTACATCAAAATTTTAATTTCGCTATAGAAATACTTGGGACGATATCTTTTGCAATGTCGGGTGCATTTGCGGCGATGCAGAAACGTTTCGATCCTTTTGGAGTATTGATTATTGCTTTTGCCACTTCCGTTGGAGGTGGAACCGTACGCGACTTACTCTTGGATGTACCGGTTTTTTGGATGCACGATTTGTGGATGTGTTCACTCATTTTTGTAACGGGGATTTTTGCAATGATTTTTAAATCTGTGGAGAAAAAATTTCGGGTAACACTGTTTATGTTTGACAGTTTTGGACTCGGACTTTTCACGATTATTGGGATTCAAAAAGGATTGAATGCTGATTTACATCCAATTATTTGTGTCACTTTAGGAACAATAACAGGTTGTTTTGGTGGAATTATTCGGGATATTTTACTGAATAGAATTCCATTAATTTTAAGAAAGGAAATCTATGCTACAGCCAGTATTTTTGGGGGAAGTTTGTTTTTAATTTTAGCAAAATTTACGCCGTTATCTTATACTTTTGTTCAGGTTTCAACGATTCTACTCATTGTTGCGTTAAGAACTTTAGCCGTAAAATTCCATTGGCAAATGCCAAAATTTTATGCTAATAATAATGATGAAGGAGAAATGTAGGTTTTAAACCACACGGAAACAAGATTAATAAATAATAAAATATTGTTTATTATTAATCCAATTTAAATTTATCTCGTCTTTTAGTTTAATAATTGACTTTTTAATAACTCTATGTTTATATGTGGTTAGATTTAAATTTTGAAAATCCTTTCTTAAACGTCCTTTTCATTACAGGAATTTGCGTCTTGGCCGTGAGTTTGATTTTCTATTTTTTCCCACCCAAAAAAATCAATTATTTATATGGTTTTAGAACCCAACGTTCAATGAAAAATCAAGACAATTGGGATTTCGCTCAGAAACATTCTTCTCGACAACTTATTTTCGCCTCTATTTCAATGCTGATGATTTCAATGGTCGGACTTTTCATCAAATCAACAGAAATGGTTTGGATTTGGTTTGGTTTAGCAACCATGACGGGAATTTTAATATTTTCCTGTTTTAGAACTGAATCTGCTCTTAAAAAATTTGAAAACAAAAAACCCTGAAAAAATTTTCAGGGTTGATATTTTATGTTTCTTTTAAAAGAATTTTCCTCTCTGTCTCATATGTGGGTTGTGCATATGCTTTTGCATACTTGGCATTTTCAGTTGGTCTTTCATCATTTTTATTTGATCCGTCATCATTCCGGCAGTATCGAGTTTTTTAGCTTCTTCCAAAAGTTTTTGTCCTTCCTGTTTTCTACCTTTCGATATAGCTACAGCAGCCAAATTAAGAGTTGCCATGGCTCTGTCGTGCTTCATATTCAAGCCATATTCTAATGCTTTTTTCATTAAAGGTTCTACTTTAGCAGGGTTATCCTGAGCCAACGTTAATCCTGTTAAATAATGATAGTAGCCATATTGCGTCTTGTGAAGCTGTGTCTTGTAATTGGTAATATTGTTCAAATATTTTGCGGCTTTTTCCATTCTCTGTTTTCTCATTTGCCAAAAAGCCAATAGAATATTTTCATTTTTAAAAAATAGAAAAATCGGGAATGCAGATAATAAAAATACAACTACACCCCAACCTAAATTTCTGGTAAAAAACATCATATAGATTCCAAGTCCAATTAGAATTGCGGCGAGCACCAATTTTATATACTTATTCATTTTTAAATTTTAGAAGTGCAAAGATATGTTTTTGTAAGTTTTTTAACAAGTCGTTAATTTTTAGTATTTTGGTTTTGTAAAATTTTTATCCTAATGAAAATCAATCTTTTATTTTTATTTTTGATGATAACCTCTATTTTTTCGGCACAAACTGCGGAACAAATTTTAAAAAAACTCAATCTTCCTTTGCCTGAACTATTTTATCATTCTTCAGCAACAGACAAAACCCTCATAAAAGGAATATTTAGCAACTAAATCCTCCTTTCAAACGTCTGAAAACACATATCAAACTCGTTTTTCTCATCTTTTTCGTGGCAGATTTCGTTGGTTTTCTGCCAAACTTTCTCATCTATTTTTGGAAAAAAAGTATCTGCTGGCAAATCAGCTTTTACTAATGTAACTTCTAATTTATCAACAATATTGATGGTTTGTTCGTAAATGTTGCCACCACCGAGGATAAAAATATTTTCGTCAATTTTTTTGGCAAATTTTATGGCTTCTTTAATACTCCCCACGATTAAAATACCCTCCTGAAACCAATCAGTTTTACGACTAACTACTATGTTGGTGCGATTTGGAAGTGGCTTACCAATACTTTCATAAGTTTTGCGTCCCATAATAATTGGATGCCCAGATGTGATTTCCTTGAAATGTTTCAAATCTTTTGGCAAATGCCAAAGTAACTGATTATCATTACCAATTTGATTATTCAAACCCATTGCTACAACAATTGTTATCATTTTTTTATCTTTTTTACAAAATTAGCACATAATTTGTATATTTGGGTAACGATTAAAAAAAACTTAAAAAATTTAAACTATGAGAAATAGAGGTTGTATGAGCGCCGGAACTATCGGCATTGCACTTCTTGTAATTGGAGCAATTTTGTTCTTCTGGGGCAAAAATGGCTATAACAATTTTGTTGGCAAAGAACAGACTGTAAACACCAAATGGTCGAACGTAGAGACGGTATACCAGAAGCGTGCGAACCTAATTCCTAATTTGGAAAGAACGGT
The DNA here is from genome assembly GCA_023394415.1 of Bacteroidota bacterium. Classification (GTDB taxonomy): domain Bacteria; phylum Bacteroidota; class Bacteroidia; order Flavobacteriales; family Weeksellaceae; genus Planobacterium. The sequence goes on from JAEXAR010000001.1 coordinate 19,736, forward strand.
AAAATCCTATTCAAAATTTGAGCAGGAAACTTTAACTAAAGTGATTGAAGCTCGTTCTAAAGCTACATCTGTAAACATTGATCCTACTAACATGACAGAAGCTGACATGGCTAAGTTTCAGGCTGCACAAGGTGAATTATCAGGTGCATTAAGCAGATTGATGGCAGTTGTAGAACAATATCCTAATCTAAAAGCGGATCAACAGTACATTAACTTCCAAAGAGAATATACTGCAATTGAAAACAGCATCCGTTCAGAAACTGTGAATTATAACGAAGCAGCACAGGATTATAATACAACGATTAAAACTTTCCCAAACAATATTTTGGCAAACTTTACCAACTTTAAAGAAAAACCTTACTTTAAAGCTGCTGCAGGTGCAGAAAAAGCACCGGAAGTTTTCACAAACTAATGAGTAATTTTCTTACAAATCAACAAATGGCTTCCCTTGTGGAAGCCATTCAAACAGCGGAAAATTGTAGTACAGGCGAAATTAGAATCCATATAGACTCTAATACTGAAGATAATAATGCGGAAATGGCATTTGAAGTTTTCAAAACGCTTTGTAAAGACAAAACCGCTGAAAAAAACGCTGTGCTTTTTCATGTCAATTTTGAGAAAAAATATCTTACAATTATTGGTGATGAAGGCATACACAAAAAAGTGCACCAGAATTTTTGGGACAAAATGCACGATGACATTACAGCAGAATTTGCTAAAGGCAACTATTACCAAGCCCTAAAAAGCGCTGTCTTGGAAACCGGTATTGAACTGAAAAAGCATTTCCCAATCAATGGTGACAACCCTAATGAAATACCGAATGAGATTACCTTCTCTTAAAATCTTTTTTACATTATTGGTGTTATGCTTTAGCATTTTTGCTTCAGCACAATATACTATTCCTCCCAAGCCTTCAGAAAACAAATACATTTTTGATAATGCAGATTTACTAAATGAGACGGAAGAAAGTATGTTGAGGCAAAAATTGAAAATGTATGAAGATTCTACCTCTACAGAAATTGTAGTTATCATCATTCCTACTACTAACGGAGAAGACATCAATTTCGTAGCCACGAGATATGGAGAAAAATGGGGTGTTGGCGAAAAAGAACAAGACAATGGTTTGGTTTTTCTAATTGCTAAAGACGACAGAACGATGTCGATACAGCAAGGCCGTGGTGTTGAAAAATATCTTACGGCATCTGTAGCTGGACAAATTATCGACTATATCATAGCACCCAATTTTAAACAGGGCTTGTATTATGATGGTATTAACCGTGGTACTACAGCTCTTATGGAAGTTGTAGAAGGGAAATTTCAACCGATTGTACAGGATGATTATCAAGGAGGTGATATAAGCATTTTCCAAATTTTATTTATTGCTTTTGTCATTTTCTTAATACTAAGCTTCTTGTTTAGAAATCGCGGTGGCGGAAGAGGAAATTATGATGACGATGATGATGTGATTATTACAAGACGTGGACGTAGAACATATCCGGGAGGTTTCTTCCCATTCCCTCCTATGGGTGGAGGATTTGGTGGAGGCGGTAGCTTTGGCGGAGGCGGTGGTGGTTTTGGCGGCTTCGGTGGAGGAAGTTTCGGAGGAGGCGGTGCTTCTGGAGGATGGTAATGATATAAGTGAGGTTAAAATCAATAAAAATCGTATAGTTTTAAACTTTATAAGACAGTTTTTACTATTACAAACTAATAAAAAATCAGTCAGTATTGGCTGGTTTTTTTGTTTTTCACTATATTTGAGAAAAAGTGAAATGCCTTCCAAGAAAACACTTGTACTTTTTGCGCATCCATTTTTGGAGTACTCATATTCAAATCGGGAACTCATCAATTTCTATGAGAGACATCAACACTACGACTTTAGGGATTTGTATGAGGAATATCCTGATTTTCATATTGCTGCCTTCAGAGAAAGAAAAAGATTGCGAAATTATGAACGTATCATTTTTCATTTCCCAATAATTTGGTTTGGGATGCCACCACTTTTAAGGCTTTGGATTGATGAAGTGTTTGATGGAAACTGGATTACTGAAGGCGAAGAAAACCCAATTGAGGGTAAAGAAGTCTATATTTTGGTAACAACAAGGAGTAAAGAGCGTTCATTTGGCAGAGAAGGCAAACACTATTTTACTATTGAAGAACTTATAAGTGGATTAATTGTGACTTTGAAATGCTTTAAAGCTGATATAAAGAAACCCTTTATCGTTTACGAAGCAGAAAAGCTTACCAAAAAAGACATTATTCTTTACAAACAGAAATTCACAGAATTTTTAGGAAAATAATATGGAATCTACGATATCTATGAACCTGCTTATCTTTCTCGGCGCAGCCATTGTTATGGTTCCGTTAGTGAAACAGTTTGGCTTAAGTTCTGTGATAGGTTATATTCTTGGAGGCATTATCATAGGTCCTTTTGTACTAAAGCTTACCGGAAGTGAAACCGAAGACATTATGCACGCCACTGAATTTGGAGTAGTCATGCTTCTGTTCATCGTAGGTTTAGAGCTGGAGCCTAGAAAATTCTGGGCGTTAAGGAAAAGAATTTTAGGCTTGGGATTATCACAGGTTTTACTGACCATTGCTTTGCTTTTTTCAATATTTTATTTTGCAGGTTGGCGCGTAGATCAGGCAGTTGCAGTAGCCATTTGTTTTGCACTCTCTTCTACTGCTATCGTTTTACAGATGCTTGAAGAAAGAAGTCTCTTCAGAACTTCTGGAGGTGAAGCCTCTTTTACTACCCTTTTGTTTCAGGACATTGCGGTTATTCCCATTCTGGCAATTCTACCTATTATTGCTAACTATCATCCGAAAGAAGAAGGCAGTGAGATACAGATTTTAATACAGAAACTTCCACAATGGTTACAAGCCGGAACCGTTTTTTTCGGGGTCGCATTTCTTATTCTATTAGGGAAATTTGTGTTTGTCCCATTTTTAAGATTTGTTTCCAAATCGGGTATGAGTGAGCTTCTAACTGCATCCTCTTTATTTCTGGTAATCGGAGTTTCGGAACTTATGATTGTTATAGGACTTTCCCCTGCACTTGGCGCTTTTATCGCAGGTGTGATGCTTGCCAACAGCGAGTTTAGGCACGAACTTGAGGCACAGGTTGATCCTTTCAAAGGTTTGCTGCTTGCTGTTTTTTTTGTAAGTGTGGGCGCTACAATCAATTTTCATACAATATTAGAAGATCCGATTTTCATTTTTACTACGGTAATGGTTGTTTTAGTAGTGAAATTTGCAGTTTTATATGGCGTTGGGAAAATTTTTAAACTTGGAAACATTCCAAATCTATTTTATGCATTTGCCCTATCGCAAGTGGGTGAATTTGCATTTGTATTGATTAATTTTTCAACAAAACTATATTTATTTAGTCCGAAGTTCAATTCGCAACTAATGGCAATTACGGCTATGACAATGCTTATTACGCCTTTATTATTAATTTTTTATGATAAAGTTATTATCCCGAAACTTAATAAATCTGAAGAAGGAAGCCCATTCAGTATTACAGAAGGTGAAATACCTCAAAAGAAAATCATTATAGTAGGTTTTGGACATTTTGGCAGCGTTGTGGGAAGATTATTGAAAGCTACCAATATTTCTGCTACCATTTTGGATTACGATGCTGAAAGAGTAAAACTGCTAAGGAGCTATGGTTTTAAGGTATATTATGGCGATGCTACCAGAATTCAAATTCTTCGTGCTGCCGGAATAGAAGAGGCTGAAATCCTTGTTCTATGTTTAGATGACGTGGAAGACAATAAATATATTGTAGAATTGGCACGTGAAAACTTTCCTCACATCAAAATTTTTGTAAGAACTAAAAACCGAATCGATGCGTACTATTATCTCAACCACGGAATCGACAATATTTACCGCGAAACATTGGGGACTGCAGTGGATATGGCAGTAGATGTCTTAAATGAAACCGGAATCCGAAAATATGCCGCAAGACGTCTCGGCAAGAGATTTATGAATATCGATAAAGCGTCGGTAAGAAAACTGGCAAAAAGCTATGAAGAAGGTGATGCTTCATTTTTCACTCTTCGTGAAACCCTTCGTCGTGAGGAAGCTCTTTTGGACTTTGATAATATGAACTTCCACACACACGACTGGTTTGATGAGGATGATGAAGAGGAAAAAAAATCCTAACGCAGATTTACACTTCCGCTGCTGCTTTCATTTTTAGTAACTGAAATATCGCCTTTTCTGTAAACCGTAACATCACCGCTAGAACTTGCTGAAGCCATAAGTTGTCTCGAAACTGCCAAATCGATACTTCCAGAGCTCGATGCCTGCAATGTTGCCGTTTCCGAAACCATTTCGCTAGCGTTAATAGATCCTGATGATGAAGCTTGCATTACCGATTGTTTTGCGGTTCCTTTTAAATCAATTTCTCCGGATGATGATGCTTCTGCTTTCAAATTGATGGCCCATATTTTACCGGAATAATCTCCACTACTTGAAGCTGTAATTGAAAAATCATTAGCTTCAATATCGCCATCAATGCTTCCGGAACTCGAAACTGCTACTGACATTTTTTCCTGCACAAATTTGTCTTTCAAATCAATGCTTCCTGAAGAAGAAGCCTTCAATGCGCTGAAGTCTTTAGCATAAATTTTCGCTCTCACATTGAATTTATCCGTAAAATTTAATCTTATCCCGGGTTTCATTCTAATGTGAAGTTTACCGCCTTCATTTTCAACCAAAACATCTTCCATCATATTATCAGGTGCAAAAACCACTACTCTTTCCACGTCTGATTTTATCACTTCAGCATCTATACCTGTGGAAACCTGTATTTGCTCAAAATCAAATTTATATTCTTTTTCGGCAATATTATTGCTGGGCTTTTTAGTGTTTACTGAAAAATAATTAGTGGGATTAACCTGTCCGTCTTTTGTTGAACAAGCCGAAACTACAATTAGGGACAAAGTGCTCATAATCAAAGTTTTCATAATTGGTGATTTAGTGGTTTTTCAAATTTAATAATTTTAAAGTATCTTTAACTCTCTATTTATCCTAACAATCGAACAATGAAAAATATTACATCATTATTTCTAATTTTATCACTGGCGGTTACTACTGCCTGTACCACAATGAGCAATACACAAACTAACAAAACACAGGAAATTCCCGCTGCAGATGCAACTTTGGCCGGAAATCCGTTTATGAAGAAAAGCACCCTGCAATATCAGGCACCCGAATTTAACAATATTAAAGACTCCCATTTTAAGCCAGCTTTTGATTATGGTTTGAAAGTGCAATCGGCAGAATTTGTAAATATTGCCAATAATTCAGCAGCTCCAACCTTCGAAAATACCATTCTAGCATTAGAAAACAGTGGCGAAGTATTGAAAAGAGCACAACTGGTTTTCTTTAACTTAACAAGTGCTAACACGAACCCAACACTACAGCAATTGGATGAGCAATACGCTCCTATTTTCGCAAGCCATTCTGATAAGATGTATCTGAACGACAAACTTTGGCAAAGGATAAAAGCCATTAAAACAGAGGGTTTAGATCCTGAAAGCAAAAGACTGTACGAATATTATAAACAAAATTTTGAAATTGCTGGTGCCGACCTTAGTAAAGATAAAAAGGATGAACTTAAAAAAGTGAATGCAGAACTTGCGACACTTTCTACCCAATTTTCAAACAAACTCCTTGAAGCCAGAAAAAAAGGTGCCGTCATTATATCTGATGTGAAGGAACTTGATGGACTTTCGGCAGATGAAATTGCAGCGGCTGCAGCTGATGCTAAAGCAGCAGGGCAAAACGGAAAATACCTCTTGGCATTGTTGAATACCACACAACAACCTCTTTTACAAAATTTAAAAAATCGAGCAACCAGAGAAAAACTCTTCAAAGCATCATGGTACAGATCAGAAAAAGGTGATGATGCAGACACAAGAGAAACGCTAGAAAAACTTGCAAGATTAAGACTGCAAAAAGCACAATTGATGGGTAAAAAATCTTTCGCAGATTGGAAACTACAAGATCAAATGGCTAAAACACCAGATAAAGCTATGAATCTTTTGGCACAATTGGCAACGCCAGCTGTAGAAACTGCAAAACGTGAAAGAGACGAAATACAAGCGTTAATTGATTCTCAAAAAGGTGGTTTTGAACTTGCTCCTTGGGATTGGAACTACTATGCTGAACAAGTGAGAAAAGCCAAATACGATTTGGACGAAAACCAGATAAAACCATACTTTGAAGTGAATACAGTTTTAGAGAAAGGTGTATTTTATGCGGCAGAAAAATTCTATGGTATAACCTTCAAAAAAAGAACAGACTTACCTGTGTATCATCCAGATGTTGTGGCGTATGAAGTGTTTGACAGAGACGGAAAATCAATGGCGATTTACTATCTTGATTTTTATACCCGAAACAACAAAAATGGCGGTGCATGGATGAGTAATTTTGTTGAGCAATCTCATTTATTAGGTCAAAAACCGGTGATCGTAAACGTGTTCAACTATCAAAAACCTGCACCGGGAAAACCTTCTTTAATTTCTTATGATGACGTTTCTACAATGTTCCACGAGTTTGGGCATACGCTTCATGGATTATTTTCTAACCAGAAATACATCTCAATTTCAGGTACAAACACGCCAAGAGATTTCGTAGAATTTCCTTCACAAATTAATGAGTTTTTTGCACTGGAACCCGCTGTACTTAAAAATTATGCTTTACACTACGAAACCAAGCAACCCATGCCTCAATCTTTGGTAGACAAAATTAAGAAAGCCGGAACCTTCAACCAGGGATATGCTACTACCGAATTGGTTTCTGCGGCAACTTTGGATATGGGTTGGCATTCCGTAACTGATGAAGGAGAGTTTAAACCAGCATTAGAATTTGAAAAAAGCATTTTGAATAAATTCGGATTTACTTTGAGCGAAGTTCCACCTAGATATCACACACCGTATTTTGCTCATATTTGGGGTGGTGGTTATTCCGCAGGATATTACGCTTATATGTGGAGTGATGTTCTTAATGCAGCAGCATGGGATTACATTTCTAAAAATGGTGGGATGACAAGAGCTAACGGAGACCGTTTCCGTGAATATATCCTTTCTGTAGGAAATTCAGTTGATTTAAATCAGGCATTCAGAGATTTCACAGGAAAAGATCCTGATATTAAGCCTTTACTAAAGAATAAAGGATTTATAAAATAAAATTGAGTTAAAGGGCTGTTTTAAAACTATTTAAAGCAGCTTTTTTTATTTTATGTGTTCGGATTATGAGATATCCATAACAAACTGAAAACAGCAGAACGAAAGAAGGAATTTTTGATAGAAGAAACTTCATAGGAAATACTGTATATCTTAACAAGACTTTTAAGAGTTTTACCCGGAAAACCCTAAAATAAAACCGATGCTTTTGGATAAAAGTCTTTTAGAGTTGTGACAAATGATATTTTAAGAATAACGATTTTCTAGTGTGCGGAAAGTGTTTTCTCTATTTTTGTGATATGAATAAATTTCAACTACATCTTTATCTGTTTCTAAAAATCCCAATTTCTTGGATTGCAGGTGTTCGTTTACACCAAATAAATGATGAACATTGCACTACACAAGTGAAACATGGGTGGTTAAATCAAAATCCTTTCAACTCAATGTTTTGGGCAGTTCAGGGTATGGCTGCTGAGTTTTCTACGGGTTTTTTGTGTGCTGAAAAAATTAGGAAATCAGGCAAAAAGATTTCAATGCTTGTGGTTCAAAATCAGGCAGAATTTACCAAAAAAGCTACCGGAAAAATTAAATTCACCTGTAACCAAGGTAAAGAGCTCGATACAATTCTTCAAAAAGCTATTGAAACAGGAGAAGGACAAACCTTAACAATGTTTTCCGAAGGTAAAGATGAAAAGGGAGATGTGGTTTCTAAATTTCAGTTTACTTGGAGTTTTAAAGTGAAATGAGGTGTGAGATATGAGTTTCGGGGTTCGAGATAAAATTTTCGAGATTGAAAATTGACTTTGAGAACTCATTGTTTTTAATTTTAACTAAAAATGACGCCATAAAATTGCGTCATTTTCCATTATTTTCAAATGTCTTTTTTGAATGTCCGATTTTTGTAATAATGATGATTTGTCATTCTGAATGAAGCGAAGCGTCATGATGAATCTTTTGATTATCAAATAGATTCCTCCTTCGTCGGAATGACAAAATTCGCTTAAAAAATCGAATTATGTTATAAAACGAATATTAATTAATAACTTCATACTTCACTTCCTACTTCTTCAAATACTCATCAAAATAATCCGTTACTTTCTGCATCAGATGCACACGATCTTTACCTAAAACATTGTGTTGATGTCCGGGATATACAAAGTAATCGAGTTGAACGCCATTATCTACAGCAGCTTTTAAAAATTTAACTGAATGTTGCCAAACCACAACATCGTCTTGTGCACCGTGAATCATTAATAGTTTTCCCTTCAAATTTTGAACTTTATCCAAAAGATTGGAATATTTGTAACCTTCAGGATTCGTTTGTGGTGTATCCATATATCTTTCGGTGTACATAATTTCGTACATACTCCAATCAATCACTGGTCCTCCTGCAACGCCAACTTTAAACACATCCGGATGTTTTAGCATCAAACTTGTCGTCATAAAGCCACCAAAACTCCATCCGTGTACACCCATTCTTTTGGCATCAACGTAAGGAAGCGATTTCAGATAGTCCACACCTTTTAGTTGATCATCCATTTCAGTTTCACCCAAATTTCTGAAAACAGCCTGTTCAAATTTCATCCCTCTGTTGCTAGAACCTCTTCCATCCATCGAGAAAACTACATATCCGTTTTGTGCCAGATATTCATACCAAAGATTTCCCGAAGCCGGAAACGAATTGGTAATTAATTGTAAATGTGGACCATTGTACAAATAAACAATCACCGGATATTTTTTACTGGCATCAAAATCCGTTGGTAAAATCAATTTTCCATAAAGTGGCGTTCCGTCATCTGCTTTTAGGGTTACATTTTTAATTTCCGGTCGGTCATAATTTTTCAAAGTGTTATCTGCCTGAAAAATCTTTTGGGTCTTAAGGTTTTGGGTGTTGATGATATTAATCTGTCTTGGTGTGGATGCATTGCTGTAAACATCATACAGCCAATTTCCGTCTTTACTCAAATTTCCGGTATGTACACCTTCTGCATTGTCTAATCTTTGCATTTTGAAGTTGTTCCAATTCACACGGTAAAGATGTTTTTCTAAAGGAGTTTCTTTGGTAGAAGTAAAATAAATTTCTTTTCTTTTTTCATTAAAACCAAGAATATCCGTTACCAACCAATCTCCTTTCGTTATCTGCGAAACTAAACCTTTATCCAAATGGTAGTGGAACAAATGATTATAACCCGTTCTTTGGCTTTGCCAAATAAAATCGGTATTTGAATTTGGGAAAAAGGTTAGCGGATGTTGTGGCTCCACATATTTATCACTTTTCTCTTCAAACAAAGTTTTAATAAAGTTTCCGGAAGTTGCATCATATTGATTCATCTTCAAATGATTTTGGGCTCGGTTCAGTACGCCTACGAAAATATATTTGGAATCTGGACTCCAGGTAATTGCTGTTAAATACTGCTCTTTATCTCCATCAATTTTCAGGAATTTTTTGGAGTTTGTTTTAGGATTAAAAACTCCTAAAGTCACCTCGTGAGACTTTCCCCCTGCCATAGGATATTTGATGTTGGTGTTTTTGGCAGGTGTTACAGACCAATCGATAACAGGATAGTCTGTCACCATGGTTTGATCCATTCTATAAAATGCAATTTTTTCTTTATTTGGTGCAATAAAAATCCCTTCATTAATGCCAAACTCGTTTCTGTGAACAGCTTGCCCATTGATGATATTTTCATTTTGGTCGTTGGTTATTTGAGTAACGTTACCGTTTTCAGAATAATAAAGATTGTTTTTGATGGTATAAGCCAAAGCATTTTTAGCTGAAATTAAATTAATATTTTCTGCTTCGGCAGGAACGTCAATCCATTTTTTAACACTCCAGTCTGTTTTACTTTTTTCAAGTTTATAATAAGAATTTCCGTCTTTGTAGTAGGCAGTTGTGTTATTAAGGAAAGTAATTTGAGGTAACCTCTTCAACTTATCACCTGCAATATTTTTATTGATGTGATGAAGGGAAACCAAGGTATCTTGCTTCATTGAATGAATATCGGTTACTGTATAACCATTTTTCACCGCCTGTATATATGTTTTACCATCTTCTGACCAAGAAAACTGTGAAATATTTTTGATAGCAAGGTTACTGCGAAGTCCATTAACGGCTTCTGCCATTGTAAATTTTTGATTCTGTGCGAAAAACGAATTCGCTAATAGAATGAAGAACAAAGAAAATCTGGAAAATTTCATCTTAAAAATTTGAATAAATAAAATTAAGAAAATTATTCGGTTGTTAAAAAAATGTTAATTTATTAGTCAGAAAAATCTTTGAAAGGTTACAAGAAAATTAATTTTTAATAAATTTTGTGGGAATTTTAATCAGTAAAAGATTTAGTTATGTTTTCAAATTTGTTTAAACTTCAAAACACTATTTTAAAATAACATCAAACACCGCCAAATTTTCAGGCTTTTTATTCCATCTGTATTGGTGCGTCCAATATGCTATTTTCATTGAGAGAATTCCTAATCCTGCACCAAACACAACATCACTCCAATAGTGTTTGTTATGTGCCATACGTAATGCGCCAACACCAGTTGCAACACCATAAGCAGCATAAGGTACCCATTTGTAATTTTCACCGTATTCGATGGTGAGAAAAGTGGCACCTGCAAAAGCATTTGCAGTATGTCCCGAAGGAAAACCAAACTCATTACTCGCATCAGGCCTTGGTTGTTTGAAAGCGTGTTTTAAACCCGAAACCGCAACAAAAGTAATAACCTCTCCTTTTAATAAAATTACACTTCGATTCCAGAAATCCGTTCGAGGCTTCATTCCGCCTAATTCAAATGCATATGCTGCAACATGAGGTGCAAATTGAGCATAATCTTCAAAATATCCACCAAAGGCTAGAAAATCTTTATTGGTTTCAACAGGTATGTTTCTCTTTTCAGTGAGTAAAACTCCGGTTCCGGCAACCATCAAAGTTCCGGGAACAATGAGGTGTTTTGGTTGGAAACGATAAGGTTCATTCCGCACAAATACAGAATCTTTCACTTGGCTTTTTAAACCCAAAAGATTGAAAAAAGCCAATAATAACAGTAAATAGTTTTTCATTTCAGAATTTGAGCAAATCTATAAAAAATACTTTTCAACAATGAGAATTTAGGTAAGATTTTTGACTATTTTTGTTACAACATTTAACATAATTGAAGTGAATCTCGAACGCATACAGGAAAAATTGGAAATACTTGCAGACGCTGCAAAGTATGATGTTTCCTGTGCTTCGAGCGGTGGAAAACGCAAAAACAAGGGTGGTCTTGGCAATAGTCACGCCTCCGGAATTTGCCACAGTTACACCGAAGACGGTCGTTGTATTTCTTTGCTTAAAATTCTTTTGACCAATCATTGTATTTTTGATTGTGCTTATTGTATTTCCCGAAAATCCAATGATATAAAACGAGCGGCATTTACTGTAGATGAAGTTGTGGATTTAACCATTAATTTTTACCGTAGAAATTACATTGAAGGACTTTTTCTAAGTTCAGGAATCTTCAAAGATGCTGATACAACGATGGAACGTTTGGTTCGTATTGCTAAAAAATTACGGACAGAACACAAATTTTTCGGATACATTCATTTAAAATCGATTCCCGGTGCTAGTGATGAATTGATGAAAGAAGCCGGATTATACGCTGACCGATTATCGATCAATTTAGAAATTCCAACCGAAAGCGGACTGAAATTACTCGCTCCCGAAAAATCGCATGAGGAATTGATAAAACCGATGGGCTTAATTAAAAATGAACTTCAACTGTATAAAGAAGAAAAGAAAATTTTCAAAAAAGTACCGCGTTTTGCACCAGCCGGACAAAGTACACAGATGATTGTCGGTGCGAGCAATGAAACTGACCTGAAAATCATAAAAGTTGCCGACCATTTTTATAGATATTTCAATATGCGACGCGTATATTATTCCGGATATGTTCCTGTCATTGAAGATTCGCGTTTACCTTCCATTTTCTCGCAAGTGCCAATGCAAAGGGAAAACCGATTGTATCAAGCCGATTGGTTAATGCGGTTTTATGGTTTTGATGCAAATGAAATTTTAGACCAAAATCATCCGTTTTTAGATTTAGAAGTGGACCCAAAATTAGCGTGGGCGTTGAGAAATCGCGATAAATTTCCCGTAAATATCAACACTGCGACCAAAGAAATGATATTGAGAGTTCCGGGAATTGGAACTATTTCAGCCAATAAAATTGTAATGGCGCGCCGTTTTCAAAAACTGAATTTGGAACATTTAAAAAAAATGGGCGTGGCTGTGAATCGTGCTAAATATTTTGTCGAATTCAATTCCCAAAATATTTTTAATCAACTCATTGATGAGAAAAATTTCCGACAAATCATTCTGAATGGAACGAAATCAAAATGGGGAAATCCTTTTTCTGAACAGTTGAGTCTGTTTTAGAATTTTGCAAATAATAAACTGATACAAATTATAGCGTCTGTCATTCTGAATGAAGCGGAGCGAAATTAAGAATCTCCTAATTTTACAGATTCTTAACTATATTTGTTCCTCATTTCTTTCAGAATGACAGAGTGAAAATTATGACAACACTACTCTACGACGGAAGTTTTGACGGTCTGCTTACTTCAATTTTTGAAGTTTTTGAATACAGATTTTCTGATGTTAAAATTGTAGCGGAACATCATTATCATCAGGAAAATATCTTTGCAGAAACGCATCAGGTGATTACAGATTCTACCAAAAGTAGCCGTGTTTTCAAAAAACTGGAGCAAAATTTAGGAAAAGAAGGCGTGCAACGGCTGATGATGGTTTATTTCTCGGAACGCGCGGATTTAGAGCGTTTGATTCTCAGTGCAGTTCAACATTCCATCAAATTTCCTAATCAGAATATTTTGGAAGATTTTGCCAATCCTGACATTATGGAAATTTCAAAAATCTGTAAAAGTGTCGGCAGAGAAGTTCATCGTATGAATGCATTTGTACGCTTTGAAAAATTACAGGACGGATTATTTTTTGCAAAAATAGAACCTGATTTTAATGTACTTCCGATGATTTTAAAACATTTCAAAGCACGTTACGCCGACCAAAGATGGATGATTTTCGACATAAAACGGCATTACGGAATTTTCTATGATTTGAAGGATGCCGAGTTTTTCTATCCTGATGAAAACCAAATTTCCAATTTCCGAAACGCTGAAAAACTGCATCACGAAGAAGAAAAAGCCTATCAAAAATTGTGGCAACGGTATTTCGTAAAAACCGGAATTCCGGAACGGAAAAACTTAAAACTTCACATTCAATGGTTGCCGAAGCGTTATTGGAAATATTTGACGGAGAAATTTTGAGTTATTCGTGACACTAAAAAACTTCACAAAGTTCTCTAAGATTTTTTCGCAAAGTTCTCTAAGTTTTCGCTCTCAAAGACGCTTCGCTTGATTGAGATTATTATTCTTGACATTATAAATTTTGTGTTCTTTGTGCAAAAACTTAGTGTCCTTTGTGTTCCAAACTACTCCATTTGCAAAGCAATTTCCTCCCAAAGTTCCATTGTTTCCGTTAATTCCTTTTTTAGTTGCTCGTATTTGGCGAGTTCTTTTTCTGTAGGATTGGTTTTTCCGAAAATATCTTCAAGATTGGCAATTTCTTTTTCGTAATCGGCGATTTTTTCTTCGGTTTTTTTCAACTTATTTTGAAGTTGCTTTTGCTCTTTGGTGAAAAATTGGTTATCGGTTGATGGTTGTCGGTTATCAGTTGTTGGAACTTCAATTTTTTCTTCAGCTTTATCCTCGACTTTTTTTTCGTCCAACTTCGCTTTCTCCGCAGAAATCTCGCGAATACTTTCTTTCTGTCTGTATTCCAAATATTCATCGATGTTTCCAAGGAATTCTTTCATTTTTCCATCACGGAATTCGAAGATTTTATCGGCTAAACCTTGTAAAAATTCACGGTCGTGGGAAATGACAATCAATGTTCCTTCAAATTTATTTAATGCCAATTTGATAATTTCTTTCGACTGAATATCCAAGTGGTTTGTCGGTTCGTCCATAATCAACGTGTTGAACGGACGAAGCAATAATTTACACAAAGCCAAACGATTACGTTCGCCTCCGGAGAGAACTTGCGTTTTTTTCTGAACATCTTCTCCCGAAAAAAGGAAACTTCCCAACAAATCACGAACACGAGGTCTGGTTTCTTCGGTTGCAGCATCTTCCGCTTCTTGTAAAACCGTTTTTCCTGGCGTTAAAACTTCTTCCTGATTTTGTGTGAAATAACCGATGTTTACATTGTGTCCTAATTTCCAATCGCCGGTAAAATCTTTAATTTGTCCGGTTAAAATTTTGGCTAATGTTGTTTTTCCTTGTCCGTTTTGTCCGAGCAATGCAATTCTATCGCCACGTTCTACAAAGAAATCAACCTCATCAAAAACCTGTTTATTACCATATGATTTGCCCAAATTTTCAGCTTCAAAAATCACTTTTCCCGGAACAACTGATTGCACAAAACGAATGTTGAATTTGGAAACATCTTCATTATCAATTTCAATTCTTTCAATCTTTTCAAGTTTTTTAATCAAGGACTGTGCAAAAGAGGCCTTCGTTGCAGAAGCACGGAAGCGGTTGATATTATCTTCCATCTGCTTAATTTCAGCATCCTGATTTTTCTTGGCCTGTTCTAATTTTTCGCGGCGCTCTTTTCTTAACTCCAAATATTTGGTATAGTTGGCTTTGTAATCGTCAATTTTACGGTTGTTCACATCAAAAGTTCTGTTGCAAACAGCGGTCATAAATTGCTTATCGTGGGATACGAGGACAATCGCACCATTATAATCTTTCAAAAAACTTTCGAGCCAAATGATACTTTCCATATCCAAATGGTTCGTAGGTTCGTCCAAAAGAAGCAAATCGTTATTTTGAAGAAGCAATTTCGCGAGTTCAATTCTCATTCTCCAACCTCCTGAAAATGTATCGGTAATTTTCTCGAAATCATCAGCTTTGAAACCTAACCCGAGCAACACTTTTTCCATATCTCCTTCAAGATTGTAGGCATCATGATGATGTAAAAGGTCATTAAGATCGGTCATTCTGTGAATCAGATTATGATAATCGTCGCTTTCGTAATCGGTTCTGGTGGCAAGTTGATGGTTGACTTCATCCAGCTCGTTTTTCCAAAGATTAATCTGCTCAAAAGCCTGCATGGTTTCTTCCCAAACGGTTCTCCCCTTCACAAATTCCAAATCTTGTTTTAGAAAACCAATGGTAATATTACCTTCAGGAACGACATTTCCTTCAAAGAAATTGATCTCTCCGGAAAGAATTTTCAAAAGCGTAGATTTTCCTGCACCATTTTTACCAACCAAACCAATTTTATCATCTTTTTTGATGGTGAAATTTACATCTCTGAAAAGATAATTCCCCGCGTGATGAAGACCAAGCCCCTGAACTGATAACATTTCTATTTAAAAATTAAGAATTAATATTGAATAATTTCAGGGTGCAAAAGTACGGTTTTTGGAAATAGTATTCTCGACAGATTAAGGTGATTTTAGAAACATTTTATCTTAAGGAATGAAAGATTCACTCTTTTTAATTATGAATTTATACCAAACCTGTTTGAATAGTTTAAATACTTAAAATTTTGCCCTACGAATTAAGAAGAAACCTTCCCTTCAAAACTACCCGGTTTCATTTCAAGTTGTCTGTTGGAATCGGTGATGATTGATGGATTCTCCAGTAAGAAATTTTTGGAATTGAGAAGCTCTGTCATAAGCGTGCGCATTTGTTCGGCTGCAACTTCCGGCAAATGGGATTTTTTAGCGGCTTCAATTACCTGCTGCTTGCTGTTTTGTTGAATTCTTGCTAAATCATCCTTGCTAAAAAGATTAAAGAACTGCTCCTCAATAGTGTAATATTTGTAATCGGTCTCGGTAGATAGGATTTCGGGCGCAGGAAACTCTGTAAGCTTTACTTTTTTGTTAACTTCATCCACTTCCCATTTCAATTTTTCAAAATCATACCCCACCAAAACTTTAGCCGAAACAATAACCAAAGCTTTCTTTTTCTGCGGAATAAAATTGAACAGCTTTGAGGACTCTTCGTAATTGTAAATCTCATTAAAATGGCCTTCAGCAGAAACAATCTTAAACACTTTACGCATACTTTCAGCAATGGTGTGAGAACTTTCTTTAATTATCGCCGGTTCAGATTTTAATTTGTTCCCCGCTAAAAATGCAATGACACCACCCAACAATAATCCTAATATCAACATTATCAAAATCATCATTCCATTGCTACCGTAATTAGGCTGCATCATTTGGTACAGCATAAAACCTAATCCTAAAACAGTAATAATTCCTAGAGACCAAAGAATGGTTTTTATTTTGCGGGAAGTCATTTTTTTAATGGTATTTTGTTAGAATGCCTTTCAAGAAGCAAATTTAATGCAATTCACAGTTTTTGATATAAAAATTAATTTAAAATCATCAGGAATAAATATTCTGAAGCAGATTAATCTTACCCTTTTACAAAAGATAACAGTTTATATTTCTATCATATTTTTTGTAATGTTCATTAATTTACTTCAGCTGAAAGAAATTACAGAAAGTTTTGAAATGTTAACCATAGGTGTTTTTATCATTGGAATGATTAGTTTTATATTGAGTTTTATTTTTAAACAAACTGCTTTTACTGGAGTATTTACACAAAAATAAAACAACCACCTCTAAAAAAGAGACGGCTGCTTTTTTTCCATCATTTATATTAACTTATTAACACCACAAAAATAAGGGAAAAATTAATTATTATGCCACGCATTAAAATATTAAGAAAACTTAAATATGCTAAACAAAATGCTTCTGAATGACTTACTATAAAGAATATTAAAACTTTAAGATAATAAGTAAACTAATTATTTTCTTATTCCGAACGGATTTTTTAAAATAAGTTCCTCTTTTTTGCCTTTCATTTCAAATTTTTTTAAAACTAAATTCTGCGAAAGTTTCCTGATAAACAAATCTTTATCTACCAGTTTCCAATAATTATCTTCGTGAATCTTTTTTGGTTTTCGTACTTGATAAAATTGGGTTTCCCAACGATCAACATCGTGGTAAAATTCGATAATTCCACAATAATCCGGTATCTCTTCGTTCGGAATCATTCCCATCGGAAGTAAAAAGCTAAAATGGTTACAAACATAATCGCCACAACAGATTTTGTCGTGCTTCAGAAATTTCTCGCCTGTGTGTGAGTTGATGAATGACTTTTTGAAATCATTTTTAAAATCACTTTTCGACAATTTAATTTCAATCTCGTGGCTGTAACCCTTTTTATCAATAATCAGCAAATCAGCTTCCCAATCTGTATGAAAATAATTGGTAAGAATGATTTCTTCAGCAAAATCATGATTTTGATAGATGTAATTGTAAACCAGTTCTTCAATCTTCAACATTTTCAAACATTTTTAAGAAACGAGTAAACTGCAACCACGGATATCAGAATGGTCTATCCTACCAACAACAGAAAAAGCAGGGTGTATACTTTTACCATTCCCTAAATCTTGAAGTAAGCCCAAATCTTGAGTAGCAATAAACGAACACGAATGAACATTGGCCAAATCAATAATATTAATAGCACCATTTCTTCCTGTTTCCACATAAGAAAAAGGATCTTCTGTATTTCTGATGAGGATGCGCATCCAATTTGGCGTTTGATAAATATTTTCACCTAACGAATAGGCTTGTGACAGCAATTCCGTCATTGAATATTCTGAAAAAATACGTGGTGTTCCAAAACCATTTTGCAAAATTTTCAAAAGTTCATCTTTGGTCATTTCTTCTTTACGTCCTTTCATTCCGCCGGTTTCTATTACTCTAAAGTCGTGGAGATGTAAAGTTTTAAAGTCGTTTTCGGATTCTAAAAAATCGAGAAGTGCGAAGGAAACTCCAAAAAGAATGACTTTTTTGTTTTCTAATTTTTTTAGAAGCTCAAAAAGTTCACGGTGATTGTATAGAAAATAACCATTTTCAGATTTGTTCGATTTTTTCATCAGAAAATCAACCATATAAATCAGTGATGAATGAGGATTTTCAGAATAGTTGGGCAATAATCCGAGGAAAATATAATCCTCCGGCCTTCCAATGAATTGCTCAAAACTTTTGTAAATACTTTCTTCGTAAATAGAGAAATTTGCAATGAAATGCCGTGATCGTGTTTGAATGTTAGTTGTACCTGAACTTTGAAAGAAGTGTTCTGTTTTAAAATTTTTATCAACAACCCAATGGTTTTTGAACATCTCTATCGGCAGAAAAGGGATCTTCTCAACCTCATCCACTTCATTTGGATTAAGTTTTAAATAATTACAAAATTTTCGGTAAACTTCTACATTTTCATATTGATAATGGAAGGTTTCCAAACATTTTTGTTGGAATTCGGCTTGGGTTGTTATGTTGAAAATATTTTTAAACACGGAGATACAGAGTTTTTACACAGAGGACACAGAAAATTCTATTTTAAAGAGCTACATTTCCGTTAATGATTCTTTTATAACCATTTTTGAACAAATTGACATTGAAATTAATTAAAAGTCCAAGTTTGCAAGCACTTAATTTCAAATAAGTTAGAACTTGAGCCAAGTGAACATCATTTAAAGCTTCACAAGATTTTACTTCAACCACTACCTTATTTTCAACAATTAAATCCAGTCGATAGCCAACATTCAGTTTCACTTCTTCATAAATTAATGGCATCGGCTTTTGTTTTTCAACCATTAAACCTGAATTTGACAGTTCATAAAACAAACATTCTTCATAAGCAGATTCTAACAGTCCAGGACCAAGTTGCCGATGGATTTTTAAACCAAAATCAAAAATTAGCTGAGAAATTTCATTTTCATGCATAAATCCTTTCTTTTTAAAACTCAGTGTTCTCGGTGTCTTTCTCTGTGTCTCAGTGTTTAAATCTTTTCAACTCAAATTCAGTTTGAAATTCACCATACGTAAAATAAGAAATCCAGTCGCCAAGATTGACGTATTTCGCATTATTTTCACCAGAATTTAACTCTAAAACCATGGGCAAATGTCTATGTCCATAGATGAAATAATCGATTTTTTCAGTTTTGAGTTTTTCTTTGGAATAGATGATGAGAAATTCTTTGTCTTCGCCTAAAAACGCTTTGTCTTCCTCGCCGGAAATCATTTTATTTTTTTGCGAAAAATAAATGGCCACTTTCATCGCAATATCAGGATGCAACCACTTAAAAGCCCATTGTGCCAAGGGATTGGTAAATAGTTTTTTCATCCTTTTGTAGCCAAGATCACCGGGACCAAGTCCGTCGCCATGAGCAAGAAGGAATTGTTTTCCGCCAATTTCAAAAAACTGCTTATCAAAAAAAACAGTACAGCCAATTTCTTCTTCAAAATAGTTTTTCATCCACAAATCGTGGTTCCCGACGAACATATACAACTCAATTCCTGAATCTTTCAGTTCAGCGAGTTTCCCCAAAACACGAACGTAACCTTTCGGAATAACGTGATTCCATTCGTGCCAAAAATCGAACAAATCGCCCATCAAAAACAAAACCTGCGCATCTTTCTTGATTTCGTTCAACCAACGGATAAATTTTTCTTCTCTCTTCTTACTTTCCGCAACAGATGGCGCTCCGAAATGCTGATCAGAACAGAAGTAGACTTTTTTGCTTTCTTTAAGATTGATTTTCATTTTTTTTAAACACAGCGTCACCAAGATTTTTCACGGAGGTCACAGAGATTATTTTCTAAATTTATAATTAGATTTTGATTGATATATTTAAAACTTCAATATTAAAATATAGCGTGTTCTCAGTGCATTCTCAGTTTCTCTGTGGCTTACAAATTTTCGTCTGCCAACCATTCTCCATAAGAGTTTTCGGTTTCGTGCATTTTGAGATATGCCAACTGTACGTGGTTTGGAAGTTGTTTTTTTATTTTCTCAGCAATATCATACAGCATATTTTCACAGGTTGGTTGATAGTTGCAATAGATAACTTTGTGTCCTTTACTCTCCAAATCTTCACCCAATTCTTTATGCGGAGACAATGCATTAATTAATACTGCGTGATCCCAAACATCCACAATTTCAGATTTTACAATACTTTTTATATCGCCAAAATCAACCACCATTCCGTTTTTGGGATTTTCCAAATCATTAATGGGTGTTCCTTTTACGGTAACAAATAATTTGTAGGAATGACCGTGCATATTCTTACATTTCCCATCGTAATTGTACAGAACGTGAGCGGTTTCGAAAGTGAAAATTTTGGTAATGCGTATCATTCTGCAAAGATAATTGTTTTAGCGGGAAGTTGGAAGAAGGATAATATGGAATGCCAAATGCTTAAAATATATCTATGAAAAGCTAATTACTTAATTTTAAGATGTGTTATGTTGATTATAAAGACCTTATTGTATTGTAAATTTTCTATTTTTGCTAATGTGTGAGTCTTGTAATGGAAACCTAACGATAATGTCTCACGTCACGAAACCTACAAGCGAAAGCGCGAAGCGCCGAAGGCGATGAGCGTTGATACAACAAAACTTGCAGTGAATGTAGAGAATGGAGGCGCGAGCGAAGCGAGCGTCGAAGAGAGTGAATGAGAGACAACCCAAACTAAATAAATGGTAATATGAATAGATTTTTTGTTTTTCTGTGTTTTTTAACTTACAGCATAACCTTTTCCCAATCTTCAGTCCTAAAAATGGAGGAGATAATGAAAGGTGAAGAATTCGTAGGCTTTCAACCCGAAAATCCGGTTTGGGGATTTGATAATGAAACGGTTTACTTCGACTGGAATCCCAAGAATGAACCTGGAAAAAGCACCTACTATTGGAAAAAAGGAATGAGTGAACCAAAATTGGCAAGTCCGGAAGATGAGGCATTCTACCGAAGTCGTTTCATCACCAACGATTATCAGACGTATTATTACACTTCCGGAGGTGCGGTTTATTCTTATGTACCAAAAACGAAAGCCAAAAAAAGGCTTTTCCAAAATGCTTCACCAATTATGAATCTGTCTTTGGGCAAAACATCAGGTGTAATTTTCTTTGAGCAAAGCGGAAACATTTTCAAATTAAATACTGCGGATGGGAGTTTTATACAGCTGACGAATTTTAGCAAAAATAAGCCTTCTGAAAAACCAAAAGAACAAGAAAATTTCCTGAAAGACCAGCAGAAAGAACTTTTCGAGTATGTTCGTGATATCGAAACACGAAGAAAATGGCAGGAAGCTAAAGCCAAAAAAATCCAAAAAACATTACCTAAATCTTTCGGTACAGGAAAAGATTTTTTCAATCTCTCAGCAAATCCGAATGAAAAATTTGTAACATTTGTAGAAGGTACAAGACCTGACAATAAAAATGAGCTGATGCCTATTTTCATTACCGACGATGGCTACAACCAATCTCGTGAAATAAAGGAAAAAGTTTCGGTTAAAAATTTCTTTTCAACCCGTTTAGGTATTTATAGCGCCAAAAAAGATTCGGTTTATTTTGTGAATTTTGAAAAACTTTCCGATGTAAACATTCAGCCAAAATATTTGGATGATTATAAAAAGGCGGACAAAGAAAAAATAGAAAACCGTCTCCTTTCTTTCGGCAGAACAGTTTATAATAAAGATGGCAGTTTTGCGATGGTGGACATTCGAAGTCAGGACAATAAAGACCGATGGCTTGTGAATTTAAATCTTAATGATGGAACCTTTGAAGAGGTAGACCATCAACACGATGAAGCTTGGATTGGAGGTCCCGGAATTCCTTCCTGGTCTTTCGGTAACGGAAATATCGGATTTTTAGCCGATGAAACAACTTTCTATTATCAATCTGAAAAGACAGGATTTTCGCATCTTTACACCTACAATCTAAAAACAAAGACACGAAATACACTGACTTCAGGAAATTGGGAAGTTCGTGATGCTAATTTATCAAAAGACAAAAAAACTTTTTATCTTTCAACTAACACATCACATCCCGGAAACCGAGATTTCTATAAAATGTTAGCAACCGGAGGAAAAATGATTCCTATTTTTACTCAAAATGGCAATCACGAGGTAGCACTTTCGCCTGATGAGAAGAAGCTTTTAGTTCGATATTCATACAAAAACAAGCCTTGGGAACTCTATATTTCTGAAAATACCACAAATGCAAAACTTCAACAAATCACCAATTCTACAACGTCGGCATTTAAAGATTATCAATGGAAAGAGCCTGAAGTAATTAACTTCGCAGCGCAAGACGGAAAGAAAATTTATGCAAGAATTTACCAACCTAAAACGGATGCTAAAAATTCAGCAGCAATCATTTTTGTACATGGTGCAGGTTATTTACAAAACGCACACAATTGGTGGAGCAACTACCACCGTGAATATATGTTCCACAATATGTTGACGGATTTGGGTTACACGGTTTTGGATATTGATTATCGCGGAAGTGACGGTTACGGCAGAGATGTTCGCACCGGAATTTACAGATTTATGGGCGGAAAAGATTTGTCCGACCACGTTGACGGAAAAAATTATTTGGTTAAAAATTTAGGAATCAATCCTGAAAAAGTGGGAATTTATGGTGGAAGTTACGGCGGTTTTATAACATTAATGGCGCTTTTAACCGAACCAAAAGAATTCAAAGCAGGAGCAGCGCTGCGTTCTGTTACAGATTGGGCACATTACAATCATGGTTACACCGGAAATATTCTGAATTTCCCAGAAACAGATCCTGAAGCCTACAAAAAATCGTCCCCCATATATTTCGCCAATAATTTGGAAAATCATTTATTAATGCTTCACGGAATGGTAGATGATAATGTAGAATACAAAGACATTGTGCGTTTACAGCAACGTTTTATTGAGTTGGGCAAAAAGAACTGGGATTTAGCATCTTATCCTGTAGAAAGTCACGGTTTTCGCGAAACTTATTCTTGGGTTGATGAATACCGAAGGATTTTGGAGCATTTCAACCGATATCTTCTTGGAAAATAATTGAAAAAGCCTCGCAAAAATTACGAGGCGATTTTTTAACAAATTAAAAATTATGGATAATATAGACTTTTTAATTTTTTTCTAAAATTTAAAAATCTAGTATTTCACTATCAATGAAACTGTTCCGCTTCCGTAGAACCGGCTAAAGCCGTTGTAGAAGAATTTCCGGAAGTTACCACCGTTTGAATTTGGTCGAAATAAGACGTTCCAACGAAACTTTGGTGTTTTACAGCACGGAAACCTTCCTTTTGTAATGCAAATTCTCTTTCCTGAAGTTCGCTGTAACCTGCCATTCCTCTTTTTTTGTAAGCCAATGCCAATTCAAACATTGAAGTATTCAAAGCGTGGAAACCTGCCAAAGTGATGAATTGGAATTTATAACCCATTTTCGCCAACTCTTCACGGAATGTTTCCATTTCAGCAACTGATAATTTTGCCGCCCAGTTGAAAGATGGAGAACAGTTATATGCCAACATTTTCCCAGGGAATTTTGCGTGAATTCCTTCAGCAAATTTTCTTGCGTAATCCAAATCAGGATTTGAGGTTTCCATCCAAATCAAATCTGAGTAAGGTGCGTAAGACAAACCTCTGTCGATACCTTGTTCTACACCATTTTTTACGTAATAAAACCCTTCTGAAGTTCTTTCTCCGGTGATGAATTTGCGGTCTCTTTCGTCGATATCGGAAGTCAATAAGTCGGCTGCATCTGCATCAGTTCTTGCTACTAAAACTGTAGTAACACCACAAACATCGGCTGCAAGACGTGCTGCAATCAGTTTGTTAATTGCTTCTTGTGTTGGAACCAAAACTTTTCCACCCAAATGTCCACATTTTTTTGCGGAAGATAATTGGTCTTCAAAATGAACTCCGGCTGCACCTGCTTCAATCATTTGTTTCATCAGTTCAAAAGCGTTTAAGTTTCCGCCAAAACCTGCTTCTGCATCGGCAACGATTGGAACTAAATATTCTCTCCTGTTTACTTCATCAACTTGATTCACGGTCTGAATTTGGTCTGCTCTCAGCAACGCATTATTAATTTTTTTCACAACTGACGGAACCGAATTTGCAGGATACAAACTTTGATCAGGGTACATTTCTCCGCTCAAATTCGCATCTGCCGCAACTTGCCATCCGGAAAGATAAATCGCCTCTAAACCTGCATCCACTTCCTGAACTGCTTGATTTCCCGTCAAAGCGCCTAAACCTGCCACAAAATCCTGATTGTTCAGTTTTTTCCACAATTTTTCAGACATTAGTTTGGCTATTGTATAATCGAGTTTGTAACTTCCTCGAAGTTTCAACACTTCTTCTGCGGTATAAGGTCTTTTAATACCGTTCCATCTTGGGTTTTCTAACCATTCCTGTTCCAGTTTCTGGATTTGTTCTTGATTTTTCATTTTGATTTATTTTTTGTGATTTTATAATTTGTAATTTTTTGTATAATGTAAAAAGTACAATGTATAATGTTTGTGCTTTTTGAAAAATCGCACCAATTTTATTTATACTTTTTGCATTGTACTTTTTACATTGTACATAATGCATAATACATACTTTCTACTCAAACCTACAGATATTTATATGCTAAAAGCGTTAAAAATTCTTCAAAATGGTCATTCAAAACCAAGTCATCAAAAATTTCTGCTGCCAGTTTGAATTTTCCATTTTCGTAACGTTCTTCGCCAACATATTTTTTAATGTTTTCAAGTTCCTCGTCTTGCCATTTCATTATCATCTCCGGTAATAAGGTTCTGTCATCCTCTAATTTTGCTTCATTTTTCAGCCATTGCCACACTTGTGTTCTGGAAATTTCGGCAGTTGCTGCGTCTTCCATTAAATTATATAATGCTGCGGCTCCTGTTCCCATCAACCAAGATTCGATGTAGAGAATACCGACATTGATGTTTTTTCTGACGCCTTTTTCGGTAATGGTTCCTTGTGGAATTTCGATTAAATCACTTTCTGAAATTTGATATTCCTCAAATTTTTTGTCGATTTGATTTTTAGTTGGCATCAAATCGTCGAAAATTTTCTTTGCGACAGGAACCAATCCTGGATGTGCAACCCAAGTTCCATCGTGTCCGTTTTTCACTTCGCGTTCTTTGTCTGCACGAACTTTTGCGTACGCGATTTCGTTTTCTTCCTCATTATTTTTCACTGGAATTTGCGCCGCCATTCCTCCCATTGCGTGAACGCCTCGTTTGTGACAAACTTGAATCACTCGTTTTGAATAAGCACTCATAAAAGGCGAAGTCATCGTGACTTGATCTCTGTCAGGTACAATGAATTCCGGTTGATTTCTAAATTTTTTAATGTAAGAGAAAATGTAATCCCAACGTCCACAATTCAGTCCGGAACTGTGTTCTTTCAGTTCATAAAGAATTTCATCTAACTGAAAAGAGGCCGTAATTGTTTCAATAAGAACGGTTGCTTTTATCGTTCCCTGAGAAATTCCAAGATAATTTTGAGCAAAAACAAACACATCATTCCACCAACGCGCTTCTTTGTAATGTTCTAATTTTGGTAAATAGAAATAAGGTCCGCTTCCGTTTTCCAAGAGTTTTTTCGCATTTCTAAAAAAATAAATCCCAAAATCAATTAACGAACCGGACGCTTTTTCATCATTGATTTCAATATGTTTTTCTTCTAAATGTAAACCTCTCGGACGAACCAACAGAACGGCTAATTTTTCACCTAATCTGTAAGATTTTCCTTCCTCGTTCACGAAATCAATTTGTCTGTTTATAGCATCGGAAAGATTAATTTGTCCTTCCATACAATTTTCCCAAGTTGGCGAATTGCTGTCTTCAAAATCCGCCATAAACGTTGATGCACCGGAATTTAGAGCGTTGATGATCATTTTTCTGTCAACGGGACCGGTAATTTCAACGCGTCTGTCTAGCAAATCTTCAGGAAGTTTTGCGCAAGTCCAGTTTCCGTTTCGGATTTCTAAAGTTTCTTCGGGAAATGTTGGTTTTTGTCCCAAATCGAAATCAACTTGCTTCATTTTTCTTTGTTCGAGCAATCGCAAACGTTTTGAATTGAATTTTTGATGAAGTTCGTTAAGAAATTCTGTCAATTCGGGCGTGAAAATGCTTTCGTAATGGTTTTCTGCCTGTATTGAAAATTGTGTTTGGGTTTCCATAACAATCATTTTAATAATTTGATGAAGCAAACCTACAAAAAATATTTTCACCAATAGCGAACGTTCGCTAAATATTTATAAAAATTATTATGCGAATAATCGCTTTTGTTTTATTACCTTTGCATTCATCGTAATTTACAGGTTGTTTAGAATGATTTTAAATTTTATGAAGTCGGAAGTTGGGAGACCGAAGTCCGAAGAAAGTTTAGAATTTAAATTAGAAACTCGATTCTACCATTCTGGACACAGACAGAAAGTATGCAAAATAGTTCAGAAGTGAAACGAAAAATCTACATAGAGATTCTTCATTTCGCTACGCTACATTCAGAATGACAGTGAGTCAAAAAAAATTCAACTTGAAACTTCAACTTGAAACTTGAAATTTTAGACAAAAAGTATGAACTCAGAAAGTGATTATATCAAAACCGTTTTCGGACTCAAACTGAAACAGCAACGCCAAAAGAAAAACTGGTCGCTGCAGGATTTGGCGAATGAAACGGGACTTTCAAAATCGTACCTCAACGAAATTGAAAACGGAAAAAAATATCCGAAACACGACAAAATTCTGCAAATTTCCGATGTTCTCGACTGTAAATTTGATGATCTGGTTTCCACAAAACTTGACAAAAGTTTATCCCCGATTTCTGAAGTTTTAAAGTCTGATTTCTTTAAGGAAATTCCTCTGGAGCTTTTTGGAATCAACCGAAATACGCTCATCAATATCATTAGTGATGCACCAAAAAAAGTAACCGCATTTATCAATACTTTAATTGAAATTTCACAAAATTATAATTTGAGTAAAGAGCGTTTTTACTTCGCTGTTGTAAGGAGTTTTCAGGAATTGCACGATAATTATTTTCCTGAAATTGAAGAGAAAGCAAAAGAATGTTTTGACAAATATCAACTTTCAGCAAAACCAAAATCCGATGATTTGGAATTGATTTTAAAAAATAAATTTCAATATGAAATCATCACTTCCGACCTTGAAAAATATGGAGCTTCAGGGAAATTGCGATCCCTTTTTATTCCCGAAAAGAAATCACTTTTATTGAATGTTCTTCTGGACGAAGACCAAAAAACATTCATCTTAGCGAAAGAAATCGGTTATAATGTTTTAAACTTAAATCCACGTCCCAACACTTATTCTTGGCTGGATTTTACGAATTTTGAGGAACTTTTGAACAATTACTTTTCGTCTTATTTTGCGGGAAGTCTTTTAATCAACAAAGAACATTTATCCGAAAAAATGGCGGATTTTTTTCAAAATTCAGAATGGCATCCTGAAATTTTTGAACAGTTGACACAGGAATTCACCAACTCTCCTGAAACCTTCTACTACCGATTGACGAATATTTTACCACAGGATTTTGGAATTAAAGATCTGTTCTATCTCTGCTTTACGAAAAAGAAAAAATCGGATAAAGTGCGGATTTTGAAGGAATTGCATCTCAATCAACAACAGGCTCCACACGCTAATGCAACCAACGAACATTATTGCAGACGGTGGATTGCACTGAAAAATTTAATTCATTTAAAAGCAAATGAACAAGTTACGGATGCTCAAATCTCGCATTATGTTGACAGCGGAAAAAGCTATCTCGTAATTTCTAGCTCAGAAAAAAATCCTTTTTCCGACGGCACAAACCGCAGTTATTGTATCGGTATTTTACTGAATACGCATTCTTTAAAAAAGATTAAATTCGCCAAAAGCACCAAAATAAAAACCGAAAACGTAGGCGTAACCTGCGAATCCTGCAGCATCACCGATTGCGAAGTGAGAATGGCACCACCTTTGAGAATTGAGAAGGAAAACTTCAATGAAGAGATGAAAAAAGCCATTGAAAAAATTAGGAAAGAAAACATCTAAACCTCACAAGATTATTAAATAGATTTTTTTATTTTTATCAGATGCCTTTGGATTTGCTTTTTCCGAACCGCTGTCTTCACTGCAACCGAGTTATCGATGCACAGGAACTGGTTTGTGAAATTTGTATTGATAAGATTCATTTTACCCATCATCGATTTACAGATGACAATGAACTGAAAAAGCGTTGTAAACTACTCTTTCCTGTTGAAAATGCGTTTGCTTTGATGCAGTTTGAAGAAGAAAGTTTGAGCCGAAAGATTGTTCACGACTTGAAATATAAAAGCCGTGAGAAAATTGGTGAAATTTTAGCACAATGGACTTTAGAACGTCTTGATTTCAACCAATACAAGCCTGATTTATTGGTTTCAGTCCCGCTTCATCCGAAGAAGTTGAATGAGCGCGGTTACAATCAGTTACATCTTTTTACGGAAACCATTTCAAAACATTTTGAGATTCCTTACGATCACACTTTAATAAAAAGAAATTCCTATAAAAAAGCTCAGGCTCTTAAAGATAAGGCGCATCGTTCCGAGACGAAAAATATATTCTCCATTACAAAACCAATTCAAAATCAGCACGTCTTAATTATCGACGATGTATTTACCACCGGAAACACGATGAGTTCTGTGGCTTGGGAAATTTTAAAAGAAGGCCATAACAAAGTGAGTGTTTTGGTAATTGCGGTGGACTAAAGTTCGAAGTCCGAAACTTTTCAGAGAATTTTAGACAAAAAATTATCGCTGTAATTTTTCGCCGTAAGACAAATCTCCTGCATCGCCTAAACCCGGAGTGATATAACCCTTTGAAGTAAGTTTCTCATCGATTGCTCCCACCCATATTTCCGCATTGGGATAGGCATTTTGAATGGTTTCAACACCCTGTTTTGAAGCGATTGCTGCAACGATATGAAGTTGTGTTGGATTTCCGTGATTCAATAAATCTTTAATGGCTTCGATTAAACTTGCTCCGGTTGCTAACATTGGATCTGCAACAATTAGTGGTCTTCCGTCGATATTCGGACAAGTTAAATAATCCTGTTTGATTGAGAAATAATCGTTGGCGTCATGTTTTCTGTAAGCAGCTACAAAACCACAATCAGCTTTGTCGAGATAATTCAAAATTCCTTGAAACAGGGGAACTCCGGCTCTTAAAATCGTTGTAATTACGGGTTGAACTGCAATTTCTTTAACGGTAATTTTATCTAAAGGGGTAGAAATTTCTACTTCTATCTGTTCCAAACCTTTTGAAATTTCGAAAGCGGCGATTTCTCCGATTCTTTCCATATTTCTGCGGAATTTCATTCGGTCGCCTTGAATTTCGGTGTTTCTTAAATCATTAATCCAGGAATTAACAAGCGAGAAGTTTTCAGATAAAACAGTAACCATTATTGTAGATTATTTTTTACAAAATTAAAGATAAATTTCGGCTAAAGCCAACAATATTTAAAATAATAAAGCGGGCTAAAACCCGCTCCTATTGATTCGATAAATTCTATTTCTGTCTGAAATACACTTCAATCGGAACTCCGGTAAAACCAAAGTTTTTTCTCAGCTGGTTTTCCGTAAATCTTTTATAAGGTTCTTTCACGTATTGCGGAAGATTGCAGAAAAACACAAACTGCGGCGAAGGTGTTCCGAGCTGAACACAATACTTGATTTTAATATATTTTCCTTTTAGCGCCGGAGGTGGATTGTTTTCAAAAATCGGAAGCATCACCTCATTCAATTGAGAAGTTTTAATTTTCTTTTTACGATTTTCGTAAACTTCCATTGCTGTATCTACAGCTTTCAGAATTCTTTGCTTGGTTAAGGCAGATACAAACAGTACCGGAATATCGGTAAACTGTCCGATTTTATTTTTAATAGCAGCTTCAAAATCGCGCATCGTGTTGGTTTGCTTATCTTCTATCAAATCCCATTTATTCACCAAAATCACAATTCCTTTGCGGTTTTTCTGGGCGATACCGAAAATATTCATATCCTGACTTTCCCAACCTTGTGTCGCATCTACCATAATGATAACCACATCCGAATTTTCAATGGCACGAACGGAACGCATCACGGAATAGAATTCTAAATCTTCACTGACTTTAGATTTTCTTCGCATTCCCGCTGTATCAACCAATACAAATTCGTGCCCGAACTTGTTGTATAAGGTTTCGATGGAGTCTCTTGTTGTTCCGGCTATATCAGTAACAATATTTCTTTCGTTATCTAAAAGCGCATTAGTAAGGGTTGATTTTCCTACGTTTGGTCTTCCGGCAATGGTAATTTTTGGCAAACCTTCAAATGGATCCTTATAATCTTTTGTAGGAAAGTCTTTTACAATATCATCCAACAATTCTCCTGTTCCGGAACCAGTAGCAGATGATAAGGTATAATATTTATCAATTCCCAAAGAGTAAAATTCGGTAGCAGCAAGTTCTTCTTTTGCAGAGTCTACCTTATTCACCACAATATAACTTGGTTTTCCACTACGGCGAAGCATTTCGTAAATTTCTTGATCTGTATCCGTAAGGCCTTCTTCCACATTCATCATAAAAATAATAGAGGTGGCTTCATCTATTGCCAATTGTACTTGTTTTGAAATTTCTTCCTGAAAAATATCTTCTGTATTGACTTCATAACCACCGGTATCAATAACGGTAAAATCTACGCCGTTCCAGTCCGATTTTCCATAATGGCGGTCTCTTGTAACTCCTGCTGTGGAATCTACAATGGCTTCTCTTCTTTCAAGTAAACGATTAAAAAGTGTGGATTTTCCTACGTTGGGACGTCCAACGATTGCGACAATGTTGCTCATAAAATTTGTTTCTTGTTGGTTTAAATATTCATTTCATTCAAACCAAATGATTAAGAATGGGTTACCCGGACGATCCGAGCCCAAAAATTTTTGCAAAGATAAACTTTTGAATTTTATGGTTTTGTTTGAAATTTTAGTAAATTCACCAATTAAATTCAAATAACTATGAAAAAAATTCTTACTATCCTCTTTGTACTCTTCATTATCATACAATTTTTTAGGATTGACAAAACAAATCCACCCGTAAATAAAGGGATGGATTTTCTCACAATAAAAAACACTCCGGAAAATATTGCAACCAAGATTCGTACATCCTGTTACGATTGCCACAGTAACGAAACCAAATATCCTTGGTACAGCAATATACAGCCTATTGCTTGGTTTTTGAAAGATCACATTGATGAAGGAAGAAAAAAATTAAATTTTTCAACATTTGCTACTTATGAGCCTAAAAGACAAGCGCACAAACTTGCTGAAGCAGTAGAAATGGTAGAAACCGGAGAAATGCCTTTAGAGTCTTACCTTCTGGCTCACCCTGAAGCCAAATTAACTGCCGAAGAACAAAAAACGATGGTAAATTACTTTAAGAAAATTGAAGCAGATACCAGAATGGAAAACAATCTTCCACCGGAAGCAGAAAAATAATGAAAGGAACAGACGAAAGCAAATATTATGTCTTTTACGATGGCGATTGTGGTTTTTGTAATTATTGGTTACAATGGATTCTTAAAAATGATGTAAACGACCGTTTTTTATTTGCTCCACTTCAAGGCAAATTCGGACAACAGTTCCTTTGGCAGCGTGGCTTGGACAGAAAACAGTTCAACACAATTTATCTATGGAAACCTACTTCGTATTATCTGATTAAATCAAAAGCGATTGCTGAAATTGCAAAAATTCTGGGCGGGAAATATGCCGTTATGGCAAGTTTGAACCTTTTACCTACATTTTTTTCAGATAAAATCTATGATAAAGTCGCTGAAAATCGCCTAAAATTGGCCTCTCAAAAATGCCTTTTGCCTACTGAAGAAGAACGTAAAAAATTTATAGATTAAAAAAGTCTTACATTCAAATCCCTATATTTGCACCTATGGAATACAACACCAACAGAACCCAACTTCACATGCCCGAATACGGACGCATCATTCAGCAATTGGTTGAACGGTGCAAAGAGCTTTCTACAAAAGAAGAACGCAACGAAATGTGCCACGCAATTGTAGATTTTATGGGACAAAGAAACCCACAGCTTCGTGATGAAGAAAACTATAAACACAAACTTTGGGATCACCTGTATATATTGGCAGAATATGATTTGGATGTGGATTCACCCTATCCTTTTCCAACACGTGAAGAAATGGCTGAAAAGCCCAAAAAGATGGAATATCCTAAACTTCAGGGTGATTTCAAATTCTATGGTAAAAGTATACTTCAGTTGATCGAGCTGGCCATAAAACAGGAAGATGGTGAGGAAAAGGAAGCCTTAATTGAAGTGATTGCCAATAACATGAAAAAATCTTACAACATCTATAACAAAGAACATGTGACCGATGATGTAATTTTTCGTCACCTTAAAGAACTTTCTGAGGACCGACTTGATTTAACGGGAATTGATACTTTGGAAAAAAGCAAAATATATCACAGCAACAACCGTAATAAAAATCAAAAAAACCAAGGCCAAAATCAACACAGCCGAAACAAACAAAGAAACCAACAGAACAAAAACAGAAGAAAGTAATGAGCGGAACATTTCAGATAAGAGGAGGTAAACAATTGCACGGAGAAATTACTCCGCAAGGTGCCAAAAATGAGGCATTACAGATCTTATGTGCAGTATTGCTTACAGATGAAGAAGTAAGAATTAAAAATATACCCGACATTCACGATGTTAACCGATTAATTGAAATTTTGGGAGATTTCGGAGTGAAAATAACCAAAAACGGACACGGCGATTACACCTTCAAAGCGGATGATATCAACTTTGATTACATAAAATCTTCAGAATTTAAAAAAGACGGCGCCAAACTAAGAGGATCCATTATGCTTTTGGGGCCAATGTTGGCACGTTTTGGAGAAGCGTATATGCCAACTCCTGGAGGCGACAAAATCGGAAGAAGACGTTTGGATACACATTTTCAGGGGTTTGTAGAATTGGGAGCGGAATTCCACTATGATGAAGACGAATATTTCTACTCATTAAAAGCCAAAGAACTTCACGGGAAATTTATTTTGCTTGAAGAGGCTTCTGTTACCGGAACTGCTAATATTGTTATGGCAGCGGTTTTAGCTAAGGGCAAAACCAGAGTTTATAATGCTGCCTGCGAACCCTACCTTCAGCAATTGTGCAAGATGCTGAACAGAATGGGAGCACAAATTTCAGGAATCGGTTCTAATTTGCTTACCATTGAAGGCGTTGCACATCTTCACGGAACGGAACATACTATGCTTCCTGATATGGTAGAAATAGGTTCTTGGATTGGTCTTGCAGCAATGACCAAATCTGAAATTACCATTAAGAATGTGAACTGGAATCAATTAGGCGTTATTCCCAATACTTTTAGAAAATTGGGTATCCAGTTGGAGCAACACAATGATGATATCTACATTCCGGCACAGGAACATTATAAAATTCAGAAATTTATAGATGGATCTATCCTTACGGTTTCAGATGCGCCTTGGCCTGGATTTACACCAGATTTGCTTTCAATCGTTTTGGTTGTTGCAACACAGGCAAAAGGCACGGTTTTAATACACCAAAAAATGTTTGAAAGCCGTTTGTTCTTTGTAGATAAATTAATTGATATGGGTGCACAAATTATCCTTTGCGATCCACACCGTGCTACAGTTGTTGGTTTAAATCACGATTATCCTTTAAGAGGAACAACAATGACCTCGCCGGACATTAGAGCCGGAAATGCACTTTTAATTGCTGCACTTTCAGCCGAAGGAAAATCAATCATTCATAATATTGAACAGATTGACCGTGGATATGAAAATATTGACGGGAGGTTGAAAGCTTTGGGTGCGGATATAGAAAGGATTTAAAATATTTGAAAAAGTTCAGAAAATTCTGAACTTTTATATTTTTCTGAAAGCATACTCATAAATTTCCACCCATTCTTCAGGTGTCATTTTAGCTGCTAACTCTCCTATTAATTCAAATGTAATATCTTCTTCCTTCTTAAAACGAATACAGGATTTACCCATATCCAATTTCTTTTTGGAATGTTTAGGAAACTCTGCCACAAACCAATCATAAAGGTCTGGTTTTGCATACATTCCCATATGATAAATATTGATTGAATTTTTCTGCGATGCCATTGATAGAAAAGGCAAAGGCAAACCCGGAGTACAATGATAACCTGCAGGATAAATCTCGAGTGGAACGTTCCATCCCATCATTCCGTAGCTTATACCCTCTTCAAATCCTTTGGGAAGATTTTTTGAAATGGTTTCGTAAAGTCTTTGCATGGCAGATTTTCGCTCCTCAGGTATTTTTTCTAAATAATCTGTTACGTTTTCGGCTTCTATTCTCATTGGTTTATTTTATATAAAAGTATGAATTTTATTTTTTGAGAAATTTAACTGGTCTAAAAAAAGTTAGTCATGGAGGCACAAAAATCATATTACGAAGCTGAAAAACGATCTTAATAGCCCAGATTGCAACGAAAATCCTTTTTGTTTTTGAAAAAAAATAAAAAGATTGCAGTGGAAAGCCGGTCCCAAATGTCTAAAGAAGGAAAAGACACAATGCTCCTAAAAAATTCTTATTTTTGTGAAAAATAGAAATTAAAATGCCGAAAATTTCACAAAGAGCACAACATATGCCGGCTTCTCCGGTTCGCAAACTCGTTCCATACGCTTTACAAGCTAAACAGAAAGGGATAAAAGTGTACCACCTGAATATTGGACAACCTGATATTGAAACACCGGAAACTGCACTTAATGCAATTAGAAATATTGATTTAAAAGTTTTAGAATACGCCCTATCAGAAGGAAATATCGAGTACAGAAAAGCACTACAAACATATTATCACTCGTTGGGCTTCCGAGATTTAACCACCGATAATTTTATTGTAACCAATGGTGGTTCCGAAGCATTAAATTTTGCAATTTCTACGCTTTGTGATGATGGTGATGAGGTGATTATTCCGGAACCTTATTATGCCAATTATAATGGTTTTACCAACACCTTCAATGTGAATGTGGTAGCAGTTCCATCAACTATTGATACAGGTTTTGCTCTGCCTCCAATGGAAGAGTTTGAGAAGAAAATTACTGATAAAACCAGAGCAATTATTATCTGTAATCCGGGAAATCCTACAGGTTACCTTTACACCAAAGAAGAGCTACAAAAACTGGCTGAAATTGCTTTAAAACACGATATTGTTATTATCTCGGACGAAGTTTACCGTGAATACGTTTATGATGGTAAGCAACAACACTCCATCTTAGAATTTCCCGAACTGAAGGATCATGCCATTGTCATTGATTCTGAATCCAAAAGATACTCCATGTGTGGTGCAAGAATTGGCTGTTTAATTACCCGTTCTGAAAAAATAAGAAATGCTGCAATACTTTTTGCACAGGCAAGGTTGAGCCCAGTACTTTTAGGACAAATTGCTGCAACAGCTGCACACCACAATGATACCGCATACATTGCAGGCGTTCGTGCTGAATATACAAAAAGAAGAAATCTTTTGGTTGATTTGTTAAATGGAATTCCGGGAGTAATTTGTCCAAAACCTAAAGGTGCTTTCTATTGTGGTGTAGAACTTCCAATAGATAATTCGGATAAGTTTGCACAATGGTTGCTCGAAAAATATTCGTACAACAACGAAACAGTAATGGTAGCGCCTATGACTGGATTTTACAGTAATCCTGAACTTGGCAAAAAGCAAGTTCGTATTGCTTATGTGCTGAAAGAAGATGATTTAAGACGTAGCGTGGAAATTTTAAATGATGCACTACAGAAATATAAGCTGGAATTTAATCTATAATCCACTAAAAAGTTAATGATTAAGATTTATATGATTGATATTCGATCAAATAAGTACAACACTTCAATTCCGATATTTAATATTAATAATCCTTAAAGTTTCTACCTCTTTAATGGTTAAATTTTAAAATTATTTTGCCACGAATTCACGAATATTAGTGCATTCGTGGCATTTTTATTTTAAATTTGTGTAAGAAATCACGCAATGACAATCCAAGAACACATCTCTCTAAAACCATACAACACTTTTGGCGTAGAAGCTAAAGCCAAATACTTTGCGGAAGTAAATTCAGAAGTAGAACTTATAGAAGTTTTACAACAATACAAAAATTTACTTCAGGAAAATCCCCAAAAATTACCTCTTCTGTTTTTAGGCGGTGGCAGTAATATTCTGCTCACTAAAGATTTTGATGGCTTGGTTATCAAACTAAACCTAAAAGGAATCTCCGAGGAAATGATGAGCGAAGATGAAATGCTGGTTACTGCTAAAGCTGGTGAAAACTGGCATCAGTTTGTGATGCATTGTCTAGAAAAAAATTATGGCGGGCTTGAAAATCTTTCATTAATTCCAGGAAATGTAGGAACTTCACCTATGCAAAATATCGGTGCTTATGGTACTGAAATTAAAGACACATTTGTTGGATGCAAGGTTTTGAATCTTGAAACTTTAGAAATTCAATCTTTCGACAAAGAACAGTGTAGATTTGGATACAGAGATTCTATTTTCAAACAGGAAGGTAAAGGAAAGTATGTGATTTTGGAAGTCAGCTTTGCATTAACCACGAAAAAACATAAGATTAAAACGGAATATGGCGCCATAAAATCAGAACTTGAAAAGATGGGTTTTGACGAGCCTACCATTCAGGATGTTTCAAAAGCGGTGATTGCAATTAGACAAAGTAAATTACCAAATCCGGAAGTGATTGGCAATGCCGGAAGTTTCTTTAAAAACCCAACCATTCCGAAAACACAGTTTGAAGATTTACAGAAAAAATTTCCGGAAATTCACTTCTATCCTACTGGAGAAATGGTGAAAGTTCCTGCAGGCTGGCTGATTGAAAATTGTGGCTGGAAAGGAAAACAAATCGGAAACGTCGCCTCGCACGAACTTCAGGCTTTGGTAATTGTCAACAAAACCGGAGACGCCACCGGAAAGGAAATCTTTGATTTTTCTACAATGATTATTGATTCGGTGAAGGAAAAATTTGGGATAGAATTGGAGCGTGAAGTGAATATGATTTAATGTTCAGAAATTTTAATAACCTTAATTTTATTAATTTGTATTAAATTTTTCAACCAAAACCCAACACAAACGCCCAGTGAATTCAGCATGATGTCATCCACATCAAAAACGCCTAATCTTGAAAAATACTGAAGAGCTTCCACCACAATCAGTACCGAAAGAAAACTCATTAAAAGTGTCTTCAAGTTATTAAATTTCGGAAAAATCCAGCCCAAAAAACCAAAAGGCATAAACATTACAATATTGCCAACAATATTGATGAGCAAACTCTCAAAGTTGCTCCATAATAAACTTTTCTCAACAAATTTGTAAGTAGAAACTACCGGAATCAGCCTTACAATATGACTCTCAAATTGCGTACGCCCGAAGCCAAAAAACATCAGATACAGGAAAAAAAGCGTATATGGCAGTATTATGATTTTATAAAGTTTCTTCATCACTTATTACAAAAATCGGCATTCTGAATTAATAATCTTAAATTTGTCTGCAAATATTTGAAAAGAGCAATATGTCTATGGCTTGAAGCCTACATAATTCTCAAAGAAAAGACTCCAGATTTTATGAAATATATCGTTCTCTGTTTAATCAGTGCAGTATTACTGTCCATTTCTTGGCCAACTTACGGTATTCCGTTTTTTATATTCATGGCGTTGGTACCACTTCTGATGGCGGAACACGAGATTACAAGGTTTTCAAAAATTAAAAGAAAAAGTTGGGCTGTTTTCGGATTAGCTTACCTCGTTTTTATGATTTGGAATATCGTGACAACGGGTTGGTTATATGGATCTAAAAATCCTGATGGCAGCCATTCTGTTTTAGCTGTTGCAATTCCGGTTCTTGCCAATTCATTGCTATATACATTAGTTTTTATGGCATATCACTGGTACAAAAGAATTCAGGGCACCTATTGGGGATTGGTTTTTTTTGTGGCTATTTGGATGGTTTTCGAGAAAATTCATCTTTCTTGGGAATTTACTTGGCCTTGGCTCAATTTGGGAAATGTTTTTTCCGAATACCCAAGACTCATACAATGGTATGATACTCTTGGTGCCACAGGTGGAAGTTTTTGGATTTTATTGATAAATGTTTTTGCATTTTATACTTTAAGAACATGGGAAGCTGGACGAAAACGCAAAGATTTAATTAAAAACGCTTCTATTTTAGCACTGGGAATTGTATTACCGATGTTAATTTCGGTTATTAAATACAATTCTTTTGATGAAAAACCAATTGGACAAGTAAATGTTCTTTTGCTGCAACCCGAACTCGATCCTTACAACGAAAAATACCAAAAAGACAGCCTTCAAATTCTTAATGAGCTGCTACAGCTTGCGGAGACAAATTCTCCCCAAAATAAGAACGTAAAAGTAGATTATTACATCGGTCCGGAAACATCAGTTCCGGGAAGTGGCTCCATTTCCGAAACGGGATTTGAGAAGAGTGAACTTTTAAATACCATTAAAAATTTCCTTTCCACAAAACCAGGGGCAGTTTTCGCAACCGGCATTTCATCACACAAATTCTTCACCGATGGCAATGTTCCGAAAAATGCTTATCAAACTTCACAAGGATTTTGGGTAGAAAGCTATAATTCGGCGATACAAATTATTCCGAACCAAAAAGTGGAAGTGTACCACAAGGGAAAACTGGTTCCCGGTGTAGAAATTTTTCCCTATATGAATGTGCTGAAACCATTGCTTGGAGATGCCATGCTGAATTTTGGAGGAACTATTGCTTCTTTGGGAATTGATGATGAACGAAAAGCCTTTAGCAATCCTTTCAATAAAGGAAAACTCGCACCCATTATTTGTTATGAAAGCGTTTATGGAGAATTCACCACAGAATATGTGAAAAATGGAGCGAATTTTCTTGCTATCATGACCAATGACAGTTGGTGGGGTGTTACACAAGGACACCAACAGCTGCTCTCATATGCTAGACTTCGTGCTATAGAAACCCGCAGGGAAATTGCAAGATCTGCCAACAGCGGAATTTCGGCACACATTAACGCCAAAGGTGATATAGAAGCGGATACTTTGTACGGAGACCAAACAGCACTGTTTGCCAAAATTAATCTCTACGAAGGCAAAACGTTTTATGTAAGAACTGGAGATTTACTCACGAGGATTTCCATTTTTGTTTTAGGATTTTTAATCGTTTATACTTTAATAAAGAAGATTCAAAATCGGAAGAAATAGATTCATATTAAAACACCTGATTTTCAGAAACCTTGTAAAGTACCGCTTTAGGTATTGAACTTCCAGCCAAATGAAAAATAATTTCTAAAAACATTTGCCTAACTAAAAAATTAATCATAATTTTGCACACTCAAATAATTAAGTCGTAAAAAGAACATCGAGATATGTCAAGAATTTGCCAAATAACAGGAAAGCGTGCAATGGTTGGTAACAACGTTTCTCACGCTAATAACAAAACGAAGCGTCGTTTTGAAATTAACTTATTAGAGAAGAAATTTTACCTTCCGGAAACAGAAGAAAACATCACGTTGAAAGTTTCTGCACACGGATTGAGGATCATCAACAGAGTTGGGATCGAGGAGGCAGTTGAAAGAGGAAAAAGAAACGGATATATTAAATAATTACAGCAATGGCAAAAAAAGGTAACAGAGTTCAGGTAATCCTTGAGTGTACAGAGCACAAGGAAAGTGGTATGCCAGGAATGAGCAGATACATCTCCACTAAAAACAAAAAGAATACTACCGAAAGACTGGAGCTTAAAAAGTACAATCCGGTTCTTAAGAAGTACACCGTACATAAAGAAATCAAGTAATCACTTATAAAGGTATTTTACAATGGCAAAGAAAGTAGTAGCAACGCTTAAAGACGGTTCATCTAAAAAGTTGACCAAAGTAGTGAAAATGGTAAAATCACCTAAAACAGGTGCTTACATTTTCGAAGAAAAAGTAATGAATGCAGACGATGTAGATGCTTTCCTAAAGAAATAAGCATCACACTGACACGATAATGAAACTACTCAATTTTGGGTAGTTTTTTTAGTTTATATTTGCGTGAGCAAAATTTTTGGGCAAATCTCGCCATATTGCAAGCAATAATGTCGAGACCGGGCTTTTCATTCCAATCTTTTTTGCTCGTCAAAGCCTCTCGCAAAAAAGGATTACCATTACAATCCCTTTTGCAGAATCAACACCCAAACAAGAAATTTAAAACTTTGAACTTGAAACCCGAAACAAAACTATGAGTTGGTTTAAAAAAATATTCAATAAAGAAGAAAAAGAAACCCTAGACCATGGCCTTGAAAAATCAAGCCAGGGATTTTTTGAAAAAATTTCAAAAGCTGTAGTTGGCAAAAGCAAGGTAGACGACGAAGTGCTGGATGATTTGGAAGAAGTACTTATCGCTTCAGATGTCGGCGCTTCAACCACCATTAAAATTATAGAACGAATAGAAAACCGTGTTTCCCGCGACAAATACGTTGGTACAGACGAACTCGATAAAATCCTCCGTGAGGAGATCAAAGGACTGCTGCTTGAAAACCCGCACGCCGGCTCAGGAAATATCGACACTTCCAAAAAACCTTACGTTATTATGGTAGTAGGTGTAAATGGTGTCGGAAAAACTACAACTATTGGAAAATTGGCACATCAATTCAAATCCGAAGGCAAAAATGTTGTTCTTGGAGCTGCAGATACCTTCCGTGCAGCTGCGGTAGACCAGTTAACGATTTGGAGTGAAAGAGTTGGCGTCCCGATTGTGAAACAAGGTATGGGTTCAGATCCGGCTTCTGTTGCATTTGATACAGTGCAAAGTGCTGTAGCCCAAAATGCTGATGTAGTTATTATTGATACTGCCGGAAGACTTCACAACAAAATCAACCTGATGAACGAACTCTCTAAGATAAAGCGAGTAATGCAAAAGGTAATTCCTGATGCTCCTCACGAAATTTTATTGGTTTTGGATGGTTCAACAGGACAGAATGCTTTTGAACAGGCAAAGCAGTTCACGGCAGCCACAGAAGTAAATGCATTGGCTATTACTAAATTGGATGGCACTGCAAAAGGCGGCGTTGTTATCGGAATTTCCGACCAGTTCCAAATCCCTGTTAAATACATTGGTGTTGGCGAAAAGATGTACGACCTCCAGCTCTTCAATGGTGAGGAGTTTGTGGATTCTTTTTTTAAGAGAAAATAATTTTTCAGAATTTCTCCAAAAAATTATATGTTTTCAATTATTGTGATTTGATCTGTTTTTTTGGTGTAATTTTAGCTAACTAAAAATCAAAATCAATAAATATTAACAATTAAATTTTAAACTATGGGTATTCTAACTTGGATCTTATTTGGTCTTATTGCAGGTGCACTTGCAAAATTCATTATGCCGGGTAACCAGGCAATGGGTTGGTTAATGACAATTATTTTAGGCATCGTTGGTGCTTTCGTAGGCGGATTTGTTGGATCTGCTTTAGGATGGGGCGATGTAAACGCTTTCGACTTCAGAAGTATGCTTCTTGCTGTTGGTGGTGCTTTATTGGTTCTTTGGATCTACGGAATGGCAACCAGACGAGGTTAATCCTTATTAAAAACTTTGTAAAAAAATCGATTTGAAAATTTTCAAATCGGTTTTTTGTTTATTTAAATTGTAATCTGTAAGGCGTTTCCATCATTACAGAATTTTTAATGTTAGGGTTGGTTAGGTTTTCATAGATTTTGTAATTCTCCACACCTATTTTGTTTTTTATCAATTTTGCGGAAATCTCATCCTCTTCCAAATCTTTAAAGAACTGCTCGAAAGGTGTTACTTTCTTTGGGTAGCTTTTTACATCATACTCTTTTAGGTTTGCCTTTTTTGCGGCGAAAGCTACGGCGTCATTCAAGGTTCCAAGTTCATCTACCAAGCCTAATTGTTTAGCTCTGGTTCCGGACCATACTCTACCTCCACCGATTGCATCAATCTCTCCAAAAGATTTTTTCCTATTTTCAGTAATCCAGTGTACAAAGCGTTTGTAGGTTCCTTCAATACTTTTAGTAATCATCGTTCTTCCTCCACTTGAGAGTCCGTGTAATGATGAATAATATCTGGAGTTCTCATTAGTCTGCACAATATCTGAACGCACACCATTTTTATTGGCTAGTTTTCCATAGTTAGGCACCATACCAAAAACTCCTATAGAGCCGGTAAGAGTATTAGGTTCAGAATAAATTTTATCAGCCGCCATCGCAATATAGTAACCTCCGGAAGCAGCATAATCACCAAAAGAAATAATGAGTGGTTTTTTCTTCTTAAGTTGCTTCAACTCGAATAAAATTTCATCGGATGCATTTGCACTACCACCAGGCGAATTAATTCTGAAAACAACTGCTTTTACATCATCATTATCTTGCAAATCTTTAATATGTTTAACGAAATCCTGAGCGTAAATCTCATCAGCACCTTCGCCATTGTAAATAGCGCCACTGGCGTAAAGTATTGCTACTTGTTCACCTTTAGATTTTTCATCCTTATATGAATTGATATATTTATTGAAAGAAATTTGGTTGAGTTTCTTATCGTCTTCCACTTTTAGTTTAGCTTTCAACAGATTTTCGTATTCCGTTTTTTGCATTAGTTTATCTGCCAACTTATACTTTACTGTATTTTCAGGAATTAAAGCGTAAAGACTATCCACAACAAGCTTGAATTGAGTGGAATCTATTTTTCTTGAAGTATAAATTTTGGATGATGTATTCTTCCAAATATCATTAAGCATTGTAGAAAGCTGCTCTTTGTTTTCTGGCGAAATATCATTTCTTAGAAATGGTTCTACTGCCGCCTTGAATTTTCCGTGTCTTATCACATCCACGCCAATTCCATATTTTTCTGTAAAATCTTTAAAGAACATTACTTCAGTAGACATTCCTTTCAATTCAATACCACCTGCAGGATTAAGATAATATTGATCTGCAACTGAACCTAAATAATATGCCGGTTGAGAAACTACGTTTCCATAAGCATAAACAAATTTTCCGCTTTTCTTGAAATCTTCAAGCGCAGCACGCACATCATCAATCTGTGTAATTCCTGCATTAATAAAATCAGTTTCAATGCTGATCCCTTTTATTTTATCATCCGTCTTAGCTTTTTTTATAGCCTCCAAAATATCAAACAGCAATACTTTTTTTGGAGCATTTTTTTCAAAAATGGCGAAAGTCGCCTGATCTTCAGTTGGGCTGTCGATAATATCGGTCTTCATATTGAGAGTTAGCACCGAGTTATCTTTAACTTTGGGTTTGCTCTCACCCATACTACCGAGTAACAGCATAAATATGAAGAAAAAGAAACCGAAAGCGCAAATAAGCATTATCGCAACTATATTAGCTAAAACGTTTCTAAAAAAATTTTTCATAAATTTATAAATTAAATTATTTAAACAATATGTCGCAACAAGAAGTTGTTTTGTTACTAGGTACTAATCTTGGAAATAAAGTCCAAAATCTTAACGATGCAAAAGAAAGAATAAAAAATGAAATAGGAACAATATTAACTGAAAGTGAAATTTTGGAGACTAAACCCGTGGAGTTTGTCAGTTCTAATAATTTTTTTAATTTTGCTCTATTGATAAATACACAATTTTCTCCAATAAATCTTCTAAAATCAATAAAAAAAATTGAGAAAGATTTAGGGCGTATTGAAGATACACTTTCCACTGGAACTTATTCTGACAGGATTATTGATGTCGATATTGTTAGTTATAATAATATTAATTTTAAATGCAATGTGTTAGAAATACCTCACATAAAGCACCTATATGAAAGAGAATTTTCAATGAGCATATTATCTAATCTGAAAAAAATAAAACACAAATAAATGAAATTAAATTTTTTACTC
This sequence comes from Bacteroidota bacterium, assembly GCA_023394415.1. Taxonomy (GTDB): domain Bacteria; phylum Bacteroidota; class Bacteroidia; order Flavobacteriales; family Weeksellaceae; genus Planobacterium. Next base: position 63,798 of record JAEXAR010000001.1, read on the forward strand.
GCTCTTGTATTCCCAGTTGCAGCATTCGGACAAGACACTTTGAGAGTGCATACTGATCAATACCCAAACACTTTTACCTCTTGGTCTAAAGATGTTCACGATTTTGACAATTCTGCGAGAAAATTCAATGATTGGGCAGTATCTTTTGGTGGAGGTGCAGCTTTTATGACTTACGCAGACCTTGTTTCCTTCTATGACAATAAAATCAATTGGGGGTGGAATGCTTACGTAAGTTTAGATAAGCAAATATCTCACGCTTTTGGTTTAAGTCTTCAGTACCAAATGGGTAAAACAAATCAACAAGGAAAATTGCCAGGCATTTATGGTGAAGCAGCCGGAGTAGCAAATGCGTGGACAAAATACAAGCAAATATCTTTACTTGGTAACATTAATTTTTCTAATCTTTTAAGAAGAGTAGATAATCACTCACCATACAGATGGGCCTTACACGGATATGCAGGAATTGGATTGCAGGGCTACAATACCTTACTTCTGGACAATGATGTATCTCGTTGGAGCACTGTTCCGAGAAGAGCACCAATTCAGATAGAGCAAAAACTAGATATTGCCTCATTTTTTTACCAAGCCGGAGCCGGTTTAAAATATAAGGTTTCAAGAAGATTAGATATTGAAGCACGCGCAATGTATGTAAAATCTGGTGATGAAGAATTTGACGGCGGAGGCTGGGAAAGGAAAAACGGAATAGGCGGAACTACAGGCGCTTATAGTAATGCTTATGAGCCACGCGTTGCTTATAATATTCTAAATGACAGTTATACTGACGATATGTGGACGTTCAATCTGGGTTTCACTGTAAAATTTGGGAAGAATATCTCTCACTTAACTTGGCATGACCCATTACAAGCAGCATATTATAGAGCAAGATTGTTAGACGAGGCAAATGATGATGTTTTAGTATGCAGTAAAGGAGATAATGACAATGATGGCGTTTGTGATGATTGGGACAGACAATTGGATACACCTGCGGGAGCTAGAGTGGATGGTGCCGGTGTTGCACTTGACGTAGATTTGGACGGGGTAATTGACTTGTATGACCAATGTGTTGTAACTCCTGGACCTGCAGAAAATAAGGGTTGCCCTATTGAAGTGCCAATGAATGAGATACAGACAAACCCAATAGAAGAAATAAATAAACAGTTTGAAGGCATAGAATTTGCTTTGAATAGTGATGTTATAAGATCAACCTCTTTTGATAAACTTAATCACGCAGCTGATATCATTAAAACTCTTGATAATACCAATAAGTTTTTAGTTATTGGTGCTACAGATACGAGAGGTTCTGCCGAATATAACCTAAAGCTTTCACAAAGAAGAGCTGATGCAGTCGTAAAATATTTGAATAATAAAGGTGTACCTTTTGGCATGCTTATTGCAGAAGGACGAGGAGAGTCAGATTTAAAATACCCCGAATGTGAACCCGCTACTAAATGCGAGGAATGGAAAAATGAAGCCAACAGAAGGGTGTATTTTCAACAAAAATAAAAATCATTTATTAACTTAAAATAAAATTTTATGAAACTAAATTTAGCAACTCTTGCATTTGCGCTAGTATTACCTACTGCAATATTTGCGCAAGATTCAGTAGCAGTTTCTTCGGGAGAGTATCCTAATACTTTTTCTTCAGGTTCTGCTAATGTAAGTCCATTTACACAAGAATCAAAAAGATTCAATGATTGGGCAATCTCTTTTGGTGCTGGTGTTCCACTAGTACAATCAGCAGATATGACTTCTATTAAAAATGGTAATGGAACCAATGTATTTGGCTATTCCGCTTACTTCAGTATTGATAAAGCCATTACCCACGCTTTTGGTTTAAACCTTCAGTATGACAGAGGTGAAACTAGACAAGGTGCTTTTAATACAAAAGATGCTAATCCTGCTGCTGGTTCAGCATGGGCTGGTGCTGCTGGTAGAACACAATATGATGCAATCTCTTTACTAGGAGACATTAATTTTTCAAATCTTTTAAGAAGAGTAGATAATAAATCTCCTTACAGATGGGCTCTTCACGGTTATGCTGGTATAGGTTCATTAGCATACAGAGCATATCAAGAAAGTGCTGCTCTTGGTGGACAAAAATTAATGACAGAAATTAAACCTTTCTCAGGATCTTCATGGTTTGGACAAGCTGGTGCTGGTCTTAAATACAAAATCAATAGAAGGCTTGATTTAGAGGGTAGAGTAATGTATGTTGTTACTGGTGATGATGAATTCGATGGTGGAGGTAACTATCTTGGAAACGGAAGCTACGCTACTCCAGTTAACTTAAGAGAAGATCAAGTATCAGATAACTTCTTCAATGCTACTCTAGGTCTATCTTTAAAACTTGGAAAACACCAATCTCACCTAATGTGGCACGATCCACTTCAGGAAATATATTACAAGCTTGATGTTCTTGAAGCTAGAAACCAAGATGTAGAAGTTTGCAAAAAAGGTGATGGTGATAACGATGGAGTTTGTGATGATTGGGATAGACAACTTGATACTCCAGCTGGAGCAAGAGTTGACGGTGCTGGTGTAGCTCTTGATACTGACCTTGATGGTGTTATCGATCTTTATGACAAGTGTGTAACTGTTCCTGGACCTGTTGAAAATAATGGTTGCCCTGCAGCTGGACAAGGTCTTGTAACAGATAATACAAGAGTTCTTGAAGGAATTGAGTTTGATTTAGATTCAGACAGAATCTTACCTTCAAACAGACCTATCCTTAACAATGCAGCAAACTATATTAACTCATCTACAGGTTCTTATAACGTAATTGGAGCTACTGATACCAGAGCTTCTGAAGCTTACAACATGAACTTATCACAAAGAAGAGCTAATAACGTTAAAAGCTATCTAATCCAGAATGGTGTTGATGGTGGTAAATTAAACGCTATTGGTAGAGGTGAAAAAGACCTAAAATACCCAGAGTGTGAACCAGCTACTAAATGTCCAGAATGGAAAAACAGAGCTAACAGAAGAGTTTACTTCGAAGCAAAATAATTTTAAATTATTTATATAAAAAAAGCCACGCCATGCGTGGCTTTTTTGTTATTTTTACCTTGTGATTTCTGCCAATGATTTACAAAAATTAAAATTCGATACCCTAAAACATTTTTGGGGTTATGATCATTTTAGAGAATCGCAGGAAAGCATCATTAATTCGATAACTTCCGGTGTAGATACTTTAGCACTTCTACCAACTGGCGCAGGAAAATCTTTATGCTATCAACTACCGGCACTTATTCAACAGGGAACCTGCATTGTTATTTCGCCTCTTTTGGCTTTAATGAAAGATCAGGTCAACCAACTAAAAATAAGAGGTATTGAAGCAGAATTTCTTTCTTCTGAATTGGAAGAATCTGAAGCCGAAATTATTTATAACAATTGTAAAGATGGACTTACAAAACTACTGTATGTATCTCCTGAAAGACTAACCAATTCTGTTTTTTTACAAAACATAGAGGAAATTGAAATCTCATTCATTGCGGTAGATGAAGCGCACTGCATTTCAGAATGGGGGCAGGATTTTAGGCCGAGTTATCAAAATATCAAAACCTTTAAAGAACAGTTTAAAAATGTTCCTTGTCTTGCCTTAACAGCAACCGCAACACAGAAAGTATTAATTGAAATTCAGAATAAACTCGGATTAAAAAATCCTAATATCTTTCAGAAGAGTTTCAGAAGAAGTAACCTCAATATTATTATTGAGGAAGTTTCCGATAAATACCAGCGAATTTTTGATATTTTAAGGCATAACAACACTTCAGGCATTATCTATACCCGAACAAGAAAAGACACGGAAGAGCTCACTCATTTTTTAAAATCTAAAGGAATTGAAAATATTGATTTTTTCCACGCCGGACTTTCCGCAAAAGAAAAAAATAAAAAACAATATAATTGGGTTAATTCAGACCGCAATGTTTTAGTATCTACGAACGCTTTCGGAATGGGCATTGATAAAGATAATGTGAGATTTGTAATTCACTTATCACCTTCATCTTCTATTGAAAATTATTACCAAGAAATCGGTCGTGCCGGAAGAGATGGAGAACAGAGTTTTGCCTTTATGTTTTGGAACTCGCAGGAACTTAAAAATTTCGACGAAATTCTTGCCCATCAAATTCCCAATAAGAGAGAATTTACAGAAATTATTTCATTCATTTATTCGGCTTTCCAAGTTGCTGAAGGAGAATTACCGGAGCAAACATTCCAGCTTCATCTAGAAAGAGTAAAAAGATTTACAAAATGTTCCACCCCGAAAATTAAAAATGTTCTCAATTTCTTAAACCATCAAGAATTAATCTTTCATAATGATTACAAAAGTCTTTCAACATTGGAACTGAAAATTAATGCTGAAGAAATTGATTTGTTACCAAGAAAAGAATCTTATCTGTTAGAACTTTTATTAAGAAATATTGCAGGTATTTCCAGCCACAAAGTGCATTTTAGCGAGGTAGCATTAGCAGCAAAGATTGATACAGAACTGCATCACTTAAAAGAAAGCATCAAAGATTTGCAAAAGCAAAATTATTTGGAATATATTGATGGTTCACTTTCTAGCCTAAAATTTTTAAAACACAGAAATGATCGCCTGATTTCGGGGAAATATTGGTCGCTATTTGAGCAAATTCAAAAAAATAAAATTCAGAAATGGGAAGAAATGAAGTTTTTTACCACAGATCAACAATACTGTAAAATGAAACTCATCCTCTCCTATTTTGGCGAGAAGAACTTAAAAAACTGCGGACACTGTCACGTTTGCAAAAGCAACAATGATAGTATATTTGGAAGCAGTATTGCCCACGACATTGTTAAAATACTTGAAAGAAAACCATCTTCTCTGGAAGATATTGCCGTACAGTTAAGCTTTCATAAAAAAGAGAAAATTCTTGAAAACCTCATCGATTTGCTTGATTGTGGGAAGGTAAAAATGCTCAATTTTCGAACTTATACTTTAGCTTGAATTTGACTTTTACAAAAGTTAAAAATATCTTTGCAGGATGAAACCATTAAAAGTCGTTTTCTTCGGCACTCCTGAATTTGCAAAAACTTCACTCGAAGCTATTAACCAATCACAACACGAAATCGTAGGCGTAGTAACCGTGGCTGATAAAGCCAGTGGTCGTGGACAAAAATTGAAACAGTCTCCGGTAAAAATTTATGCTGTAGAACATCAGCTTCCTGTTTTTCAACCCGAAAAATTAAGAAATCCGGAATTTCTTCAACAAATTAGAAATCTAAATGCTGATGTTTTTGTGGTGGTAGCATTCAGGATGATGCCAAAGATTCTTTTTGAAATGCCTAAACTTGGTACTTTTAATCTTCACGCCTCGCTTTTACCTGATTATCGTGGTGCAGCTCCAATTAATTTTGCCATCATAAATGGTGAGAAGAAAACTGGAGCAACTACTTTTTTCATCAATGAAAAAATTGATGAAGGGAACATTCTTTTACAGGAAGAAATTGAAATTTTAGCCAATGATAATGCGGGAAATTTGCACGATAAGCTAATGTTGATGGGTTCTGAACTCGTAGTAAAAACCCTAAATGGTTTAGCGGAAAATAATATTCAGGAAAAACCTCAACCGAGCGTTGATGAACCAAAAAATGCTTTTAAAATTTTTAAAGAAGACACCAGGGTTAATTGGCAAAACAATTCGGAAACCATTCATAATTTTGTGAGAGGAATGTCACCTTATCCTTGTGCTTTTAGTGTTCTTAATATTGGTGAAGAATTAAAATCGCTGAAAATTTACTCAGGAAAATATACTTTAGAACACCATAATAAAAAACCCGGAACTCTTGAAATTTCAAAAAATAATTTTAGAATTTTTACTCTAGATGGCTGCTATGAACCACAAGAAGTGCAACTTGAAGGCAAAAAACGGATGAATGTAAAGGATTTTTTGAATGGCTTCCGAAATTATGATAACATAAAAATAGCTTGATGTTTCAATCCATTTTTTATTTTAGTTCTTTTTTTATCGCATCTATACCTTTAGTAATTCCGAGATAGAAATTTCCATTCTTAAATTCTGGGGTAATAATTTTATCGATAATCAATTGGGTTTCGGCATCAGAAAGTTTAGTTTGTATTCCTATTCCAAATCTTATTGAAATCTGCCTTTCACTTTTGTCAATTAAGATGATCAAACCATTGAATTTATCATCTTTACCAAAACGCCAATTTTGTAACAGAGCATCATTTAATTCAATAATGTTTTTAAAGGGTTTTATAGATTTTAATGAAACTACACCAATTTCATTTGTGGTTTCAATGTCATAATTTGTTAAAATCTTCTCAAGATTTTTTTCTTCTTCTAAGGTAAGAATATCATCAAAATCATTTACGTAACCATTTTGATTTGCAAAAGAGTATTCGGTAGGAACTTTTCTAATTTCAATATTCGGAACATTTCTGCAGCCTAAAATCAACAGAAAAAACAGAACCAAAATTGAAACCCTATAATTCATTACAATTCCACCAATTCTGTAACCTCTACACCATAACCTCCAACCAAAGGTTTTGTATTAGGACTTTGGGTTATCACACGGAATTTATTGATTCCTAAATTTTTAAGAATTTGTGTGCCAATTCCATAATCTCTGAAATTTGAAGCTAACGTTACACGTTGTTCCTGCCCATCTTGATAATTGAGGAATTGTTGCAATTTGCGCATCGTGTTTTCGTTATTAGAAACATTGTTGATGAAGATAAGAACACCTTTTCCTTCTTCATTAATCATTTGAGTGACTTTCTCCAACAAAGGTTTTTCACCACTTATAAATCTACTCAATACATCAAAATACGAGTTAGAAGCTTGTACTCTTACCAAAACCGGCTCATCTGGAGACCAATTGCCTTTGGTAAATGCAAAATGAATCTGATCGGTACTTGTTTCCCTGAATGCAAAGAAATCGAAATCACCATACATGGTTTTCACAGGTCTTTCCTCAATTCTTTCAATCAAATTTCCCTTTTGCAATTGGTATTGAATTAAATCTTCAATAGAAACAATTTTTAAATCGTGTTTCTTTGCAAGTTCTATCAATTCAGGAAGTCGCGCCATTGTTCCATCATCATTCATAATTTCACAAATCACGCCGCCTTCTTTCAATCCGGCAAGTTTTGTTAAATCGATTGCAGCTTCAGTATGTCCGGCTCTCTTCAATACACCGCCTTTTCTTGCCCGAAGTGGAAATATGTGTCCCGGACGCATAAAATCTGTCGGTTTGGTTTTTTCATCCATCAGTGCAAGAATTGTTTTAGAACGGTCACTTGCAGAAATACCGGTTGAAACACCATCACCCAACAAATCCACGGAAACAGTAAACGCTGTCTCTTTCGGGTCGCTGCTTCTAGTCACCATAATATCTAAACCAAGTTCATCACAACGCTTTTCTGGAAGTGGCGTACAGATTAAACCTCTACCGTGAATCGTCATAAAATTGATAATTTCAGGTGTTGTAAGTTCTGCAGCGGATAAAAAATCGCCTTCGTTCTCGCGGTCTTCATCATCAACCACGATAATAATTTTTCCGTTTCTTAAATCCTCGATTGCTTCGGGAATGGTATTGAGTTTAATTTCGGACATTCTTACTTTTAAATTTAGGCAAAGATACTAATGATAGTGCTTCAAAAAAAATTTAAAAACTCTATATCCCAAATTAAAAAATTTCATTAAATTTGCAAACCAAAACAAAGGGTACTTTGGCCGAGTGGTTAGGCAGTGGTCTGCAACACCATCTACAGCGGTTCGAATCCGCTAGGTACCTCTCTTTTTAAGTGCAATTTTCTGAATGTCAGAAAATTGCACTTTTATTTTAACTAAATTTAATGGTTTTAACGTTTTATTAACGTTAGTTTGGCTTCTTACTTGTCATATACCCTACAAGAAAACAAAGATCATTAAGTTTAACAATTTAAAATAGAGTTATGAAAAATATATTATTAGCAGGTGCTGCGTCGGTACTTATGCTGACCGCCTGTAAAAAAGACGAAGCTGTTGCCACAAAAACTCTGGAACAGGAAAAAATGGAATATCAAGCCAGACAGTTAGAAATTGAAAGACAAAAACTCGCAATTGAAAAAGAAAAAATTGCCTTCGAAAAAGCAAAGGACAGTATTGCTAAAGTAGAAGCTGCCAACAAGAAAGCAGTTGTTGCTGCTGCAGCTCCTGTAAGAGAGAGAGTAATTGAAAGAACGGTTTACAGAGAAGCGCCTAGAACATCAACTAGAACTAGAAGTTATGCAAGCAATTCTTCAGGTACTAGTTCAGGCTCAAACTCCGGAACTTATAGTGGTACAACCCAAACTACTCAACAGAAACAAGGTATGAGTAAAGCAGCCAAAGGTACTATTATCGGTACTGTAGGTGGTGCTGCTGCAGGTGCGATTATTAACAAGAAAAACAGAGGTGCTGGTGCTGTAATTGGAGGTATTATTGGTGGTGCAACCGGTTATACTATCGGTAGATCACAAGACAGAAAGGACGGTAGAGTTCAATAAACTTCTACTTCACAAAATAAATAAGAAAGATTGCTTAATTTTAAGCAATCTTTTTTTATGCTGTATCTTTTATTTACTGCAATATTTATAATCCCAGCACTTTTGGGAATCGGTACCATTTCTGAAAAAATATTCGGAAAAAACTATAGCTATCTCTCAATAAAAATTTTATTTGGCATTTTGACTTTGTCCGTTGTTTGGGCTTTTGCTGCATTTTTCATACCCATAAATCTGCATACCGAAGTTGTTACGCTTTCCCTAGGGTTGATTGGTTTTTATTATTTTAGAGTTTACAATGATTTGTCAAATTTTATATTAGAAAATAAAAATTTTCTCTTTCCATTATTACTTACCATTGTATTTGCAGGATCATTCTACCCGTTTATTTTAGATCATTTTGGTTATTATGTTACCACAATCAAATGGATTAATGAATTTGGCTTGGTAAAAGGCATTTCGAATCTAGATTTATTGCTGGGGCAAATGTCAGTCTGGCATATTTTTCAAGCTGGTTTTTCTTCTTTCTCAGATGTTTTTTTGAGGTTGAATACGGTTTTACTTATAATCTATATCATCTATGTTTTTGAGAAAAAATCTTGGGTGCATTTATGTTTTATCCCCATTTTATTTCTTTTTGCACAATCACCGAGTCCGGATTTGCCTTCCGTCATCTTCTCATTAATTATTTTGAATGAAATTTTTTCTGGCAATAAAGACAGTTATTTCTTGTTTGCGCTCTCTGCTTACACGTTTGCTATAAAGCCGACAATGATTTGGGTTCCGCTATTTGCATTGTTGTACGCTTTATTGGTACAAAAAGAGAAATTGAAAACATTAATACCCGGAATATTAATTTTAGCCTTATTTGTGTTTAAAAACATTTGGACTTTTGGTTATCCCATTTTTCCTGTACAAATTGGAGATCTAGGCATATCTTGGAAACCTAATCATGAAACTTTAAAAATATCTTCAGAAGTAGCCATTCAAAAAACATTTGATATGCAATATTCCGTGTCAGAAATCAACAATTTTGGCGCTTTTGATTATATTAAAAACTGGCTGACTTTAAAAGGAATAAAATCGCTAATTCACATCAGTTTTCTTATTTCAATTATTGTTTTCACACTATTTGCAATTTCAAAAAAGAAAAAAATATATACCTTTTTATGGGTCTCCATTTTAATAAAAAGTGCTTTGGTTCTGCTCTTTTCTGCACAATACCGATTTTTTATTGATGTCTTCTTCGTGCTGGCTTTTGTTTTATTATTTGAAAAAATCACCCGCAAAAATGCAATTTTATCATTCTCTGTATTGGGTTTGGCTTTTTCTATCTTTCTATCATTTCCAACTCTTTTAAAAACACTTGTCCCAAGTTTTAGATTGGGGCATTTTATGCTTGGTTTTGATAAAAAGCAGATCATAATACCTTCACATTTTCAACTCAAAGAATACAAAACTCATCAGATTGGGAATCTCAAATTCAATGTTGTGGAAGGCTATTCTTTCAGTTTCGACATTCCGACACCTGCAATTTCTCCGGTATTTTTAAAAGAATATGATGAAGCCGGTATTTTTCCTCAAAAAATAAGTCATGACATCAAAGATGGTTTTATTTGGAGAAAAATGACGGATGCAGAACATTTGCAACTCAAAAAAATACTTGAAGAGAGAAAGAACAAATAAACTCCGAAATCCTTTACCTCAAGACAATTCATTATCTTTGTTAAATGTTCACACTAGGAAATTTTCTCAATCTTTCTACCTTCGGCGAGAGCCACGGTTTGGCTTACGGAGGCATTATCACAAATTTTCCGGCAGGGTTGGAAGTTGATTTGGATAAAATTCAAAAGGAACTCGACCGAAGAAAACCAGGACAAAGTGCTATTGTTACCCAAAGAAAAGAAAGTGATACGGTAAAGTTTCTTTCAGGAATTTTTGAAGGAAAAACCACAGGAACTCCAATTGGATTCATCATCGAGAACGAAAATCAAAAATCCAAAGACTACGATCACATTGCTAAAGCCTACAGACCGAGCCACGCAGATTTTACTTATGATCAAAAATTTGGCATCCGAGATTACAGAGGTGGCGGAAAGTCTTCTGCTAGAGAAACTGTTAACTGGGTGGTTGCAGGTGCTATTGCAAAACAACTGATTCCAAATATTGAAATCAATGCTTATGTTTCTTCAGTAGGAGAAATTTTCTGCGAAAAACCTTATCAGGATCTTGATTTTTCTAAAATTGAAAGCAACGAAGTTCGCTGTCCTGATGAAGCTACTGCTGAGAGAATGATTTCAAAAATTAAAGAAATAAAAAAAGAAGGCAATACCATTGGCGGAACTGTTACCTGTGTCATCAAAAATATTCCGGTTGGAATTGGAGAACCGGTTTTCGGAAAATTACAGGCAGAATTAGCAAAAGCGATGATGAACATTAACGCTGCAAAAGGTTTTGAATATGGCAGTGGATTTTGTGGCGCAAGAATGACAGGGAAAGAACACAACGACCTCTTTAACGAAGACTTTTCCACTAAATCCAATCTTTCCGGCGGAATACAAGGTGGGATTTCTAACGGGATGGATATTTATTTCCGAGTAGCATTTAAACCTGTTGCTACCATCTTAAGACCACAGGAAAGTGTCGATAGTAACGGAAATCCTGTCATTATAGAAGGCAAAGGAAGACACGACCCTTGTGTTGTGCCGAGAGCAGTACCTATTGTTGAAAATTTAGCCGCTTTTGTGCTGGCAGATCTTTTTCTCGTTAATAAAATTCGCAGAATATGATTAATAAGTGACTTTTGTTACTGTAATTACGATAAGGAAATCCGAAATTTGCATAAATAAAATTAAAAAATGGAATTGAAAAAATATTGGGACAAAGCCATCAGTTTTGAAGAGTATATGAAAGTTGCAGATCAAAGACTGAACGCTCCAAAAGATGCACAGGAAGAAGAGTTTAAAGAATATTATGAGCTTGGGTTACATCGTATGGAACGCACCCTGAAAACTTATAAAAAAGATGAATCTCAAACTGCACTTTTACAATCGAAGAACTTCAGTGGCAAGATTTTGATCATTACAGAACCTTGGTGTGGTGATGCCAGCGCAACAGTGCCAGCTGTTTCAAAATTTTTTGAAGGTGAAAATGAAGTGAAAATTTTCTTACGTGATGATGATACTTCATTAATCGATCAGTTTTTAACCAACGGAACACAATCCATCCCTATTGTAATTTTGCTTGATGAAAATTATAATGTTATCAACCATTGGGGACCGAGACCAGAGTACGGAACTGAACTTCTTAAAAAATTCAAGGCTGATCCTGAAGCCTATCCAAAAGATGACTTTTATAATGACCTTCAGGTCTATTATGCGAAAAACAGAGGCAAGGATGCCATACAGGAAATTCTTGAACTGATTTAAAATAAATTACCGAAATTTGTAAAGCCCTTTTAGAACAATCTGAAAGGGTTTTTAAAAATTGAAAATTTGAAAAAGAACATCATCTATATCGTATTGCTTGCTATATTAGGAATTATCGCATTTGTTCCGGGTGTTAAAGATTTATTTTTTCCTGTAGCTGAAATAGAAAATGCTGTAACCGTAGACGAAGCCGATTATGATATTAACCTAAAAGGCATCAATACAACCAGCACCAATTTAAAAAATTTCAGAGGCAAAAAACTGGTTTTTCTTAATTTTTGGGGAACTTGGTGTGCGCCTTGTCGTGAAGAATGGCCAACAATTCAGAAACTTTATGATTCCAAAAAAGATAAAGTTGATTTTGTACTTATCGCCATGATGGATAAAGAAGAAGATGTAAGAAAATTTCTGAAGGAAAACAATTACACTGTGCCTGTTTACATTGCAGAAAGCCCAATCAATGATAAAATTTTGCCGAAAGTTTTTCCAACGACTTTTCTGCTGGATAAAAACGGAAGAATTCTTCAGAAAGAAGACGCTACAAAAGATTGGAACAGCAAATCGGTACACGAATTTATCGATAATGTTGCCCCATAAATTTTTAACAAAAAATTACCATTTCCAGCTTGAGATTTGGAACAGATTTTGCAAATTTTGTTTCGTAAATTTTTAAACATAAATGAAATACTCAAAAGTTGAAATTTTAAAAGAAGCCATTAAACACAAAGGTTTCATACAGAAAGTTCCTGTAATTTGGCGTATGGTGAAACTTTGGAGGAGAGGCACTTACAAAACCAATGCAATGGATATGATTTTGCCATTACTTGGTCTTATATACGTGATTTCTCCGATAGATTTAATACCGGAAATCGCAGTACCCTTCATGGGTTCCTTAGATGATTTGGCTGTTTTAGCCTTCATCATCCCAAAATTGATGAAAGAGGTTGATAAATTTTTGCTGTGGGAAGCTATGCAAAAAGAAGGCATTACTACCATAGATGTAGAAGAAATAAAATAAGTTTTTTTTCATATAGTTATTTACCGTCTTGCAAAAGACGGTTTTTTTATTGAAGAAAAATTCAGGAGATTTGCAGGGTGAAAACCTTAATATCAATAGTAGGAACAACAGGAATCGGCAAAACCAAACTTGCAATAGACATTGCAAAGCATTACGGTACTGAAATTATTTCCTGCGATTCACGACAATTTTTTAAGGAAATGAAAATTGGAACCGCCGCTCCAACTGATGAAGAGCTAAACGAAATTTCTCATCATTTTATCGGAAACCTATCTGTAAAAGATTATTACTCCATTGGTCAGTTTGAGATTGATGCTCTGCAAAAATTAGATGACCTTTTTACAAAAAATAAAGTGGTCGTAATGGTTGGCGGAAGCATGATGTATGAAAAAGCCGTCATCGAAGGTTTAAACGACTTGCCGGAAGCCAATGAGGAAAACCAAAAAAGATTAGAAAACATTTGGAAAGAAGAAGGTATTGAAGGACTACAAAAATTATTAAAAAATCTTGATGAAGAATATTACAATGTTGTAGATAAAGATAATCCGAGACGCTTGCTTCGTGCGATTGATGTGATTTGGCAAACGGGAACAAAATATTCAAAACTTATTTCGGAGCCCAAACATAAAAGACATTTCAACGTAATAAGAATTGGGATTGAAGCGCCGCGCGAAATTATCTACGAAAGAATCAATCAAAGAGTTGATAAAATGATGGAAGCCGGACTTTTGGATGAAGTAAAAGCTCTTCTAACAGCTCATAATGACAATTACAAAACATTAGTTCCACTACAAACCGTTGGTTATACCGAGATTTTTAAATACCTGAATGATGAATGGGATTTGGATTTTGCTGTTACTGAAATCAAAAAAAATTCTAGAAGGTTCGCAAAACGACAACTGACTTGGTATCGTAAAGAAGAAAACATCCATTGGGTAAATTTTGAAAATCCACTTCAAGAATCCTTATCTTTGCTCAAGAATAATATAAAAATGTGATAATTCAACAATGTAGCAATGATGCTTTTCAAGATTGTTACATTGGTAGATTGATAAATAAATTAATACTATGGCAAATACACCTTCTAATATGCTTCCACTGGGAACTAAAGCACCTTTTTTTGAGCTTCCCAACCCATCACAAAGTAATGAATTGCAAAACCTTGACGAACTGAAAGGTGAAAAAGGAACACTGGTGATTTTTATGTGCAACCACTGCCCTTTTGTACTTCATGTGATTGATAAATTAGCTGAACTTTATGAAGATTACAACGATAAAGGCATCGAATTTATCGCCATCAATTCCAACAACGTCGAAAAATACCCGGACGATTCTCCAGAAAAAATGATAGAATTTCAATACGAAAGAAAATTTGAATTCCCTTATCTCTTTGATGAGAGCCAAAGTATTGCAAAAGCGTACGATGCTGCTTGCACACCAGATTTTTTCTTCTTTGATGATAAACTTGATTTGGTTTATCGTGGACAAATGGATGATTCGCGTCCAGGAAATACAAAAGAAATTACCGGTGAAGACTTAATTATCGCTTTTGAAAATCTTTTAGCAGGCGAACCACAAGAAGAATTACAAAAACCTAGTATGGGTTGTAATATTAAGTGGAAGTAATTTTCTATGCATAAATTAAAAAAATAAAGAGTCAAGTTATAAAGCTTGACTCTTTTTAATTGTTTGTTATTTTTTAGAAAAAAGGATTATATTCTTTCTCAAAACCAATCTTCGTAGGATTTCCATGTCCGCAATACACCACGGTTTGCTCATCCAAAATAAATAATTTGGTTTTGATGCTTTCAATTAACTGTTCGTGATCGCCTTTGTACAAATCTGTCCTGCCAATACTTCCCTCAAAAAGCACGTCACCGGAAATTACAAATTTCTGATTGATACTATGATAAGCAACGTGTCCCGGTGAATGTCCGGGAACGTGATAGATTTTCAGTTCATCATCATCAAGTTTTAAAATTTCATTTTCAGAAATCACATTAATCTCACCATCAAAAGGCTGAAAGAAAAAGCCGAATTGTCTTGCACTCATCGGATTTCTTTCCAGAATTTCTTGTTCTATATCGTGCATCAAAACGGGAACATTGTACTTATTATAAGCCCATTGCAAACCAAGCACGTGATCGATATGAGCGTGTGTGAGAAGGATTTTTTTAACATTCAAATCTTTTTCGGAAATAAAATTTTCTAGCGTCTTGGTTTCGTGTTCGTTAAAGTTTCCGGGATCGATGATAAAAGCATTTTTATGCTCATTGTAAACCACATAAGTATTCTCTGAAAAAGGATTGAAGACAAAAGACTGAATTTGCAGCATTCTGAAAAATTTTAAGTTTACAAATTTAACCATTCCCGCATTATTCAATCATAGTTGAGGAATATTTTGGTTTAAAATTCGTTATATTCGTATTGATGAAAAGATTTTATTTTCTGTTTTTGCTAATTTCAGTTTTTGGGTTTTCGCAAGATATCCGAAGCATCCAATTATTTAATCCGCAAACTAATGACGAAACACCTGTTATTGGGTTTAATGAACATTTGGTTTTAAAATTCGATGACCTTTCTAACACTAGTACGATTTACAGATATACCATTAAACATTTTGACCGAAATTGGAATGATGACGGTCTTTTCTACACAGAATATGCCAACGGAAGTATGAGCGGACTGATTAATGAATTTGAATACTCTTTCAACACTTATCAGAAATACACCAATTACAAACTTACTTTCCCGAACGAAAAAATTCAGCCAAAAATTTCAGGGAATTTCGAATTGGTAGTTTATCAGGATTCGCCTTCAAAACCTTTGTTTAAAAGGCGTTTTGCTGTTGTTGAAGACGGTGCTAATTTGTCTTTAAATATTTCTAGAATTGCAGATGCTAAAAAACCCGAAATCAATCAAAGGGTTGAAGTTCAGGCTATCGCAAACGGAAACACTATGTCCTCAAACTTGAATTCAATTAGTTTAAATGTTATTCAAAACAATAATTTTAACATTGGAATTTATAACCAAAAACCAACTTCATCATTAGGAAACCGGATACTTTTCCAGCAAATGAATTTGGCATTTGCGGGAAATAATGAATTTTATTATTTCGACAATAAAATTATGAACCAACCGATGAATATGGTTGCAGGACACGAAATCATCAATGATCAGAACTATACATACCTTTATCCGGTTTGGGCATTTCCTCTAAACTATCAGTATGAACCTGATGTAAATGGTGCATTTTATTTCCGACGGAATGACTTGGGAATTGAAAGATATGCTGATAAAGAAGCCGATTATTCTTGGGTACACTTCGCTTTAGATTCTGATAAAACAGAGAAGGAAATCTATGTTTTAGGTTCTTTTAATGATTACCAACCCAATGAAAGTAATAGAATGTTTTACGATGATAACAGTAAGAAATATATTGCAAAAATTTATCTGAAACAGGGATTTTACAACTACATTTTAGCCACAAAAAATTCTGACGGAACATTTAATTATGGGGAAATCAACGGAAATTTCTGGCAAACCGAGAATCTTTATCAGGCATTTCTATATTACAAACCTTTCGGTAGAAATTATGATGGGCTTTTAGGTTATGGAGAATCCCGAACGCCAGTAAGATAATATTACGAAAAGCATAATATACATTAAAAAGGAATTCATTACGAATTCCTTTTTTGTTTTGAATATTTCTCAAATAAATAATACTTAAATTATTGATTTTGTGTTATTTCTATTATCAAGAGTAATCGACGTGGTAAGCGCAACAGGAATGAAAGTATCTTCAGTTAATGCAAAAGTATCTAACGGAAGCAATAAAATTGAAGTTCAACTTCCAACAAATACACTTTCTGGAGTTTACTATGTAGTTGTAAACGGTGAAAGAGCTGGTTCTGTTATCAAAAAATAAAAATACAGACTTGCATTAAAAAAGACGCTCCAACTAATGGAGCGCTTTTTTATTTATATGAAAAAGATTTATACCAAATAAAATTCCTTCAATTTTTCTTCACAAAGGGTTTTCACCACCTCAATCCAACGGTCTTCATCATTAAGACAAGGAATGTAGTGAAACTTCTCACCTCCTGCGTGAAGAAACTCTTCCTTTCCTTCCACCGAAATTTCTTCCAAGGTTTCTAAGCAATCCGAAACGAAAGCCGGACAAACAATTGCGAGATTTTTTACCCCTTTTTTTGGTAGATTTTCTAAAGTTTCGTCGGTGTAAGGTTCAATCCATTTGTCTTTTCCGAGACGTGATTGGAAGGTTACCAATGCTTTTTCTTTGGGTAAATTCAGTTTTTCCAAAACCAATTCCGTGGTTTTAAAACATTGATGACGGTAACAAAACTGATGACTCGGATTATTCTCGCGAGAGCAACAATCGTTTAGATTACAGGTTTTTGTTGGGTCGGTTTTATAAAGATGCCTTTCAGGAACGCCGTGATAAGAAAATTGGAGCGCATCAAAACTTTCCGGCAGTTTTTCACGGATACTATCCGCTAAACAATCGATATAAATTTCCCGATTGTAAAACGGCTGAACATAGTTAATTTTCACATTTGGAAAAAACTTCTTGCGAACTTCTTCGGCTTTATCAACGACAGTTTCTGTCGTGCTCATCGCATATTGCGGATATAACGGAAATAAAACAATTTCCGAAACACCTTGGTCAACCAATTTCTGAATTCCCGTTTTAATACTTGGTTCAGCGTATCGCATTCCAATTTCTACTGGAACATCCACCAATTTTTGTAGTTTTTTCTGAATTTTCTGCGTTATGACAATTAGCGGCGAACCTTCATCCGTCCAAACCGTTTTGTAGGCTTCTGCAGATTTTGCAGGTCGTGTTCTCAAAATAATTCCCTGCACCAATAACGAACGGAAAAACCACCGATAATCGATGACTTTTTCATCCATTAAAAATTCATCCAAATATTCTTTTACGTCCTCTACTTTTGTAGATTTCGGCGAACCGAGATTGACGAGTAAAATGCCTTTCGAGTTTCGAGTTTCGAGTTTCGAGTTCCAAGTTTCTGTATGTTCCAAATTTTGTATTTTGAATTTTAAATTTTGAATCGGTTTATCCGTTCACCGCTTCTACTTTTTCCACCAATTCAGGTACAAATTGTTTCAAGATATTTTCAATGCCTCCTTTCAAGGTTGCAGTAGAACTTGGACAACCAGAACAAGCGCCCTGAAGCAACATTTTAGCTGTTTTATTATCAGCATCGTATTCTAATAGAGAAATTTTACCACCGTCGCCTTCTACAGCCGGAGCCACATATTCATTGAGGATGTCAGAAATTTTCTGCTCATCTTCGGTGTAATCTCTATTAATTAATTTCTCAACGGGGTTTTCGTGTTTTTGAGGTTCAATGTTTGAAACTTTTTTTCCTTGCTGTAAATATTCTGCAATAAAAGCCCTTACCGGAACCATCACTTCGTGCCATTGTACAGAATCGTCTTTGGTTACTGCCACAAAATTATCCGAGATAAAAACTTCTTTCACAAAATCAAACTCATCATATAGTGCCTTGGCCAAAGGAACATCAAAAGATTCTTCAATGGATTTCACTTCTATAAACCCTTCCACTATAAATCTTTGTGAAACGAATTTCATCACATTAGGATTGGGCGTCATTTCAGCATAAATCGGGAACAACTCTCGTTTTTTGCTCTGCGCATAAATTCTTGGATTTTCAAGTAACTGATCTTCAATCACATTCTTAAGATTCTCTGAAACATGCTCCCATTCAACCGTATCCTCTTTTGCCACCGCAATAAAATTCGCAGTAATGAAAATTTTATCAACAAAAGGATAATTAAAAAGCTCCTGTGCCAAGGGAATCTCTGAAATGTCCGAAGTTCTGTCCAACTCTACAGAGCCAGGAAGCAATATATAATCTGCAATGAATTTCATTACTTTAGGGTTAGCAGTAGGCTCTATCGTGATTTGTCTCATTTTTACTAAATTTGAGTTGCAAAAATAGGCAATAGATATTAGATTTTGGGCATCAGGTTTTAGTCTTTGTCAATCGTTGTTTTTAGCTGGAAGATGGAAGCTGGAAGATGGAAGTTTTGAGACTTGAGATTTAGAGATGTGAGAGTGGAGACTTCAACTTTGAAAAAACAGTTAACCACAAAGTCACAAAAGAATTATTTGATAAAGCAGTTGTGCAGAAGACAACATAAATTTAAAAGTTAATGATTTTTTTACGTTGTCATTCTGAGCGAAACGAAGTGAAGCCGAAGAATCTCTTAATTCTAAACAGATTCTTCATTCCGTTCCACTACATTCAGAATGACAAATGCTAAATTCTTGAAACCTGAAACAAAAAAACTTGAAACAGAAAATTATGGCAATTGTAAGAGAACTTTTAGGCAAAACCCCAGAAATTGGTGAAGGAACATTTTTAGCAGAAACAGCCACCATTATTGGCGATGTAGTAATGGGAAAAAACTGTAGTATTTGGTATAATGCCGTGATTCGCGGGGATGTTCATCATATTAAAATGGGCGACAAAGTGAATGTTCAGGATAATGCGATGTTGCATTGCACCTATGAAAAATTTCCTTTAAATATTGGCAATAATGTTTCGATTGGTCATAATGCGATTGTTCACGGATGCACGCTTCACGATAATGTTTTGATAGGAATGGGCGCGATTGTAATGGACGATTGCGTTGTAGAAAGCAACTCTATCGTTGGTGCAGGTTCTGTTGTAACGCAAGGAACTCACATCAAATCCGGTGAAGTTTGGGGCGGCGTTCCTGCCAAAAAAATGAAAGACATTTCCGCAGAATTGTTGGAAGGTGAAGTTAATCGTATTGCAAATAATTATGTGAAATATTCTTCTTGGTACAAAGAAGACTGAAGTTTGAAGACCGAAGTCCGAAGATAAAAATCGAATTCATTTATTTTTAAATGGAAAGTTTTCCAGTATTACACACCGAAAGACTAATCTTAAATCGTCCAACATATGAAGATAGGGACGATTTTGTTCTGCAAATCAATTCCACAGAAGATTTTTCTAAAAATTTATTTAACATTACATATCCATATTCTAAGGAAAATTATGAGCAATGGCTTCCCATTTGTGATGAAGGCATTGAAAAAGGAACTTCTTACCGTTTTGCAATTCGAGAGAATGAAATTGGAAAACTTATTGGTCTTATCGGTTTACATATCGATAAAACCCATCAAAAAGCCGAACTTGGTTATTGGCTCGGTAAAGATTTTTGGGGAAATGGTTATCTTACTGAAACAGTAAACGCCGTCCTAAAATTTGGTTTTGAGGAATTAAGCCTCAATAAAATCTACGCCACTCATTTTCTTTATAATCCCGCATCAGAAAAGGTAATGCAAAAATCAGGAATGAGATTGGAAGGACTGCTTAGAAAAGAATATTTTCATCACGGAGAATTTTTGGATGTCAACCGCTACTCCATTCTGAAAGAAGATTTTCAAAATTTCCAGCAATAGTTACAAGTATTCTATTCGTTGATTTTCAGCAAAGTGTTTAGTGTTATTTTTGTTACATCAACACCAAACATCTAGCATCCAATAATGAAATACCTCAAATTCACTTGGCAACTCCTCAAAGAAACCTTTAATGAATGGAACAATTCTGCAGCATCCAAAGACTCTGCAAGCATTGCGTATTACGCCATTTTTTCACTTCCGGGACTTTTAATTATTATTGTTTGGGTTGCGGGAATTTTCTTTGGCGATGAAGCGATTCGTGGAGAAATAAATCGTCAAGTTGCGTCATTAATGGGAAAAGATGTTGGCGAAAGCGTTCAAACTATGGTCGGAAGCGCCGTTGTAAACAAAGAAAATATTTTTATGAAAATTGTGGGAATTTTAACCCTACTTTTTGGTGCAACAACTCTATTTTTCCAGATGCAAAGTTCACTGAATAACCTTTGGGATGTACAAGCCGCACCTAAAAAAGCGTGGCAAAAATATGTTCTCGACCGCGCCAATTCTTTTGGAATGATTTTAATTATTGCATTTCTTCTCCTTATCAGTTTAATCATTTCTTCTGTTATTGGTCTTGCCAACGATTTTATCACAAGACATTTTGGAATTGAAACTTACTTAGTAATGCGCATTATTAATTTTGCTTTAGGATTTGCGGTCGCAACGGTTCTTTTCGCATTGATGTTTAAAGTGTTACCCGATGTTGAAATTTCCTGGCGTTCTGTATGGATGGGCGCTTTAGTCACTGCCGTGCTTTTCAGTATTGGGAAATTTTTATTGAGTTTTTATTTTGATTTTTCAAAACCCACTAGTGTTTTCGGTGCTGCCGGAACTGTGATTTTGTTGATGATGTGGATTAATTACACTTGTCAGTTAATATTTTTCGGAGCAGAGTTTACAAAAGTGTATGCTAATAAAATGGGACATCTCATCCGTCCGTCACGTCACGCCAAATGGAGCCCTGCAAAACTTTTGAAAGACAGTTTGCATAAACGCGATACCAATTTCAATGAAGGTTGATCCTAAATTTCTGAGGAAGAAGGTAGTAAAACAGCCTTTCCGTTTTCACATTTCACACCGGAAGGCGCAGGAACAACAGCACAATCAGAAACAATACCATATTTTAAATTAAAAGCAGAACTTTGGCGGTTAAATTCCGTTATTTTTGGCAAAACTTCTTCTTCAATTTTAATAGGATAGGCAATGAATGAGGCAGGACCACCACAAGGTTTTGAACCTAATGGAGAAATCCGCCAATCATTAGGATTATTACAATTAATCGTTGCGATTTTATGCTCAATTTCGGTTCTTAATTTTTGCATATTCTCTTCATCTTTTGCTCTTTCCTCGCCGTTTTTGGATGAATAATCACGTTCAGGCATTAGCGCAATATCCTTTGGTAAACGGTCGGTAACTTCCATCACTTTTTTAGATTTACAGGCAGATAAAGCAAAAATTGCGAAGCAAAACAAGATCGATTTTTTCATCTCAGATTCCGGAATTTTAGATTTTATAAAAGTACAACAAAAATATGCCAATGTTCAATTTTAAATTATCGCAAAGCAACACAAAGAGAAATTAACGGTTAATATTTAATAATTTAAGATAAACAAAGCCATAAATTTAACAAGGAAACACAAATTTTTCGTATTTCTAAAATAAGCGAAGCGTCTTAGTTTAACTAAAAAAACATATATTAATTAAAAAATCTTTGTTTTTTTTGCGTTTAAATATAGTTATTAATCAACAACAAAAATGCCGAGTCCATTATTTTCAGTATTTTTGAAGAAATGAATCAGCATCTTTTTGAACTCGCAGAACATACCAGTCGCAGCATCTTCCTTACAGGAAAGGCCGGAACCGGAAAAACTACTTTTCTGAACGAGTTTGTATCCAAAACCAGAAAAAAACACATCGTAGTTGCTCCTACAGGTATTGCTGCCATTAATGCGGGAGGTGTTACCATACATTCTATGTTTGGGCTTCCTTTGCGTCCCTTTTTACCAACTACCGAACGTATTGATGGCAATCTTGGGAATAATATTGGTGATTTAATGCATCACTTCAAATACCGAAAAGAGAAACTGAAACTCCTTCGTGAAGTTGAGATCATTATCATTGATGAAGTATCGATGTTGCGTGCTGATGTTTTGGATATGATGGATTTCTCATTGAGGCATATTCGCAGAAATCAGAATAATTTTGGAGGCGTTCAGATGCTTTTTATTGGAGATTTGTATCAACTTCCACCTGTTGTAAGAGACGAAAATATACTTTCACAGTATTATGAATCTCCATTCTTCTTCAGTTCAAAAGCGTTACAGGAAATGAATTTGGTAACGATTGAGCTCACAAAAGTGTACCGCCAAAAAGATGAAATTTTTCTTGAAATTCTCAACGCCATTCGCGACGGAAACAGCCACGAAATAGATTTTGATCTATTGAATTCAAGATTAAATCCTGATTTTGAACCTGATGAAGAAGCCTACGTTTACCTCACTTCGCATAACAGAATGGCTGACCAAATCAATCAACAAAAACTAAAAGATTTGCCCGGAAAATCATACATCTACGAAGCGAAAATTAGTGGTGATTTTAAGGAAAACCAATATCCTAATGATGTAGAACTTGAACTGAAAATAGGCTCACAGATTATGTTCATTAGAAATGACGCCAGTAACGAAAAAAAATATTTCAACGGGAAATTAGCGGAGGTTGTCGATTTGGATGAAGATGAGATTTATGTCATGATAGACGGTTCAGATGAGCCTTACAAACTGAAAAAAGAAGTTTGGGAACAGAAAATTTATTCTTTAGATAATGAAAAAAACATAAAGGAAGAAGTATTAGGAAGTTTCGAGCAATACCCCATTCGTTTGGCTTGGGCTGTTACCATTCACAAATCCCAAGGTTTAACTTTTGATAGAGTGATTATTGATGCCGGCAAATCCTTCGCTTCCGGTCAGGTTTATGTTGCATTATCGCGTTGCAGAACTTTGGAAGGGATTGTCTTAAAATCGAAAATTACACCTGATGTTATTTTCAATGATAACCGTGTCTCAGGATTTCAGGATTCCACCAATGCCAATGATAAAATTGAGCAAATTGTAAGCGCCGAAAAATATGATTACAGCATCGGAAAAATTCTTCAGCGTGTCGATTGTAAATGGATTGCAAATTCTCTAGAAAATTGGTACAAATCGGCTAATGAAAGTAAAAAACTAGATCACGATAAAGCCAAAGCCCTTTATTTCATTATTAAAAAGGAATCGGAAAATTTGAAGGAGATTTACGATAAATTTAACCGAGTTCTCATTTCCAAAACGAAGAAATTTATTGACGGAAATGAAGAATGGAGCGAGATTGAAAGTAAAGCCAAAGGAGCCGTGTTGTTTTTTTTCAATAATATCAGTGATAAAATTTTCAATCCATTTAAAGAATTTTATGCTGAAACGAAAGGTGTTACCGGTTTAAAAGCCTATAACGAAGAAGCCAGGACTTTCCTCGATGATTTAGAAGATTATTTGAAAGATCTGCAAACACTTGAACTTTTGGAAAAGCCCCTTTTTGAAGAAGAAAACAAAAAAGATATTACCACAAAAGTTGCCAAAATCCCAAGTCACATCATTACCTGGCAAATGTTTGACGAAGGTAAAACCATCTCGGAAATTGCCAAAGAAAGGGGCGTTCTTAACACAACTATTGTAGGACATTTTTCGAAATTTGCTGAAACCGGTGTTCTGAAAAAAGAAGATTTAAAACGCATTCTTCCGAAAGAAAAAATTGAAAGTTTTGAAAAACTTCACAAAGAACAATCATTTGATAATCTAAACGATTGGAAAAAACAACTTCCCGATGATTTCGAGTATAATGAGATACGATTGTTGTGGACTTTTTACGACAATCAGAAGAAATAATTATTTTTTAAAAAATGAAAACACTTGCACTTTCCGTTCTTGATTTAGCTCCCGTAAAACAAGAAAAAACCATAAAAGACACGTTTCAGGACAGTTTAGATTTGGCCAGACACGTTGAGGATCTGAATTTTAAACGCTTTTGGCTTGCCGAACATCACAATATGGCCAGTATCGCAAGTTCTGCCACTTCTGTTTTAATCGGGTTTATTGCGAACGGAACTTCAAAAATTCGTGTTGGTTCGGGTGGTGTGATGTTACCAAATCACAGTTCGCTGGTAATTGCAGAACAATTCGGTACTTTGGAATCGCTTTTCCCTGGAAGAATTGATTTGGGTGTAGGAAGAGCACCTGGAACCGATGGTGTTACTGCAAGAGCTTTAGGTAGAAATCCCGCAATAATAAATGAGCAGTTCCCCAGACAAATTCTAGAACTTCAGCAATATTTTTCTGAGGAAAATTCTACTTCTTCAGTTCGTGCCATTCCCGGAGAAGGTTGTGATATTCCGATTTATGTGTTGGGTTCTTCCACTGATAGTGCTTGGCTTGCAGCTGAACTAGGCTTACCTTACGCTTTTGCAGGACATTTTGCGCCTCAAATGATGGAAATGGCTTTCAACATTTATCACGAGAACTTTCAACCGAGCAAAAAGTTTCCAAAACCTTATATTATTGCCTGTGTAAATGGTATTGCTGCAGATACTGATGCAGAAGCTCAAAAACTTGCCAATACTTTGTATATGGCTTTTGTAAATATAATTCGGGACGATAGAAAACCATTTTCACCACCCATTGATGATATGGACGACTATTGGAGTCCTGCCGAAAAAGTACATGTGCTAAATATGCTGCGCTATAGTTTTATCGGAAGCAGAGAAAGTGTAAAAAACCAGATGAAAGTTTTTCAGGAAAGATTTAATGTAGATGAGATTATGATAACTTCACACATTTACAATCACGAAGCACGTAAAAAATCCTACAGCGTATTTGCCGGAATTGATCTGAATTCCTGATGATCATTTTTGCCAATTTCATCAATTTCAGAATCTCGGTTTACAGCATTGTTATAATCTTTTATCTTTAAAACTCTAGTATCAGACCAACTGTCATGCCACCCATTTTCAGCAAAAGCAAAGGAAAGCCCATCAAAAGGAACTACGCGTGATAGCGTTCTGTAAAGATTTGACTTACCTCCGGCTTTTTTCCATCTATGCTAATCACTTTAGTACCAGTAACGTATTTCCCAACCGTTCTTCCTGTGAAATGTTCCATCAGAAAATAATAAACTAATGTGGCAAAAGTCGTCAACAAAATATCTTCTAGCTTTGATAAATTTTCGAAGGTGATTACCCAATCATAAAGAAAGCTAATGCCAAGATAATCATTAAGAAGTACTGCTACTACACCTAAAAGAAAAAATGATAATGAAACTAAAATATAATCGATAAAATAATTGGCAATACGCAACCCCAAACCTGCTCGGTTGTTGTGCACAACCTTAAGATATTTCCTCATAAAAAAGTACTAAAAATGTTACATCCCCTGAATTTTCATAGACAGTGAAGCTTTGGTATCAATCACTGCGGTTATATAATCCGAATTTATTAAAATTTTTGAAGGTTGCAAACCATAAACTTTTCCCGTAAGTTTTAAACCTTTATAATATTCCGTATTAAAAGATTTTTCAATACTTCTTCTGGATTCGCCTTCAATTTCTGCGGTTGGAATTCCGTATTCATCTTCAATTAAGTTTACAATTTTTTGCTGAAAAAGTAAGGTTGTCGCTTTTTGAAGAATGTTTTTGGTTTTCAGTTTGAATTTGGTGTCGCTTAATAAAATTTTACGTTTAACCTCATCATAAACCGGAATTCCTGAAATGAAAGAAGTGCCTTTTACATATCCATCGGTTTCGACTTCAATTATTATTCTGTTAGTTTCACTGTAAACTTTGATGTCTGAAATTTTGATGAGTTTTCCTTTCGAGACTTCAAATTCTTTGTTTAAAAATTGTTTTTTGGCAATAGCAGTCGCTTCCGAAAACGGAATATTCGCCGTAGTTTGCAACAAAAATTTATCCGTAAGCGTTGGAATAAAATTAAAATCTGCCATTTTCTTTGCGGGAACAGAACTTTCAGGTTTTTGTCCGGTAAATGTTTCGGAATAAACATCGATACCGAAAGTCGTCTGAATTTCATCACGGTAAAATTTCAGCGGTGTAATGTTGATATTTAATGGCGTGATTTTCAACCAAGTATTATAATCTTCCGAAACATTGAACGGTTGTGTAAACTGATTCCAAGCCAAAACTGCATAGTTTTGAAAATTCAGTTGATTTTTCATCTGTAAATCCAAGATTTTACAGAATTTTCCCTGTTCTGTTTTTAAAGATTTTTCAACCAAAGTCGTAATTGGAATTTTGACTGTTCCATAATCCAAAACCGGTTTTGTAATCCATTTAAAACCATTTGGTTGTGTGTTTGTAATGACGGTCCAATTGGTATTAAAAGTGATTTGTGTATTGAAATACATCACGGTTTCAAAAGTCGTTTGCTGGTAAGTATAAACGCCCAAAGTTCCAACGCCTTTTTCTGCCCAAATTTTGAGGGGAACTTCAATCAAAAGATTTTGATTATTACCACCAACCAAACGAATCGGACGGGTTTTCCAGACTTTTATTTTGAAGCGGTCGTTGTTATTATCTTCGTAAGAATTGTCCTCAAAAATTAAATCTTTTACGGAAGCATTCGCCATATTCGCAATTTCTGAAAGCGGAATTCGTACCGGCATTGTGATAGAAGATTTTATTCTCGGAAAGTCGTATTGATAAACGTTTTGCTGAGCAAAAGCATTGATGAAAATTAAGCAGAAAAGAAAGTTGAAAAGTTTCAAAATACAGTTTTTGTTAGAACAGAAAATTGTTGGAAATAGTATATTTTTTACCACAAAAGGAACAAAAAAATTTTCTGTTGATAAAGTAGCATAAAAGAAAATATAAGCTTAAAAATCAAAGATTTTTATTTCTGTGACCTTTATCTGCAAGTTTTACATCTTTTTTAAATAGAAAGTCTTTTATAATTTTAATTTGTTTGAAATTCTTTCTCAAACTCCACACTTACTCCTTTCATTTCGCCTTTCATTGGTGGCGAAGTTTTGGTTATTTTCAATTTAATAAAACTAATTTGAGGAAAATTTTCGTGAATTTTATTAATAATTCTCGCCGAAACGTGTTCCAACAGTTTTGATGGAATTTTCATTTCGGAATGAATGATCTCGTTTATTTCCGCATAATTAATCGTATCATTCAAATCATCTGATTCTGAAGCTTTCCACAAGTCTGCGTGAAGTTCTAAATTCAAAAGAAAATAGGTTCCGGTAATGGTTTCCTCCGGAAGAACGCCGTGATAAGCGTAGATTTTTAAATCTTCAATGATGATTTTGCTTGTCATTTTGATTTTAATTTAACCGCAAAAGAAACAAAAAATATGTGTAAATAAATAATCAACCAAAGGTTTGCAAAAAACATCACAGTTGACGCGGTTTTGAAAAACTTTTGAACATTTAAACACTAAAATCTCTTTGTTTCTTTTGCGGTAAAAAATTTACTTTATAGATTTTGAAAGTTCCAGCATTGCTTCGATTGGTTTTAAGGCTTTTAAACGCAGTTCTTCATCCATTGTGATTTCCGGAAGTTCGTATTTCATACACAAAAATAATTTTTCCATCGTGTTTCGCTTCATAAAGAAACATTCGGAGCAGTTGCAACTTTCGTCGAAAACCAGTGCCGGAATTAATGTTTTGTGAGGTGCGCGTTTTTTCATTTCGTGCAAAATTCCTTCTTCGGTTGCGACGATGAATTTTGTAGCATCATCTTTTTCTACATAATTCAACAGTGCAGATGTAGAACCGATGAAATGTGCTAAATCTAAAACCGGAGTTTCTGATTCCGGATGTGCAATGAGTTTTGCATCAGGATGTTCTGCCAATTGCTTCGCAATTCTTTCCATAGAAAATGCTTCGTGAACGATACAACTGCCGTCCCAAAGAATCATATCTCTACCCGTTTTTTTGGAAAGATAACGTCCCAAGTTTTTATCCGGAGCAAAAATAATCGGTCGGTCTTCGGGAAGTGAATTAATAATGGTTTCCGCATTGGAACTCGTTACGATAATATCGGATTCTGCTTTGGTTTCTGCATTACAGTTGATGTAAGTTGCAATGAGAGCGTTTGGATGCTGTTCTCTCATTTTTAGCAAACCTTCACCGCTACAACCGTCAGCAAGTGAACAACCTGCCTGTAAATCAGGAAGCACCACTTTTTTGGTTGGATTCAAAATTTTTGCAGCTTCTGCCATAAAATGAACGCCGCAAAACGCAATCATATCTGCATCTGTATCTTTGGCTTGTCTTGCTAACTGAAGGGAATCCCCTAAAAAATCAGCAATATCCTGAATTTCTGCAGGCTGATAATAGTGCGCCAAAATCACTGCGTTTTTCTCTTTTTTAAGGTCTAAAATGGCTTGTATCAACTCTTCTCCTTGCGGAATAAAGACGTCTTTTAAATCTAAAAATCCTTTTACCGGAAGCTGATCTTTTGCTTTATCTAATATTTCGGTGCTCATATCCAATGATGGTTTCAAATTATGATTCTAAAAAATTTTCTATAAGTGTTTTAACGTGTTTTTTGGCTGTTTCCAGATCGTTATTCACAACAATTTTGTCAAACTCATTCTGGAAAGACATTTCTTCCGATGCTTTTTCAACACGTGTTTTGATGGTTTCAGCATCGTCTGTTGCTCTTGTAATCAATCTCCGTTCCAATTCCTCAACAGATGGTGGCATTATAAAAATGGAGAGAGCTTGATTTTTAAAATATTTTTTAAGTGAAATTCCGCCCTTTACATCGACATCGAAAATTACCGCTTTTTTTCCATTCCAAATCCGCTCCACTTCACTTTTAAGAGTTCCATAATATTTATCAGTGTATACCTCTTCGAATTCCACAAAAGCATCTTCTGTAATTTTTTTGCGAAATTCATCTGGAGAAATAAAATGATAATCAACGCCATTCTGTTCGGAACCACGAGGTTTTCTGGTGGTACAAGAAATCGAAAATGCCAACTGCGAAAATTGCTCCAAAGCATACTTTACCAGCGTTGTTTTGCCACTTCCTGAGGGTGCGGAAAAGATGATAACTTTATTTTTCATAAATAGATTTCAGATTTCAGATTTCAGATTTCAGACTTTTTTCGAAATTGAGTAATTTCTGATGTCTGACGTCTGAAATCTGAAGTCTATAATACGTTGAGCGTTTGTTCTTTAATTTTTTCTAAATCGTCTTTCATCATTACCACCAGCTTCTGTATTTGGGCATGGTTGGCTTTGGACCCTAAAGTATTGATTTCACGTCCCATTTCCTGTGCGATGAAGCCTAATTTCTTTCCATTCAATTCTTCATTATCCATCACCTCTACATAATATTTAAGATGTTGTGCCAAACGCACTTTTTCTTCAGAAACATCCAGTTTTTCGGTATAATATGCCATTTCCTGATAAAAGCGGGTTTCATCTACGTTTTCAAATTCTTTCAAAGTTGCTTGATAACGTTCTTTTACGTTCGTTAAACGTTCTTCTTCAAAGGTCTCCACTTCAGAGAGATTATATTTTATATTTTCAATATTTTTCGAAAGTTCAATAGCTAGATTTTCACCTTCCGTTTTTCTAAATTCGGAGAATTTATCCAAGGCTTTTTCGGTAAGTTTTGCAAGATACATCCATTCATCTTCATTAAGTTCATCAGGTCTTGATGAGATTGCTTCAGGCATTCTTACGGCCATTTTCAAATACTCAAATTCAGGAGCATCATCTGCAAGACTCTTCAATTCATTCATATAAGATTTCACCAATTCTTTGTTGATTTTCACATCGTTACAATCATCAAGGGTTTCACAATTGATATAGCAATCTACTTTCCCGCGCATAATTTTATCATTCAGCATTTTACGAATATCGAATTCTTTTTCCTTATAACGCAACGGAACTCTTATATTTAAATCAAAACTTTTGCTGTTGAGCGATTTTATTTCTACGGTTAGTTTTTTCCCTTCAAATACACCTTCGGCTCTACCAAAGCCGGTCATTGATAAAATCATACAATTATATTAATCTTACAAATTTATCGTTTTTTAATTAATAATTTCATTTCGCTTTATGTGAATACATTCAAATGTTTATTTTTATCACATGAAAAATATACTATTGTTGGTTTGTGTTTTCGCACTCACTTTTTCGTGCAAAAAAGAAGAAAAATTGGTTGAACACACAACTTTAAATACCGACTCTGTTACTATCCCTTCCGATTCTGTTACAAGAGATTCTGCAACCGTCATAGTTGCCCAAGACCATTCACCAAAAGTAAAACCGCTGAATGAAGAAGCCAACCTTGGAAAAGCTGTTTTCACACAAAATAATCAGGTGATAATTTCATTTGACACCCAATCACAAAGCGGAAAAATTGTTATTGATGAAAAAGAGTATATCTTGAACAAGCTTACCTTTACAGAAAACAGTTACGAAATTTCAGGGAATGGAATTAAAATTACTGCAGAAGAAGGCTCCTTCAAAGAAATGACAAGCGACTGTCTTTATGGAAACTTTCCTGCAGTGAAGATCAATTTCAATAACCAAGAAATCAACCTTCAAAATATTAATGTTCAAGACTGTCCATCTTACTAAAACACCAAAAAATGAACGCAGTAAAGGTAACCAATGATGCTGAAATAAGGGAATTTCTTGAATTTCCTGCACGTCTTTATAAGAACGACAAAAATTACATTCGCCCTTTGGATAAAGACATTGAAGCTGTTTTTGATTCTCAAAAAAATAAACTTTTCAAAACCGGAGAATGTGAGCGGTTTTTATTTAAAAATGAAAAAGAAACCGTTGGAAAAGTTGCTGTTTTTGTGAATCCAAAATACAAAAACGATCAACCAACCGGAGGAATTGGATTTTTTGATTGCATTAATGACCAACAAACTGCTAATTTTATTTTTGATTTTTGCAAAAAATGGCTTCTAGAAAGAGGAATGGAAGCAATGGACGGTTCCATCAATTTCGGAGAACGCGATAAATTTTGGGGACTTTTGATTGAAGGTTTTGATGAACCACTTTATGGAATGAATTACAATGCTCCTTACTACAAAACATTGTTTGAGAATTACGGTTTTAAAATCTATTTCAATCAGTTGTGTTATAGTCGTTCAATTTTCGCAGATGTCTCCCGTGTTTTTACAACGATGCATACCAAACACAGCAGAAATCCTGATATTTCGGCAAAGCCAATGAAGAAAAACCAATTGGAGAAATTTGCTAAAGACTTTACGGAAATTTATAACAAAGCCTGGGCAAATCACGGCGGCGGAAAAGAAATTGAGTTTGAAAAAACATTAAAAATGTTCAATACGTTGAAGCCCGTTATCAATGAACATATTTCTTGGTTCGTTTACGAAAAAGAAAAACCAATTGCAATGTGGATGAACATTCCTGACCTCAACCAATGGTTCAAATATCTCAACGGAAAATTTGGAATTTTACAAAAACTAAAATTTTTGTGGCTGAAAAAATTTCAAAAAAACGAAAAAATGGTAGGCTTGGTTTTCGGTGTAGTTCCGGAATGGCAGAAAACGGGAATTGACGGTTATATGATTTGGGAAGGAACGCAGCATTTTCGCAGAACCACCGATTTCAAAGATTATGAAATGCAGTGGATTGGCGATTTCAATCCAAAAATGATGAAAATTGCAGAAAATTTAGAAACAAAAGTGACGAGAAAATTAGCGACTTATCGTTTTTTGTTTGACAGAAATAAAGCCTTTGAAAGACATCCAAATCTATAAATAAACCTTCAAGGTTTTTGAAACCTTGAAGGTTTGACTTCAAAACAATTCAGCCGCGACTTTCTTAATATTATCACTTTTCCCCATCGAATAAAAATGCAACACCGGAACGCCGAAATCCAAAAGTTCTTTGCATTGTGCAACTGCCCATTCTATACCGATTTGTTTTACGGCGGTGTTGTCTTTGGCTTTTTCAACTTCTTTGATTAAATCTTCCGGTAAATCTATTTTAAAGGTTTTCGGAAGCATAGAAAGGTGACCTTTTGTCGCAATCGGTTTAATTCCCGGAAGAATTGGAACGTCAATTCCCATTTCTCTCGCTTGCTTCACAAATTCGATATATTTTTTATTATCAAAAAACATTTGAGTAACGACGTAATCCGCACCAGCATCTACTTTTTCTTTCAACCTTTGCAAATCGTAGTTCATAGATGGTGCTTCAATATGTTTCTCGGGATAACCTGCAACACCAATGCAAAAACGATTGTCATCCGCACAATTGATGTCGCCACTTAAATATTTTCCTCGTCCCAAATCATTGATGTGTTTCACCAAATCAATTGCGTAATGATGACCTCCTTCTGTGGGGACAAAATGGTTTTCGCCTTTCATTGCATCACCACGAAGTGCGACTACATTATCAATGCCCAAATACAAACAATCAACCAAAAGATATTCAGTTTCCTCTTTCGTGAAACCGCCACATAACACGTGCGGAACCGTATCAACCTTGTACTTATGCTGAATTGAGGCACAAATTCCCAAAGTTCCCGGACGCATTCTTGTGATTTTACGCTCCACCAAACCATTTCCCTTTTCGATATAGACGTATTCTTCGCGAGAGGTCGTCACGTCAATAAATGGCGGTTTAAATTCCATTAAAGGATCAATATTTTTGTACAAATCTTCAATTCCTGTCCCTTTTGTCGGCGGAATTACTTCAATGGAAAACAAAGTTTTTCCGTTGGCGTTTTTTATGTGTTCTGTGATTTTCATTTTATTATTTTTAAACACGGTGACACTGAGTAGCGCACTGTGTTCACTGGTTTATGTCTAAAATTTTTCAGTGTATTTATCGCTGTGCTTCTGTGGTTAATCCGCTAAATTCGGCGCCAACCATTTCTTTGCAAAATCCTCATCAACACCTTTTCTTTCAGCATAATCTTTCAATTGGTCTTCCGAGATTTTTCCCACACCGAAATATTTGGATTTCTCATTCGCAAAATAATATCCTGAAACTGCCGCCGTAGGAAACATTGCCAAACTTGGGGTTAGTTCCAAACCGATATTTTCTTTCACTTTCATTAATTCCCAAATGGTTTGCTTTTCCAAATGATCTGGACACGCAGGATAACCTGGAGCAGGACGAATTCCTAAATATTTTTCTGCAATTAATGCTTCATTGTCCAAATTTTCATCTTCAGCATAACCCCAAAATTCAGTTCTTACTTTATGGTGCAAATATTCCGCAAATGCTTCTGCCAAACGGTCAGAAAGCGCTTTTGCAAGAATGGCGTTGTAATCATCGTGGTTTTCTTTGAACTTATTGACCATTTCATCCGTTCCAAAACCTGTCGTTACAGCAAAACATCCTATATAATCCTGTTTTCCGCTTTCTTTTGGAGCAACAAAATCGGCGAGCGCGAGATAATCTTTTCCTGCAGACCTTTTCAATTGCTGACGAAGCGTGTGGAAAGTTGAAATCACTTTTCCATTTTCGTCATAAACTTCTATGTCATCATTATTTGTTGTGTTGGCAGGGAAAATTCCGAAAATGGCTTTTCCTGTCAAAAGTTTTTCATCCAAAATTTTGTTGAGCATTTTTTTGGCGTCGTTATAGACTTCTGTTGCCTGTTCTCCAACGATTTCGTCGGTCAAAATATCAGGAAATTTTCCGTGTAATTCCCAACTTCTGAAAAACGGCGACCAATCCATAAAAGGCAATAATTCTCTCAAATCTTGGTTTTCAATAATTTGAATTCCTAATTTTTTTGGCTTGAAAATCTCTTCATTTTCCCAATCAATTTTGAATTTTTGGGCTCTTGCTTCTTCAATTTGAATGTATTCTTTTTCAATTTGTCTGCTCAAAAATTTCTCACGGAAATCGTCGTATTCCAATTTGAGTTCTTTCTGATAATTTTCAGAATTCCTGTCCAACAACTGCGAAACCACACCAACTGCTCTCGAAGCATCATTGATATGAACAACGGTATTGGAATATTTTGGTGAAATTTTCACCGCAGTATGTGCTTTTGAAGTCGTTGCACCACCGATTAACAAAGGAAATTTCAATTTTTTTCTTTCCAATTCGGAAGCGACGTGAACCATTTCATCCAAACTTGGCGTGATTAATCCACTTAAACCAATGGCATCCACCTTTTCATCAATCGCAGTTTGAATAATTTTTTCGGCAGGAACCATCACTCCCAAATCCACGATTTCGTAATTGTTGCAACCTAAAACTACCGCCACAATATTTTTTCCAATATCATGAACATCACCTTTCACCGTCGCCATCAACACTTTCCCATTAGCTTTTTGCGTTTGGTCTTTTTCGGCTTCAATGAAAGGTTGCAGATAAGCAACGGCTTTTTTCATCACTCTCGCCGATTTTACCACTTGCGGAAGAAACATCTTCCCGCTTCCGAAAAGGTCGCCAACAACGCCCATTCCTGTCATTAAATTGCCTTCAATCACATCTAAAGGTCTGGAAGTTAATGTTCTGGCTTCTTCTACATCATCTATTATAAAACGGTCAATTCCTTTTACCAAAGCATGTGTAATTCGGTCTTGCAAAGGTTGTTTTCGCCATTTCAAATCTTCCACTACTTCTTTTTTGGTGGATTTTACTCTTTCGGAATATTCTAAAAGTCGTTCTGTTGCATCGTCTCTTCTGTCCAACATCACATCTTCAACCAATTCCAATAAATCTTTTGGAATTTCGTCGTATACTTCCAACATTGTTGGGTTAACAATTCCCATATTCATCCCCGCTTTTATGGCGTGATAAAGGAAAACGGAATGCATCGCCTCGCGAACGCTGTCATTCCCACGGAACGAAAACGACACATTAGAAACGCCACCCGAAACCGAAACATTCGGAAGATTTTCGCGAACCCATTTTGTGGCTTCAATGAAATCCAAAGCATTTCTGCGGTGTTCCTCCATTCCTGTCGCAACAGGAAAAATATTCAAATCAAAAATGATATCTTCTGATGGAAAACCCACTTTATTAACCAAAATATCATAGGAACGCTTGCAAATTTCTATTCTGCGGTCGTAATTATCGGCTTGTCCCTCTTCATCAAAAGCCATAACAATTACGGCTGAACCATATCTTTTTATTTTCTTGGCGTGGTCTATAAACTCTTCTTCACCTTCTTTCAAACTGATGGAATTGACCACACATTTACCTTGAACAACCTGCAATCCTGCTTCCAAAATTTCCCATTTGGAACTGTCGATCATAATTGGAATTCGTGCAATATCGGGTTCGGAAGCGATTAAATTAAGGAACTTAACCATCGCTGATTTTCCGTCCAAAAGTCCGTCATCAAAGTTTACATCTAAAATTTGTGCACCACCATCAACCTGATGTCGGGCAATATCCAATGCTTCCGAAAATTTTTCTTCTTTAATGAGGCGCAGAAATTTTTTGGAACCCGCAACATTGGTTCGTTCCCCGACGTTGATGAAGTTGGATTCAGGAGTTATAATTAAAGGTTCAAGACCTGAAAGTTTTAATATCTTGGTTGTCGGTTGTCGGTTGTCGGTTGTCGGTTGAAAAGTATTTATTTTGGACATTTTATAGTTAATTGAAATAATTAATAAATCCGTTTAACAATTTTTTGCAAAGTAGAATTTGATTTAAAATATTATCTAACTCTTCGTACTTAATATATTGTTGATCAAACGAAAGATAAATTTGAGTTTCTAACTCATACAATGAACCTCGTGAAATGTGCAGAAAAGCAATGTATCATTTTTTGACTTTCTTCCAAGTCCTTCCGCAATATTCGAAGGAATTGAAACTGCACTTCTCCTAATTTGATTGGTAAGACCAAAAGTCTCTTCTTTAGGGAAATTTTTTTATAATTCGTAAACAGAATTCACCAATTTTCTACTTTCCAACCAAACTTCTAGTTCTGTATATTCTTTTTTCATTCAGTAATTTTAAAAATTCAGTAACTAAAACTGATAACCATCAACCGACAACCGATAACTTTCTAGGCGCATAATCCTTCACCAATTCCGCAATGGCTTTAATGTGCGGCGGTGTTGTTCCGCAACAACCACCAACAATGTTGATTAAACCTTTTTCAGCATATTCACGAATCTGTTCTGCCATAAAGTCGGGCGATTCGTCGTATTGACCGAATGCATTCGGCAATCCTGCATTTGGATAAGCAGAAATGTAGAAATCAGAATTATTCGCAACTTCTTCTAAATAAGGCGTTAATTGTTTTGCTCCTAAAGCACAGTTGAAACCAACACTTAACAAATTCAAATGCGAAATGGAAATCAAAAATGCACCTGCTGTTTGTCCGCTCAAAGTGCGTCCGGAAGCATCCGTAATCGTTCCCGAAACCATAATCGGAATTTGAATTCCTCGCTCTTCCTGAATCTCATCAATCGCAAACAATGCGGCTTTTGCATTCAAAGTATCAAAAATAGTTTCTACCAAAAGAATGTCAGAACCGCCATCCAAAAGTGCTTCGCATTGTTGTTTGTAAGCAATTCTCAATTCATCAAAAGTAATCGCACGAAAACCTGGGTCATTTACATCTGGTGAAAGCGAGGCCGTTTTGTTGGTTGGACCAATAGAACCCGCCACAAATCTTGGTTTTTCAGGATTTTTTGCCGTGAATTCATCGCAGACTTTTCTGGCTATTTTTGCAGACTCAAAATTCAGTTCATACACCAAATCTTCCATATGATAATCCGCCATAGCAATCGTTGTACCTGAAAAAGTGTTGGTTTCGATGATGTCTGCACCTGCTTCCAAATATTTTGAATGAACTTCGGCAATGGCTTGTGGTTGCGTGAGAGAAAGCAAATCATTATTTCCTTTCAACGGATGTTCCCAATCTTTGAAACGTTCACCACGATAATCTTCTTCCTGAAAATTGTAGCGTTGAAGCATCGTTCCCATTGCTCCATCCAAAACGAGAATTCTTTCGTTGAGGGCCTTGTATAGTTTTTCGGTATTTTTCATAGTTGAAATTTCGGGTTGCAAAATTACTCAATTTTCAGCCCTTTTTCTAATTTTATAAAATATTAATTATCAAGCGCTTGATTTAAGTCCGCAACAATATCCTCCACATTTTCTAAACCGACGGAACAACGTACTAATCCTGCGGTAATGCCGACTTCATTTCTTTCTTCTTCGGAAAGTTTGGAATGCGTTGTTGATGCAGGATGTGTTACAATCGTTCTCGTATCACCGAGATTTGCGGAAAGGGAACACATTTTTATTTTGTTTAAAAAATTTCTGCCGCCTTCAATACCGCCTTTTACTTCAAAAGCGACGATATTTCCACCCAATTTCATTTGTTTTTTGGCGGTTTCAAAACTTGGATGTGATTTCAGGAACGGATATTTTACCAATTCCACATTTGGATGGTTTTCTAAAAATTCAGCAACTTTCAGCGCGTTTTCGCAATGTTTTTCGACACGGATTGCCAAAGTTTCCAAACTTTTGCTCAAAACCCAAGCGTTGAATGGCGACATTGCAGGTCCCGTATTTCTCGCAAAAAGATAAATTTCTCTTATTAAATCGGCTTTTCCAACAGCAACTCCGCCCAAAACACGACCTTGACCATCAATGAGTTTTGTTGCAGAATGAACGACGATATCTGCACCAAATTTTATCGGCTGTTGAAGATAAGGCGTTGCAAAACAATTATCTACAATGAAAATAAGGTTGTGTTTTTTTGCAATGTTTCCAAAAAAATCTAAATCTAAAACCTCAATCGCAGGATTAGTTGGTGTTTCCAAATACAGAACTTTGGTGTTGGGTTGAATATATTTCTCCACATTTTCTGCATCTTCAGCTTTGAAATAGGTCGTTTCAATATTCCATTTTGGAAAATATTTCGTGAAAAGCGTGTGCGTGGAACCAAAAACCGACTGACAACTCACAATATGGTCGCCCGAATTGAGGAGTGCTGCAAAAGTGGAATAAATCGCCGCCATTCCTGTTGCAAACGCGTAACCACTTTCTGCATCTTCCATTTTCACGATTTTATCGATAAATTCAGTAACGTTGGGATTGGAAAAACGGCTGTATAAATTTTTGTCTTTTTCCTCGGCAAAACTTGCTCGCATATCTTCCGCATCCTGAAAAACAAAACTTGAAGTTAGATATAAAGGCGTGGAATGCTCGTCAAACTGACTTCTTTCCGTTTGAGTGCGGATTGCGTTGGTTTCAAAATTTTCCATAATTATTAATTTACCAATGTATCAATGTAACAGTTTACCAATCGTAAATCCTGCGTCTTGTAGACTTCAAGTGATTGTTACATTGCTACATTTTTAAATTGTTACATTTACTTATTTTCACTGATTCTTAAAATATCTCCAAAAACTCCTCTCGCAGTCACTTTTGCGCCGGCTCCTGCTCCCATAATTACAATTGGGTTTTCTCCGTAACTTTCAGTATAAATTTCAAAAATAGAATCGGAACCTTTGAGTTGTCCAAGTGCAGAAGTTGCCGGAACAGAAACCAATTTTACGTCCAACTCTCCTTTTTCCTGCTGCAAATCGCCGTGCAAATCTCCAACATAGCGCAAAAAGTGATTCGGTTGTTGATTTTCTTTTATTTTTTGATACTCTTCATCCAATTCCGGAATTCGGGAAATGAATTCTTCTTTTGAAATTTCCAATAAATTTTCGGGAATTAAATTTTGAATATTGATATCGCTGAATTCATTAATCAAATCTAATTCACGCGCCAAAATCAACAATTTTCTAGCAACATCATTTCCGGATAAATCTTCGCGAGGATCAGGTTCTGTGAAACCTTTTTCCATTGCTTCGCCGATGATGGTTGAAAATTTATCGTTGCGAACTGAAAAATTATTGAAAATATAACTCAATGAACCGGAAAAAACACCTTTAATTCTTGTAATATTTTCTCCTGAAAGATGTAGCAATTTTATGGTATCAATTAAAGGTAAACCTGCACCAACATTGGTTTCGTAGAGATAATTTTTCTTGTTAGCAGAAAGAATTTGTCGAAAATTTCGATATTCGGAAATAGGAAGCGTATTAAAAACTTTGTTGGACGAAACTAAATCAAAACCGTTTTCTGCCAAAGTGAAGTAGTTTTTAACAAAATCTTTACTTGCAGTATTATCCACCGCCACAAGATTTTCAAGTTGGTTTTCTCTTGTAAAATCTATCAATGTCTGAATGCTGGAATCCTGATTTGAAAATTTAATTTTCTGCCTCCAATCACTTCCGAAACCTGCTTTGTTGAGGGCTATTTTTTTAGAATTTGCAACTGCAACTACCTTTAGATCAATTCTTTTTCTATTTAAAATCTCATGAGAGGAGTCTAAAATCTGCTCTATCAATTCATTACCAACATTTCCGTGACCGATGATGGCAAGATTTATTTTCTTCGGCTTTCCATAAATTTCGGCTTCAATTAAATTTTTAGTTTTTTCTAATTGATTGCTCGCAACCACTAAATTGATTCTTTTGGCTGAAGCCACCTGATTAAGCAATAGAGGGAAAATCTTATTGCGCTGAAGTTCTGATAAAATTTTTTGGTAATTTTCTGAAACCAAACCGACCACAGAAAGATCTTTAATTGCAAAAATCTGAGTGACGTTTCCTGCTTTTATTTCCTCATGAAATTCTTTATTAAGACATTCCACAGCACAATCCGCATCGTTTTGATCCACCAAAACTGAAATTCCGTTTTCTATCGCTTGTTGAGAAATCACACCGACAGAAATTTGTGCATCATTCAGTGCACGGAAGATACGGTTATCAACACCTATTTGCCCAAGGAAGTCGATCCCTTCAAAATTGACGAGTGCTTTATTTTCAATAATGTTAACTTCTTTTTGCTTTTTCATTTTTACTTTACAATTTTCATTAAGATTTGGTTAAGCTGTTCATATTCCATTAAGAAAGCATCGTGACCATGGATAGAATTAATTTGGTGATAATATACTTTGACATTGTGTTTTGCAAGACTTTCATAGCAATTCTTAATCTCAAAAGCCGGGAAAAACAGATCAGAATCTACTGCAATAAGATGAATGTTGGCTTTAATGTTTTTTATTACATCAAATTCAGCATCAATCGTCATAAGCAATTGATTCATTATATGATAAGCTTTTAAACTAAATCTTTCGTTAAGTGATTGACCATGATAATTGAGCCAATCGTGAGATTTTAAAAGCCCTTTTTCCAAATCAAAATCTTTATTGAATCTATGATTTAGAGATTGAGGTGTTCTGTAGCATAACATTGCATGCATTCTGGCTTTTTGCAGAGGTTCTACAGGATGATTCAGTAAAAATTCTTGTACAAGACACTGTGAATGCAGCCAATCTGTAGTTCTGTAATCAGATGCAACCGGAATAAAATTTTCTGCCAAGTCATTTTCCAAAGCCAGCATTTCCCAACCAATACCTCCACCAACAGAACCACCAATTAAGGAATGAAGTTTTTGAATTCTAAGCTCTTTCAAACCTAAGATGAAAATTTTAGCAATATCAGAAGCTTTAAAATCTTTATAATTATTAATAAAAAGTCCATCATACCCATTGCCAGGAATATTAAAACATAATACAGTAAACTTTCTGGTATCAATAATTTTTCCTTCGCCAATAAGCGTTTTCCACCAGCCCTTTTCACCCGCTACATTTGAATTACCGGTTAAAGCGTGATTCACTAAAACCACTGGAGCTGCATGAAGTTCTTTGCCAAAAACCTCATAACTCAAAGCAATATCAGAAGTAAACCCTGATGATGTTTTAAAATTTTGTAACGTGATATGTCGTAGCGGTGAAATCAATTTTATAATACTTAAAAAAATTGAAAATGCTACCTAAAAAAAGTAAGTGAATCTCTGTTATCTATCCCAAAATCTTTGAGTAGAATTTAGCACCTTCTCTCCGTATTGCGAGGGTTGCCAAGGTTTCGCAGGGTCTATTCCCTCCACCTTTCTTGATAACATTTCCAATATGTAAATGAACAAATCTGTCGCAAAAGTAAGGTTAATTTTCTTTTCAGCAAAAAATTGACAGAATATTCTTTATTCTTATATGTACTTAAAATTATTCATTTAGTATAATATAAACTTTTTACGTTTTGATTTTCAGTAATTTAACAGTTAGAAATCATTTTAAATCTTTCATTTCAATGACTCTAAAAATTCCATTAATTGAAAAAAATTTATTTTAGCATTTTAATTGAAAAGTGATGAATGTTGAACTGGAACGATTACAAAACCCCGATTGGAAAACTTGGGGTCCTTATATTAGCAATAGACAATGGGGTACTGTACGCGAAGATTATAGCCCAAATGGAAATGCTTGGGGTTATACAACTTACGAAGAAGCCATAAGCCGAACCTACCGCTGGAGTGAAGACGGAATTGCCGGAATTTGCGATAACAAACAGAGATTATGTTTCGCTTTTTCATTCTGGAATAAAAAAGATAAATTTATCAAAGAACGTTTCTTTGGATTAAGCAATCATCAGGGAAACCACGGTGAAGATATAAAAGAAATTTTCTATTATCTAGACAATACACCTACCCATTCTTATATGAAAATGGTGTATAAATATCCCATTAATGAATTTCCTTATCAGGATTTGGTAGATGAAAATGCCAAGCGCACCAAAAAAGACCCTGAATATGAACTAGTAGACACCGGAATTTTCGATAACAATGAATATTTTGATATTTTTATTGAATATGCTAAAATCAATCACGATGATATTTTAATTCGTGTAACAGTAGTTAACAGAAGTGATAAAAAAGCACCTTTAGTTATACTTCCTACGCTTTGGTACCGTAATAATTGGTCTTGGGGTTATGGAACTTATAAACCTCAACTAAAAACTTCGGTGAATGGAAAAATTGACATCGAACACGAAGCATTAAATATTAAAAAATTCTACGCTAGAGATAACAAAACTGAAGCTATCTTTTGTGAAAATGAAACGAACAGTCAGAAAGTTTTTGGTATACCTTCAGAAAATAAATTCTTCAAAGATGGTATTAATGAGTATATTACAAGAGCTTTAGACAAGACAAACCCTAAATACGAAGGAACTAAAGCAGCCTTTTGTATTGATACTGAAATTGAAGGCGGAGAAAGTAAAACTTTTGATTTTAGATTAAGTCCGCACGATATGGATAATGCTTTTTTTGATTTTGATGAGATTTTTGAAATCAGAAAACAGGAAGCAAATGAATTCTACAATGATATACAATGCGAAATCACCGATGAAGACGAAAAAAATGTTCAAAGACAAGCTTTTGCAGGGCTTTTATGGAATAAACAATTCTACCATTACAACGTTTCCAAATGGTTAAATGGTGATCCCAAACTTGATGCTCCGAGAGATTTTAACCATTTTGTTCGTAACAAAGAGTGGGAACATATGCAGAACAAAGACATCATCTCTATGCCCGATAAGTGGGAATACCCATGGTTTGCAACGTGGGATTTGGCTTTTCACTGTGTTCCGTTTGCACTTATTGATAGTGGTTTTGCTAAACATCAGATGCGTCTTTTAACTAAAGAATGGTACATCCATCCCAACGGACAATTACCTGCTTACGAGTGGGATTTCAGTGACGTTAATCCTCCGGTTCACGCTTGGTCTACATTTAGAGTCTTTAAAATTGACGAAAAAATTAACGGAAAACCAGACATCCCTTTCTTGGAAAGTGTTTTCCAAAAATTATTACTGAATTTTACATGGTGGGTAAACCGAAAAGATCGCAATGACAATAATATTTTCGGCGGTGGATTTTTAGGGCTTGATAATATTGGAGCTTTCGACCGTAATATGCAATTTAAAAACGGTGAATATTTGGAACAGGCTGACGGTACAAGTTGGATGGCGATGTTTGCTCTTAATATGATGCGTATTGCGATGGAACTTGCCCTTTATAATCCCGTTTATGAAGATATGGCGATTAAATTTTTTGAGCATTATCTCTATATTGCACAAGCCATGGAGAGTATTGGCGATAAGGATGGCCTTTGGGATGATAAAGACGGCTTTTTTTACGATGTGCTTCAGCTGAAAGACGGAAACTCTAAAAATCTAAAATTAAGAAGTATTGTGGGCTTAATACCAATGTTCGCCGTAGAAATTGTAGAGCACGATACATTGGAGAAACTCCCGGGATTTACAGCAAGAATGGACTGGATTCTAAAAAACAAACCAGAACTTGCCAAACTTGTTTCACATTGGGAAGTAGAAGGTAAAGGCAGAAAACATTTGATGAGCATCCTTCGTAAAACCAGAATTACCAGGATTTTAAAGAGAATGCTTGATGAAAAAGAGTTTTTGTCAGATTATGGCATCCGCTCAATGTCAAAAATTTATGAAGAAAATCCTTTTGAATTTAATGTAGATGAGCATCATTATATCGTAAAATACTTGCC
Source organism: Bacteroidota bacterium (assembly GCA_023394415.1). GTDB lineage: Bacteria > Bacteroidota > Bacteroidia > Flavobacteriales > Weeksellaceae > Planobacterium. The sequence goes on from JAEXAR010000001.1 coordinate 107,711, forward strand.
TGCAGAAAGCGAAAGCCGTATGTTTGGAGGGAACAGCAATTGGCGAGGACCGATTTGGTTTCCTATTAATTTTCTAATTGTGGAAAGTCTACAGCGCTTCCACTACTATTACGACGAAAGTTTACAGGTAGAATTCCCGGTTGGAAGTGGTGAAATGCGAAACCTAAATTTCATAGCTGATGATTTAAGCAACCGTCTAAAATCTATTTTTATGAAAAATGAAAACAGTGAACGCGCTTTTAACGGTGGGAACGAACTCTTCAATAAAAATGAACACTTCAAAGACTACATTATGTTCTACGAATACTTCCATGGTGATAACGGACGTGGTGTAGGAGCATCGCATCAAACGGGTTGGACTGCGACGGTAGCGAAGTTGATACAGTCGAGAATGTCGTGAAGTTGTAAAGTCGTGAAGTTGTAAAGTTGTAAAACTGCAAAGTTGTTTTTTTGATTTGGAAGTCCTAATGCTGTTATTCACATATTGACGACTTTACATCTTTACAACTTTACAATTTTACATTATTCACAAAAACCTCATACGAAACCTCCACCTTGGGTTCCAAAGTTTTAGAAACCGAGCAGTATTTTTCAAAAGAAAGTTGGGCTGCTTTTTGTGCTTTTGCAGCATCTACTTCACCATCAACGAAAAATTTAACCAAAATTGATTTAAATGGTTTTGCTTCATCAACAGGCACTCTTACTCCTTCTACTTCAGCAGAAAATTTTGTAATGTTTTGCCTTTGTTTTTTGAGGATGGAAACCATATCAATCCCACTGCATCCTGCAACAGCCATTAAAACACTTTCCATTGGTGAAACGCCTTTTGCATTATGTTGTGATGTATTGTCTAAAAGAATTGAATTGCCGGCACTATTGCTACATTCAAATAAATAATCATCATTGAGACGGTTTAAAGTGATTTTCATTTTTTTACTTTTTATGGAAGCCAAAATTAGTAATATTTTCTAAAGAATGCCTCTTGCCTTTATTTCAAGATACTTATTAATTACTTCTAAATTGAGGTTTTCCGGAAGCGTGTAAATGGTATAAATTCCGTATTTGCGCAATTCCTGAATGATGAACTTTTTTTCAAACTCAAATTTTTCGGCAATAATTTCATCATACACTTCCTGCATACTTTCTGGGTTGGTATGAATCAACTTTTGCAGTTCAGAATTTTTGAAAAAAATCACCACCAATAGATGGTTTTTTGCAATCCCTCGTAAATATTTCATCTGCCGGTTTACAGCATCTAATGTTTCAAAATTGGTAAAAAGCAACACTAAACTTCTTTGTCCAACTGAATATTTTACTTCCTGATACAACCTTCCGAAATCACTTTCGTAGAAATTGGTATTGATATTATACAACGCTTCGGAAATTTTTCGCAATTGGCCTGATTTATTATCTGCAGAAACTTTATTCTCTGCTTTTTTAGAAAATGTCATCATTCCAGCACGATCACCTTTTTTTAAGATGACGTGAGAAAGTGCCATCGTTGCATTTATCGAATAATCTAGCAAACTCAATCCGTTAAATGGCATTTGCATCGTACGACCTTTATCAATAAGCATAAAGATTCGCTGGGATTTTTCATCCTGAAACTGATTAATCATCAATTTATTCTGTTTGGAAGTGGCTTTCCAATTGATCGTGCGCACATCATCTCCCTGAACATATTCTTTGATCTGCTCAAACTCCATCGTATGCCCTAGTTTGCGAATTTTTTTAATACCTCCTAATAGAAATTCATTCTGTAGTGCCATCAGTTCATACTTACGCAGATGTATGAACGAAGGATAACTTGGCAGCATTGCATCCTTCTGAAAGGTAAATCTTCGGGAAACAAAACCAATTGGTGACTCTACAAAAATGTTCAGATTGCCAAAACTATATTCACCACGCTCTTTCGGTTCTAAAACATATTGAAAAAAAACATTTCTTCCTCGCAAAATAACCCGTTCAATCAAAAAATCTCTTTTCTGAAACTGAAATGGAATCTCGTCGATGGTTTTGGTCTTTATTTTAAAAGGATAATTGTTGCGAATATCAATTTTTACAGGATTTTCATCACCATTAGAAAGTTTTTCCGGCAAAATTCTTTGAGCCAGAACTGCATTTTTTTGGTTAAACAACAAAAGATAATCAACAATAAAAATTAAAATAGCCAAAACCAGCAAAGCGTGTGCAAACCACATCATCACCGGAAAGAAAAATGCCAGCACATAGAGAATTCCCACGCCAAAAAGCGTAAAGAAAAATCGGTTGTTGATGTAAGTTTGTTTAAACATATTTTTTTAACCACAAAAGGCACAAAAGGTTGTTTTATCTGAATAGATGGAACTGATAATATTTTAACAGGTCACAAAAGTTTAAAAATCAAAGATTTTTTTTAAATTCCTATTTTTTTATCCACAAAAGGCAAAAATCTTTTGTGCCTTTTGTGCTTTTATTATCTCGGAATTTCTATCGTTTCCAAAATTTGCCTAATAATTTCATCTGCGGTTAATCCTTCCATTTCTCGCTCTGGCGAAACCATTACTCTATGGCGAAGAACTGCGTAACTTGCTTCTTTAATATCTTCAGGCGTTACAAAATCCCTTCCGCGGATGGCAGCAAATGCCTTGGATGCCGTTAATAAAGCCAAGCTTGCTCTAGGCGATGCTCCCAAATACAGAAATTGATTTTCTCTAGTGTTAATGGTAATTTTTGCAATATATTCCAACAATTGAGGCTCCACAATAATATCCTTTACCAAGTGCTGATAGTTTTTTAATTGCTCTCCGGAAATGACACGCTGCACTGCGTCGGTTTTATCTTCGAGTTTGTTCTCGTGTTGGTTTTTAATAATTTCAACTTCCTGCTGAAGATTTGGGTAACCAACGTTGATTTTAAATAAGAATCTATCCAATTGTGCTTCTGGAAGTCTGTAAGTTCCTTCGTGTTCTATCGGATTTTGTGTAGCTACAACCAAAAAAGGCTCTTGCATTTCGTAACGTGTGCCATCCATTGTAATTTGGCGTTCTTCCATCACTTCAAACAGTGCAGCCTGTGTTTTAGCAGGTGAACGGTTGATTTCATCAATTAAGATGAAATTTGAGAAAATAGGTCCTTTTTTGAATTCAAATTCAGAATTTTTCATATTGAAAACAGAGGTTCCTAAAATATCTGAAGGCATTAAATCCGGTGTAAATTGTATCCTACTGAACCCTACATCAACCGTTTTGGCCAACAATTTTGCGGTAATGGTTTTAGCAACACCGGGAACACCTTCAATAAGAACGTGCCCATTGGAAAGTAGTGCTGCAAGAAGATGCTCAATCATAGATTCTTGTCCTACAATAACTTTCCCAATTTCGGCTTTTACTTTTTCCAAGCTTTGTCGCAATTCGGTCATTTCAATTCTTGACTGAAACTGCGTTGTTGTATGTTCTGAATTTTGAAATTCTGAATTTTCCATAATTTCTTCTGTTTAATATGCTTCAATGTTGTTCAATTCTTTCCTGTTTTTTGAAACTTTTGAACTATCTTAATATTTCATCTAAAAGTTTATTCATCCTGATTAGATCTTCCTTCATCACACTAGCATAAGGATTCTGCGCTTTCTTAATCAAAGATATGGCTTCGTTAATATTTTCTGAGGAAGAGCCTGTTTTTAATTGCAATTTTTTAGCAAATATATCGTCTAAATCTTTTGTTTCAATCATTAAGTCCAATCTCACTTTGTTGAGGAAATATTGCGCTTTTTTTGCCATCATATCATGAAAATCGCCTTCTTGAAGGTATAAATTCCCAACGCTCTGCACAAATTCAACAAATTTATTTTTCAAAGGCTCCATTATAGGAACGATACGCTGTTTTCTTTTAGCATTAAAAATAACGAACAGTAATAACCCGGCTAAAAGCAGCCACCAACTGTAACGCAAAGCATCATTTGCTAAAATCACGCGCAAAGGAGATCCAGATGTGGCTATTGACGAATTTTCGGTAAACCATATCGTTTCTCGATCAGGAATATAAGAGAAGAAAGCTTCAAGATATTTTTGGTTTCCGGGTTTTAATAGATAATAATTCGTTATAAAAAGAGGTTCACAATGCAGGTAAAAATTCCCCTTACCAAAACTGGCTTTCAAAAAGTTGGCTTTTTCTCTTTTTTCCGTATCTACAACCTTTCCTAAAATCTGATTGTTCTTACCAATGGAATAAAATCCGTTACCTAAAGGTAATTTATCAAGGTATATAGAGTCGTTTGTAAATTTGGTATCTGTAAATTTAAGTGTTTGCTTATCATCAAAACTTACCACCGTCTGCTGGAATTTTAATGTATCTGCAAGATATTGGGGTAAATCCTGCGCAATGATTACTGCATCGGAACCTGCATTAACCTGTTTCAAAATGCGTTGCCAAGAATAAGTATCAACATTTTTTTCGATAATTAAGATGTTGTGAGGGGTAAACTTTTTCCCATCCTCATAATAATTAAAGGGAGACAGTTCTGTTTTTTTCAGTTTGTTTTTAAACAAATTTTGTGCTTCTTGGTTGAAAACGTAGAGTCCAAAAGGTGTTTTCTCGTTCACATCAAAATTTTTACGCCAATCTGTAACCTCATTTTTGCTGAACTCAAGCAAAGCAAGAACAGCTAAAACAATGGCAAACAGAATTGCATATATTTTGAAGGTTTTATTCATTTAAACTTTAAAATTTTCAAACTTACTTTTAAACTGCACATAACTTTCCTCATCAATATCAAATTCACCATACCAAACGTAATCGAAGATATACGACAAATTCCTAAAATGGTCTTTTGATGCCGCAACAGAATATTCTGAAACGTAATCTTTATTGGTTTTTTCAGGATTCCATTCAATTAACTTTTTATCAGAAAGTTTCTTTAATACTGATAGGTAATGATACCTAATAGCAGATCTGTAATCTTTCTTCTTTTCAAAACTTAAAATGGTCTCTCCAAAATTGATTTCGTGGATGTTTTCATTCAAATTAGTTGCATTCAGGTTGATTTTTTTGTTTTTTTTACCAAAAATGAAGTTGCCATCTTTGGAGAGCAAATAGGAAATCAGAAAATAAAGAACCAACCCAACGATAATTACCGCTAAAATTCTGAAAATAACCGTAATAAATTCGTTAGCTTGTTTTGGAAGGCTATCGCCAAAAATCGCTCTCAGAATTTTCTTTATCCTTTTCTCGATTTTTTCCCAAAGTGATTCCTTTGGTTTTATTGTAGTGTAATCGAATTCCGGTCCTTTATATTTATTTCTAAAATTTGGATTTAAAGCTTTAGGATAAACGGTATTATCTGTTACATAATTTCGATGAATTATGGAATCAACTATAACATCACCGTTTGACAAACCATAGGCAACCGAATCGATTTCCTGTACAGTAAAAGGCGGTTCAGATTCCGATTCTTGTGCAAGAATTGGGATTGAATACAATATTAAAAAAAGAAAAAGGAGTCTAAAACGCATTCCCTATACTTTCAATTTCGGTGATATTATCCTTTTGATGCAAGTCTGTACGGCTATCATAATACATTAAGCCAGCGTTGATGTAAATAATATTTGCCAATATTAATGACGCCAGAATTGCAATTCCATAAAAAACAAAAAACATAATTCCTATAGTTCCTTCGAAAGGATTTTGAGTGCTGCCGTTGTTTTCAACCGTATAGATGCTTGTGAAAAGTATAATCATAGGAATCATCGTAAACACTGTAGATGCCACCTGAATAACGAGATATATGACTGCTGTAGAACCCCAATATTTCCAAAAAGGTGATGGCAAACTTCCGTTTTGATAAGAAAACTGTGAACGTAATGCATAACTTAATGACTCGAAAAATCCCTTTTTGGTATGTAGATAATCGTAGAGTAAAAAATTAATTACATTCATCATCGCCGGCATTATTAAGATCATTAAAAAGAACCCGATAAGTATAAAAACAAGAATGTAGGAAACTCCGAAAATCATCATCGCCAAAGGCATCACCACAAATATCATCCCCAGTAAAAAAAGCATAAATCGTCCAAAATTAGATTTAATATCGCTTAATATATCATCCGCCTTAATATTTTTATTGCCAGTTTCTGATAGCCGCTTCATATAAAGAACCGGATAAGAATAATTAATAATCATCGCTGCCAGAAAGATGATAAAAAGTAGGATGGAAACGAAAATCAGCATCACCTGATTTTCCTGAAAATAGGTCTCAAAATAGTAACTTTCCCCACCCGTATTTCCTTTGAATATTTGCCCAAATATTTCACGATAGCCAAATACAAAAAGTGCCACCATTAAAATGAGCAAAAGACCGTTGAGTAAAATATAATTTTTGAAATAATTCTTCCCATTTTCTTTAAAAAAAGTAAAGGTATCGCTCACTAAAGTTCCAAAATCTCTTTTCTTATAAAACTGCATCATATTTATTAATTTTTTTAGCAACAATATGTGGATAAACAAGGTAGTAAAAACTAATGATCGACAGACAACCGAAAATAATGATAATATTTACTGCCAAAGGCATTTTAAGCGCATATCTTGTAACATAACCCTCGATAAGCCCTGCAACTATGGTAAAAGGAATGGTACTTAAAAATATTTTGAAAGAATCCTTAAATCCTAATTTAAAAGAATTTAGTCTCGAATATGTTTTGGGAAACAAAATAGATGCACCCAAAATTAAACCTGCAGCTGCTTCTACCACCATACTAAAAATTTCAAAAGTTCCGTGTAGCCAAATTCCTCTCGCACTGTCTTTTAAAGCACCATATTCATGAAAGAAATACTGAAACGCACCCAACATAATACAATTCTGAAGCAACGCAAACAGCGTTCCCACACCACCAAAAACTCCATAGATAAAGAGTTTTGCTCCAACTACAATATTATTAAAAATAATATATGCTGATCCTCCCCAATTAGATCCTTGCTGATAAACGCCAACAGGATTTCCTTTTTTGATGTTTTCTATGGTCATATTCACATACTCTTCACCCAAGATCAATTTTACAAATTCCTTATCATATATGGTTGAAAGCAAGCCAATTAAAACAAATATTACAAAGAAACCAAACGCATAATATAGGTATCTGCGATAATCATATAACAATAGCGGGACTTCCTTAAGGAAAAAATATTTAATACGGTTTTCCTCTACTCTTTTGGTTTTGTAAATTTTCTGAAAAACAAGTGAGGAAAGATGATTGAGGTAAACGGTTGTTTTGCTTTTAGGATAATAGGTTTGGGCAAACGATAAGTCATTTACCAAATTAATATAGAGGGAAGAAAGTTCATCAGGATTTTTTTTAATTTTACTGCTGATAACCTGCTCAATTCCCAACCATTTTTCTTTATTTTGTTTTATAAAAGCAACTTCCCTCATAATTCTATAGGCTAAAATAATAAAAATTATGTCTCAAATTGCTATCAATACTTCACAAAATGTAAATGTAAACTTCAATGTGGCAAGCGTTGGTGAAAGAATTCTGGCTTTTATTATTGATATTTTAATTAAAGGCGCCTATTTGCTTTTTATTTTCTTTTTGTTCTTCCGTATTTTTAATATAGAACCATATTTAAACACACTAGACAATTGGTCTGCTGCAGCACTAATGATGTTTATTACCTTACCAATACATATTTATACTTTGGTTTGCGAAAGCCTTATGGAAGGACAAACATTTGGAAAAAAAATGTTTAAAATTAAGGTGGTAAAAATAGATGGATACCAAGCAAGTTTTGGTGATTATTTGATGCGTTGGGTTTTTCGGTTGATTGATATTTTTATCAGTTCAGGTATAGTTGGTCTTATCACAATGATTGTATCCAAAAACAATCAGAGATTAGGTGATATTTCTACAGGAACTGCAGTAATTTCTCTAAGAAATGATGTTAACATTTCACATACCATTTTAGAAAATTTAAGTGCTGATTATGTTCCGGTTTTTCCACAAGTGATCGCTCTGTCGGATAATGATATGAGAATTATCAAAGAAAACTATCAAAAGGCTTTGAAGATTGATGACCGAATCATCATCAGTAAACTTTCAAACAAAATAAAAGAAATCCTAAAACTTGAGATTAATCCCACCGAATATACTGAAAGACAATTCATAAATAGGATTATAAAAGATTATAATTATTACACCGGACAGGAAAATTAATTAAAAAAACAGCTAAATTCTGTAAATTATTCTTAATTTTTATTTCTTAAATTTAAGACTGTTACTTTATATTTAATTTGAATTTAAAAATTTAATTTATGAATTTCGAAAACAGTAAATCAGGAAATGGTGGTGTAATAACTTTAAATAAAGAAGATGAAGAAGTTGGCAGGCTAACCTACACTATATTTCCTGAAGAAAATAAATTGATTATTTCTTTTGTTTTGGTTCACCCAAAATTTGAAGGCAGAGGAATGGGAAGATATCTTGTGGAAGAAGGGATAAAATTTGCCCGCGAAAACCATTGGAAGGTATATCCACATTGTTCTTATGCACGCTCAGTAATGGTAAGGATGGGCGATGATGTACAAGATATACTATTAAGATAAGTAAAAAACGCTGACCACTTAGTCAGCGTTTGTTCTATAGTTTCTCTAACAGTTCATCTGTTATTTCCATATTGTGATATACGTTTTGTACGTCATCATCTTCTTCGAAGCGTTCCAGCATTTTCATATTTGCTTTAAACTGGTCTTCTGTAACTTCTTTGGTATTATTTGGAATTCTTTGCAGTTCAGCACTTTTAGCTTCAATGCCAAGTTCATCCAATTTATGAGAAAGCGATCCAAAATCTTCAAAAGCTGTGGTTACCATTATTTCTTCATCATCAGAATCTATTTCTTCGGCACCACCATCAATCATTTCCATTTCAAAATCGTCCCAATCTATTTTAACTAATGCTTTTTCAATTGTGAAAATTCCCTTTCGGTCAAAGATAAATGCAAGTTCACCATTCTTTCCTAAATTACCGTCAAACTTATTAAAAACCGCTCTTACATTAGCCACAGTTCTGGTTGGGTTATTAGTTGTACATTCAACAAAAAATGCAACACCTCCTTGCCCATATCCTTCATAAGTTACTTCTTCATAATGTTCAGCATCAGCACCGCTAGCTTTTTTGATTGCTCTTTCAACATTATCTTTAGGCATATTGGCACCTTTGGCATTTTGGATACATCTTCTTAAAGCAGGATTAGAATCAGGATCAGAACCACCTGCCTTTACAGCTAATGCAATATCCTTCCCAATTTTAGAAAATGTTTTGGCCATTTTGTCCCAACGTGCCATTTTTGAAGCTTTTCTATACTCGAATGCGCGTCCCATATATTAATAGAATTTAGGTTGCAAAAATAATGAAAATCCAAAAAAAAACACCCGCTATTGCGGATGTTTTTTTATATGATTAATTACTGATTAGTAATCTCTCTTTTTGATAGCGTCCCAAGCAGCAGCATCAACAGCGCTTACAACAACTTTTCTGTCTTTTAGTCTTTCAGCGTCAGAAGCATTTTCTGCAACTGTTGCTTCAGATTCACCAACACCTTTAGATTTCAATTGGTTTCCGTTTACACCTCTTGCTTCTAGTGCAGCAACTACAGAAGCAGCTCTTCTTTGAGAAAGTCTAAGGTTGTAAGATTCAGAACCTTTTTTATCTGTGTGACCAGTTAATAAGAAAGTTCCACCGTTTGAAGACTTGATGATTTCAGCAGCAGCATCTAATTTTGGTTTAGATTCTGGTCTTAAAGTAGACTTGTTGAAGTTGAATAGGATATCTTGTAATGCTACAGTTGCTTCTTCAGCGTATGCAGACTGTGGTTTAGGACATCCATTGTATTGAGCAAGACCTGGAACTGTAGGACAAGCATCATCTTTATCAAAGATACCATCGTTATCAGTATCTGGCCAAGGGCAACCGTTGTTTTCAGCAGGACCAGCAACTGTAGGACATTGATCATCTTTGTCTACCACACCATCACCGTCTGTATCTGGCCAAGGGCAACCATTGTTATCTGCAGGACCTGCAACTTCTGGACATTGGTCATCTTTATCTGGAACTCCGTCACCGTCAGTATCAGGACATCCTTGGAACTCTGCTAAACCTGGAGTATCAGGGCAAAGGTCATCTTTATCTAAGATACCATCTTTATCTCTGTCAGTTTGTCCAAATCTAAATAATAGAGATGCACCTGCTTGCCAGAAATTAGGGATACCTGAATTGTTACCAGGAGTTGATACATAATCTCCCTGAATACCTAAACCAAAGTTTTTAGTTAACCAGAAGTTAGATCCAAGACCTGTTGCTAATGTAAAGTGGTTAGCTCCTAGTGGCTCATTGTCACCATTTACAAGACCTGTACCAGAATAGTCATGTCTTAAATAGTTAGCACCAACTCTTACATAAGGATCGAACCAAGATTCTTCATTCCAAAGGGAGTTAGCTTTTAACTGAAGACCTAAACCAGTTTGTAGGAAAAATTCTTTTCCCATACCAATTTTCTTGTTATCAACATTACCAACAGTTGTCTGCCAGTCTAATACAAGAGGTCCAGCTAAATGTCTAGCTACAGTTAATTTTGAAAGTGGCGGAGTGATAGTAAAATTATTGATGTTGTATAAATCTTCACCACTAAAAGCAGTTTTTAACACATCACCTGCATTACCGCCAGCAGCTACGTGATTCTCTGCATGAGCACCAACTCCGATTAACCACGGGTTGTTGCTTGTTTGAGCAAACACAGTAGAGGCAACAGTAAGTGCCAATGCTGAAATTCCTAATTTTAGATTTTTCATAGAATTAAATGATTAAATAATTGATTATGCAAAATAAATATAATTTTTCTTTATAAACAAAGTTTTAGAAGAGATTTTTTAATTTTTCTTAAGGATTCTATCAAGATTTCGTTTATTTTCTCTATCTTTTATAGCTTCCCTTTTATCAAACAGTTTTTTACCTCTCGCTAAAGCAATCTGTAGTTTTGCCAAACCTTTGTCGTTAATATATAGTTTTAAAGGTATTATAGTATTGCCAGCATCTTTAAGTTTTCTTTCAAATTTCTGCAATTCCTTTTTGTGCAGCAGCAATTTTCGTTCCCTTTTAGCCTTATGATTATAGAAAGTTCCAAGTTTATACTCATCTATCATCATATTAATAACATACAACTCCCCTTCTATAAATTGACAAAAACTTTCTGTAATTGAAGCTTTCGAAGACCTTAAAGACTTTATCTCTGTTCCTGTAAGCACAATGCCAGCTTCCATCTGTTCTAAGATTTCATACTCGAATCGCGCTCTTTTGTTTAAGATATTAACAGTCTTTTCAATCTTCATAATTCCTAGGGCAAAGTTATATTTTATTAATTAGTCGTTTTTATATAATTTAAATGAATGTTTTTAAAATTTTTAACTCTTTTTAACTTGATTTAGAGAATTATATTAAAAATTTTCATCAATATTTCTTACATATTTGAAGCCCGAAAACCCAATTTCTTTTCGTATTTTTGCCGCAAATTTACGAAACTCTATGTTAACAGTATCAAATTTATCATTACAGTTCGGAAAGAGGGTGCTTTTTGACGAGGTGAACATCATGTTTACCAAAGGAAACTGCTACGGAATTATCGGAGCCAACGGAGCCGGAAAATCTACTTTCCTAAAAATATTAACCGGAAAACAGGAACCTACAACCGGTCATGTTTCTTTAGAACCTGGTAAAAGAATGTCAGTATTGGAGCAGGATCACTTTGCTTATGACAATTATACGGTTTTAGAAACTGTTTTAAGGGGAAATAAAAAACTTTTCGAGATTAAGGAAGAAATGGATGCACTCTATGCAAAGCCTGATTTTTCCGACGAAGACGGTATAAAAGCTGGTGAACTTGGTGTCATCTATGATGAAATGGGCGGTTGGAATGCTGAATCTGATGCACAAACCATGCTTTCAAATGTGGGAATTAAAGATGAAATGCACTGGCAAATGATGGGTGAGCTTGAAAATAAGGACAAAGTAAAAGTTCTTTTGGCTCAGGCACTTTTCGGAAATCCAGATGTGTTAATTTTGGATGAACCTACCAACGACCTTGATATTGATACGATTTCTTGGTTAGAAGATTTTTTGGCTGATTATGAAAATACGGTAATTGTGGTTTCACACGACCGTCACTTCTTAGATACAGTTTGTACACACATTGGCGACCTTGACTATTCTAAACTCAACCTTTACACCGGTAACTATTCATTCTGGTATCAGGCTTCGCAGTTGGCAACAAGACAAAGACAACAGGCAAACAAAAAAGCTGAGGAAAAGAAAAAGGAATTACAGGATTTCATCGCAAGATTCTCTTCCAACGTTGCTAAAGCTAAACAGGCTACAGCAAGAAAGAAAATGATTGATAAGTTAAATATTGAAGATATTAAACCCACTTCAAGACGTTACCCTGCAATTATTTTTGAAACGGAAAGAGAAGCAGGTGACCAAATACTGGAAGTAAAAGATCTGGAAAAAACCAAAGACGGCGAACTTCTTTTCTCCAACGTTGATTTTAAATTGAAGAAAGGTGATAAAGTGGCGATTATCTCTAAAAACTCTTTAGCTATTTCTGAGTTTTTTGAAATTATTTCAGGAAACCAGAAGGCTGACAAAGGTGAATATATGTGGGGCGTTACTACAACCCAATCTTACATGCCGTTGGATAATACAGAGTTTTTTCAGGATAAAAATTCTAACCTTGTAGACTGGTTGAGACAGTTTACCAAAAACGATGAAGAAAGACATGAAGAATATATGAGAGGCTTCCTTGGAAAAATGCTCTTTTCAGGTGATGAAGCCTTGAAGTCTTCCACAGTACTTTCCGGAGGTGAAAAAATGCGATGTATGTTCAGCAGAATGATGCTGCAAAGAGCAAACGTTCTGTTGCTGGATGAACCTACCAATCACCTTGACCTTGAAAGTATTACAACATTGAACAACTCTTTGGTAAACTTTAAAGGAAATATCTTATTGGCATCTCATGACCACGAAATGTTGCAAACCGTTTGTAACAGAATTATCGAGCTAACTCCAAAAGGTGTGATAGACAGAGATATGACTTACGATGATTATCTTTCTGACAAAAAAATAAAAGAACTTCAGCAACAAATGTATTAAGAGGATGGAAGTATGAAGTATGAAATCTTAAGTCTGGAGAATGATAAATACCGCTCAAGTTTGGGCGGTTTTTTGTTTTTTAGCCCTGATTGAAATGAAAATCCCGCAGTAAGCGTCGGCATAGATGTGGGACGAGGAATTGTAATGGAAAGCAGGTTCCCGGCTCCTAAAAAAATAAAATAAAATCGTTATTTTTGTTGCATTATGAATCAAAAATGGATTTACAAACCTGAACCTGATGAAGATGTGGTGGACGGATTGAGTACCTCACTCGGATTTGGAACACTGGAATCCAAAATCCTGGTTCTGCGTGATATAGACAATTATCAGAAGGCGCGAGAATTCTTCAAACCCAACTTTACCGATATCCATAGCCCATTCCTGATGGCCGATATGCAAAAGGCAGTCGAGCGCATTGCAACGGCGATTGAAAACGGTGAAAAAATCCTGGTTTACGGCGATTACGATGTCGACGGAACTACAGCTGTAGCGCTGATGTACCTTTACCTGAGCAAAATTGTTGAGAAAAAATATCTCGATTTTTATATTCCGGACCGTAATTCTGAAGGATATGGTATCTCATCCGAAGGGATTGATTTTGCAAAAGAAAATGGATTTTCTTTAATTATCGCTTTAGATTGCGGGATTAAAGCATTAGATAAAGTTGGATATGCCAAACATCTTGGTGTAGATTTTATTATCTGCGACCATCACTTACCAGGCGAAGAAATTCCTGATGCTGTGGCAGTTTTGGACCCTAAAAGAAATGATTGCCGTTATCCTTTTAAAGAATTATCAGGTTGTGGTGTTGGCTTCAAGCTTTGTCAGGGTTTAAATACGATTTACAAAATTCCTGAAGCTGAGCTTTATGAATTAACTGATTTGTTAGCGATTTCAATTGCTGCAGATATTGTTTCGATGACGGGTGAAAACCGTGTTTTGGCAAAAATGGGCTTGAAAACATTAAGAAAAACCAGAAATTTGGGTTTAAGGCTTTTAATTCCTGAAGACAAACTGGCCACCTACGAAATTTCGAATATTGTTTTTGAAATTGCACCCAAAATTAATGCTGCCGGAAGAATTTCGCACGGAAAAGCTGCTGTGGAACTGATGGTTTCCGATAATCTTAAACATGCTCACCAAATCGTTAATGATATTTTAGACCTGAACGATTCTCGCCGTGAACTTGATCTTACGAGTACTACCGAAGCTTTGGAGCAGGTTGTAACCACTAATCAAGTAAAAAATTCTACCACAATCGTTTATGGCCCAGAATGGAATAAAGGCGTAATAGGTATTGTTGCTTCCCGTTTAACAGAAAGTTATTACAAACCAACTTTGGTTTTCACCAATGGAAATAACGGAGAATTGGTAGCATCTGCACGTTCTGTTGCTGATTTTGATGTACACGAAGCGCTGGAGCTTTGCTCGGAATATTTCACAAAATTTGGTGGACATCCTGCAGCTGCGGGATTATCAATGGAGCCAGACCGTTTCGATGCCTTTAAAAAGAAATTTGAAGAGGTAGTTGCTGCAAAGATTCAAGAACATCAAAAAGTGCCTTCAATAACGATTGATTCTGAAGTTGAAATTGAGGAGTTGAACAAGGAATTTTTTAATTTTCACAGAAAGCTTGCTCCATTTGGACCACACAATATGAAACCGGTTCTGGTTCTGAAAAACCAAAATATATCAGGATATGTGAAACAGATGGGGAAAGACGGAAACCACATCAAATTTTATCTTCACAATCCTGCCAACAGCAGAAATATAGAATGTGTAGGCTTCAAACTGGGGAAACATCTAGAAGATTTCAAAAATAAAACTTTCGACATCGCCTTTACCGCAGAAGAAAACCACTGGAAAGGAAATGTAACCTATTATCTGAATATTCGGGATGTGAAGTTTCATTAAGATGGATGTTGGATGCTAGATATTGGAGGATTGACAATAGTTTAAAGTTGAAAAGAGAAACTGTAATTAAAATGATGATAAAAATTGAATTTAATTTTGCAAACATCCCGCACTCAACATCCCACACCCTGCAAATTCTATGAAAAAAATCGGCTTATTTTTCGGCAGTTTTAATCCCATTCATATCGGACATATGATTTTGGCGAATTATATTTTAGAAAACTCTGATATGGATGAATTGTGGTTTGTTGTAAGTCCTCAAAATCCTTTCAAGGAGAAAAAATCCCTGTTAAAAGACCATAACCGTTTGGATATGGTACAACTTGCAGTGAAAAATTACCCAAAAATGAGAGCTTCCAATGTAGAATTTTCTTTACCACAGCCAAGTTATACTATTGATACGCTGACTTATCTTCACGAAAAATATCCTGAGGTAAGCTTCGCTCTGATTATGGGTGAAGATAACTTGGAAGGTTTATCAAAATGGAAAAATTCTGAAACTTTAATTAAAAATCATCAGATTATCGTGTACCCAAGGATTTTTGAGGGTGAGAAAAAAGATTCTGAATATCTGCAGCACGACAACATTAATCTTATAAAAGCACCGATAATTGAACTTTCAGCAACAGAAATAAGGAACATGATTAAAGATGGCAAAAATGTAAGGCCAATGCTTCCGCCTGAAGTTTTTGAATATCTAGATGGAAGTTCTTTCTATAAGAAGTAAATAATGAATAATTTTATTGATAATATAGTTTCTAAATATTCAGAAGAAAAAATAATTAAGTGGTTTAAGCAGGTTTGTCTGTTAGAAGCCATTTCTTGGTGTCTCCTTTTTTCTGCAATGATTTGGATCCGTTATGATCGTGATGCACTTGCACCAACCATTTACATTATTATAATGGGAAACATACACGGCTTGTTTTTCACACTTTATCTGCTTCTTATTTTGCCGGCTCGAAAAATCTTTAAATGGGATGATGAGGACTTTGTCTTCGCACTGATTGCTGCTTTTTTCCCTTTTGCAACCATTTGGGTTGATAAAAAGCTGGCACGTTTCGACAGAGAATAAAAAATAAATTCAAAAAATTTTATTGAAGGATGTAATATTTTGCATCCTTTTGTTGTGTTATGTATAAATCTAATTAATTATTAATTATTTTTTTACGCTGATTATCAATACTTTATATAGAATTATAAAAATAATTTACTACTTTGTATTGCATAATACTAAATTATTTATATATCTTTGTGATGTTAAATAACAATCAAAGCACAGAACTATAAATCCAAACCACAAAACCTTGAATTCATTTAATAAAAACTTTGATTGATATAATGAGGATTGTAAAAAATGAACACCAAATATAATTTTGAAACAGAAAAAACTGATAACCAAATCAAACTAAAAACTAAAACTAATAACCCACAAAAGAAAGCCGCAATCACTAATAACCATCAGAAAAACTAATCACCAACCAAAATCACAAAAAATTAATAACCGCGGCTTTCTTTTCTTTAAAAATTTAAAAACTATGAAAACACTTATTCTTCCAATTTTTCTACTTGCTTCTATCCTATCAGTAGCACAGCAAAAACAGGATACGGCTAAAGTAAAGGATATCGAAGCCGTAACGATGACTAAAAAAGTTTTTCAGAAAAAAGCTGATCGTTTGGTTTATGATGTAGCAGCATCACCAATTTCAAAAGGCTCTAATGCATTTGATTTACTGAAAGAAACACCACTAATTTCTACAACTGATGATAAAACACTTCAGATTTTAGGAAAAAATTCAGTTCTTATTTATATGAATGGTAGAAAGAGCAATATGTCTCCTGACGCTGTGGTTGAACTTCTAAAATCAATGCCTTCAGAAAACATTCAGAAAATTGAGGTGATTACAATGCCTTCTTCCGAATTTGCTGTAGAAGGAAATCAGGGAATCGTAAACATTGTACTGAAGAAAAGACCTACTGATGGATTGAACGGAAATCTGAAAATGGAAAACAGACAATCTTACTTCAATAGTCAAAGTGCATCTACTACATTAAATTACCGCAAAAATAAGCTCGGAGTTTCAACCAATTTAAACTATGGAAATAATAACCGCAGGCAAAATTTAACTTTGGAAAACGGAAACTCTCAATTCCGTCAAACTTCACAAGGAAATATTGATGAACTTTCAAGAAATATCAGTGGCTATCTAAATCTGGATTACGAAATAAATGAGAAACAAAATCTCGGATTTTCTTATAACAACTACAATTACAAAGCAAAAGAACTTTCAACTGATCTTTACAACGAGTTTACAAACTTAACTGATAAAAATCTTTTAAGAACCAGAACGGCAAATAAAGGCACTTCTAATTCTAATGATCATTCATTCAACGTTAATTATGAATTGAAAACTAATGACAAAGGCAGTAAATTAAGTGTAAGCACTTCCTATCTTAACCATTCAAAAGTTGAGGATATCAATGGAACAACCATAGAACTTAATGCTCAAAAAGATTTTGTAAAGACCCTTAAAGAATTCAACCAGAATACACCTTTAAAAATAGATAACTACGGTGTATTAGTAGATTACATCAGCAAATTGAAAAATGATTATACTTTGAGCTTCGGGTTAAGCTACAACCACACTAAAACGGATACGGACAATACATACACCAATATAGTTCCACCAGTTGGGATTGATAGTAACCAAACTAATCATTTCGTATATACCGAAAAAATACCAAGCTCATACATTACTTTAGAGAAAAATTTTGGTGATAAATGGACTAGTAAAATAGGTTTAAGATTTGAGAAAACCAATTCGGAAGGTATTATTTTAGGCAAAAACATTGTTATTAACCGAGATAAAAATAGCTTTCTACCATATGCAAGTTTAGGATACAACCCAAATAAAAACCACAGTTTTTCTTACAGCTTTTCGAGCCGAGTGCAGAGACCACCTTTTTGGGCCATTTCACCTACAAAAATTCCTCTTACCGAAACAAATTACGTGCAAAACAATCCATTTGCTAAACCGGAAACCTATTACAATCAGGAGTTAATGTATATGCTTAAAAGCGCTTATTTTCTTAATTTAAGCCACAGTTATGTGAAAGATGCTGCAGAACAAATTCCGTTACAGGGTGTAAACTCAAAAGGTCAAAAAGTTTTGGCTTATATTAGAAACAACTACGGTGACAAGCAAGAAATGACCGCTTCTGTTGGGATGCAAAAATCTTTTTTCAAAGGAATCTGGACGGCTAATAACAGTGCATTTATTGGACATAACATCTACAAAGGTGAAGTATCAGGAGATCCAACAGATCCAAAAAACGAGGTGAAATTTAATAAAAATGTAATTGATTATAATACCACATTCTATGGAGTAAATCTTCAGAATACCATCAGATTAAGCAGCAAAAAAGACTGGTTTTTAGGCGTGAATTACTTTTACACATCAAGTTTGATGATTGAATTGGGTAAACTTGATCCTTTCCACTCACTCAATTTATCGCTAAAGAAAACAATGAAAGACTGGACATTTAATCTACAGGCGAGAGACGTGTTCCGTACATCAGAAAACCGAATTGTTGGTTATCAAAACAATGGAGACTATAATATTGTAGACCAAAACCAATACAAGCGTAGATTGATTTTCACTGCAACATACACTTTCGGAAATCAAAAATTACAAAAAGTGAGAAACATCGGAGGCGCAAATGATGACATTAAAAACAGAACAGGAAACTAAATTTTTCTCCATATCAAATTAAATTTCAAAAAGAAGTCACCGAAAATTTTTCGGTGACTTCCCTATTTATTGATGTTTTCAAATGGGTCAGAAATTATTTTTTTGGCAAAAACACTTCCGCCAACATACATCTCGCACTTCCACCTCCATTTACCTCAATGGTATTCAAATCCGAATATATAATTTCAGAATAATGTTCAATTTTTGAAATTTGTTCTGGGGTTAAAGATTGATATGCTGTTTCACTCATTATAAGAAAGGTTTTTCCTTCCGAGTTATGCAATTGTAACATATTTCCGGCAAATTGTTGCATTTGGGCTTCTGAAATTTCAATAATCTCTTTATTAGTGGAGTTTATCACTTCGATTACATGATTTCTTTCCGTTTCATCATCAATACAATCCAAACATATTACCACAAATTGATCTGCCACGCACATCATAACGTTGGTGTGATAAATGGGCAATCTTTCATTACCAGCAGTTTGAAAACTGTGAAAAACAACCGGTTTGTAACCTATTTTCTCACAAAAATTTCTGAAAAGTTCTTCATCCAACCTCAACGAAACAGAACCGTAAGCAATTTTATAATCATGGTCAAAAATCATACTTCCAGTACCCTCCAGATATCTTTCCTCATTTTCATATTTTGAAATATCCTCAACTTGTGTAATGTTGTATCCTGCGTTTTCTACGGCGTTAAGAATTTCCGGTCTTCTTTCATCGCGTCGGTTTGGCGCAAACATAGGATATAGAAAGACTTTTCCATCACTTCCAAAACTCACCCAATTATTCGGAAAAATGGAATCCGGTGTGTGCGGTTCCATGGTATCTTTTACAGTGATGACATTAATGCCTTTAGTTCTTAATTTTTCAACGAAATTTTTGAATTCTTTTAATGCTTTTTCCTGCGTTTCCGCATTTTCAGAATTCACTTGAAAATAATTGTTCTCAGCGGTTTGCGCATTGTAGCCGAATGCAATCGGCTCTATCATCAGTACGGTATTTGTCGTCTGCATTTTACTTTTTTTGATTTTTTCAAAAATAAGGATTATTGCCATATTTCATCATAAAGAAAAATAATTAATTTAGGTGAACCCAAAATCCTAAAGATGAATCTTCGCTTTGCCGTTGCATTTATATTAATTTTTCAGTTTGTTTTTTCACAACAAAAGCCTTCCCTTATTCCCTATCCTCAAAACATCGAGTTTAAAAACGATTTTTTTCAAATTCCAAAAACCGTAAGTATTCTCCTCAATTTCACCTCCAAAGGAAACAGGGAAATTTTAAATCTTATGAAGTGAAATCGGAAGACATTAAATCCAAAAACGAAAATATTGACTTTAATTTCCCTAAAACTACCGCAAAAAAAGTAACTTTAGAAATCCAAAACGCCGGAATTATACCTGACGGATTTGATGGAGCCGGAAATATTGCGTGGCTTTTTGTGGATGAAATTTTGTTAAATTAAAAACGAACAGATTTCACAGATATGCACAAATCTTTGATGCTGTACAGGATAATCCTGAGGCAAATAGTATTTAAATAAAGCTTAATTTATAACCGATAAACTTCAAAGATTTCGCAAAATACAATCTGTGCAAATCTCTGAAATCTGTGAGCAATAAGAATATGAAAAACCGAAGAAAATTTTTAAAATTATCAGCATTAGCCGGAGTTGGAACCCTTTTAGGTTCCTGCGTTTCTGCTTCTGAAAGAAAATACATTCAGCCTTCAAAAATCAGAAAACCTGTTGTGCTTTCCACTTGGCGTTTTGGTATTGAAGCCAATGCTGAAGCTTGGAAAACCCTCTCCAAAGGTGGAACTGCATTAGATGCAGTTGAAAAAGGCGTAAGAATTATTGAAGATAATCCTGATGAACGCAGTGTCGGATATGGTGGAAGACCAGACAGAGATGGTCGCGTTACTTTGGATGCCTGCATTATGGATGATAAAGCCAATATTGGTTCTGTTGCAGCATTAGAACATATCAAAAATCCAATATCTGTTGCAAGAGCCGTAATGGAAAAAACACCTCACGTGATGCTCGTGGGAGATGGTGCGCTGCAATTTGCAGAATCTATAGGCTTTAAAAAAATGAATCTTTTAACTCCCGAAAGCGAGAAAGAATGGAAAGAATGGTTAAAAACCAGCGAATACAAACCCATTGTCAATATTGAAAATCACGATACTATTGGAATGATTGCTCTTGATAAGCACGGAAATCTTTCAGGAGCCTGCACCACATCAGGAATGGCTTTTAAAATGCACGGCAGAGTTGGAGATTCTCCAATAATCGGTGCAGGATTATTTGTGGATAATGAAGTGGGTGCTGCAACAGCAACCGGTCACGGTGAAGAA
This sequence comes from Bacteroidota bacterium, assembly GCA_023394415.1. GTDB lineage: Bacteria > Bacteroidota > Bacteroidia > Flavobacteriales > Weeksellaceae > Planobacterium. Next base: position 128,901 of record JAEXAR010000001.1, read on the forward strand.
GTGATACGGACCTGCGGAACTTTTCTCGTAGTGGAATTGATGCGACAAGGTTTTTCCCCACAAAAAGCGTGTGAAGAAGCTGTAAAACGTATTCATAAAAATTTTATCAATCAGAAAAGAAGCTTAAAAGATACCCAAATCGGATTTATCGCTTTAAACAAATATGGTGAAACTGGTGCTTTTTGTCTTCAAAAAGGCTTTAATTATGCTGTACACAATGAAAAGGAAAACGTGCTGATTAATGCAAAATCTTTGTTGTAATTATTAATCGCAAAGAATTCCTAATTATGCATAAGTTTAGAAAGCAAAGTAGCAAATAAATTTGCGAAGCGAACGCTTAAATCTGCTTGCAGATTGTATTTGCTCTCTATGATAAGAATTTGAAAAATAAAACTTTGCGTTAAAAAAAATAAGATGGGAGAAAACGAAATTTCATACAAAACAATCGGCGCTGCAATAGAAATTCATAAAAAATATGGTTCAGGATTGCTCGAAAATGCCTATGAAAAAATTCTTGCTTACGAATTGAGGTTGTTAGGTATTGATATTAAAGAGCAGCTCAATCTTCCATTAATTCACAAAGATTTGAAAATTGAAATGCTTACAGAATAGATTTATTAGTTGATGATTGTAGAAGTAAAAGCAGTTCAGGCAATACACCCAATCTGTTTCGCACAAGTTCTAACCTATTTAAAATTGGGTAATTTAAAACTTGGAATTTAATAAATTTTCAATCACAACTTTTGAAAGACGACATCCATAGAATTGTAAATAAAATATAAATTATGCTTCTCGAAATAGCCTGCTTTGAAATCCACTCCGCAGAAATTGCGCTCCGTTCTGTTGCCGACCGCATTGAGTTTTGCGCCGAACAGCAATTGGGTGGAATTACCCCAAATATTGACGAATTTAGATATCTGAAATCAGTTTATCAAAAGCCCATTTACGTAATGATTCGCCCAAAAGGTGGAGATTTTTATTATTCTGACCTTGAATTTGAAGTGATGAAAAGAGATATTTTGGCTTTCAAAAAATCTGGTGCGGACGGTTTTGTGTTCGGGATTCTTAATTCTGGAAACACTATTGATATTGAAAGAAATAGGATATTAATCGAACTGGCAGGAGAAATTCCGTGCACATTTCATAGAGCTTTTGATAGAACTCCGGATTTGGATGTGGCAGCCCAAAAACTAATCGGTTTAGGTTTTAAAACAATTCTTACTTCCGGAGGAAAACCTTCAGCAATGGAAGGTAAAGAAAACCTAAAAAAATTGATTGAAAATTATGCTGACCAAATCGACATATTAATTGGTGGCAGTGTTCGTTCAGGAAATATTTTCGAGCTTAAAAATTTCACCAACGGTACCCATTTCCATTCTTCTGCAATTCCTTCTTATGAGGTTTTTGCCAGTGATGAAGAAATCAAAAAACTTAAAAAAAGTATCTGATTAATGGCTCTAAATGCAACTCTGAAATTTAGAAATGTTTTGGCGATAATATTGCTCATTTCCTGTCAAATGTTGCTTTCACAAGGATCTTTATTTGGTGGATGAAAATGCCGGAAACTTCAGTGATGTTTTTTTCGATTTATTACCCGGTGAGACCAAAAAAATAACTTCCGAATTTCCTTTGAAGAAATTGGAAGTTAAAAGTTTATTTGATATCCAATAATTATTCTCTTACCAATGGCATTGTGGAACATCTTAAAAGCCCACCCATTTTAGAGATTTCTCGGTACGGAATTTCTTCTACAGTCATCCCCCATTCTTCTCGCATAAATTGGTTCATCCGAGTAAAACTGCTGTCGGAAACCACTACTTCCGGAGAGATAGAGAAAATATTGGGAAACATTTCGAACATTTCCTGATCAGTAACATGGAAGCAATTTTCTTCTCCAAAAATATCAATAAGCAGTCGATAATCGCTTTCATCCACAAATCCGTTTTTGTAGATAATACATTTGTCGGTTCCTACGGGATTAAAAGTACAATCAAGGTGCAGAATTCCTTCGTAGGGAACAGTGTCGTTTTTCTTTAATTCTAAATCGATAATTCTTTTTTTAGGAAAATATTCTTTTAGAATTTCAATGGCATATTCGTTAGTGCGAGCAGTTTTGAAGCTTCTGTAATCTTCTGAAAAGCAAGTGCCAACGAAAAGAAAATCGTTCCATACAATGACGTCGCCACCTTCTACATGAGCAGTTTCGGGAAGGTTGATGATATCACGCCATTTTACATTTTCAAAAATTTTGCGGTAGGCATCCTGTTCATCAGCTCTATCGGCAATTACGTTAGAGATAATCATTTTATCATCAATCACAAAAGCAACATCGCGAGCAAAAACCTGATTGTAATCTTCTATGATTTCTGGACGATATACATTAACATCATATTTTTTCAGAACTTTTTCAAATTCTGTCATTTCGTGGATGATGTCAGTTTCTTTAGGATAAACACCATTTTGTATGGTGTGGTAGGATTTAGCGTCATAGGCTTCTTCCAATGTCGGATTTGGCCCCATAGAATTAGGTTGTCCAAGTACAACTGATTTTAACTTTGCGGTTTCGTTTTTAATATTCAGCTTCATAAAAAAGTGCTTATGGCAAATATAAACAAAGGTTTTGGATGAGGAAACTGCAATGAAGTACTAAAATTAAAATTCTAAATTCTTTACAAAGTGACACTTCAAAGATATTCACCTCGATAAATAAAAACAATTGGGTTGAGTTACAACAGATTTTTAATCTCTAAAAGTGATTGTATCACACTTACGCCTTCTGCTTCATAATTATCATTAAACACATCGAAGAATATTACGTTCATACCGAAAGACAAACCACCTTCTACATCAGCAATCCAATCGTCCCCAATGATGACAGAATTTTCCTTTTGAGCGTTAGATTTATCCAAAGCGTAGGCAAAAATATCGGGTTGAGGTTTGCGGATGTTAATTTCATCGGCGCTGGTAACGGTTTCAAAATATTTTTTAATCCCGGAAAGTTCTACTTTTCTGTAAGTCACTTCAGAAAATCCATTGGATAGAATGTGAAGCCTGTAATTCTTGGACGAAAGATATTCTAGGATTTCCTGTGTTCCTTCCACAAGCTCATTGTAGTTAAGAATTTCATCCAGAAACTGATACTCAAATCGTTGTGTCATCTCAAAATCATCAATTCCGAAGAACATAAAACTGTCGTAGAACCTATATTTGCGGAGATATTCTTTATCAATCTTGCCATCCCGAATCTGTGCCCAAAGGTTTTCGTTGATAATAAAATATTCTTTATGAAACTCCTCGAAGTCGAGTTGGTATTTCTCGTGTATTTTTTCTTTATAGAAAAGGTCTTTTAAGGTGAGGTAAGCATTCTTGCGGTGATCCCAAAGGGTGTTATCCAGATCAAAAAAAATGTGCTGTATCATACAGCACAAAGGTAAACTTTAATTTTTTGAAAATACAAAACTCGCATTTCTTGTCTTTAGAATTTCGATACTTCTGGAGTACTTTAACAAGAAATCAATGGTTTGTTTTTTGGGTTTCAAAATTTTTTCGTTTAAAAAGTTGTTTTTTTTCATAGGCTTTATACTTATTTTACTTTTTAAACGATAGTACAAGTTATTTTATTATCTGGTGAGAACAATTTTATTTTCCTCCATTATTTTGCGAAGGTTGATCAAAGCATATCGTACTCTGCCTAAAGTGGTATTAATACTACTATCCGTATGTTCTGCAATCTCTTTGAAACTAAGCCCATCGAAAAACCTCAGCTTAATAACCTCTTGCTGATTTTCTGGGAGATAATGCAACATTTTGTGCAAATCTTCGTGGATTTGCATACTAATCATACGCTCTTCAATATTCTCAGACCTTTCACTAATAAGGTCGAAAATAGAAAATTCCTCATTTTCATAGGTCGTTTCAGAAATTTTCTGAACTTTTGATTTCAGCCGGTAATAATCTATTATCAAGTTATGAGCAATTCTTTTTGCCCAAAGGATGAATTTGCCTTCTTCGTTGTAGCGCTTTTCTTTCAGCGTTACAATAATTTTCATAAAAGTATCCTGAAAAATATCGTTGGCCAGTTCTTCATCCATCACTTTATAATATATGAAGGAGAATAATTCTTTTTGATGCCTGTTAATAAGTTGTGACAAAGCATTTTCGTCACCTTTTTGATAGATGGAAATCAGCAAACTGTCTGAAACTGTTTTCATAACTAAAACTTTATATCGCTCTGATAAACAATGCATTATAGCATTATTTTAGAAGCAGTTAAATGAAAAATATAAAGTTTTTGTCTATAGTTTGTTTTTTTGGAGTTGTAAATTTAATAAAAATTCACATATATTAACAATTTTTAACAAAAATTAAAAATAAATCAGTTTATTTGGTTAAATCTTGTATCATTACTAAAGGTATATTTACAGTAAAATTGATATTAGCACCTTTTAATTCTTTTCCATTAATTCCATTTTTATCAATTGGGAAAGCATATCCACCTGTTAAATCAATAATCCCGAAAAGACTGACTCCTATTTTGGGTGCAAAATATTTGGTTGTTGCTTCTACTCCTCCTAAAAAATAATAAGAATGGTAAATATCAACACCACGCTCAAAATTTATAAGTATATCACCTTGAGCCTTTGGCATTATCGCAAATTTATCATTAGCTACGCCCATTAATGCAGCAGCGCCTACTCTGAAAATTACATCATCATTCTCAAGAAACAAAAGTCTTCCGCCAAGTTCTCCAAAGCTTTGGTTTTGATAAACATAACCTGCGTGAACCATTTTGTGCATTGTAAATTGCGCTTTAGATGATGAAGGCAAACAAAAAGTAACTATTACAGCTAGGAGAAAGATATATTGTTTCATTTTTTTAGATCATAAGGGTGCACCAAAGTTAAAAAAACCTTTAACATAAAAAAGAAAAACTGCTTTACCGATAGATAAAGCAGTTTTTTATTTTAATGGGGGTGATTTTCTAAACGCCAAATTTAGCTTTTATTTCCTCTACCTTATCCAATTTTTCCCAAGTGAAAAACTCAAGATTATCAATTGTTTTTTCGTTGGATTTACCTTTGTTGAAAGTTTTGCTTCCTACATAATTTTCTCTTCCCATGTGTCCGTAAGCTGCTGTCTCCTGATAGATTGGATTTCTCAACTTAAGATTTTTTTCAATGGCATAAGGTCTAAGGTCAAAAATCTCAAGAACTTTTTTGGCAATTTCTCCATCGGTAAGATTAACTTTCGAAGTTCCGTAAGTATTGATATAAAGTCCACAAGGCTCAGCAACACCTATCGCATAAGAAACTTGTACTAAAACTTCATCTGCAACTCCTGCAGCAACAAGATTTTTAGCAATATGTCTCGTTGCATAAGCTGCACTTCTGTCAACTTTAGAAGGATCTTTTCCAGAGAAAGCACCACCACCGTGAGCACCTTTACCACCATAAGTATCTACAATGATTTTTCTTCCCGTAAGACCTGTATCTCCGTGTGGACCACCAATTACAAATTTTCCGGTAGGATTGATATGATACTTAATTTGATCGTTAAATAAATTCTGAATTTCAATCTTTTGTTTTGCTTTAACTCTTGGGATTAAGATATCTACTATATCTTTTCTAATTTTAGCTAACATAGCTTCATCACTTCCGAAATCGTCGTGCTGTGTTGAAACTACGATTGAATCTATTCTTATTGGCTTATGATCATCCGAATATTCAATAGTTACCTGTGATTTGGAATCTGGTCTTAAATATTGTACGGCATTATTTTCTCTTCTTAAAGCAGCAAGTTCCTGCAGAATTAAGTGTGCCAAATCAAGAGCAAGCGGCATATAATTATCCGTCTCATTAGTAGCATACCCAAACATCATCCCTTGATCTCCTGCACCTTGTGCGTTGGCTTTGCTTTCAAAGTCGATATCATCTGTCACTCTGTCAACTCCCTGATTAATATCCGGAGATTGGTCATGAATGGCAGATATTACTCCACAAGAATCTCCTGCAAACATATATTCTCCTTTGGTATAACCAATTTTGTTAATCACCTCTCTGGCGATGGATTGTACATCAAGGTAAGTTTCAGATTTTACTTCTCCTGCAAGTACTACTTGTCCCGTTGTTACCAATGTTTCGCAAGCCACTTTTGAGTTTGGATCGTACGCTAAAAAATTATCAATCAGCGCATCGGAAATTTGATCGGCTACTTTGTCCGGATGTCCTTCTGAAACGGATTCAGATGTAAATAAATAAGGCATATTGTGTTTCTTTTATACACGTTAAACGTCGAAAAATGTGATGATTGACAGGTAAAGAAACTAAAATAGAAGATTCTGTTTTAGCATTTTTTAATGAGGTTGCAATCAGCACAAATTTTTCCTCTAATTTTCGGGTACAAATTTACTGACTATTTTTTTCTCCTCAAAATGATTTTTATTTTAAAATGATTTACTGAGGTTTGATGCTGATGAAATCTTCCGGTCTTTCGTTGTAATTCAGCTTGTTTTCTACAGATTTTTTGATAGATACTACCAACTCATCTACAATCTTTTGTTTGTACGTCGGTTTGTAGTAAATAATACTAATTTCACGATAGGGGAAAGGTTTTCTGAAGCGTAAAATCTTATCATTCTGTTCTTTAGAAAGTTGGGCTTGTGCCAATTCAGGAATAATGGAAATACCACCCACTTTATCTACCATCTGTATAAGCGTGTTGATGTTTGAGGCAACAAACTCAAGATTTTTAGGCTTTAACGAGTTTTCTTTTAGCTTACAGATATTTTCAAATTGTGTGCGGAGACAGTTTCCTTCTTCTAAAAGCCATACTTTTTCTACATCTAATTCTTCAGGAATAACATAAGTGTCTTTTTTGTATTCTGAATCACTAGAATAAATCATCAATTCTTCATTAAAAAGAAATTCCTGATAAAATTCGTTCGCTGCATCATATGGCGTGGCAATAATTCCGGCATCTAATTCTCCGGATTTCAAACCTTTAATAACATTTTCGGTGGTGAGTTCTTTAACGCTCATATCCACTTTCGGATTTTTCTGCAGAAAATCGAAAATTTCAGAAGGCAAAATGTAGGTGGAAACAGTGGGGATAATTCCGAGGTTAAGCTTTCCGCCCAAAACATTATTTAGCAAATCTGCTTTATTGCGCAGCTCATTTACAGAATCTATCACCTTCTTTGCTTGTTCAATAATCTGAACACCCACATCTGTGGTACGAATAGGATGTGTGGTACGGTCAAATATTTTAACATCCAACTCATCTTCAAATTTCTGTATCATGGCACTAAGTGTAGGCTGTGTTATAAAACAGGCTTGAGCTGCTTTACCAAAATGCTTGAACTTATCTACTGCGATAAGATATTCCAATTGTTGAATGTTCATTTAATTTGTTTTATCTATTACAAATATATGACTCTTTTAGAATTAAAATAAAAATTTAGTCTAAATTTGATAATTATAAACCTACTAAACGATTACCTATGGATTCTAAAAAAATCACCAATTCCGCAGGTATCCCCTATTTTGAGCATCAGGATTCACAAACCGTGGGACACAGAGGACCTGTTCTTTTGCAAGACTTTATTTTACAGGAGAATTTGGCACATTTTGTAAGAGAAAGAATTCCCGAAAGAGTGGTGCATGCAAAAGGAACCGGCGCTTACGGAACATTCATCGTTACAAATGATATTACTGGTTATACTAAAGCTAAACTTTTTGCCCAAGTTGGAAACACCTGTAAAGTTTTCACCCGGTTTTCAACTGTAGGTGGTGAAAAAGGCAGTGCTGATACCGAAAGAGATCCGAGAGGTTTTGCCATAAAATTCTACACCGAAGACGGAAATTGGGATTTAGTTGGCAACAATACACCGGTTTTCTTTATAAAAGACGCCAAAAAATTTCCAGACTTTATTCACACTCAAAAAAGAAACCCAAAAACCAATCTGAAAGACCATACTGCGATGTGGGATTTTTGGTCTCTTAATCCGGAAAGCTTACACCAAGTTCTGATTCTTATGTCAGACAGAGGAACACCTCATGGTTACAGACACATGCACGGATTTGGCTCTCATACTTTCTCGATGATTAACGAAAATGATGAAAGAGTTTGGGTAAAATTTCACATCAAAACAAAACAGGGAATTAAAAATTTCAATAATGATGAAGCCACCGCAATGAAGGGGGACAATCCAGATTTTGCTCAACAGGATTTGGTTGAAGCTATTGAAAACGGCGACTTCCCGAAATGGACGGTTTATATACAGGTGATGACCGAAGAACAGTCTAAAGATTTCCGTTGGAATCCTTTCGATGTAACAAAAGTTTGGTTTCACGATGATTATCCTCTAATCGAAGTTGGTGAACTTGAACTTAATGAAATCCCGTCTAACTTTTTTGCTCATGTTGAGCAAGCCGCATTTTCACCAAGTAATTTGGTAAATGGTATAAGTTTTTCACCAGACAAAATGCTTCAAGGGAGACTTTTTTCTTATCCAGATGCTCATCGATACAGGATTGGGGTAAATTTTAATCAATTGGAGGTTAATAGATGTCCTTTTGGCGTGAACAATTATCAGAGAGATGGCGCAATGGCAAATTCCGTAAGTTACGGAGATTCACCTAACTATTTTCCCAACAGTTTTGATAATATAAAACCCGAAAGCACTTACAAGAATTACGAATATGAATTAGAAAGTAATATGGTAGCACATTTCAGCAGAAATGAAAATGATGATGACCATTATACGCAACCCGGCTTATTTTATACAAAAGCAATGACGATAGAAGACAGGGAAAATCTGGTTTATAATATCGTTCAGCATATGAAGAAAATTGATGGCCCAAAAAGAGATGAGATTATAAACAGACAATTATGCCACTTCTTCAGGGCTAATATAGACCTTGGGATGAAGATTGCTCTTGGCCTTCAGATTAATATCGATTCCAATATGATGAACCACACCAAAATGTAATTGAATTGGAAAAAACAAAGGAAAAAACAATGTGAATCCGAAATGTTTCGGAAAAATTTACTATTTTGCAACAATTATAAAAAATAATTTCATTTCGCAATGGCTAATTATGAAAATATTATTCTTGAAAGAGAAAATAAAACAACCACAATAACGATAAACAGACCACATAGTTTAAATGCACTTAACGCTCAAACCATAAAAGAGTTAAGCTCTGCATTGGATGAACTGAATAACGATGATAGCTGCAGAGTTGTGATTATAACCGGAAGCGGAGAAAAATCTTTCGTTGCAGGCGCAGATATAAAAGAATTTACTGATCTTAATTCAGCCCAAGCTGAAGAACTTGCGAGAAAGGGACACCAATCCTTGTTCAACAAAATTGAAAACATGAGAAAACCTGTTATTGCAGCTGTAAATGGCTTTGCATTAGGAGGAGGATTGGAGCTAGCGATGAGTTGCCATATTCGTTATGCATCAGACAATGCAAAATTGGGATTACCGGAAGTTACTTTAGGGCTTATTCCAGGTTATGGAGGGACGCAACGTTTACCAAAACTCGTAGGAAAAGGACTTGCAAACGAACTTATTTTTTCAGCTAAAATGATTTCAGCAGAAAAAGCAAAGAATGCAGGACTTGTAAATGAAGTTTATACCCAAGAAGAACTTTTACCTAAAACAAAAGAACTGGCAGAACTTATTGCTCGAAATTCACCTATGGGGATTGAAAAAGCAATAAAAGCCGTAAACTTATACGATACTGAAAAAGGATTTGAAACGGAAATAAAATGTTTCGGTGAGTTATTTGAACTGGAAGACAAAACCGAAGGTGTAGCTGCATTTTTAGAAAAAAGAAAACCAAATTTCTAACGATGCACAACAAATTTGACATAGCCTATCTTAAAATGGCCTTGGAATGGGCTAAACTCTCTTATTGTGATAGAAAAAAGGTTGGAGCCCTGATTGTAAAAGATAGGATGATTATTTCTGATGGCTATAATGGTACACCATCAGGTTTTGAAAACCAATGTGAAGATGAATTTGGTAAAACCCATTGGTATGTACTGCATGCGGAAGCTAATGCCATCTTAAAACTGGCAAGCTCAACACAGTCAGCCAAAGGAGCTACCTTATACATTACCTTATCTCCTTGCAAGGAATGCAGCAAATTAATTTTGCAGGCCGGTATTTCTCGGTTAGTATATATTGACGAATATTCTGACGATGAAGGCATATCATTCCTGCGAAATCACAACATCGATGTTGTGCGCATACCACGCGAGGAATTATGAAAAAAATTACTAGTAACCTTGAATAATGATGAATTGGGATGAAAAAATAAAAGACTTTGAAACCTTTCTTAAATTCGAACGAAATTTCTCAGATAACACACTTGATGCCTATTTACGTGACATAAAGAAGTTGAGAGATTATGCCGAATCTGAACTTCAAACAGAGCCTGAAACTATTACTTATGAACAACTGCAGGAATTCCTTTTCCGTCTCTCCAAAGAAAAATTTAGTGAACGCTCGCAAGCACGTTGGGTTTCTTCGGTAAAAGCCTTTTTTAAATATTTGCTTGAAGATGAGATACGCGAGGACAATCCTGCTGCACTTCTAGAAGGTCCAAAACTTGGCCTTTATCTTCCGGATACCTTAAGCTATGAGGATGTAGAACGAATCGTAAACGCTATTGACCGCAATACAGATTTAGGCAAAAGAAACTACTGTATTATCGAAGTATTATATGGCTGTGGCCTTCGCGTTTCTGAACTTATAGACCTTAAAATATCAAATATTAATTTTAAAGAAGGTTATCTGAAAGTTGAAGGAAAAGGCGACAAAGTGCGTTTTGTTCCACTGGCAGAATACACCGCGAAACTGATTAAAGATTACATCAACCATGTAAGAACGCATTACAAAATCAATAAAAAATGTGAAGATTTTCTGTTCCTCAACAGCAGAGGTTCTTCAATGTCGAGGGTTATTGTCTTTATCATCATTAAAGAACTTACTGAAAAAGCAGGTATCAATAAGAAAATTTCACCTCACACTTTCAGGCATTCGTTTGCTACACATCTATTGCAAAACGGAGCTGATTTGCGGTATATACAGGAAATGCTAGGACATTCAAGCATCACCACTACTGAAATTTACACGCATCTAAAAACTGAAGAGCTGCGGGATGTGATTTTAAATTATCATCCAAGAAATAAATAGAAGCAAAGAAATTTGTATTTTTAACCATTAAGAATTTTAATTTTTAGTGGTTTTTTTATGAATCAACTCCAATTTTGTCCGCAATGTGGTGAGCAAACTTTGCTTTGGGACGGTGAAAAGAAACTCTCCTGCAACCGTTGTGGTTTTGTAATGTATCATAATTGTGCGGCAGCAGTAGCGGTGGTGATAAAGTGTGGTGACGAAATTATGCTCACCAAAAGAAATCAAGAACCCGGAAAAGGAAAGCTGGATTTGGCAGGCGGATTTACAGATCCAAAAGAAAGTGCCGAAGAAACTTGCGAACGTGAGCTTTACGAGGAATTGAATATCAGAATCAATCAAAATAATCTGAAAATCTTAATGACGTTGCCTAATGTTTATCACTATAAAAACATCGATTATAACACGCTCGACATTTTCTTTGAATATCAAGTTGATGAGAAATTTGATGTAAAATTGGAGGAGAATGAAGTGTCTGAAATTGTGTGGATTAAAGACAGTGAAATCAATTTAGATGATATTGCTTTTGATTCGCAGAAAAGATTTTTCAAAAGATATTTGAAAATTTAACTAATATGTAAGGCGCAGTAATTGTGCTATTTAAATGATTAATAATTCCCCGATTTCAAAATACTTTCGAAATAATTAACCAAGAGTTTGGTTTCGGCTTCCGTAAGTCTGGCTTCTGGATGCTGCGCAACATAACCTGCAAGAGGCATTCTTTTCTCCTTTAAATCTGCGGCTGCGTTCTTTAGCATTCCTTCTTTCAGTTCACGGTTATATGTTCCCCATTCGGAAAAATTGAGGTGTTCCCTACCTTCATTAATATGATGTTTCACCGACCAAGAAATAGGTGCAACATAAGCATAAGAAGGATATACCGTTTCGTTGGAATGACAATCGTAACACGCCTTTGTAAGAACCGACCTTACATTTGAAGGCGTTTTAAAGACATCAACAAAATTCACCTTCTTATCCACGGGTTTATTGGTTCTGTCCACCGGTATAAACTGTATCAATGCTATAGCAATTAGAAACCAATAGAGAATATTTAAAAACGTCTTCATTAAAATCTACATTAATTATTTGGGAGTTCTTTCAAAACCGGAGTTTCCGTTTCGTTCGATTGCAGATTCCAAATTTCTTTATTTTCCCAAAGCGGACGAATTTCTATCTCTTTCGGGAACATATACACTTCTTCCGCGTAGGTTTGATTGGCAAAATCAGCTGCATCCCAATATCCGTTTCCATTGTTGTCAACTAAAATTCGAAGACCATATTTGCCGGGCTTTATTTCTTTAAAATGATGTTGCGCTTCAGTTGTAAATCTCGAAAATTGTACGTCACCTTTTTCATTCAGAAACTGAATCCAGAATTTTGCAGCAGGTTTATTTTCAATGGTTAAATTAAAACTACCGTAGTTTTCCGCTTTATCAATCTCAAAATTAAATAGATGCGACTTCTCATTGGATGTATAGTAAGAAAATACAGTTCCTTTCGGTACACTTAAACTGTATTTTTTCCCAATTTCGTAATTGGCTGAAACCAGAACCATATTAGGATTATCTTCTGAAATTTTAGCTCTTAAAGGAATGGTATTTACACTATCCATTTTTAGTGTCCATTTTTCAGGTTGAATTTTTTCTACAGGATAATTCCAGAGAATTTCAAAATCTTTGGTTGGTGCCATCTTACTTTCTACAGATGAACCAATCATTTCATTTTTCGGATTTAAGCGATAGAACAATGAGGCTTCACCTTCTTTACCATCAGCACTATATTTAAATTTAATATTTTCACTTTGCTTTACACCAATATCCTGATTTATAGCATCAAACCAGATTTTTACTGTATCTGATTTTGGCTTGTGCGTCACTTTATACTCTTTCAGCTTATCGTTTAGAGACGTTACTTCTACTTTTTGCGGATTTCCTTCAAACAGCATAATCGCACCTCCTGTAGACTCTTTCATTTCCTTATATTTCAAAGTTTTTTTGGACGGAAAAACCGTTATTTTCATCCCGGAAATACTTTCTTTTAAATCTATAACCTCCTTTTTGAAGCCAACAGCCTCTTTTCCGGCATCATAAAATGAATTTTGAATTTCATCTTCAAAAGCAATGATTCTATATTTACCCGGCGAGAGATAATTCAGCTCAAAATATCCATCAGGATCTGCCTTTGTAATATAATATGGTTTTTTGCTGTAATCTATTGAATCTTTTTCTTGATAAAGGCCAACCACGAAATTCTTTTTACTTTCTATGGGTGGTTGCAAAGGATTATTCACCACTCTTTTCGCCATTCCGTCTATCACATCACCACTAATGTACAAATCATCAAGTTTGTCTCCCGTAGAAAAGGCAAAATTGTAATATGGAAGAATATTCCCTTCATTCAAATCCGAAATGGCGTTACCAAAATTAAAATTATAAGTGGTATTTTCCTGTAAATCTTCTTCCCATTGCACAAGGATATACTTATTTCCCATAGTAGTGGGAAGTATTTTTTTGTATTTAATAGGTGGTGAAATGTTCAGATTTTTCTGAATGTCTTTCAGTTGAATATACTCATCAAAATAAAGTTTCAATTCTTTTGTATTGGTTGGCACATTCACTCGTGCTGTATCAATATTAGAGCCTACAAATCTCGGAGCGATGGTATCTTTGGCTCCACCAACAGGGGAACCAACTCTTGCACAGGAAAGCAAAATGATATTTAAAATGAAAAGTAGAAAAAACTTCTTCATTGAGGAATTTTGCACAAATTTAATATTTATTCCTCATAAACGTCTAACGTATCGGTTTTAGCATTCACGGAATCCTTTATTCCCAATGTTTTGTTGAGTTTTTCGTTCTCGTAAGGGAAATTTTCAAACAGTGCAGAAAGTGCCAATGCAGAATATACTCTTCTGGAAAATTTGTTGCCAATCGCAATAATGGTAACATTAGAATTTAATAAATGTCCGAAAACAGAATTGGTTCCGTGCCACCATCCGTTGTGAAATGTGAGTTTGCTATGTTCATCAAAAACTTTCATCCTAAAGCCAAGCCCATAATTATTAATCCCGGGTTTTTCGTTACTGTAAGGCGTAAATACCATTTCCTTCAAGTCTTTTCTAAGAAAATTTTCAGCAAACATTGCCCTTGAAAAATTAAACATATCTCTTGGTGTGGTGTAAACATTTTTATCACCAAAAATTAAATCTAAACGATCTAAAGGATGTGGTTTTAGGCCTTTAAAATAGAAAGATTTGGCTGCCGTTGCCGTGTCTTTTTCCTGAAAAACGTAAGAATGCTTCATTTTTAAAGGCTCGAAAACCATCTCATGAATAGCTTCCGGAAAAGGTGTTTTGGTAACTTTTTCTATAATTAAAGCCAGCAATGCGTAGTTGGTATTACAATACATAAAACCTGTATTCGGCAGACGCGACATTTCAGGTTTATATGTTATCAGCATATTAAGGATGTCCTGATTGGTAAGAAATTTTTTTGAAAGTTCAGCAGGTTGCGGTGTGATTTTTTCAATAAAATATTCATATTTCGGCAGTCCACTTCTTTGGCTTAAAAGACTTTTTACGGTAACGCCGGTGTAAGGAAATTTTGGAAAAAACTTAATAATATCATCCTCTAAATTAATTTTTCCGGCTTCTACAAGTTTCAGGGTTGCCATTGCAGTAATGGTTTTGCTAACCGAAGCTACATGCAGTGGTGTTTCTTTATCAATTGGTTCTTGACCACCATCTTGAGCAAAACCTCGATAATTTTCATAAAGAATTTTATCCCCTTTTGCCACTAAAAAACCTCCCCACAAATCACCGTTTTCCCATACACTTTGGTAATAATTTTCAATTGCAGACACCAGCGAATCTTTATCGGCAACACGGTTATCATCGTAGTGGAAGACATCTCCCAAATCTACATTTCCAAAATTGGGAAGTTCAGTCTTATGCTCTCTGTGAAACAGGTTTACATCTTTTTTACAGGAGATTATTGATAAAGCAGCCACACAGAAAATGATGCTCTTCAGAAACTTATTCATACTCTCTTCTTCAGAAAAAAATTTCTGCAATATAGTAGATTTTTCGTTATGTTAAATACGACTTTAATCATAAATTCTGTTAAGAAAACTGAAGCAAAATCTTATCGACTATGATTTGTGCCAATTTCTCTTTACTTTGATGAGACCACCCTGCAATATGTGGCGTTACGATTGTTTTTTCCGAATTGAGGAGGAAGTTAAGATCATCACTTTCACACTCAAGATTTTCGAAAGAGGCTTTTTCAAATTCCAAAACATCCAGTGCTGCACCTTTTATTTTACCAGATTTTATAGCGTCAACTAAATCTTTAGTTTTTACATTTTTACCTCTTGCAGTATTGATAAAATAGAAGGGCTTTTTCATTTCAGAAATAAATTTTTCATCAATTAAATGAAAAGTTTCTTCTGTAATTGGGATATGAAGGCTTAAGATATCGGCTTCTTTCTTCAGTTCATCCAAGGAAACTTGTGTGGCGTTTTCATCAGAAAGATTAGGTAAAATATCGTGAAAAATCACTCTCATTCCAAAACCAGAAAGTCTTTTAGCCGTGGCTTTTCCCATATTTCCGTAGCCAATAATGCCAAATGTTTTACCAAGAAGTTCATCACCACGGTTTTCTTCACGCCTCCAAATTCCTTTTTTTACTTCATTGGAAGCGATAAAAAGCCTGTTTGCAAGAATAAGAAGCATCCCAACGACGTGTTCCGCAACTGAATTACGATTACCTTCCGGCGAACTGATAATTGAAATCCCGAGTTCTCTAGCTTTGGAAACATCAATATTCTCTAACCCGGCACCAACTCTAGCAATAAACTTCAGATTTTTTCCTTTTTGCAAAAAATTACCATCAACAGGAATTCTACTGCGGATAATAACGCCATCATAATCTTCAATCTTCTCCAAAACCTCATCATAAGTTGAGATGTGGTCTTCATCAATCAAAAATCCTTTCGCAGAAAGTTGCTCCGAAATCAGAGGATGGTTTTTATCGAGTTGAAGGATTTTCATTTCTATTAATGGTCGCAGAAAAGTTTTCTCAATTCTATAGATTCTTGCGGCTTCATCCTTCCGGAGAGGATTAATGACAATTCCTTTCTTCTTAAGGCTGCTGCGAAACGTTCTTTTTCCAAATCCGTTTCCGGCTCAATTTGTGGAATTGGAACTGGCTTATTGAATTCGTCTACCGCTACAAATGTGTATATACCTTCATTGGTATGAATTTTTTTACCTGCAATAGGATCATCTAACCAAACATCAACATATATTTCCATAGAAGTGGAAAATGCTCTGGAAACTTTAGATTCTAAAACCACAATCCCAGCTTCAGGAATAGGATGTTTAAAAGATACATGATTTACAGATGCAGTTACAACACGTCTTGCACAATGTCTCGCTGCAGAAATGGAAGCGCATCTATCCATTCTTGCGAGAAGTTCACCTCCGAAAAGGTTTCTTAATGAATTGGTTTCGTTCGGCAGAACGATATTCGTCATAACGGTTAACGATTCACTCGCTTTTTTGATTTGCTCCATTTTTTGGAATTATATTTTTTAGTGGAATATTTTTTGCGGCTACCAACTTACTGATAGAATCCTGTTTTAAACTATCGAGCTTTAAACTGTCAAGTTTTAACTTCTCGGCTTTAGCTTTTTGATATTTTAGAGAATCTGAAAGGGAATTCTGTTTTGATGTTGGCTTTTGATCAAATGATTTTTTTCCAAACAGTTGCTCCCGCTGTGTAATAGCAAAATAGGCTAAAGCTAAAACCGGTATTACAAATAAAAAGAGCCAAAATGGAGATTTCTTAACCTTATAAGCCACATTTTCTTGTGAAGGTGATTTTGAGGTAACATTTTTAAGGTCAATTTGTTCTAACCCATAAAAATCCGGAGAATCCAATTCTAATCTGTTTCCGAAAAATTTTAATTCCGTATCAGACTGAATGAATTTTCCAAGCTTCTCAATATTTAACTCACCATTTTCAAGCAATTGCATTTTCCAATATTCTGTGAGCTTTGTAATTTCTGTTTCTGCTTCTGAAACTGAAATCTGACTTTTATTGGCAAACCAATTTACAAAACCATTATCTATAGCTTCATAATTGATATTGAAATCAATTTGTTTTGCAGGTGGAAGAATGCTTTTGGTAGCTTCATCAAGTTGAGCCTTTGAATTTTTCAGAAAGAACATTCCAAAACCCGGAACAATAACAGTTTTATTGTCCTTCAATAAATCGTAAATATAATCTACCGCATTCATATAAAGCGCAAATTTATGCTTTTTTGCCGACTTTGTAAAACGAAAAAAGCCGTCTATTGACGGCTTTCTTGTGAACAATATTGTTTAATTTGTGAATTTTACAACTTCATTATATGTACCATTAGAAATTTTAGCTACATAAGTACCTTTTTTAGTAATATTAAGCTCTATTGGTTCAGTAACCGTATTGGTTTTGAAAGATTTTAACAATCTGCCACTTATATCATAAACATCAACATTAACGGTTCCTTTTTGCTTTGTGTAAAGTTTGCCTTCAGTAACAAAGGATTTCTTATTTTAATAAGAAAATTTAACTACTTCGCTATTCACACCGTCAGTAATTTTCATTAGATATAAGCCTTTTTGAGCAAGATTAACGTCAATTGGGTTTCCGTTTGCATTAACTTTCATACTTTTTACTACTTTTCCTGAGAAATCATAAACCTGAATATCTAGATTTCCTTTTTTTGAAGTGTAAAGTTTGCCTTGTGAAACAACAGATTTTTTTGACAATCCCTGTAAATCATTTACTGCAAGAGAATTAAGTACAAATGGGACTGTTAAACCATAATTAGATGCCTTTAAATCACCAGATTGCTTAGTTCCTGCCTGATTTCTCAAGATAAAATTAAAATTACTAATAGTAGTCCCCTGTGGTACAGTGTTATTTGTATTAGTGAAACTATAGTTGTTCAAATTAAGAGTACCTTCAAATTTACCTGTAGATGTGTTATATGTTAATGTTGTCACAACATTACTCCAGTTATCATTATATGCTGTATTTGTAGAAGTATCAACAGCATTTAACCAAGAATACACGTAAATAGTATTAGCACCTTGAGGATCAAAGGTTGACCAATTCGGATTTTCACCAGTTCCATTATATGAAAAGGTTAGGATACCACCTGATTCGGAAACTGTAAGTTGTGCGGAAATGGTTACCATTGCTAATAGAGCAACAAGTAGAGAATAAAGTTTTTTCATAACATAAAATTTTTTAAGATTAGTATAACAAATTTAGCATAAACTTTTAAAAACCAATTATAAAATTTTCACTTTTTAATATAATTTCAAACTTATACCAAACAGAAAATTTACACCCGCTTGCGAAAAGTAGTTTGGTCCTTCCCAAACATAGCCATTGTTCACATATTTTTTATTGAATAGATTGTTAACTAAAAGTTTTAAATCTATATCAGTCCGTTTGAGTTTTAGTTGATATTGTGTATTTATATCAGTTAGGAAATAATCATTAAGCTGTAAATCAGGATTGTTGGTATTATCCAAATATTGTTTACCAACGTATTGATTCTGAATGCCAAATGTGAAATTTTCAAAAGGCTTCAGGTTGACCAACATATTAGCAACCATGTTTGGCGAAAACGAAATTGGTGTATTGCCTAAATTTATCAGCTGGTTATTGACTTGATGTTTAAAGTTGATATTTTGGTTTTTGCTTAAAGATAAATTACCGGAAAGTTCTAGAATTTTAGAAATTTTTGCCAAGGCAGAAAGTTCAATCCCTATTCTGTACGATTTTCCGGAATTTGTCCTGATGAAGCTTCCTACATCGTTAATCTCACCATTTAAAACCAATTGATTGACATAATGCATATAATAAACATTGGCAGCAAAAGAGAAATTATTTCCAACATTTTTTTCAATTCCTCCTTCAAAATCATGAAGCGTTTCAGGTTGAATATCCGAGTTGGCAAACAAATCATCACGGTTCGGCTCACGACTTGCCTGTGCGTATGAAATGAATATTTTCCCGGAAGGAATATTATAGTTAACACCAGCTTTTGGGTTGAAAAACGTCCATTTTTTATTTAAATCCATGCCTTCATCATCACCTTGAGCGATAATTTTAGTATCATAGTCAATATTGCGAAGCTGTAAATCTCCAAAAAGTTCAAATCGGTCAATTTTATAAATGGCTTTTGCAAAACCAGACCTTTCATTTTTAATCGAACGGTTTCTATAATATTCGTGCTCTTTAATTTCTGGGAAATAAACGCCTGTAACATTTCCGTAATGTCTTCCAAAATATTGGTTAACAACGGCTCCAAAATTTAAATCAAGATTGTGAAATTTCCCATAAAGTGTAGAAACCACCCCATAAAAATCATTGTCGAGCCATTTTTTTCTAATGAAATCTGTTCTGGTTTTAGTGTCCTGATTTGGCAGGTTATATTTTGAAAATTTCGCCTCTTGCTTGTAATTTTCGTAGAAACCTTTTCCATCGGTATAATGCAACGTTGTCTCAATATCCCAATTCTGATTTAAGTTCTGTTCCCAAAGGAGTTGATAATGCTTTTGAGTATAATTATCGGTCTCATTATCATAGAAATCAACAATTTCGGACCAATCAGCATTATAAATCGCTCCAGAATAATTAAACTTTGGATTGGTTTCCCAAGTCGCTTTATCAATTCCGTTCCAAGCTTGATAGGTTTTTTCTTTTCCGCCAAAAGCCATTAATCGGAGCTTGGTCTTATTTTGTTTAAAAAGCGCAGTGAAATTATAAGAATCTAAATCGGAAAAAGCACGATCAATATACCCGTCAGAGTGTATTTTCGTATACCTTCCCATCAATGAAAGTCGATCGTTCCAGAATTTCCCCGAACCAACTTCCGCAGAATATTTATAAGTATTGAATGATCCGTAACTATTATCAGATTTAATGTAAAATTTTTCTTCTGGGTTTTTTGAAATGACATTTACACTCGCACCAAAAGCAGAAACCCCGTTAGATGAAGTGCCAACACCTCTCTGTATCAAAATCTGCGAGGCTGAACTTGCCAAATCAGGAACATCCACAAAGAACGTTCCCTGCGATTCAGAATCATTGTAAGGAACACCATTCATCATCACGTTAATCGAAGTTCCACCAACACC
This sequence comes from Bacteroidota bacterium, assembly GCA_023394415.1. Taxonomy (GTDB): domain Bacteria; phylum Bacteroidota; class Bacteroidia; order Flavobacteriales; family Weeksellaceae; genus Planobacterium. Next base: position 149,309 of record JAEXAR010000001.1, read on the forward strand.
ACGAATTCTAAATCCGGTATAACCCACACCATTTCCAGCATCTGATGTAGAAATCACCGAAGTTTGGTTCTTGAGTAAAATCGGCAAATCCTGACCAAGATTTTTCGTGGAAAGATCTTTTTCTACATTGATAATTTCTTTGGAAAGTGGCAATCTTTTTGTGAAATTGATAGCCTCAATCTGAGATTCACTAATAGAATCTTTCTGCACCTGTGCGTACAGCATTGCAGGACCAATAAGTCCTAAAAAAAATAAACCTTTCATTCTTTTAATTTTTTTTTAATTAATTGAATAAAAGGGGCGATTAAATTAAAATGTAACAATTAATCAATATAACAGTGTAGCAATAATTGTTAAACTGGTAAATTTTTACATTGGTACATTTACATTTCCCTAAACAGCATTACCTGTTCCAGGTTCATTGGGTATAATCTCAGCCACTTTTGCAGCACCCCTTTTTTCTTGATTGCGAAAATAAGAAATTTTTATTTAATACGCTTTATTTTTAATATCTACATAAAAATAGTTTTTTCCGTCTTTGGTCACTTCAAAAAGCCTCGCCAACTTCCAACTGAAATTTCTCTTGATATCAGAATATTCAAACGGTATAATAATTTTATTATTAACATCAATAATACCAAACTTATCGTTATAGCTGGCAATAATCATAGGATTTTTCAAATCATCACCTTCCAGGATATGAAGATAATGATATTGAGGATAAATCTGATACTGTCTATAATCTTCCGGATTTTCAAATTTAGAATCCTCTACAATTCCGTAAAAGCCTTGCCTGGTATAAGCATGATAAAGTTGCTTTTTGTACTCAAAAGGGCATTTTGCCAAATCAGAATCTACATATTTATACACTCTTTTACCTGCAAAATCAATTCGGTAATCTACTCCGTTCAATCTTACTGATGCGTAATCAGATGTACCATATTTTCTAGCCTTTTCATTTGGAGAATTAAGAAGATTACAGTCTTCAGTATAAAAACCTACATTACTGTATTGATGGGAAATCACTAATTTTCCTTTTTGGTTGATAAAACCAAATTTTCCATCTTTTTTTTGTGGAATAAGTGCTGGGATAGAATCATTAACTTTTACCAAATCAAGATTAGGTTTTATAGAAACTGTTTTCTTAATTGGCTTTTTCGTTGCAGGTTTCTTCACCGTTTTAGACTGCGCATTAAGTACTAAAACTGCCAAAAGTGAAAACATTAAGCTTAAAATCTTCTTCATAACGTGTCTTTTTGCAAAATCGCTGCCAAAAATAAGAATAAAATAGTAAGGTATCGGAGATAGATTCGCAGCATATTATTAATTCAAAATCTTAATGAAAAGCATTCCGAAAAATCCTCAAAAATTCGTAAATTTGAAAATTCTAATAGTTGATAATCAAAAATATTTTACGATATGACTTTTGACATTGATATGATTAAAAAAGTGTATGAGCGCTATCCTGAAAGAATTGCTGCGGCAAGAAATGTTGTAGGAAAACCGCTTACACTCGCAGAAAAAATTCTTTACACTCACCTTTGGGAAGGTAATGCATCACAGGCTTATGAAAGAGGAAATTCTTATGTGGATTTTGCTCCGGACAGAGTTGCCATGCAAGATGCAACCGCACAAATGGCACTTTTACAGTTTATGCAAGCTGGAAAAGCTAAAGTTGCAGTTCCTTCAACTGCTCACGCCGATCACTTAATTCAGGCGAGAGTTGGTGCTGAAGCAGATTTACAGGAAGGTATCAATAAAAATTCAGAGGTTTTCAATTTTTTAAGTTCAGTTTGCGATAAATATGGTATCGGTTTCTGGAAACCGGGCGCAGGAATTATTCACCAAGTGGTTTTGGAAAATTATGCATTTCCTGGTGGAATGATGATTGGAACCGACTCTCACACCGTAAATGCAGGTGGTTTAGGAATGGTTGCCATTGGTGTTGGTGGCGCAGATGCTGTTGATGTAATGGCAGGAATGGCGTGGGAATTGAAAATGCCAAAACTCATCGGGATTAAATTAACCGGAAAAATGAACGGTTGGACTTCTGCAAAAGATGTTATCCTAAAAGTTGCCGGAATTCTTACGGTAAAAGGTGGAACCGGATGTATCGTAGAATACTTTGGCGAAGGCGCAGAATCACTTTCTGCAACAGGAAAAGGAACCATTTGTAATATGGGTGCAGAAATTGGTGCTACCACTTCTACTTTTGGTTATGATGATTCTATGAGAAGATATCTTGCTGCAACTGGAAGACAGGATGTCGTTGATGCCGCTGACAAAATTGCTGAACATTTAACAGGAGATGCTGAAGTTTACGCCAATCCTGAACAATATTTCGACCAAGTTATTGAAATCAATTTATCTGAATTAACACCGCATTTGAACGGACCTTTCACTCCGGATTTAGCGACGCCTGTTGCAGAATTTAGAGCAAAAGCCGAAGCAAATGGATGGCCTTTAGATGTAGAATGGGCGCTAATCGGTTCTTGCACCAACTCTTCTTATGAAGATTTATCAAGAGCAGCTTCCATTGTGGAAGATGCTGTTGCAAAAGGTGTAAAACCAAAAGCAATTTTGGGAATTAATCCGGGTTCTGAACAAGTAAAATATACCGCTGAAAGAGATGGATTTTTAGATTCTTTCAGAAAATTTGAAAATGCGAGAATTTTTACCAACGCTTGCGGACCTTGTATCGGACAATGGGACAGAGAAGGTGCTGACAAAGGCGAGAAAAACTCCATCATCCACTCTTTCAACCGAAATTTTGCTAAAAGAGCCGACGGAAATCCAAATACACACGCTTTCGTAGCGTCGCCGGAAATGGTTGCAGCCGTTGCAATTTCGGGAAGATTAGACTTTAATCCAATTACAGATACTTTAACCAACCAAAACGGTGAACAAGTAAAATTGGATGAACCAAAAGGTTTTGAACTTCCTGAGAAAGGTTTCGATGTAGAAGATAATGGTTATCAAGCGCCTTCAGAAGACGGTTCAAACGTTCAAGTAATTGTTTCTCCAACTTCGGACAGACTTCAACTTTTGGATCCATTCTTACCTTGGGACGGAAAAAATATTGAAAACGCAAAAGTTCTTATTAAAGCCTTCGGAAAATGTACAACTGACCATATTTCTATGGCAGGTCCTTGGTTGAAATACCGCGGACATTTGGATAATATTTCCAATAATATGTTGATTGGCGCTGTAAACGCTTACAATATGGAAACCAACAAAGTGAAAAATCAATTAACCGGAGAATATGGTGAAGTTCCTGCAGTTCAAAGAGCTTACAAAGCAGCAGGTGTTCCGAGTATTGTTGTAGGCGACCATAATTATGGCGAAGGTTCTTCCAGAGAACACGCCGCAATGGAACCAAGACATTTAGGTGTAAAAGCAGTTTTGGTAAAATCTTTTGCCAGAATTCACGAAACCAATCTCAAAAAGCAAGGAATGCTTGCATTAACGTTCGTGAATGAAGCAGATTACGATAAAATTCAGGAAGATGACACTATTGATTTCCTAAATCTTACAGAATTTGCGCCAAGTGTTCCAATTCGTTTATTGGTAAAACACGCCGATGGAACGACTGATGAAATTTTAGCAAATCACACGTATAACGACCAACAAATTGGTTGGTTCAAAGCAGGTTCTGCATTGAATTTGATTGCTGAAGAAGCGAATAAGTAAAAGGAATCTAAATAATCCTTCAAGGATTTTAAATCCTTGAAGGATTGATTAAAATAGAACCGCTCAAGAAATTGAGTGGTTTTTTCTTTACAATCATTATATTTGATTGTCAAATCCACAACAACCAATGGGCAGAAAAGTTTTAAATATTGATCAACAAATCTAATTATTAATGGCTCTAGACCAGAAGATTTTATTTTATTAAACTATTTTGTTGTTGTAAAACTAAAAAAATGTGGGTAAATTTTAGACGAAGTCGTTAAGAAATTTATCCATATTTTTTTAGCAATTCCCATAACTCTTTTTCCATTTCCCCAATTTGCTTTCTCCACCTCCATTCGCATTCCTTCAGATGCAGTAAAAAAGTAGATTTCACACCGTTAAACTTCGCCAGCCTCCTTTTAGTGAAACTCCAAAAACTTTCAATCCCATTGATATGCACTCCGTTTTGATTTGAGAAACTTTTGCTCTTATCGATCCTGAAATGCTTCTCGTAACCTATATCCAAAAGTCCGCTGTAGCCCCTCCAACCGTCTGTAAACAGGACGCTTTCCAGCGAGACCCTCCCGCGGATAACCTTCCTTAAAGTTTCGCTTTTCGCATCTGGGACAAGTTCCGTATAAACTCTCCCGTCTCTTTCAAAAACTCCAAAAACAGGTTGTTTCCACGTTCCCCTTCCTCTTTTTTGAGGCATATTGATTCCTCGTAATCTTCTTGCCCCAAAATAGGCTTCATCAAGTTCAACCTCGCCAAAAAATAAGCCCAGGTCACCCTGCTGCTTTCGGAAAATTACCTCGCGAAATATTCTGAAATATCTGTTGATCGTTTTGCGGTTGTAGCCTAATATTTCTGCCGTTTTTGTGGCGTCAATATCACTGCAAAAGCACTTCACAATTTTTTTGATCTCGTAATCGCTTAATTTGCTATATTTAATCGGCATTTGAGAACAAATTTATAAATTTGTTCTGGTCTTAAGCCTTAATTATTTATGATTCTTTCTGCTTCATATAATCTTTTTGATGGTGAGGAATTATTAGAAGGTTCTATTTCCCAAATTAGAAATCAGGTGGATTATATTACCGTCATTTATCAGGATACATCAAACTTTGGTGAAAAAAGGGATTCTCTAAAGTCTTATTTACAAGATTTGAAACAGCGTGGCTTAATTGATGATTTCTTCATGTTTACTCCTAATCTTTGGAGAAGTGCTTCAACCAATGAAAGAACAAAAAGAAATATAGGTTTAAAGGTTGCCAAAATTACAGGTTGTACCCATTATATGTCTTTAGATACCGATGAATTATACAAACCACAACAATTTTATAATGCTAAAAATATTATAGAAAAGGGAGGCTTCGATGCTTCCTATTGTCAAATGCAAACATTTTACAAAAGTTGGGAATATAGACTTTCACCTCCGGAAGATTATTATGTACCATTTATTTTCAAAATAATCGAAGGAAGAAAGCACAAAAGAACGAAATTTAAGCTTTTGGTAGATCCTACGCGAAATATGAAAAGTAAAAATTTTAAGATTTTTGAAAGAAAGGATCTTGAAATGATGCACGGATCTTACATTAGAAATGATATTGGTAGAAAATTGAATAACAGCAGCTCAAGAAAAGGTTTTGAAGGAAAACGACAAAAAATAACAGACTATTTTATCAATTGGCAGTATCCTCAAAAAGCTTTGCTTGCAGGTAATGTGGATAGATTTTATAATGTGGAGAAAGTCAATTATTTCCCGGAGCCAATTTTAGAAAATTACCAAAGTAACTTTAGGAAAAAAGATTTAGGCGTAAGATATCTCCAAAAAAAAATTAGCTTATCAAATGGTATGAAAGCTATTTTAAATTTGCTGAAATTTAGAAAGATATAAAACCGCCTAAAATTGATTAGTAGCCAGCAACATTGTCATTAAATCACTTGTTACAGGCTATTATGATGCAATTATTTTATTTCTTGAACTCTAGAATAGTTTTTTCCAAAATAGCCACACATTCCATCAGTTGATCTTCAGTAATTACTAATGGTGGAGCCAGCCTGATGATGTTTCCGTGAGTTGGTTTTGCCAGAAGTCCGTTTTCTTTTAGTGCAAGGCAAAGATTCCATGCAGTAGGAGAGTGCTGTGAATCGTTGATAATGATAGCATTTAGCAATCCTTTTCCTCTTACAGAGTGCACCAAATCAGATTTCTCAATCACTTTTCTGATTTCATTTCTGAATATTTCTCCCAGTTTTTCAGCTCTTTCTGATAGTTGCTCTTCTTCCACAACATCCAAAGCTGCCATTGCAACAGCGCAGGCTAAAGGATTTCCTCCAAAAGTAGAACCGTGCTGTCCTGGATGAATGACTTTCATAATTTGATCATTTGCTAAAACTGCAGAAACAGGATACATTCCGCCAGAAAGAGCTTTCCCCAAAATTAGTATATCCGGTTGTACATCTTCGTGGTGGCAAGCAATTAATCTTCCTGTTCTTGCGATTCCGGTTTGCACTTCGTCAGCAATGAAAAGGACGTTATATTGTTTACAAAGTTCAGATGCTTTTTTCAGAAAACCTTCATCCGGAACGTAAACACCGGCTTCTCCTTGGATGGGTTCTACCAAAAATGCTGCTATGTTTTCAGCATCTTTTTTCAGCACTTCTTCGAGGTCGTTCAAATCATTGTATGGAATTTTTATAAATCCCGGAGTGAAAGGACCATAATTATTGTGGGCATCTGGATCATTAGAAAAAGAGACAATAGTTGTAGTTCTTCCGTGGAAATTGTTTTCGCAAACAATTATTTTTGCATTATTTCCGTGGATGCCTTTTACTTCATAAGCCCATTTTCTGGCTAATTTAATTGCCGTTTCCACAGCTTCCGCCCCAGAATTCATTGGTAATACTTTATCAAAACCGAAAAGAGAAGTGATTTTCTTCTCGTACTCACCAAGTTTTGAATTATAAAAAGCTCTGGAAGTTAAAGCCAAGCTTTGTGCCTGATTTACGAGTGCGCCAACAATTTTAGGGTGTGAATGCCCTTGGTTTACAGCAGAATAAGCAGAAAGAAAGTCAAAATATTTTTTACCTTCTACATCCCAAACATATACGCCTTCACCTTTTTCCAAAACCACCGGAAGTGGATGGTAATTGTGTGCGCCATGTTGGTTTTCTAAATCGATAAAATACTGTGAGTTTTTGTGCTGTATTGCTGTTGACATTGTTTTACTTTTCTACAAATTTAAGCTAAAATCATTCAATAAAAAAACCGCCTTATAAAAAGACGGTTTTGATATTAATGGTCATATTTTTTATCCATTACAAAACTTTCCATAAATTTTGTGGTGTAATTTCCTGCTATATAATCAGGATCTTCCATCAATTGTCTGTGGAAAGGGATGGTGGTTTTTACTCCTTCAACATAAAACTCATCCAAAGCACGCTTCATTTTAGCGATGGCTTCATCCCTTGTTTGTGCAGTGGTAATAATTTTAGCAATCATTGAGTCGTAGTTGGATGGAATTGTGTAACCGCTGTATACGTGAGTATCGATACGGATTCCGTGTCCACCAGGAATATTTAAACTTGTAATTTTCCCAGGACTTGGTCTAAAGTCGTTGTAAGGATCTTCTGCATTAATCCTACACTCGATGGAGTGAAGTTTTGGGAAATGATTAATTCCTGAAATTGGTGTTCCTGCAGCGAGCATAATTTGCTCACGAATCAGGTCATAATCAATCACTTGTTCTGTAATTGGGTGTTCTACCTGAATTCTGGTATTCATTTCCATAAAATAGAAATTTCTATGCTTATCTACCAGGAATTCAATTGTACCAACACCTTCATAACCAATAAATTCAGCAGCTTTTACAGCAGCATCACCCATTTTTTGACGAAGCTCATCAGTCATAAATGGCGATGGCGTTTCTTCTGTCAATTTTTGGTTTCTTCTTTGTACGGAGCAATCTCTTTCAGAAAGGTGACAAGCTTTTCCGAACTGGTCTCCGGCAATTTGGATTTCTATATGACGAGGCTCTTCAATCAATTTTTCCATATACATTCCACCGTTTCCAAAAGCTGCAACAGCTTCCTGAATTGCAGATTCCCAATGATCTTTAAGGTCTTCTGCTTTCCAAACGGCTCTCATTCCTTTTCCACCGCCACCTGCAGTAGCTTTAATCATTACCGGATAGCCAATTTCTTCTGCGATTCTAACAGCATCTTCATAAGAATCGATTAATCCGTCAGATCCGGGAACGCAAGGCACGCCTGCAGCTTTCATAGTTGCTTTGGCATTGGCTTTATCTCCCATTTTTTCAATCTGTTCAGGAGTAGCGCCGATGAATTTGATGCCGTTTTTTTCGCATATTCTAGAGAAGTTGGCATTTTCTGAAAGGAATCCGTAACCTGGATGTATTGCATCTGCATTGGTAATTTCTGCAGCAGAGATAATGTTTGGAATTTTAAGATAAGAATCCTTACTCATTGCAGGACCGATGCATACGGCTTCATCTGCAAATCTTACGTGGAGACTGTCTTTATCGGCTGTGGAATATACTGCGACGGTCTTTATACCCATCTCTTTGCAGGTACGCAATACACGCATTGCAATCTCTCCACGGTTGGCAATTAATATTTTCTTGAACATCTTTTTTGAAATTTTAAATTTTGGATTTTGGATTTTAAATTATTCTAAACAAATCACTGAAATAAACAGCAATTACATCTAAAATTTATAATCTATAATTTATAATCTCTTAAGATGGATCTACTAGGAATAATGGTTGGTCATACTCAACAGGTGTAGCGTCATCAACCAGGATTTTCACAATTTTACCGGAAACTTCAGACTCAATTTGATTAAAAAGTTTCATGGCTTCAATAACGCAAACTACTTTACCATCTGTAATGGCATCGCCAACATTTACAAATACGTCTTTATCAGGTGATGGTTTTCTGTAGAAGGTACCAATCATTGGTGATTTGATGGTGATGTATTTGCTGTCGTCAGAAGTGTCAGCTTTTTCTGCTGCAGGTGCAGCTTGTGGTGCTGCTGCAGGTGCAGGAGATGCAGCCTGTGGCGCTGTTTGATAAACTGCAGTTTGAGGAACGTAGCTTACGGGTTCATTACCAAGTGGAGTTTTAATGGTAATTTCGAAATCTTTGGTTTTATATCTTACTTCAGATACTTCTGCTTTAGATACAAACTTGATTAAATTTTGTATGTCTCTAATGTCCATAATTTGTTATTTGAATATTCCTCAAAATTACAAAAAAACAACAAAAAACCACTCAATTTTTATAAAAATGAGTGGTTTTTGTATGAAAATGAAGGTTTTCTAGCTATTCCTAGTTTTCTTCAGATGTTTCAGTTTCTTTTTCCATTACTACTTTTCCTCTGTAGTAAAGTTTTCCTTCGTGCCAGTGTGCTCTGTGGTATAAGTGCAGCTCACCTGTTGTTGCATCTTTAGCCAATTGAGGAACTTCAGCTTTATAGTGAGTTCTTCTTTTGTCTCTTCTTGTGCTCGACTGTCTTCTCTTTGGATGTGCCATTTCTAATAATTTTTTTGATGAGCGATGAGATTCATCATCTCACCATATTTAAACTATTTTTTTTAATTTTTGTCTTTTAATTTTTTTAAAGCTTCCCAACGCGGATCAATCTCCTCTTTGTCGGTTTCTTCGTTTTCTGCTTCTTTGGGACTGTATTTGTCAAGAATTTCCAAATCTTCATCGTCAATATTTGCCGATACTTTTTTCATCGGAATTGATAAGATCACATCTTCGTAAATCAACTGTGCCACATTGAAAGCGTGATCTGTGCTTGGGATGGTTATTACATCTTCATCGCTATCATCATACTCTTCACCAAATTTCACCAAAACCTTTATTTCATGTTCAATAGGATGGTCAAACTCTTCATTGCTGATATCGCAAACGAGTGTTACGAGGCCTTTTGTTTTAATCCAAAATTCAAGAAACGTGGAGTGTTTATCCATCAACACATCTGCTTTGATTCTTGGGTTTGTAAATTCCTGTTCAGTCTCAAAAAGTTCAAAGAACGCTTTATCTATCTCAAATTTGAACTCGTGTTTTCCTTCCTTCAGTCCGGAAAATACAACTTCGTAGTTTCTAAACTTGTCCATAAAATGAGGTTGCAAAAATATGCATTTTTTTTGAATTAGCAAATAAATTTTTGTTTCAAGTTTGGAGTTTCTGGTTTCAAGTTAAAATATTAACCATTAACCCCCTGTTTCTTCCGGCAAGTCTTCATCTATACCGTTATCTGATGCCATTTTCTTCGGTTGTAAACGGTTATTTATAAGATCACTATACTCGCTACGATTTTTGAAAATTTTAATTCCCATAAAAATCGCTTCACTAAAGCTTCTCTCGTCAGCAATGTTTTGCCCAGCAATATCGTATGCTACACCATGATCCGGTGATGTTCTAATGAAAGGTAAACCTGCAGTGTAGTTTACGCCTTCTTCATAAGCCAAAGTTTTAAAGGGTGCAAGTCCTTGATCGTGATACATTGCTAAAACTGCATCATAGTTTTTATATTTATTGGGCTGAAAAAAACTGTCAGCAGGAAAAGGACCAAATGCCATAATTCCATTATCGAAAAGTTCTTTAATGGCAGGTTCAATAATTTCAATTTCTTCTTTTCCAATAGCGCCACCATCTCCGGAATGAGGATTTAAACCTAAGACGGCAATTTTTGGTTTTTGTACTTGAAAATCCTCAACCAAACACTGATTCAGCAACTTTATCTGTTTTTTAATTTTTTCTTTCGAAATGTTGGCAGCAACATCAGAAATGGGAATGTGATGGGTAGATACAGCAACTTTCAAATCATCTGTTACTAAAAACATTAATCCTTTTTTGCCAAATTTTTCTTCAAGATAACCGGTGTGTCCAGCGTGTTTGAAGCCTTGCTTCAGCATTTCATCTTTGTTGATGGGAGCAGTAACCAAAATGTCTATATCACCATTCATCAGAGCATTTGTAGCAGCTTCCAAAGAATCAATTGCCATTTTGGTAGACTCTTCAGTTGGTTTGCCTAAATCTACATTAACATTATCTTTCCAAAGATTTACCATATTCAATTTACCTGCTTGTGCTTGCGAGGCTTCAGTAATATAATTGAAATTAACCTGAAGTTTGAAAATGTTTTTTTGATAGGTGAACAGTTTTCCCGAACCGAAAATAACCGGTGTGAAAAAATCTGTAATCGATTTATCATTAAGGGCTTTCATAATAATTTCAGGACCGATACCATTGAAATCTCCTACAGAAATACCGACTCTCACTTTGGGATGTTTAGAACTCATAATTATTGGTTATCTTTGAAAAAGAATTGACGAATTTACAAATTTAGCAAAAACTATCTTATGTTCACGGGAATTATTGAAGCTGTAGGTAAAGTAGAAAATATAGAAAAAAAGGGTTCTAACATAAATTTCATATTGAGTTGTCCTTTTACTAACGAACTGAAAATCGACCAAAGCCTAGCGCATAACGGATGCTGTCTCACAGTTGTTGAGATTAATGGCGCACAATACACGGTAACAGCTATTGATGAAACTTTGGAAAAAACAAATCTCGGAAAATGGGAAGTTGGAACCATTGTGAATCTTGAACGCTGTATGAAAATGGATGGAAGATTAGATGGGCATATTGTACAAGGGCATGTGGATAAAACTGGCGAGGTTATTGCTATCGAAAATAAGGATGGGAGTTACTTTATCACCTTTCAGTACGATAACAGCGGCGATTTTATTACAGTTCCACAGGGTTCTATCACTGTGAACGGTATTAGTTTAACCGTGGCTAATAGCAATAATAATCAGTTTTCTGTGGCAATAATACCCTATACTTGGGAATTTACCAATATGAAACATCTGACAATAGGCGATAAAGTAAACCTTGAATTCGATATCATAGGAAAATATATTGCTAAACTAATGTCAAAACAGAATGCCATTAAGTAAATACAGAGGTTACAGTTTAAGAAACAGAATTTTCTGGGGTTTTTTGATCATATGCTTGTTGAGTATTTTAGGCTCATCAGTTCTTTCATTTATCATTTTGAAGAACAATGCGATAGAGCAGAGTAGAACCGACCAGCAAAAAAAATCGGATGCATTGATGGCTTCTCTCGATTATGCTGTAAGCCACGAACAAATGAGTTCGGAGGATCTTCCAAAAGTTCTTGCCAACAAAATTTATGAAATTTCAGATATCAGCAAAGCGGATGTAATTATCTATGATTTAAAAGGTGATTATTTAGTTTCCAATAAAGAACCAAACCTTGTTTCACAAAAAAAACTTCCTATACCTTTAATTAATGATGTTTTGGGCGGCAATAAAAGAGTGGATTTTCAAACCTATGATGAGAAATTGCATGCCAATGTAATGTCTTCATATATGGTACTGAAAAACAACTCGCTTGAGCCAATTGGTATCGTTTATTTCCCTTACTATCACAGTGATGATGTGTATTTGGATGTTTTCAATAAATATGTTTTGTACATTATCATTGTGAACCTATTTATCATTATGTTTGCCATTTGGTTGAGTTGGATTATATCTAAAAACCTTACCAATGCTTTAACAAAATTTTCAGAATTAATCAACCGCCTCACACTTTTTGATAAGGATATGAAACCAATTCGTTATTACAAAAATGATGAATTGAGCTCGTTAGTAAAATCTTATAACAAAATGATTCTACAAATTCAGGATCAGAAAGAAAGGCTTTCATTTACTGAAAAAGAACAGGCCTGGCGAGAAATGGCAAAACAAGTTGCACACGAAGTAAAAAATCCTCTTACGCCAATGAAGCTTACCATCCAAAATTTCAAAAGAAAATTTGATCCTAATGATCCTGAGATTACGGATAAGGTAAATCAGATGTCAGATTCTGTTGTGGAACAGATTGATTTAATTGCTACTGTTGCATCTGCATTTTCACAATTTGCACAATTGCCTGAAAAACACAACGAAACCTTTAATCTGAATAAGGAGATGGATAGTATTGTGCGTATTTTTAATGATGAAAATATCTTTGTACACGCAAACCGTGATGATATTATGATCAATATGGATAAGATTTATCTAAACCGCATCATTACTAATCTTATTACCAACGCACAACAAGCCGCTGCAGAAGACCGAAAATCAATCATCAACGTTGATATGGAACAAAAGCAGAAACGTGTTGTCATTTCTGTTGATGATAATGGTATTGGGATTCCGGAAGAAATGTACGACCGAATTTTCGAGCCAAATTTCACATCTAAAAATTCAGGTATGGGGCTCGGTCTTACTATGGTTCGCAAAATGGTAGAAGATTACAAAGGTGAAATCACCGTAAAATCAGAGCTTGACAAAGGCACTACATTCACCATTACGTTACCTACTAATATTTAATGAAACCGTTCAAGTTTCAGAAATTCACAATTAATCAATCCAAAGAGGTCTTCCGTGTTGGTACTGATGGCGTTTTGCTGGGTGCTTTAGCCAATGTTTCGGGAAGAAATGAAGTTCTTGAAGTGGGAACGGGAACCGGGATAATCTCACTAATGTTAGCGCAAAGAAATTCCCAAACTCAAATTACAGCTATTGATCTAAATGAAAATGCAGTAAATATAGCTGCAGAAAATTTCGAAAATTCTCCATTTGCAGAACGACTAAGAGTTATTGGTGGTGATTTCAAAAAATTTGAGTCTTATCAAAAGTTTGATTTTATAGTTTCAAATCCACCATATTTTGATGAGAACAGTTCCTCAAAAGACGTTCTGGCAAGGCAGAGGATAGAGCTTGATTTTTCAGATTTAATCAAAAAGTCATCGGAACTGATTTCTATTGATGGTGTTTTTTCAGTTATTATTCCCTTTGAATTTGGAGATGAATTTACAGCAGAATGCCTTCACAATCAATTTCATTTAATCAGAAAAATTAATATTATAGGAATTGAAGGTTCTAAACCCAAACGGCTAATTTTGGAATTTTCTAAAACAGAATCTTCATTTACTGAAGAAAACTTCACCATCGAAAAATCTCCTCGTCAATATTCTAATCAATATTTACAAGTCACTCAAGATTTTCACACTTTCGGAAAATGAAAAAGTCCTGCAAACGCAAGACTTTGGGTATGTTATATTATGCTATTAATTTTATTCAAAAAGTTCCGTAGTTTCCATTACGGTTACTGCTCCATCTTCGCATTTTATTGCTTCGCCCGGAAAATTGTGAATCATATGATAATCGTGGGTTGCCATAACTACAGCAGAATTGTTTTCTTGTGCTACTCTTTTCAGCAAAGTCATAATTTCATTAGAAGTTTCAGGATCTAGGTTTCCTGTAGGTTCATCTGCTAAAATTAGTTCAGGATGGTTTAAGAGAGCTCTTGCAATGGCAACACGCTGCTGTTCACCACCAGAAAGTTCGTGAGGCATTTTGTGTTTTTTGCTCTTCATCCCTACGCTTCCTAACACTTCATTTATTCGGTCGTCAATTTTTGTAGAATCTTTCCAGCCTGTAGCTTCCAAAACGAATTTTAAGTTTTTCTCCACCGTTCTATCCGACAATAGTTGGAAATCCTGAAAAACAATCCCTAATTTTCTTCGCAAATCTGGGATTTGAGAAGTCTTTAAAGTAGCCAAGTCGAAACCTGCAACACTTCCTTTGCCCTGTTGCAATGGAATGTGACCGTAAAGTGTTTTCAACAGTGAACTTTTACCCGAACCGGTTTTTCCGATGAGGTAGCAGAAACGCCCTTTTTTGATGTTCAGGTTTACATCGGTAAGCACTGTGAAGTTTTTCTGCGCAATCCTTGCATTATGCAGGCTTATAATGTTGTCTCCAGAGATATTACTGTGTGGCATTTTTATTAAATTAATAATGAAAAATAAGAAATATTAATTTTCTTTCTATGGTTTCCAAAAGTAGTTAATTATTTACTTTTTCACCTAATTTTTATCAAATTTTAACAACAAAAAATGCCTGAAAAATCTCTTTTTCAAGCATATTTGTATATGATAATAGAAGAATTATCTTTTAGCGCGTGCAGCACTAACGGTCAAACTCTTTCTGCCTTTTGCTCTTCTTGCAGCCAAAACTCTTCTACCGTTTGGCGTAGACATTCTTTCTCTGAAACCGTGCTTGTTTCTTTTCTTTCTTTCTGATGGTTGGAATGTTCTTTTGCTCATTTCTAATATCTTTAGTGTAAAACTATATCTTGATTTTCAGACTGCAAAAATACAAATATTTTTTAACCCCACAAATTAAATTTTAAAAAATTCAAAGCTATTATAATGTTGGATTATTTTGATGTAGATATGAAGAATGTTATGATGAATCAGATTTAAACTTTCTTGAATCATAGAATTTTATATCTGTGAAATATGAGGGTTATAAAATATGTTGCATTTATTTTCTTTTAATGCTTCAAGATTCAATCATTACGGAAATTATCCACAATTGATTAAAGTTCGGTCTTCTATATTCTCGCTTCCATCCCAAAAACCTACCTTTGCAAAAATCAAAATTTATGTTCACAGCATCCGAACTTTTAGATATTAACCAACTTTTAATCCCAGAAAATAAAATTGCTATCATCACCCATTACAATCCTGATGGTGATGCTATCGGTTCTTCACTCGGGTTAAAGCATTATTTGAAAGCTAAAGGTTTGGATGCAGAAGTGGTGGTGCCTAATGATTTTCCAAAATTTCTGAAATGGATGCCGGAAGCCAAAAAAATTACCATTGCCGATTATAAACGTAAAAAAGCGTGGGAAATGATTGATGCGGCTGATGTTATTTTCATTCTAGATTTTAATGCATCACACAGAGCCGGAAATTTGGTTGCCCCTTGGATTGAAAGAGCAGAAGGTGTAAAGATCCTCATTGATCATCACCAACAGCCTGAAAATTTTGATTATGTATACTCTGATACTACCATTCCGGCAACATCACAAATGGTGTATCATTTTATTGATGAAATGCAAGAGAAACAACTCGTAAATAATGATATCGCAGAATGCTTATACACTGGAATTATGACAGATACCGGAGGTTTTCGCTTCCGTTCTACATCTTCTAAAACGCACCATATTATTGCAGATTTAATCGAAAAAGGTGCTGATCCTGCGATGATTTCTTCCAATACATGGGACACCAACACTGTTTCACGTCTTCATCTTTTGTCATTAATTTTAAGTAGAATTGAAGTTGTAAAGGACGGAAAAGTTGCCATTCTTTATCTTAAACGAGATGAATTGAAAGAATTCGGTTTTGAAAAAGGCGATACCGAAGGTTTCGTGAATTACGGTCTCAGCATTGCCGGAACCAAAATGTCAGCTTTTTTTATGGAAGATTTGTATGAAGATTTCATTAAAATTTCATTTCGCTCTAAAGACGAAGTGGATGTGAACCAGTTCTCACGAAAATATTTCAACGGTGGCGGTCACATTAATGCAGCAGGAGGAAAATATTTTGAAAGCATTTATGAGACCATAGAAGATTTTAAAGAAAAAATTGAAGAAGAAAATTTCTAATATAAGTGAAAATGAAAAAAGTTTTATTTCTATCGCTGTTAGCACCTATGTTATGGTTTGCGCAAAGCAATGAATTGTCCCAAAAATTTAAAGTAGAAGCAGGATTTCAAGGTCTTAATTTTGGTTTTGAGCAACCTTTGTCCAAAAAAATGCTTTTAGACATTAATGCCGGAATTGGAGGTCGTGTAAATATTCCTGCTGGGAGTTCTATTGAGTACAGGCTTGGCGTTACTTCGTCGGAAACTTATTTATCTTCGTTTTTCAGAACGCAACTCCGTTATTATTTTAACAGAGATGAAAGGGCAGCAAGAAATCACAGTTTAGAAAACAACTCAGGAAGTTTTATAGGTTTTCAAACCAAAATGGTTTTTAATAAAAGTGTTGATGATGTTTTGGTTAGCGATGTTCATTTTGGCCAGCAACTTCCTTTGGGTAAGCATTGGATTTACAGATATCATTTAGGAGTTGGTTTAGGGTTTAATTTGGCACAAGGGATGGGTGCTTTTTATCCTGCTGTAGGTTCTACTTTTGGATATGTTTTTTAAAAAAAATAACAATCGCTCAATTTGGGGTTGTTTACTTTTAATAGGCGCTTAATTATGAAAATGTTCAATCAATTTTTTAGTGAATTAAACGAATACTTAAAAAATTGGTCTTCTGTAGACAGAGAAGAATGGTTGAGGAGAATTTCAGCTATTTTTGGATTTATTTCAATTTTAATTTTTCTGATTTTCATTTGGAAAAACCATCAACCAGATTTTATAAGAGAATTGCCCAAAATTGCCAATCGTTTATTGAGGTATTTTCTGTGTGTTATTGTTTTTCTTATTATATTTTCTTTGTCATTCCATATTTTAAAATTCTTTTTTCTACGAAAAAAGTAATGCAGCTAAAGCTAAAATCGCAGGTAACGCCTGTACAAAAAATATTTTTCTGGAAGCGGTGATTGCACCGTAAACTCCTGCAACAATCACACATCCTAGAAAGAAAACAGCCACGTTTTTCGACCAAATTTCATCAGAAATCATGAGTGACCAAACTAAGCCTGCCGCAAGAAAGCCATTATACAAACCTTGATTTTTTTGCCAAACCTTTTGTAGGTTTAAAAAGATCTTCCGGTAAAGAGCCTTTGAATGTTTTTTTACCAATGGTTTCCCAGGCAAACATTTCAAAATAACAAATATAGAAATGTTCTAGTGCCACGATGATGATTAATATCTTAGAGATAAGCTCCATATTCTTGAATTGTTTTTAATGTATTGGAATTGATTAAAAAACAAAATGTTTCGGCAAATTATGCAATAGTTCGGTGTTGATAATTGCAGCACAAATTTCTGGCTTTTCCCAATGTCCGTTGTGGCCGCAATCCAAAACATAAGATTTAAGATTGGTTTTATCAGGGAGATTTTTAATCATCACATCGGTTTTCACTGCATTATCGTGTTTTCCTGCAATAATTAAAATCTTGGCATCCAGATTTTCGAGAACTGCTTTTTTATCAGTACGCTCTATCATTCCTTTTACACAGGCTAAAGCACCTTCGGGTTTTGTAGAAAGTGCAATTTCCTTTGCCAGCTCTATTTTACCTTCCAGAATATCCTTTTCGTTCGGATTAAAAAGATTGGGAATTCCTGCGCTGACATAAGTTTTAAAGTTTTCTAAAATAATCCTAAAGCTTTTTCGGCGTTGCTCTTTCTTTTCCTCATCATCAGGATAATAGGTTGAAAAAAATAAAGTAAGAGATTTTAAAGCGCCCGGAAATTTTTCTGCAAACGCCAACGAAGTATAACCTCCCATCGAATGTCCTAAAAGATGAAAATGATCCAACTTTAGTTTGTCGGTTACTTCTTTTACCTTATCAGCCATCAGTTCCATGGTGTGTATGTCACCAAATATTTCGGAACGTCCGTGTCCGGGTAAATCAATCTTTATAAGCCTGAATTTTTTAGACAAATAAATTTCCAAATCTTCCCAAATGAGTAAATTTTCCATAAAACCATGAAGCAATACAAGGTTTTCTTTTCCGGAGCCGGAGATTTCGTAATTCAGCATCATCAAATTTACTTAATAATATCAATATAATCTACAAAACCATCGCCATTCACTTTATCCTGAAGTCTCCAGAAATTGCCTTTTCCTTCATCCAAAAACGTAGTTTTCTTCGTACGGATATAACTTGAACCGTCAATTTTTTGAGAGATTTTTCCTTCAAAATTCAGATGTTTATCAGATACTCTTTTAATCGTACCGTTGATGTTGAGGGTGTTGCTGTTAGATTTTGCATTGCCCGAAACTTCGTATTGGTCTCTTCCGATTTTATTGAAATTGATGCCTCCATTTAGTGTTGCGCCTTCGTCTGTACTGTATTTTAGGGCGTGTGTTCCGGATAAATCGCCGAAACGATTTTTGTCGTTCAGGATTTGTATGCTGTCGTTATGTTTTTTAATAGATGCATTAATAGAATCTATTTTTGCAATCGTATCTTTTAGCTCATTATTTTCAGAAGTTGTTGTCTTTTTACAAGAAAATAAAGTTGCAAGAATAACTAAGGGAATCAGTTTTTTCATTGGGTTTTGCTTTTCAGCAAATATAAACTTTTATCAAAAATATTTCATCACGGCCCAAAGCGAAATAAGACTGATTGAAAACCACAAAATCACAGCAATGATTAAAGGTTTAAAACCAATATTTCTTAAAACTTTAAAGGAAAGTCCGGTTCCAATAAAAAATAATGCAACCTTGAGCATAGAACGAGAAAATTCGGAAATATGAGGAACAAAATTTTGTATGAAAGGCACGTACGAATTTAATAATATAGCAATAACAAATCCGCCAATAAAATAGGGGATTTTAATCTTTTTGTCCGATTTTGTGAGGAGAGCAAATAATAACGCAACAGGAATAATCCATAAAGCACGAGCGAGTTTTACGATGGTGGCAATATTTAACGCTTCTTTTCCGAATCGGCTTGCAGCACCAACAACTGAACTGGTGTCGTGTATAGCAATTGCTGCCCAAATGCCAAATTGTTCCTGTGATAAATTCAACCAAATTCCAATTGGAGGAAAAAGGAATAATGCAAGAGCATTTAAGACAAATACAACGCCTAATGCGACAGAATTCTGCTGATTATTGGCTTTTATAATGGGTGATACAGCAGCAATTGCACTGCCTCCACAAATTGCCGTCCCTACAGAAATCAGTTTGGTGACGGTTTTATCAATTTTGAAAATCTTACCTAAACCGAAGCCCAAAAGCATTACAAAAATAATGGTAATTATGGTAAATAAAAACCCATCACTACCGGCTTTTACAGCTTCATTAAAATTTATTCCAAAACCAAGCCCTATAATAGAGTATTGGAGAATTTTCTTGGTAAGATCACCGATATTATCAAAGGGGTTACCAAAAACGTTTATAAAGATAATTCCCAAAAGCAATGCAAAGGGCGGTGAAACCCATGGCGTAAAACTAAAAACAGCAAGTGTAATGAACAGCAGTTTTCGATATTTTGGATTTAAAGATTCGGTTTTTAGCATTGCAGTTGCGAAAATAATTGTTTTACAACCGGTGTTATGTAATATTTGTTACATATCGGTACTTATACTAAACTTATTTTTGTGAAAATTTGAAATATGAAGTTTAAAAACATTTTATGGCTCTCACTTTTGGGAATTTTAATTTACTGTTCGCCACCAAAAATTGAAACTACTGCTGTAGAAGGAGGGCAACAGCAAACGGTAAAAGACATGGTGCAGAAAGGTGCGTTTTTGGTTGATGTAAGAACGCCTGAAGAGTTTGCTTCAGGAACAGTTCAAGGTGCGGTAAACATTCCTGTTGATGAGGTGGAAAGCAGAGTGAAAGAATTTGAGGGAAAACTTCAGTTATTGTATTTTGCAGAACAGGAAACCGTAGCGGACAAGCCAAAAACATATTAGAGTCCCACGGAATCAAGAATATCATCAACGGAATAAACGTTTCGGCAATGGAAAACGAACTCAAATAAAAGAAACTCGCGGAATTTTCCGCAAGTTTTCTATTTAAAATCTTTATAGAGGATTGCTTCCTGTGGTTTTAAGTCGGTAATTCCATAACGTTCATTGTTAGAAATGGCCATATTATCCAACATATCTACAAAATTTTTGTAATTGGCATCTTCGGTCGGTTTTATGATGACTGTGAAAATTGATTGATCCAAAGCTTTCATTTTTGCATCAGCGATGATGTTGATAATTTGATTTCCATCCAAGGAAGTTTCTTTCATATCTTCTGATGATAAATTCTCAACCTGTTTCTGATGGTAATAAACCTTATTGTCTTTACCAATAATAAAATTAATGGAGTTTTTTTCATTGATTACTACGTCCGGGATCGGTTTGTTACTTTTAGCCGGCAATCCCAAATCCATTACATTCGGTTTCGAGAAATTGGTGGTAAACATAAAGAAGGTTATCAAGAGAAAACCCAAATCTACCATCGGTGTCATATCTACACGAAATAGTTTTTTCTTCTGTGGAGATTTCGCGTTCTTATTTTCGGGAGTCATCATTTCTGCCATAATTAAAATTTTTAAAGGTTTAACAAATTTTCAAAATCGATATGAATTTAATAAAGAATTAATTTTTTAAATTCAAATATTGTACCTTATTATAATAATATATGTAAAAATGATATTTGTAGCTTATGAAATTTTTCCTAGCTCTGATATAATCTTAAGAAAATGATAGGAATAAGCTTTCGCAGAATTTATAAATGAGTTTTGAACATGCTGATTCAATGTTAAAACTAAAATGAGCAGACCATGCTGCTCATTTCATATTATTATAGAAAAAAATTACTTTTTAGATTTATAGTAATTTACCCCGCATTCAAGAAATTTTTTGAAATCCTCTTTAGGCATATAACCTGAAACAGGAGAGTTGATAACTTGTCCTTCAGGTGTAACTAAAACATAGTGCGGCTGAGAATTATTGTTGAAATTCACTTGTTGAAACATACTCCAGCGGTCACCAATGGTTTTAATTTTTTTCATTTGTCCGCCACCCATATCAATTTTTGTCTGCTGATCTGCTGGAAGTTCTTCCTTGTCGTCCACATAAAGTGAAGCAAGCACAACATCGTTCTGTAAAATTGGTAAAATATCTGGTTCACTCCATACAAATTCTTCCATTTTACGGCAGTTTTCACAACCGTAACCTGTAAAATCAATAAGGATAGGTTTCTGTTCTTTTTGGGCAAGTTCTACCGCTTCAAAATAATCGTGGGCAGGATGCATTCCTAAAATGCCGTCGCCTTCCTTATGGAAATAACTCACATTTATTGGAGGTAAAATTCCTGAAAGCATCTGTAATTTTGGTCTTTCTGCCGGGATTAATCCTTGAATTAGGTAAATCAGAAACGCAATTCCAGCAAATCCAAACAATTTTCTTGTTAAAGAAATTTTCTGCTTCTTATCATCGTGTGGAAATTTGATTAATCCAAATAAATAAAGCACTAAACCGATGGTAATAATAATCCAAAGTACGATGAAAAGTTCTCTTTTTAACAGGAATGTTTTGGAAACCAAATCCGCTTTTGAAAGGAATTTTAAGGCCAAGCCAAGTTCTATAAAACCTAAAACGACTTTTACAGTATTCATCCAACCTCCTGATTTTGGTAAGCTTTGTAATGCCTGCGGAAAAAGTGCCAAAAGTCCAAAAACAATAGCCCAAGCCAATCCAAAACCTGCCAATGCGAAAGTTAGTAGCATAGGAACGTTTGATGAGCCTGTAACTGCGCTTCCAAGTAAACTTCCTAAAATTGGTCCCGTACAAGAGAATGATACAATTACCAAAGTAAGCGCCATAAAGAAAATCCCGATCATTCCTCCTGCTTCTTCCGCTTTAGAGGATTTATTGGCGATTGAACTTGGAAGTGTGATGTCATAATATCCGAAGAAACTTCCTGCAAAGAATAAAAATATCAGGAAGAATGCAATATTAAGCCAAACGGAAGTTGAAATTTCATTGAAAATATTTCCGGCAATTCCATCAATTAAATGGAACGGCACACTTAATAAAACAAATATCAAAAGGATAAAAAATCCATAAATAATAGCGTCTCTTCTGCCTTTTGCCTTATCCTTTGAACCTTTGGTAAAGAATGAAACGGTAAGAGGAATCATTGGGAAAACGCAAGGTGTTAATAATGCAATTAATCCACCGATGAACCCAAGCAAAAGATAAGTCCAGTAGTTTTCGTTGTGTTTTTCTTTGGCTGTTCCACAATCGGTTAATGGGTTGTTGAAATCAAGAGAGTTAATTTTCAGGTTTTTGGGATCAAGTTTTTGTACGGTACTTGCACCGGTAATTGCAATAGTTGTGGTGTCTTTTGCAGAGGATGTTACTGCAATAACTGAATCTTTTTTGGGAGTTTCAGCGATGGTTTCTGTGGTTTTTTGTTCTTCAATTTTTCCTGAAGGTGAAACCGATTTTTCGAATTCTAAAGTATTGGGAGCCAAACAAACACGGTCGTCACAGGTTTGATAGGTAATTTCTACTGAAGCGTTACCGGGTTTTGAAGGATCTTTTAGCTTGAATTTTCTTTTAAACTGTGCGGAGTTTGAATAATACACAATCTGTGCACCGAACGCTTCAGAATATTCATCGTGCTTTTTTCCCACTTCTATCGTGCCACCAATTGGAACGATGTTGTTGCCGGAAATTTTCATTTCCGTAGGAATTCCAGAATCTGGCGGTAAGTCTTTAGAATAAATATGCCAGCCACTTTCCATTGTTGCGGTAAGTATGGCTTCGTACTCGCCGTTAGTAAGTGGCTTAATGTCGTATTTAAATTTTACGGGGTCTTTAATTTGTGCTGAAACTGTTGTAAATAACAGCATTAAAACAAGGGCAAGCCAGTTTTTTAACTTCATTTTTTTTCTTTTTAACGATCTCATTCTGATTTCAATGAAACAAAAATGAGGTATATTAGATTTTTACTTTCAAAATAGTTTGTGTGGTGTTTTCCGCAGCAAATCTTCGATCTTGTCTATAGGGTAGAATTCCTAAAACATTGTCGTTTCCATCACACAAAAGCCAAATTTTTGGCTTGGCTAAAATAGAAATTTTTTCATCTTTAAAAAATTTGGAGACCTTCTTTTTACCAATCATGCCGATAGGAAAAAAGATATCGCCTTCTTTTTTATGCCTTAAAATAAGCGGAAAACGTAATTTATCAAGATCAAATTCCCAGTTTAAGGTAGCTTTTTCAAACTCTTCTTTAATTTTTTTGGGAAGCACCATTTCGTTTTTTGAATTGATTTTGAGCTCGGTTTCTTCCAAATCTACATTTATACAATCGGAAACCGGTTCAAAAATCAGTTCATTTCGATTTACCACCAACCGGAAATCCGGAACATGGAAAACGCTGCCGGTTTTGGCCTTCAAAATCTTCACAATCTGTTTTTCATCAAAGCCAAAATACGAGAAAATTTCATACTTAACCAAAGGACTTTCTGCTGCAATTTTATTTTTATTTAAAATCGTTTTTCCATCGTTAAGGCTCTCAAAATCAAATATTTTGTTTGAAATTTCCTTTTCAACGAAATCTTTAGTTTGTGAAATAATCGATAAACTTTTATTGAAATTTTCTAGGAAATTGTCGTTCGTTTGCAACAATTGAGGAACTATTTTATTTCGAATATTGTTCCTTAAATAATCATTTTTCTGATTGCTAAGGTCTTCACGAAATTTAATGTTATGTTCTTCGGCATAACGGTAAATTTCATCTTTGCTGAAATTCAATAGTGGACGTAAAATGCTGTTTTCTTTTGAAGGAATTCCGCTCAAGCCTTTAATTCCGGAACCTCTAGAAAGATTAATTAAAAAAGTTTCTAATTGATCATTCAAATGATGTGCAGTAACCAAATAGTTAAGGTTTTCTTCCGTTTGAATTTTTCTGAAAAAATCATAACGAAGATTTCTTGCCCAAAGTTGAATAGAACCTTCAGTCTTGTAATCTTTTTCTGAAACTTTATAAAGATGAAACTTAATCTGATGGTTATTACAGAAGTTTTCAACCACTTTCTCATCAGCATCCGAATCTTTTCCTCTTAATTTATAGTTAATATGCGCCACCTCAAATAGAAGCCCTAAACTTTGAAACAACGAAGCTAAAACCATAGAATCTACACCTCCACTCACAGCCAACAGAAAATTTTTCTCCCTGAAATTTTCTAGAAGGTTTTCCATTGATTTTTTAAACGTTGAAAGCGACAGTTGGTTCACGAAATGTAGTAATTCCGCAAATATAAGGCACTTTTTAAAAATGAATTTGTAAATTTGGTAATCAGAATATTTGAATTATAATTTTTAAGATATGAAACTTGGGAAATTTTTTGCTGTAGCCATTACAGCGTTGACATTAACCAGTTGTGTAAGCAGGAAGCAATACGAAGCCCTGAACATCAACTACAAGCAAAGCCTCGAGAATTTGGCTGAAAGACAAAGGGAAATTCAGGATTTGAAATCTACAAACTCTGGCTTGCTAAGCGAAAATAACCTTTTGAAAGACCAAAACAACGCCTTGAAATCTTCTTTAGATGCGTGTTTAGCTAATGCAGGAAAAGGTTCTGCAAATATTGATAAACTGATCGGTGAGATTAACGCCTCCAACAAATACATCAAACAGTTGATTTCTACCAATGCCAAAAACGACAGTTTAAACCTTGCGCTTTCTAACAAACTGAAACGTTCTTTGGATAATGTTGCGGATCAAGATGTACAGGTGAAAGTGCTAAAAGGTGTGGTAATGATTTCATTATCAGATAAAATGCTTTACAAAACAGGCGATTACAACGTTCTTCCTGCTGCAAAAGGTGTTTTAAGTAAAGTTGCATCGGTAATTAATGATTACGATACTTATTCTGTTCTAATTGAAGGAAATACAGATAATGTCCCATTAAATTCAGCAAATTTGCCACGTGATAATTGGGATTTGTCAGCATTAAGAGGAACTTCTATTGCTAAAGTGTTGCAGAATGAATTTGGTGTAAATCCTAACAGAATAACTGCAGGTGGTAGAAGCGAATATAACCCGAAAACCACCAACGCATCAGTTTCCGGAAGAGCAGAAAACCGCAGAACAGAAATCATCATTATGCCTAAACTTGATGAGTTTATGAAATTGATGGATATTGCTCCGGTGAAGAATTAATTGAATATCTAATTTTATATTGCGTTGTTCGGGCTTTTAAGTCCGAGCAACGCTTTTTTATTCAATCGAAATTCTTACTTTCGTTACAAACTTTTCTAATTATGAGTTTCTTTGAAGAAAATTGCCCCGAAATGGATCGGTATCTCGATAATCACGCTTCAGGCGAGCCTGAAATTCTAAAAAAACTTCGCCGGGAAACGTACCAAAAAACGACACAGCCCCATATGATTTCGGGTTATCAACAAGGAAGGCTTTTAACCATTATTTCCAAGATTCTTCAACCTAAAAATATTCTTGAGATTGGTACTTTTACAGGTTATGCGGCACTTTGCATGGCTGAAGGATTAGCGGAAAGTGGAAAACTCATTACTTTGGATGTGAATGAAGATTTAGCGTATATCCCGAAAAAATATTTTGCTGAAAGTAAATTTTCAAACCAAATTGAATTCAGATTACAAGATGCTAAAGAATTTTTGAGACATACAGATGAGGTTTTCGATTTGGTATTTATTGATGCTGATAAGGAAAATTATGTTGAATATTTCAATTTAATTAAACCTAAAACAAAATCAGGCTCGGTAGTGTTATTCGATAATGTTCTTTGGTATGGAAAAGTGCTTGAAGAGAACCCGAAGCAAACTTCAACCCAAAAAATTAAAGAATTGAACGAAATTGTTGCCAAAGATTCTGATTTTGAAAATCTTATTTTACCTTTGCGCGACGGTGTAAATGTACTTCGCAGAAAGTAGTTTGCATAAATAGTTTTAAATTTATCTGAAATCTGATGCCTTGCATCTAGAATCTAAAACAATATGAATAAAGCAGTTTGCGTTGTAATGGTAGCTCCGGTTCGTGAAGTCGCTGAAGAACAGGCAGAAATGGTGACTCAAATTCTCTATGGCGAATCTATGGATGTTCTGGAATCCGGTAAATACTGGTCTAAAATCAAAATGCATTTTGACGGCTATGAAGGTTGGGTTGATTCTCGCCAAATAAAGCCGATATCTGAAGAGGAACTTGCCAACCGAAAAGTGACAACAATTACCGAAAATTTCCAGTCGGTGATTATGAAACAAGGCAGAACACTACTTTCAATGGGTTCTGAAGTGGAGTTTCCAACAGTTTCTAGTAGAAGAAGCCACGATTTGCGAGAAAGTATTGTGAAAACGGCTGAAGAACTTCTCAATATTCCTTATTTATGGGGAGGAAGAAGCTTTTTTGGTGTAGATTGTTCGGGTTTTGTGCATTTGGTGTATAAAATCAATGGGATTAAGATGCCGCGCGATTCATATCAGCAAGGAGAAATTGGTACGCCATTAACGTTTGTGGAGGAAAGCCAACCCGGAGATTTGGCATTTTTTGAAAATAAGGAAGGTCGTATTATCCACGTTGGTATCATGATGGAGAATCAAAAGATTATACACGCCTCCGGAAAAGTAAGAATTGATACACTGGATTCTACAGGTATTTTCAATAAAGAGATTAATGAGCATACTCATAAGCTGCGCTTTGTGAGAGATGTGATTGGTTAAGAAAAATGCTGATTCTAATTTTCAAAACTCATAACTTTCACAAATTTGCTTAATGGATAAGATCACTGTTATTGTCCCTGCGTATAATGTTTCGGCATATTTAGAAAAATGTGTTCATTCAGTTATTACCCAGACGTATAAGAATTTAGAAATCATTTTGGTTAATGATGGCTCTACTGATCATACGGATGTAATTTGTGATAGGCTTTCAAGATCCGATTCTCGCATTAAAGTGATTCACCAGCCAAATCAAGGGCTTTCTATGGCGAGAAATAATGGAATGAAACTGGCAACCGGTCAATTTTTAACTTTCATCGATTCCGATGATTGGATGGAAGAGGATATGCTAGAGGTTCTCTACAATAATTTGATCGCTAACGATGCCGATATTTCAATTTGCAGCTATACATTTGAAAAAAATGATGGCAGCACTCCTTATAAGGAAGATTCCACAATTAATGTTCTGGGAAAATACGAAGCCTTAAGCGAGCTTATTATAAACGTGAATATAAAAGATTATGCCTGGGGCAAATTGTACAACACGAAGCTTTTTGAAAATGTTGATTATCCCGAGCGAACATATTTCGAAGACATCTATACCACTTATAAGCTTTTTGCAAAATCTGATAAAATTGTCGTTCAGAATCTTCCGAAATACCATTACCGCATTCATGCAGAGAGTATTACTTCAAAGCATACCTCTAGTTTAAAAAAAGAACTCGATTATGGTAAAGGTCTGGAAGCTTTAGTTTATTATCTTGAGACCCATGCTAAAAACTTTGAGGCACAACATCTGAAATATTTGTATTATAGAATGTTGAGAAGGATCTATGGTGCTAAAAAGCAGGCTATCAGAATCTTATATCATCACGATAATCGTTTCCATATCCTTAATGCATTTTACAATGGTTTATTGCGAAGGGTTTTGCCAAAAGTGCCAATAAGATTAATTGGCGTTTTAAGGTACATCGGTGTTTTGCTTTCCATAAATTACCCGGCTATATTTGCAAAAAGACAAGCTGTAAATTATAATAAGGATTTTCATAACGAAAACTCCTAATGTCTTTTGATTCCATAAATTTAAAACCAGATGAAGAAAATAGCTGCCATAACGATGTCCAGAAACGATCTTTTTTTCCTGGAACGTTGGATTGGCTATTATTCTAAAGAGTTGGGTAAGGAGAATGTTTACGTTTTTTTGGATGGTAAAGACCAAAAACTTCCTACCAATTCTAATCTTGCAAATATTACTCTTTTAGATCATACGCCACTTTCCAGAACCAAGGGTGATAAACACCGGATTAAGATACTTTCAGATTTTGCTGCTGAACTTTTCACAGAAAAAAAATACGACTTGGTTATTGGTACAGATTGCGATGAGTTTTTAGTGGTAGATCCTCATATTGATCAATCATTAAAAAATTATCTTTCTCAACTAGAGGTTAAATCTTCTGTTTCTGCTTTAGGTCTTGATGTTGGGCAGCATTTGGAAGAAGAATCGGTATTAAACCGAGAAAATTCTATTTTGTCACAACGAAGCTATGCCATTGTTTCATCAAGATACACCAAGGCGAATATCATCTCAAAACCTTTAAACTGGGGTTCTGGCTTTCATCGTGTGAGAGGGAAAAATTTTAAAATCGACAAAAATTTATACCTTTTTCACGTTGGATACTGTGATTTGGAATTAATGAAAGACAAATCCGGTAGCGACAAGATTGCTGCAGGTTGGGAAGCGCATCTTAAAAGAAGAGCAAAAACCATTTACGATATTACCAATGCTAAAAAAGTATTTGGTGAAAAAGAGATTAAATCTGCCAAAAACATACAGCAAAACCTTCGTCCTATTTTTGCTTGGAACAAACCAAGTATGGGATGGTGGAACTTGGTAGTGAAGATTCCGGAAAGATTTAGAAATATTAAATTTTAAATAAAACGATGAATAAAGATGCCAGACTTAAGTTGGTTCGTTTCTTCAACTTTTATCCGTTGAAGGAAAAACTAATGCGCTGGCAATATCACGATTTTAATCAAAAAAGCCATAATAAACCTTTTCTTATCTCTACTATCGATGAGAAAAGAAAGTCCCAAGGTATGGCGGATCGTTTCAAAGGTATCGTTTCAGTTTATGCTTTAGCGAAAGCAAAAAATATTGATTTTAGGATTATATATAACACACCATTTCATCTACAAGATTTTTTGCAACCCAACCAATATGATTGGATTCCGAAAGATGATGATTTGAATGATTCTTTTTTTGGTACAGAATATTGCATTCTTCGTAAGTATCCTTCAATAAAGAGATTGATTAATAAGCTACCATCCAAAAAACAGATCAGAGTTTATGCTAATCTGGATTATTTGGGAGAAATCAATCAATTATTCGGGAAAGATTATCATTGGGGTACGCTTTTCCTTGAGTTATTTAAACCAACAGAACAACTTCAAAAAGAAATTAATTTTCATCTAAACAAAATTGGTGGAAATTATGTGGCGTGCGTATTTAGATTTCAAAATTTATTGGGCGATTTTCAAGAATATCGATTAAAAGCTTTAAGTGTAGAGGAACGCCAAAAGTTAATTAAAAAAAATAAGCAGGCTCTGAATGATTTGCTAAAGAACAATCCAGAACAGAAAATCTTGGTAACTTCGGACAGCATAACCTTTTTAGAAGAAGTGAAGATGATGCAAAATATCTATACTGTTCCAGGCAAAATCGTCCATGTAGATTCAGTAAAAGATGAAGAATATGAGGTGTATCAAAAGTCCTTTTTAGATTTTTATCTCATTGCCAACGCACAGAAAGTTTACAGCATTGGTACAGAGCAAATGTATCCTACACAATTCCCAATGTATGCAGCAAAAGTTTATAACAGGTCTTTTGAAAGAATAAAAATTGATTGATTTACAGGATGAAACATGCAGAAGAACCGATAGATGTTGTAATAACTTGGGTTGATGGTAGAGATCCTATTCATCAGTCTAAAAAAGCACAATTTCTAAATCAGAAATTGGCGCAAAGAGATGATTTGGGTGGTGACACCCGTTACAATTCCGTAGGTGAGATTTACTATTGTGTCGCTTCAATATTGAGAAATGCATCTTTTGTAAGGCGGATTTTTATTATTACAGATGGGCAAAAACCTGATTTAGATCTATTTATTAATGAGAATTTCCCTAATCATAAGGTAGAGATTAAAATTATAGATCATACAGAAATTTTCAGGGATTTTGAAGAATACTTGCCAACATTCAACAGTCTTTCTATTGAAACGATGCTTTACAGAATTCCCGGACTTTCAGAGAACTTCATTTATTTTAATGATGATTTTTTTGTTTTAAGACCAACAGAACCACGCCACTTTTTCAGAAACGGTAAAGCTGTAGCGTATGGAAGCTGGAAGTCATTTGCAGCAGACCAATTGATAAGCAAGCTAAAACCATTGGTAAAAGGGAGAAAAACATTTGGGTTTAAAGATTCTATGCTGAATGCAGCAAAAGTTCTTCATAAAAAGGATCAATATTTCAGGATACAGCATACTCCGCTTCCATTGAAGAAAAGTATTCTTGAAAACTATTTTAATAAACATCCCGATGTTTTAAGAAGTAACATCAAACATAAATTCAGGTCGCATCAGCAATTTAATCCGCAGGCATTGTTTTATTTGTTGGCAGAGAAAGAAGGTGCCATTTTGGTGGAGAAAACCAATAGAGAATTACTCATAAAGCCTCCAAATAAACCTTTGCAATACGCCATAAGAAAAAGAAAAACGTTTGAAAACAATAAACAGCTCTTGTTTTGTTGTGTAGAATCTGCCGATCAAACCAGTGATGAGGTTAGAAATTATCTATTCGGATGGTTCAGCGAAATTTTAAAAATTAAAGTTTGATGAAAATCATTTTTGTAATAAAATCTTTACATACGGCAGGAGGTATGGAACGAATGACCGTAACGGTTGCAAACGAATTGGTGCGACGCCATCATCAAGCGGGAATTATTTCATTAAGCGGGAACGGAAATTCTTATTTCAAGACAGATCCACAGGTAGAATTATTTAATCTGAAAATAAAATCTTGGAAAAAAACATTTCCTTTAAAAGATATAGAAAGAATAAAACAACTGAAAGCCATTTATAAAAGTTACCAACCGGATGTGATTATATTTGTAGGTTCAGGACGATCTATGCTCAATTTTGCAGCAGCAAAAGGTTACAGAACGATAACATGGGAACATTTTAATGCGAATGTTAATTGGCATTTACTCCACCCTCAATCCAAAAAAATGGCGGCAAAGTATGGTAATAGAATTGTTACTCTTACCCAAAAGGATGTTGCTAATTATCAAAGAAAATTCGGGGCTAAAAATGCAGTTTGCATCCCAAATCCTGTAACCATAAATACAGACCGAAAAAGCACACTGAAGCACAAGCAGGTGCTGGCAGTAGGAAGATTAATGCCTCAAAAAGGTTTTGATATGCTTTTGGATGCTTGGAGCAAAACAAAAATGAAAGATGAAGGCTGGAAACTAAAAATTATAGGCAAAGGTAAATTAGAGCCGGAATTAAGAAAGAAAATAAAAGACTTGAATCTTACTTCTGTAGAACTGTCTGGACCAGGAAACATCATTGATCATTATTTAGAATCGTCCATATTTGCGATGTCATCTAGGTTTGAAGGGTTACCTTTAGTATTAATAGAAGCAATGTCTTTAGGGTTACCCATCGTGAGTTTTGATTGTGAAACGGGGCCTTCAGAAATTATAGTTCATCAGGAAAACGGATTTTTAGTCCCTACATTCAATACGGATAAATTTGCAGAAAATTTGGATCAATTAATGCAAGACGAAGAATTGCGGCATAAAATGTGCAAAAACGCATTAGAAAGATCAAAACTTTTCAGCGTTGATAACATTATAGATCAATGGGAAGAGGTCTTACAGCAGGTCGTAAACGATCCAATGTCTTGATTTTGAAGTCTTTTATTAAATGCAATTTCTCTACAATATATTTTTAAGTTTGATGGTTTTCGGCTTTAAAGTCGGAGCCATATTTAGCTATAAAAAGAAACGAGCGCTTGCAGGAAGAAGGCAGAGCTGTGAGATTGTGTCTTCTAAATTTTCTAAAAGTGATCAAGTAATTTGGATGCATGCAGCAAGTTTAGGCGAATATGAACAAGGGTTACCTGTACTCGAAAAGCTCAAAGAAAAATTTCCTTCGCATAAAATTTTAATTACTTTTTTCTCACCTTCCGGTTATGAAGTGGTGGTGAAAAAAAACCATATTGCAGACGCAGTGTGTTATTTGCCATTCGATTTGCCAAAATGGATTAAAGAGTTTACCAATCATTTTCAAACGGATATTTTTTTTACGGTAAAATACGAATACTGGTACAACCTTTTGAAGCAACTGAAAAGTCAAGGTGCAAAAACCTATGTTGTTTCGGCCTTGTTTTATGAAAAACAAGTATTCTTTAGAACTTATGGAGAGTGGTTTGTTGTGGGATTAAAAAGAAATATTGACTGGTTTTTCCATCAAACCAAAAATTCTTACGCATTAGCCAAAACCATCAGGCTCGATAAATCTTCAATTGCTGGTGACACCCGTTTCGACCGGGTAAAACAAATCAAAGAACGTTGGAAACCCGTAGAATTTATTGATGAATTTAAAGGCCATAAAAAACTTGTGATTTTCGGAAGTTCTTGGGAAATGGAAGAGAAAATAGCACAAATTATATCCCGAAGAAACCCAAACATAAAAATAATTATTGCACCTCACGATCTTAAAAGAATTGAGTATCTAAAGGAAAGTTTCCCAAATTCAGTTTTGTATTCTGAAATCAACTCCCAAAGCGACGAACTAAAGAATTCACAGATATTGATTATTGATAGTATTGGTATGCTTTCCAAACTTTATTTTTATGCCGATTTATCGGTTGTTGGCGGTGGATTTCATGCAGCCGGACTTCATAATATTTTGGAAGCAGCAACTTTTGGGGTTCCGGTTATATTTGGCAATCACTATCGTAAAAATCCTGAAGCTGATGCATTAATTTCAGCTAATGGAGGAAAATCCTTTTTGGATGAGCATTACGCTTCAGATTTTATGCTTAAAATTCTTAAAGATGAAGTGATGCTAAAAGAAATGGGAGATAATGCTGAAGAATTTATCAATTCCCAACCCAATTCTACAGAAATTATTATTAAAAAAATTGAGGAGTTTACTTAACTTAATATTTTATATCTCTAAAAAACAGTGCAAATGTCATTCCGCAGGAATCTAAATAATCTTTTTAGAGATGCTTTCAGCATGCAAACTTTGATATGATTGATAATAAATCGCAATTGTCTGAAACGAACTAATGACTTCATAAAAATCTGGGTATTATATCAAATATAATCCCAATAAGTTTCCAAAAATTTTCTTTTTCTTCAATATTTATAAATGGCGTTAATTTTCCATTAATCGACTATAGAATAGCCTGTGTGCTTTTAGGTTCCGTTAATTAAAGAGTTTAGAGTATTTTTTAAATCCGTTTAAAGCCCAATTTGCGGTATAATACAGAGATTTTAGAGTTGAAAATTTCATAAAGTCTTTGTAAACCAAATATTGATCTACCACAATATTTTTCTTTTTACGGGAAATACTGGTAGAATGCATTCTGTACTTTGCCATGGTTTTAGGAAGAGGTTTTCCTGCGGGGATTTTTTTTAGCAAATTCAACCACATTACATGGTCTTCTCTTTTGCTTCCTTCGGGAAAGTATTCTTTTCCAACCCTTTGTGAATCGTACATCGAGGACAATAAAGACAATCTGCAGGTTTTCAGTAAGTTGTTGAAGGTAACCTCTTTATCTGCTTTGAAATCTTCTATTTGAGGCAGGAGTTCTTCATTACACCTTGCATAATTCGAGTAGGCAAGTTCTGTCTTTTCGTGTTTCATAAAACTTACCATTTCATCCAGAAAATTTGGTTCCCAAAAATCGTCTGCATCCAAAAAGGTAATATATCTTCCGGTTGCTTTTTCCAGTGAAAGATTTCTGGCGTGACCTGCACCACCATTTTTCTCTGCAACCGTGAGTTTTATCCTCGGATCATTAATATTCTTGATGATATCAACGGAATTGTCAGTCGATTGATCATCCGTAATCAGCCATTCCCAATCGGTAAAAGTTTGATTTAAAACAGAATTAATGGTTTCTTTCAAAAATTTTGAAGAATTATAGCAGGGCGTTATGATGGAGACTTCTGGCATTAAGGAAGTTTGTGCAAAGATAATCATTCATTGTTCAAAGTTGAATGACTTTCAATTCAAAACCTTAAATTTGTGAACCCTAAAAATCTAAAATTTAGAATTTAAAATTTAAAATTTCAAAAATGTTCTACGACCATCAGCAGATTGACCAAAAGTGGCAAAAATACTGGGAAGATCACCAGACCTATAAAACTTCAAACAATACTTCAAAACCAAAATTTTACGTCCTCGATATGTTTCCGTATCCTTCTGGTGCAGGTTTACATGTTGGGCATCCCTTAGGTTATATTGCTTCGGATATTTATGCAAGGTACAAAAGGCATCAAGGTTTCAATGTCTTGCATCCAATAGGATATGATTCATTTGGGCTTCCGGCAGAGCAGTATGCTATCCAAACGGGGCAGCATCCTGCAATAACGACAGAACAAAACATCAACCGCTATGAAGAGCAGATGCGTAGAATCGGTTTTTCTTTCGATTGGAGTAGAGAGGTAAGAACATCGGATCCTTCATATTACAAGTGGACACAATGGATTTTTATTGAATTGTTTCATTCTTGGTATAATAAATCAAGGGATAAAGCAGAGCCAATTTCCTCATTAATAAAGCATTTTGAAGAAAACGGAACCGAAAATTTAGAGGTTGAGCAAACAGAGCAGTTAGATTTTACCGCAGAAGAATGGAAAAATTCTTCCGAAGATGATAAGCAAGATATTCTTTTGAATTACAGGCTCGCATATCGTGCAGAAACTACAGTAAATTGGTGTCCGGCTTTAGGAACTGTGCTTGCCAACGATGAGGTGAAAGATGGTAAGTCTGAACGTGGCGGTTACCCTGTTTTTCAGAAAAAAATGATGCAGTGGAGTATGCGTATTACAGCTTATTCTGAAAGACTTTTGCAAGGCTTAAATCAAATCGATTGGCCACAACCTTTGAAGGATTCTCAGGAATATTGGATTGGGAAATCCCAAGGAGCTGCTGTGAAATTTTTAGTTGATAATTCTCGTATGTCGGTTGATGGAAATTTGGATAACCAACAATCAATAACCGATAACCATATTGAAGTTTTCACCACGCGTCCTGATACCATTTTTGGGGCAACATTTATGGTTCTTGCACCTGAAAATCCTTTGGTTGAAAAACTGACAACTGCTGAGCAGAAATCTGAGATTGAAAATTATATCGAAGACACCTCAAAGAAAACAGAACGTGATAGGATGACTGATGTGAAGAACGTTAGTGGAGCCTTTACCGGAAGTTATGCAGTAAATCCATTTACCAATGAAAATATTCCGATTTATATCTCAGATTATGTTTTGATGGGATATGGAACTGGAGCAGTAATGGCGGTTCCAGCTCATGATGAGCGTGACCATCGTTTTGCTAAAAAGTTCGGCTTGGATATCGTGAATGTTATTAAAAATGATAAAGATATTCAGGAAGAATCTTATGATTCAAAAGATTCAGTGTGCGTTAATTCAGATTTTCTTGATGGATTGAATTATGATGAAGCCAAATCAAAAATCATCACTGAAATAGAAAACAGAGGCATTGGACACGGAACAACCAAATACCGCCAACGCGATGCTATTTTTTCAAGACAAAGATATTGGGGAGAGCCGGTTCCAGTTTATTACAAAAATGAAATGCCTTATACGCTTCCTTTATCAGCTTTACCTTTGGAGCTTCCGGAAGTTGAAAAATATTTGCCAACTGAAGATGGTGATCCACCATTAGGAAATGCTAAAAATTTTGCTTGGGATGAGGAAAATCAAAAAATTTGCTCAATAGATCTTATTGATAATGAAAAGGTGTTTCCTCTTGAGCTTTCCACAATGCCAGGTTGGGCTGGAAGTTCTTGGTATTTTTTAAGATATATGGATCCTAAGAATGATGGTGAATTTGTCTCAAAAGAGGCTTCAGATTATTGGGGGCAAGTTGATTTGTATATCGGCGGTAGCGAACACGCAACAGGACACTTACTTTATTCCCGTTTTTGGAATATGTTTTTGAAAGACAGAGGTTATATTGAGCAGGAAGAACCTTTCAAAAAATTGATTAATCAAGGAATGATTCTCGGGATGAGTGCGTTTGCTTTCAGGATTGATGGAACTAACACTTTTGTATCAAAAAATTTGGCTCCAAACTATAAAACTCAAAAAATACATGTTGATGTTTCCTTATTAAAAGGAGATGATTTGGATATAGAAAAATTCAAACTTTGGAGACCTGAATTTAATGATGCAGAATTTATACTTGAAGAAGGTAAATATATCACAGAACGAGAAGTTGAAAAAATGTCCAAATCCAAATACAATGTCGTTAATCCTGATGATATTTGTGAAGAGTATGGTGCAGATTGTCTTCGTCTTTACGAGATGTTTTTGGGTCCGTTGGAGCAAAGTAAACCTTGGAATACGCAAGGTCTTTCCGGAGTTTATGGTTTCTTGAAGAAGTTTTACAATTTGTATTTCGATGGGGATGCTGTTTCAATTTCTGAAGAAGAACCAACTAAGGAAGAATATAAAATCCTTCATACTTTAATTAAGAAAGTGTTTTATGATTTAGAGAATTTTTCATTTAATACTTCTGTTTCATCATTTATGATAGCGGTAAATGAGTTGCAAAAATTGAAATGCAACAAAAGAAAAATTCTAGAGCCACTTGCAGTAACAGTTTCACCTTATGCACCTCACCTTTGTGAAGAATTGTGGAGCGTTTTAGGACACCCTGAATCGATAGAATTTCAGCCTTTCCCTGAACTTAACGAAACTTATCTTGTTGAAGATGAAATAGATTATCCTGTAAGTTTTAACGGTAAGATGAGATTTAAGTTGTCTCTTTCTGCTGATTTGGATGTAAAACAGATAGAGGAAGCTGCCCTTAATGATGAGAGAACTGTAAAGCAACTCGAGGGAAATTCACCTAAAAAAGTGATTATCGTTCCGAAAAAAATTATTAATATTGTAATCTGATTTTGCGATTTATATAAAAATTTAATTTCAGAATTGATAAAAAAACATCTCATTTTTTTCAAATATTCAAGAGATTATCGCAAATTGGAAAATATAGTTAAAAATTAAAAAAATAATTGTTAAATTACCAATATTAACAAGGCTTAACGCAGAGAAAATTTTGCTTAAGAATCTTTTAAGGTCTTGCATAATACAAATTTTAACCTTTATTTTACGGCTCGAAAAAATTGAAAAAATAACAATTATAATTTAGTTTAATATGGAAATGAATGTTTCAAACACAGAGGAGCAAGTAGTTGCTAGAAAGTCGGGAGGTCTTAATCCTGCAATCATTTTACCAATTCTTTTATTAATTGGTTTCCTAATTTATTATTTCGTTCTTGGTAATCCCGGAAACTTCAAGGAGGATGCCAGAATCGCTGGAAAGGCTTCTGTAGCTATGGCTGATATACCTACAAAAGAGCTTCACCCTGAATCTTTCATGGGAATTATCTACATGGGTGGTATCATCGTACCTATCCTTATCACTTTCATGATTACGGTAATCGTGTTCTCAATTGAGCGTTTTATCGTTCTTGGGAGAGCAAAAGGTAACGGTAACTTGGATAACTTCGTACTAAAAGTAAGAAGCTTACTAAACCAAAACAGAATTGATGAAGCAATCGAAGAGTGCGACAGACAAAGAGGTACTGTAGGTAACGTAGTAAAAGAAGGTCTTACAACTTATAAAGTTTTAGCAAACGATTCTTCAATGGATAAAGAACAGAAAATGGCTGCTCTTAACAAGTCTATCGAAGAAGCTACAACTCTTGAAATGCCAATGCTTGAGAAAAACATGATGATTCTTTCAACACTTGGTACAGTAGCAACATTAGTAGCACTATTAGGAACGGTAATCGGGATGATTAAGGCGTTCTTCGCATTAGGTTCTGGTGGTGGTACTCCGGATTCAGCAGCTTTATCTATCGGTATTTCTGAAGCTCTTGTAAATACAGCTTTAGGTATTGGTACTTCAGCTATTGCGATTATCCTTTACAACTTCTTTACATCAAAAATCGACGGATTGACTTATAAGATTGATGAAATCGCAATGTCTATCCAACAGTCTTTCGCTGAATTCAACAGATAATTTTCGGCAAGAGATTTGTATTTTTCAAAAGAAGTTTAATAAAAAATAATAGTAAATAATGGCGAGAGTCAAACCAAAAAGACACCCTGTAGTTGTAGACATGACTGCGATGTGTGACGTTGCATGGTTACTTCTTACATTCTTTATCTTAACCACACAGTTTAAGAAACCGGATGTAGAGACCATCAAACCGCCATCTTCCATATCAGAAAAGCTTTTACCGGATGCAAGTCTTATGACAATTGATGCAACCAAAGACGGTAAATTCTATTTCTTACCTGTAGATAATGGTTCAGAAAGACTTCAGTTGCTTGATAACATGGCTAAGAAGTATAATATGACCTTTACAGATCAGGAAAAAGCAGCATTTACAAAAGTTCAGGCAGTTGGCGTTCCTATGACGCAGCTTAAGAGCTTCTTGAAAATGCCGGAAGAGGAGCAAAAAGCATATAAAAGTCCTTCAGGTATTCCTATGGACAGTACAAAAAAAGAATTAATTGACTGGGTACAGCAAAGTTTAGCAGTAAATCCTGATTACAAATTGGCAATCAAAGGAGACGTAGACACTAAATACCCTAAAGTTAAAGGCTTATTTGAAGGTTTAAGAGATATTGATTTTCTTAAATTCTGGCTTATAACATCACAAGAAGTTGGTCCAACACAATAAAAAGAACCTAGACAATGGCAGAAGTACAAGTACAGGAGAAAGGCGATAAAGGCGGTAAGGTCCGCTCGAAAAAGCAGAGTACGAGAGTAGATATGACACCAATGGTGGATTTAGGTTTCTTATTGATTACCTTCTTCATGTTTACCACTACATTCAGTAAACCGAACGTAATGGATTTGGGGCTTCCGGCAAAACCTAAAGAAAACCAGAAGTCTCCTGATACAGAGATTAAACTTTCTAACTCTATCTCAATCCTAATCGGAAAAGATAACAGAGTATTTTGGCATCAGCAGGATAATACATCCCTTACAGATGCTAACTTGAACGAAACAACTTTCGATAGAGAGGGAATTAGAAAAATAATTCAGCAGGCAAAAGCAAATGCGGCAGATCAAACTAAATTTACAGTGATCATAAAGCCGACAGATGATGCAGTATATAAAAATTTTGTTGATATTCTTGATGAAATGGCAATTACAAAGAGCGAACAGTACGGTGTAACCGATCTTAAGCCTTGGGAAAAAGCTATTTACGACAAAAAGGTAGCCGGAGCAGCAACGCCTGCGCCAGCAACAACAAACTAATTTTTTAATAATTAAAAAATGGCAGACGAAACAGTATACAATAATAATCTAACATTAGACGAAATTGTATTTGAAAACCGTAATAAAGAATATGGTGCCTATGATTTAAGACGTAAATACCCGAAGATTTTAACAAAAGCTTTTATCATTGGGACACTCTTATTTCTTACTTTAGTAATTGCTCCTTTCATCGTAATGAAAATTCAGCAAATGAATGCTAAAGAAAAGCAGGAGGTAGATGCTAATTTGATGGAGGTTCTTCAGGAAGACAAAATTATTGAACAACCTGAAGAAGAAACACCACCACCGCCACCGCCACCAAAAGTAGAACCACCAAAGGTTGAAGTAATTCAGAACGTGGTACCGGAGCCTAAAAAAGCTCCTAAAGTGGAAACACCACCACCGCCAATTACAGAACAGTTGAAAACTACAACAGGTTTACAAAACCAAGAAGGAGTAAAAGCACCGTCTTATACACCGCCGCCGCCACCACCTTCAACAGGTACTAAGGCAGCAACAGTAGAAGTAAAAGCACCGCCGGCAGTAAGTACAACTGAAGTTTATACAGAAGTTGAACAGCAGGCAGATTTCCCTGGAGGAATCGAATCTTTTAGAAGTAAGGTATTCAATAATTTTGACACAGGAGCACTGGAAGGAGGGGAAGGTACTCTGAAAACCGAAATTACTTTTGTAGTTGAAAGAGATGGTAGTCTTACACAGGTGAAAGCAAATGGTCCTAATGCTGACTTTAACCGTGAAGCAGAAAGAACAGTGAAATCAATCAGAAACAAATGGACTCCTGCAAAGATTAATGGGCAGGCTGTACGTTACAGATTCAGATTACCAATAACAATGAATTTTGAATAATTTGTTGAAAATAAATACCTAAAGAGAAGCATTTGCTTCTCTTTTTTTTATATTTTTGTGTTTATGATGTTTAATTGGCTTTCCCTGATTACAGGGTTTTTTTATATTGTGATGGGCATTTTTGTGATCATTTACAAATTCTTCATCATCACACTCGAACCGAATATCGCCTATGCTTTAGGTGCATTGATGGTAATATATGGCATTTTTCGTATATTCAGAGCTGTTTATCGTATTAGAAATGAAAAAAATGAACAATAGCAGTTTCTTTCTGCTTCTTTTCGTATTCCTCATCACTTCTTGTTCTAAAAAAGATTCTTCTAAAAAGAGAGATGATTATAATAGAGGCAATCTCACCATTCTTACCGATGATTCTTTCAAAAGTGTAACTCAAGCTATTGGAGATGCTTACATGATCAATTATCCGGATACGAAAATTGATATAAAAGTGATGAAAGAAGATTTGGCGTTTATGGACTTGTTGAAAAACAAATCGAAGCTTATCGTAATGTCAAGAAATCTCACCGAAAAAGAGAAAAGCGAATACGAAAGAGTGGTAGATTTAAAATTCCAACCGGCAAATTTTGCTGCGGACGCTGTGGTGTTTGTTGTTCCGAAAAATTCATCCAGAAGCAATATCACCCTTCAAGAAATAGAAAATGAACTTAATTCTGAAGATAAAAATTTGATTTTTGATGGTGCCAATTCTGGAAATTTGAATTTTGTTGCCCAGAAGTTTAATAAAAAACCGGCTGATTTAAAATTCTCTACAATTAGCGGTAATGCAAATGTTGTACGAGAAATTTCAAAATATCCTAACAAAATTGGTGTCATTAGCCTTAACACTATTTCTCGTCCTTATGGAGAACAAGCAACACAACTTCGTGAAATGGTGAAAGTATTGCCCGTGGTTGATAATGGTACTACCTATGAGCCTAATAATGATAACATCAGAAATATGACTTATCCATTTACCAGAGTTCTTTATCTTTTAACAAACGAGGGTAACTTCGGGATTGCAAATGGAGTTATAAGATTTGCTTGCACACAACTTGGCCAGAAAGTGGTTGAAAAAGAAGGGCTTCAGCCATATAACATCTTTAAGAGAGAAGTGCAGATGAGATAATTGTAATTTTGGAACGGAAATTGTGTAAATATTTATAACTAACTTTTAAAATTAAAAATATAAATGAAAAATATGATCAAGTTATCGAAGAAAATTGTTGTTGGCGCCGGAGTGTTGTTTTTTGCAAACTTTGCGTTTGCACAAACAGTGCAGGAAGGTATTGCAAATGTAGACAGCCACAAATATGCAAAGGCTAAAGATATATTTAATCAAATGATTGCAAAGGCACCAAGTGATGCCAATAATTATTTTTATTTAGGAAACTCATACCTCTCTCAATTTGAACCAAGTTTTGATAAAGCAGAAGAAAGTTTCAAAAAAGGACTTTCTATTGACGGTAAAAATTATCTTAATAAAATTGGTTTAGCATCAATAAAAGTTGCTAAAGGTGATAAATCTGGTATTGCTGAAATACAGAAAATTGTATCAGATTCAAGAGAAAAAGATGCTGAAGTTCTTTACAGAGCGGGGGAAGCTTTAACAATGTTTGAGAATAACAATTCTGCTGATTTAGCAATTAGTTATCTTAATAAAGCTATTGATAAATCTCAAAAAGGTGGAGTTCCGGCGCATTATTATTATACTTTAGGAGATGCTTACAGAATTAAAAAGGATCCTGGAAGTGCAATGACATCATACGATAAGGCATCTGCAGTTGCTAAAAATAAAGCATCTGTATTCACAAGAATGGCAACATTATGGATGGCGGCAAAACAGTACAAGCAAGCGCAGGAAAACATCAATAAAGCAATTGCTGTAGATCAAACTTATGCGCCGGCATACAAAGCTTTAGCATCATACAACTACATCTTCCACGAAAATTCGAAGATGACGCAAAATCTTATCGACTATACCAAGTATGCTGATGAAGATCCATATACAATGTTAGAAATTGCAAAACTGCACTTTACCAACGATGATTTCAAAAATGCTAAAGAAGTTTTGGCAAAAGTATTCGATAAAGTAGATGATCCAATTAAATACAAGCTTAAAGCCTATTTAGATTATCACGCTGATGCTAATTATACATCTGCAAAAGAGAACCTCAATAAATTTATTGCCTCTGTTAAAGATAAATCTAGAATACAGCCGGCAGATCAAGGTTTAGAAGGTCTCTTAATGGCTGCAATGGCAAAAGATGAAAAAGATGCAGCTAAAAAAGCCCAAATGATGGCTGAAGCTCAAGCAAAAGTTTCTATTGCTAAAAATGCAAAAGATCAAACACTAGATTGGGATGCAGAAATGAATAAAATGCAGAGTGGAGGTGCTATTACAGCAGCAGCTGTTGATGCAGGACCAACAAGTCCGGCTATAGAAGCATTAAAGAAAAAAGTAAATGCAAATCCAAAAGATGCTGATGCTTTAGTACAGCTTGGCGCTGCTTATCAAGATGCTAAAAACTGGAATGGAGCGATTATGACTTGGGATAAAATGATTGCACTTTCTCCGACTTGGGCTTACTCATATTATGCAAAAGGATCTGCTTATCAGCAAATGGGGAACCACGAATTAGCAGAAGCATCTTATGAAAAGTTCATCAATGTTGTAAATGGTCAATCTCCTGCAGATCAAGCACAAAATAAGGAAACATTATCTTATGCTTATTATTTAGTTGCTTATTATGCGCAAGATAAAAACATTGCAAAAGCAAAAGATTATGCTGCTAAAGCAGTAGCGCTAAACCCTGGTTATGCAGATGCAGTAGCATTGAATAATCAGTTAATGAAAAAATAATTTCAATACAACTATAATCTAATCCCTTTCGTGAGAGAGGGATTTTATTTTTATTAAATTTGAAATATGAAAGTAGACATTTTAGCAATTGGCGCACATCCTGATGATGTAGAACTTGGCTGTGGTGGTACCATTGCAAAACTTATATCCGAAGGGAAAACCGTTGCGTTAATTGATTTAACCAAAGGTGAACTCGGAACGAGAGGAACTGATGAAACCAGAAAAAAAGAAGCTGATGAATCTGCGAAAATTCTTGGAATTTCCGCAAGAGAAAATCTTGGGATGAAAGACGGTTTCCTTAATAATTCTGAAGAATAT
Source organism: Bacteroidota bacterium (assembly GCA_023394415.1). Classification (GTDB taxonomy): domain Bacteria; phylum Bacteroidota; class Bacteroidia; order Flavobacteriales; family Weeksellaceae; genus Planobacterium. The sequence goes on from JAEXAR010000001.1 coordinate 192,926, forward strand.
CAAATGCGCATCGTAAAAGTAATCCGCAAATATAAACCTGAAATCGTTTTAGCCAACGCTATAGATGATAGACATCCAGATCACGCAAAAGGCGCCAAACTAGTTTCAGATGCTTGTTTTCTTTCAGGATTGATTAAAATTGAAACAGAAATTGATGGTAGAAACCAAGACATTTGGAGGCCTAAACACATTTTTCATTACATCCAATGGAAAGAAATTGAACCAGATTTTGTGATTGATATTTCAAATTTTATAGATAAAAAGATTGCAGCGTGTCTTGCTTATAAAACACAGTTTTATGATCCTAATTCCACTGAACCAATGACACCTATAGCGACAAAGGATTTTCTGGAAAGCCTTACTTATCGAGCCCAAAATTTAGGCAGACTGTCTGGTTGTGAATATGCAGAAGGCTTCACTACAGAAAAAATGCTTGCACTGAAAAATTTTGACGGAATCGTTTTGTAACTTTTAATAAAAATACTATATTTGCACCCACAAAATGGTGGTTGTAGCTCAGTTGGTTAGAGCGTCGGATTGTGGTTCCGAAGGTCGTGGGTTCGAGACCCATCATCCACCCAAGAAAAAACGTACTGAATTTCAGTGCGTTTTTTTTATTTGGTTGATAGCAAAGCGAACTTCATTTATATTTCAGAAAGTTAATTAGTTTCTAATCGAATTAGTAATAAAGCAAACTGCCCAAAATTAAAATGCATGAGAATACATCGAGCGCAACCAATAAATAGTTGAAGCAATTCACCACAACAGTTTGGATATAATAAAAAAGACACTCTTACGAATGTCTTTTCTTGTTTATTAAACTTCCTCGTCTGATTCTATTGTGAATGAGCGGGATTTAAAGTCTTTGTCGTGTTTTTCTGATATTACATCTTCACCTTTTTCATTTACAATGAAGTCTGTAGATTCATTAAACATTTCCTGAAACGCTTTGAAATCTTCTTTATAAAGGTAGATTTTATGTTTCTCGAATGTTGCCTCTCCGTTTTCACCGAAGTTCTTTTTACTTTCGGTTATCGTAAGATAATAGTCTCCTGCTTTGGTCTCGCGCACGTCAAAAAAATACGTTCTCCGCCCTGCTTTTAACACCTTTGTGAATATCTCATTCTCGTGGCGCTCCTTGTAATCACTCATTGTACGATGTTTTAGAAATCTTATTTTAACAAATATAAAAGAATTCTTTTAATTTCAAAATAAAATTTTAATAATCGCGCAACAATATTATTTAATGGATGAATATTTGATAATATTATGCTGATTTTGAGCCTTCTATATCGGTAAGGTTCAAGATTTTATCGGCTCTTTTGGCGCTGCTTTCCCGATGCGTTATGATAATTGATGTAGCGTTTTTAAGATCTTTTTCGATGTTCTGCAGGATGTTTTCTTCCGTTTCAGTATCCAAGGCAGAAAGTGAATCGTCGAAAATTAGTATTTCAGGATGCTTTATTAAGGCTCTGGCAATACAAATTCTTTGTTTTTGTCCACCTGAAAGCATCACGCCTCGTTCACCTACCATTGTTTTGTATTGATCTTTAAATTCAACAATATTTTTATGCACATCCGCTTTTTTTGCGAATTCTGTAATCAGTTCATCAGTTGGATTATCAACTGCAAACCCAATATTATTGGCAATAGTATCTGAAAAAAGGTAACTTTCTTGAGGGATATAACCAATATATTTTCTGTAATTCTGAAGATTATGGTCTTTCAAATTTTTACCATCTACTAAAATTTCACCTTCCGTTGGATCAATTAATCTTGCTAACAGCAAAGCGATAGTTGTTTTTCCGCTACCAGTCTTTCCCATAATAGCAAGTGATTCTCCTGCATTAATTTTAAAACTTACATTATCTAAAGCTTTAATTCCCGTATTAGGATAGATGTAGGAAACATTTCTAAATTCAATATCACCTTTTATAGGATAATCTTCAAAATTATGATTAACGATGTCCGATTTTTTATCTAAAAATTCATTGATGCGGCTCATAGAAGCATCAGCACGCTGGTTTACAGAAGTTACCCAACCTACCATAGAGAAAGGCCAAATCAAGATATTGATGTAAAGGAAAAAATCGGCAATTTTACCTACCGAAATTTCATTAGCCAGATATTTTTGCCCACCTATTAGAAGAATGGCAACATTCAAAAGCCCAATCACAAAAAGGATAATCGTAAAAAAGTAAGCTTCTGTTTTGGCTAAATCCAAGGCTTTTTCTTGATAATCTTTTACTTTTATACCGTAATTTTTTGCGATATATTTTTCTTTTGCAAAATATTTCACCACACGAATTCCCGAGAAACTGTCCTGAACGAAAGTCGAAATTGCAGACTGGCTTTTCTGCATAATTTTCGATTTTTTATTGATGATCGAGCTTACTTTATAGATAACAAATGAAAGAATTGGCAATGGAATAAGTGTCCAAAGGGTCATTTCTACATCCGTCTTCAACATATAAATGCTGGTGATAATCATCAGTACTATAAGGTTTACCACATACATTACACCGGGACCAAGGTACATGCGAACTGCTACTACATCTTCACTCAAACGATTCATCAAGTCGCCGATTGTAGTTTTTTTATAATCTGTAAGTGAAATTTCCTGATAATGACGGTAGATTTTATTTTTGAGCTCATATTCAATTCGTCTTGAAGCTACAATGATGGTTTGGCGCATCATAAACGTGAAAAAACCCGTAAGCAAAGAGGAACCAACGATGATGCCTACATAAATAAGCACTTGTTTGTTAAAGCCAAGATGCCCGGATTTAGAAATTTCGTCCACCGATTTACCAACAAACTGAACCTTGAAAATATTAAAAAAATTACTGGCAACAATAAACAGGAAGCCCCAAAACAACAATAGTTTGTGTTTCCAAAAATAAGGATTAAGAGTCTTAAGTGCGTTCATAATTTCCCTGCAAAAATAATTAAAATTTGGCGTTTTAAAGGTTTTAATAATCGTTTAAATCAATGATGAGAGATTAAAGATTGCAATGATGATTCCTTCTGCGTTCGGACTTCCAACTTCCGACAATTTTCTTATCTTTGCCGCAATAAAAGTTCTTTGAATGTTAGGAAGAAGACAAATTCGTGAGAAAGTGATAGAGAGCCTGTACTCGTACTATCAAAATCCTATTCAGTATGAGATTTTGGAGAAAAATATGTTTTCCGAAATCGAAAAAATCTACAATCTTTACGTTTATCAGCTCAATTTTTTGGTTGCTCTCAAGCATCTTGCTGAAAATCAAATTGAAATTGGTAAGCAGAAATACATTAAGAGTGATTCTGATTTGAATCCTAATCAAAAATTTATCAACAATCAGATTCTTAATCAATTAGAAGAAAATACGGAACGCCTTAATTTTACTTCAAAACATAAAGAACTGAAATGGGAACTCCACGATGAACTTTTGGTAAAGACGTTCCAAAGAATTGTTGCAGGTAAGCGCTATCAGGATTTTATGAAAGAAGAAAGTCTTTCTTTCGAAGAAGATCAGAAATTTATTGGTAAATTATTTCTTCGTTATATTGCAGAAAACGATGACTTTCACGATAGATTAGAGGAGAAGGAAATGAGCTGGGCAGATGATTTTCATATCGGAAACTCGATGGTACAGAAAACCATTGGTTTTATGAAAGAAAGTGAGCCGAGCCATACTTTAATTAAGATGATCAAAGATGAAGAAGATAAATCTTTCGCCAAGAAACTTCTTTGGGAATCTGTAAAAAATTGGGAATCCACTGAAAAAAAGATTGAAGAAAGATTGCAGAACTGGGATTTGGAAAGGGTTTCCCTGATGGATAAAATTATTTTAGTTGCTGCCATTACAGAATTTGATTACTTCAAAACAACCGCTTCAAGAATTATTATTAATGAATATGTTGAGATTTCAAAGGTATTTTCTACCGATAAATCCAATATTTTCATCAACGGAATTTTAGATAAATACTCAAAAGATACCAACAGAATTAATTAAAATATGAAAAAGAATATCTTAATCCTATCAGTTTTTGCATTGGTTTTAACATCTTGTAAAAAGAATGAAACCGCTGATGTTTTGGTAGAGGAAACCACAACAACACAACCGGGAGCTCAACCTTCAGGCGAAGCAGTTGTACCAGCACAATCTCCCGAAATTATGTCTCAAGAAACTTTACTTCAGGAAACTAAAAGTAAACCTCAAACGTCTTTGGCGCTTTCAGAAAATCATTGGGATTTTAAAGATGTCAAAAAAGGCGAATCTGTAGAACATGTATATGAAGTAACCAACACCGGAGACAATCCGCTGGTTATTTCACAAGTAAAACCAGGTTGTGGATGTACCGCTCCTGATTATACCAAAGAGCCAATTATGCCGGGACAAAAAGGTAAAATTACTTTAAAATTTGATTCCTCAAATTTTGACGGATTGCAAAATAAGCAGGCTGAAGTTTACGCCAACGTAGAAAAAGCTCCAATTGTATTAACATTCTCCGCAAACGTAGTAAAATAGAAAATTATGATAACAATATTTTTGCAGGCTCCTGCAGGTGATTCGATGATGCCAACGCTATTAATGTTTGGTTTATTCTTCGTTTTTATGTATTTCGTAATGCTTCGTCCGCAGATGCAGAAGCAGAAAAAAGAACAGAATTTTCAAGGTTCTTTGAAGGTTGGGCAAAGAGTGGTAACTACTTCCGGAATGCACGGCAGAATTGCTCAAATTCAAGAAGATGGCGTAGTAATTGAAACGCTTTCAGGGAAATTAAAATTTGAGAAAGCAGCTATCTCTAGAGAATTTACTGCACAAAGATTTCCCGACTCTACTGAAGAAAAGAAGTAATTTTTCACCGAATTATTTTAATAGTAAATCTTATATGATTTGAAATTAAAAGTTCAGAACACATAAAAATACCACTCATAATGTTTGAGTGGTATTTTTTTATAACATTGTTATTAAGCTAAGAGTAAAATCAGTAACTGAGCCACAAAAATCCTAAAAATAGTTACCAGCGGATAAACCTGTGCGTAACTTTGCAACGGAACATCACTATCCAAATACGATGTGCTGAATGATAAAGCTGCAGGATCCGTATAACTTCCGCTCATAATTCCCGAAAGTTGAAGGAAATTAATTTTCATAAAAAATCGACCAATAATTACCATCAAGATCAAAGGGATAAAGGTAATTGCAGAACCATAAAGCAACCAAAGCCAACCATTATTCTGTACGAAATTTTCATAAAAACCTTCACCGGCATGCACACCAACTGCTGCGAAGAAAAGACAAATCCCCAAATCCTTCATAAAATAAATCGCGCCATTATTGATGTAGGAGTGAATAAATGAAATCCCACCATATCTACTGATAAAAAGTGCTGTGATTAAAGGGCCTGCTGCAAAACCTAATTTGATTGGCACAGGAAGGGAAGGGATCATTATCGGAATAGAACCGATTAATATACCGATTAAAAGTCCACCAAAAAGAGAAAGAAAATCAGGCTCCATCAATTTCTTTTCTGAATTTCCGATGATTTCTTCGGCTTGTTTTAATGATTCTTCGGTACCTACAATTCGTATTTTATCCCCGTAAAACAACTCAAGAGAAGGTTTTGCAAGCATTTCTTTACCTGCACGGAACACTCTGGTAACTTTCAAATCATATTTATTGTAAAGGTCAAGCTCTGAGAGTTTCTTGTGCATGGCAGAAGGTTTTGTAACGAAGAAATTTTTGGTTACAATGTCACTTCCTGTTTCTATAAATTGGTCGCTGGAAGGTCTTCCTACCATTTTGGTGAAATCTTCCAAATCTTTTTCAATCCCTACAATCATCAGTACATCCCGTTTTTGAACGTGAGTGTCAAGTGTTGGTGAGAAAACAGCTTCTGATCCACTATGCTTTAATCTTGAGACCACGATGTTTTTTCCACTTTCCTCAATGAGTTGGTGTAGGGTTTTACCCACTACATTATCATTAATAATTCTGATTTTTTGACTTGTTACAGGAATTTCAGTTTTTATTTTTGCAAGTCTAAACAAACGCATTTCGCTTTCTGGATGAATTTTAAGCAATGCTTTTGATATAATAATAGTGATGATAATTCCTAAAACACCAAGTGGATAAGTAATTGCGTAACCAATTGCAGGATCATCAAATGTACGGTTAGGAAACTGGTGTTTTATTTCTTCCAAAGTACTTTTTGCAGCACCAAGTCCCGGGGTATTGGTTACAGAACCAGACATGATTCCGACAAGATTTTCAATTTTTAATCCCGTGATTTTAAATAATCCGAAAGTAATAAACCCTCCTAAAAGTACTGATGAAACGGCTAAAATATTAAACTTTAAACCTTCACTTTTAAAAGAAGAAAAAAATGATGGACCAACCTGGATACCAATAGCGTACACAAAAAGTATCAACCCGAAGTCTCGTATGAAATCTAAAATTTCTTTGTTGATTCTATAACCTAGATGTCCCAACAATAAACCGGTAAACATTACTGCAGAAACCCCGAGAGAAATTTTTGCAATCTTAAGCCTTCCAAAGAAAATACCGGTGCCTATTGCCAGCATAATGACAATAAGTGATTGTATAACGCTTGGGTTTTCTACAGGTAATAATAGATTTTGAAGCCAATCGAACATATTCAGATTCTTTTTAAAAAATACATGCAAAATTAATAAAAATAAAGGCTATAAAAATTTCAATTTAAATGAATTATATCATTGAAATAACTTGCATTTATAGTAAAAATGATATGTTTGTGTATGCTGCAAAAATACTATCTAATTCTCGGAATTTTTCTTTCAGTTTTTGGTTTTTCTCAGCAACAAAACTTGAAGTAACTTGAAAAAATAATAATTTCTTTAAACAAAAAAAGGAGAATATGCAGCCTCCCAAAGCCAAATCCTCAATTATTTAGAAAAAGGTGCTCTCACCAACCATGATGGAGCTAAACTTAATGTTTTGTTAGCCGAAACATATCGTAGTTTGAATGATTATCCTACAAGTATCGAATATCTTCTCGCGATTGATAATGCATCAAAAAAAAAAAAAATAAGATATTCCCTAATACAACTTCAGGTATCGTAAACATTACTACAGATAGCAATGCAGATGTGCAAATTTACAGCCTTGATGGAAAAATGATACAATCACAAAAAATGGTTTTCATTTTTGAAAAATTTAAACGAATTTACATAAAATCATTTGTTATTTTTACCAAATGAATTCAGGAAAAACAGTTTTGATTTTAGGTGCCAATTCCGATGTTGCAAAATCGTGTGTGAAACTCTATTTGAAAAAAGGCTTCAACATCATTATGGCATCTCGAAATTTGTGCGAAATGGAAAATTTTATCAAAGAAAATCATCTGAATTCCGAAAAAATTAATTTGCAATATTTTGATGCGGTTGATTTTGCTTCTCATCAAAAATTTTATGATGAACTTCCGACTAAACCAAATATCGTTTTGTATTCTGCCGGATTTTTAGTTCAAAATCAAGTTGCTTTTCAAGATTTTGACAAAACTTTGACGATGATGCACACCAATTATTGCGGTGCAGTTTCTATCCTGAACATTATCGCAATGGACAAATCCAACAAAAATTTGGAAAGAATTATTGGTTTGTCTTCGCTTTCCGGAGTTCGGGGAAGGAAAAGCAATTTTGTTTACGGAAGCACCAAATCTGCTTTTACCCAATATTTAGCAGGCCTTCGCCAAGAATTATCTTCCCGAAAAGTTCAGGTCAATGTTTTTGTTCTGGGTTATATCCGAAGTAAAATCAATGAAGGTTTACAATTGAACCAATCTTTGATGATGGAACCGGATTATGTCGCCGAAAAAATTGTGAATGTTGGAAATTCATTTTTAAATGTCCCAAATTTTAAATGGAAATTGATTTATCTTCTTTTGAAAAATATGCCGGAAAGTTTGGTGGCAAAGTTGCCGTGAATGATACCGTCATTGCGAGGAGGAGAAACGATGACGAAGCAATCCGTTTAATTTGTTTAACAGGATTTTCTGTATTCAACAGATTGCCACGCTTCACTGCGTTTCGCTCGCAATGACAACCCGTTATTCTTTCGTCTCCACTTTCAACGATAGTTCTTCCAACTGCAAATCCGCAATTGGACTTGGCGCATCAATCATTACATCTCTTCCAGAATTATTTTTTGGGAAAGCAATGTAATCTCTAATCACTTCGTTTCCATCTAAAATCGCAACCAAACGGTCAAAACCGAACGCCAAACCTGCGTGTGGAGGAGCGCCGTATTTAAAGGCATTCATCAAAAATCCGAATTGTGCTTCTGCTTCTTCTTTGGAAAATCCAAGCAAATCAAACATTTTGCTCTGCAAATCTTTATCGAAAATTCTTACAGAACCGCCGCCAATTTCGTTTCCGTTAAGAACCATATCGTAAGCGTTGGCTCTTGCTTTTCCCGGCTCGCTTTCCAACAAATGAACATCTTCCGGTTTTGGCGAAGTAAAAGGATGGTGCATTGCATGATAACGTCCGGATTCTTCATCCCATTCCAAAAGTGGGAAATCTATCACCCAAAGTGGAGCGAATTCGTCGCCTTTTCTTAACCCAAGACGATTTCCAAGTTCCATTCGGAGCGCCGAAAGCTGGGTTCTGACTTTATTTTCATCCCCACTCATCACTAACATTAAGTCGCCCTGTTTTGCTCCGAATTTTTCTGCGATTTTCTTTAAGTCTTCTTCGGAATAGAATTTATTGACAGACGAAGTTACAACGCCGTCGCTTTGATATTTAATCCAAACCATTCCGGAAGCACCGATTTGTGGACGTTTTACCCAATCAATCAAGGCATCGATTTGCTTTCTGGTGTATTCAGCGCAGCCTTCCACATTAATTCCGACAACCAGTTCCGCATCGTCAAAAATTTTGAAATCTTTGCCTTTTACCAGATCATTAACTTCCACGAACTTCATTCCGAAACGGATGTCCGGTTTGTCGTTTCCGTAGGTTTTCATAGCTTCCTCGAAAGTCATTCTTGGGAATTTTCCGAAATCTTTTCCGGTGATGTCTTTCAGCAAACTTGCGGTTAATCCTTCAAAAGTTTCCAACACATCTTCCTGTTCTACGAACGCCATTTCGCAATCGATTTGGGTAAATTCCGGTTGTCGGTCTGCTCTTAAATCTTCATCACGGAAACATTTTACGATTTGAAAATATCGGTCCATTCCACCGACCATCAACAATTGTTTGAAAGTTTGTGGTGATTGCGGAAGTGCATAAAACTGTCCCGGATTCATTCTGCTTGGAACCACGAAATCTCTCGCACCTTCTGGAGTGGATTTGATGAGAACTGGTGTTTCAACTTCAATAAATCCTTTATCTGAAAGATAATTTCTTACTTTTTGCGCCATTTTGTGACGGAAAATCAGTTTATCTTTCACGGGATTTCTGCGGATGTCCAAATATCTGTATTTCATACGAAGTTCTTCGCCACCATCGGTTTCATCTTCAATGGTGAAAGGTGGAAGTTGTGCTTCGTTTAAAATGTTTAAGTTTTCTACCAAAATTTCAATTTCTCCGGTTGGAATTTTTGGATTTTTAGAACTTCTTTCGATCACTTTTCCTTCCACTTGAATGACAAATTCGCGTCCTAATTTTTTGGCTTTTTCTAAAATTTCAGCCGAAGTTCGGTCTGCATCAAAAACCAACTGCGTAATTCCGTAACGGTCGCGCAAATCGATCCAAATCATAAAACCTTTGTCGCGGATGGTTTGTACCCAACCGGAAAGAGTTACTTTTTCATCAAGATTTTTCAGCGATAATTCGCCGTTGGTGTGCGTTCTGAACATTTTAGTTGTCGGTTTTTGG
>JAEXAR010000009.1 GCA_023394415.1 Bacteroidota bacterium
AGTCCGTAAACTGTGTGTTTAAAGTACGATTGCGAGGGTGATTTTGATTTTTTCTGAAGGTAAAAAAGGTAATCGTGGATTTGCTCAGGATCCAATTCTGTCGGGATTTTCCCAAAATGCAGCGACACCGCAGCCACGTGTCTGGAGTAATTACTGAACGTACTTTGGCTTCTTCCAAGCACCGAAACCGTACGTTCAAACCGGCTTCGTGCTAAAAAACGACATTTCGGGAAAATCAAAAAATAACGAAACAATTTTTACCTAACTTTGTAAAATGAAATTTATATCTTTAATATTAGCCGTTTATGTATTGCTGTTATCAGCCGTACCGTCTTTTATTGAGGATAAATGTATGCAGGAACATACCACCGAGCAAGGACAAAACGAACAAGACGAAGATTGCAGTTGCTGTTCGCCTTTTTTCAGTTGCAATACCTGTACAGGCTTTGTAATAACCACATTCCATTTTTCAATTATACATACTATAAAACAACCTGAAAAAAAGTTAGGTATAATAACAGTAACGCCTGTTTCTGATTTTCCCTTTTCAGTTTGGCATCCCCCACAGCTTGCTTAATGTGTAGAGCTTTCAGCATAAGCTAATTGTAAGTGGTGTATCGCACCGCTATCATTCATTTATTCACATTAAGTATCATTTTTACAATGAAAAAAATATTCATTGTGTCATTTTTTATGGCACTCAATCTTTGTGTATATGCACAAAACACGTTCAAAGCTGTAATTAAAGACAGCGAAAAAAAAGAGCCTTTAATGGGCGTAACCGCACAGGTTACAGGCACAACAATCGCAACAACTTCCGATGAAAATGGACAAATTATATTAACAGGTATTCCAAACGGTTTGAAGGAAATTCAATTTAGTTATATTGGTTTTACTCAACGTACCGACAGCTTTAATTTTCCTTTAGAAGATACAACCCTGATTGAGATTTTACTTTATGAAAGTTCAACGGAGTTAGACGGTATTGTAATCACATCTACAAGAAGTACAAGAACTATCCAAAATATCCCTACACGTATTGAATTTATAGGAAGTGAAGAATTAGACGAAAAAGGAAATATGAAAGCAGGGGATATTCGTATGCTTTTGAGTGAGAGTACAGGTATTCACGTACAAACCACATCGCCCACAAGTGCCAATGCAAGTATTCGTATTCAAGGGCTTGACGGACGATATACGCAAATTTTAAAAGACGGTTTTCCTATTTATTCGGGTGCTTCAAGTGGGTTAGGCTTGTTGCAAATTCCACCGCTTGACTTAAAGCAGGTTGAGGTTATTAAGGGTTCAACATCTACACTGTACGGTGGTGGAGCAATAGCAGGTTTGGTAAATCTGATTTCCAAGACACCAACGGAAGAAAGGGATTTGCGTTTTCATTTAAACGGAACATCGGGCAGAGGTTTAGACATCAACGGTTTTTACGGACAGAAGTTTAAGAAAATCGGAACAACAATATTTGCTTCGCATAATCGCAACGGAGCTTACGACCCTGCACAAATCGGGCTTTCTGCCATTCCTAAATTTGAAAGGTATGTACTGAACCCTAAATTATTTGTTTACTTCAATGATAAAACAAAAATGAACTTCGGTATTAACACCACCATTGAAAACCGTTTGGGTGGCGATATGCTTTACATCAAAGGCAAAGGTGATAACACACACCAATATTTTGAAGAAAACAAAACACAACGCTATTCTACCCAATTTGTTTTTGACCATACAGTAAACGAAAACAGTTTTGTACAGATAAAGAACAGCGTAAGTTATTTTAACCGCAATACAGCTATTCCCAATTACGAGTTTGAGGGAACACAAACAGCCACTTTTACCGAAGCAAGCTATACCCACAGCAAAGAAAAATCGGAATGGGTAACAGGCGTTAATGTTTGGACGGACAATTTTAAAGAAAAGCAGATTACCGTATTTCCGTTGAGAGATTACAACCAAACCACATTCGGGGCTTTCGTTCAAAATTCTTTTAAGGCTACGGATTGGCTTCAATTAGAAACAGGTTTAAGAACGGATTACGTGATAGATTACGGAGCTGTTTTTTTGCCAAGAGTATCGGCATTTTTTAGGATTGCAAACGGATTGACTTCACGTATCGGGGGCGGATTTGGCTACAAAACACCAACCATTTTTACCGAAGAAAGCGAGCGCATACAATATCAAAACGTAATGCCTATTGATGATAATACCAATAAATTAGAAAAGAGCTACGGAGCAAATGCAGACATAAATTACCGTACTAATATTGGCGATGATTGGACATTTAGCATAAATCATTTATTCTTTTACACCTATTTGGTTAACCCTTTGTTGCTTCAAAATATAGCTACAAATACATATCAGTTCATGAATTCATCGGGCTACATTCATACCAAAGGAACAGAAACAAATATCAAAATCGGTTATGATGATTTTAAATTGTTTTTGGGCTACACCTTTACCGATACCCGATTGATTGAAAACGGAACAAATACCGAAAATCCACTAACACCAAAACATCGCATTAACTCTGTACTTATGTATGAAATAGAGGATAAATGGAAAATCGGTTTGGAAGCCTATTATTTTAGTCAGCAAAAACTTAATGACGGAACAACAGGAAAAGACTATGTTATATGTGGCTTTATGGCTGAAAAAATTTGGGAACGGTTTTCTTTGTACATCAACTTTGAAAACTTCCTTGATACAAGACAGACACGTTTTGACAACATTTATACAGGCACAATAACCAACCCTGTTTTTAGAGATATTTATGCACCATTGGACGGATTTGTAATTAACGGTGGAATAAAATTTAGACTTTAAGAAAATGAATAAAACCATATTCAATATAACAAAAATGGATTGCCCAAGTGAGGAGCAATTAATCCGTATGAAATTGCAGGATTTCGATACGGTAAAGTCATTGGAGTTTGATATTCCCAATAGAAAACTGAATGTTTATCATAGTGGAGACCCAGAGCCGATTTTTTCGGCTTTGGAAACACTAAACCTAAATACAACATTGATTTCAACCGAAGAAAATAACGCAGTTGTTGAAACAGATACAAGCAATAACCAACGGAAACTACTTTGGACAGTATTGATTATCAATTTCGTTTTCTTTGGATTAGAGATGTTGTTCGGTATTTTTTCCAATTCAATGGGATTGGTAGCAGACAGCTTGGATATGCTTGCGGACAGTATTGTTTACGCTTTGGCATTGTTTGCTGTTGGGGGTACGATTGCAAGAAAAAACAACATCGCCAAATTTGCAGGTTACTTTCAAATTCTGTTAGCCGTTATCGGTTTTGTTGAAGTTATCAGACGTTTTATCGGAGTAGAAGCGATGCCCGATTTCAAAACAATGATTATTGTTTCTGTTTTGGCATTGATAGCAAACGTACTTTGTCTTTACCTGTTGCAAAAGAACAAAAGCAAAGAAGCACATATGCAGGCTTCGATGATTTTCACGTCAAACGATGTTATAATCAATTCGGGGGTTATCGTTGCAGGAATTTTGGTCAATTGGTTAAACTCGAGTTATCCCGATTTGATTATCGGAGCTATTGTATTTGTAGTTGTGGCAAGAGGAGCGTATAGAATATTGAAATTGGCGAAATGAAACCGAAAGAACGCCAGCAGGTAACAGCGGTAACTGTTGCACAACTCCTTTTTTTTAGAAAATAGTTTTCAAAAACATATATTTTGACCTCTTTAGAAGCAATTTTAGAGAGGTTTATTTTTTAATTAAGATTCAAAATCATAAAATTTGGGGTGCTTAAAAACGAGCTTTTGAAGTCTATTAATGCCATTTTTATAAATCGATTTCCGTTAGCAAATTTCTGTAAAAATTATCCTCTGGAACCAAATCCAACAAATTAACCGAAACAAATAATTGGGGCGTAAAACTCTTCTTTCCTTGCATATTTAAATTTAAAATATCCAATTTTTATACAAATTTTTGTATATTTTAGTTGTGCAACAAGCACATTGTATTTGCAAAAGGCGGGGTTGAATAAAAAATAGAACCACCAATTGAAATTGAATTTATTTTCCCCTCCTTTTCGTTTTACAAACAAATGATAAACTAGATCCAAATAAGAAAAATGCCCTTTAACATTCTTTAACAAAAAATCTCCGAAAATTTCGGAGATTTCAACTTTATATTTTATCTTGTTTTCCGTTAATAAATTATTCCCACTCAATTGTTGCAGGTGGCTTGCTGGAAATGTCGTACGCTACACGATTGATACCCCGCACTTCGTTAATGATCCGGTTCGATACATTTTCTAAAAATTCCCAAGGGAATTTACTGAAAGTAGCCGTCATAAAATCAATGGTATTGGCAGAACGTACCACTGCTGTATATTCGTAAGTTCTTTCATCTCCCATTACTCCAACAGATTTTACCGGCAATAAAACTACAAAAGCTTGCGATACTTTTTCGTACAATTTGTTGGCATAAAGTTCTTCAATGAAAATATCGTCGGCTTCTTGGAGAATTTTTACTTTTTCGGCGTCTACTTCTCCCAAAATCCTGATTCCCAATCCTGGTCCCGGAAATGGATGACGGTACACCAAATGATGCGGAATTCCCAACTCCTCACCTACTTTTCGTACCTCGTCTTTAAAGAGCTCACGAAGAGGCTCCAAAAGCTGGAGTTTCATTTCTTCGGGCAAACCTCCAACATTATGATGAGACTTTATAACCGCAGAAGGTCCTTTTACAGACTGAGATTCTATAACATCAGGATAAATGGTTCCCTGTGCGAGGAATTTAGCACCTTCAAACTTATGGGATTCTTCATCGAAAACAGCTACAAATTCTTTACCAATCATTTTTCTTTTTTCTTCCGGATCGGAAATGCCTTTCAATTTAGACAAAAACCTTTCGGAAGCATCTACCATATCAATTTTCATATGGAAATGTTCGCCGTAGTTTTCCATCACTTTCTTACCTTCGTCTTTGCGTAAAAGACCGGTATCAACAAAAATACACTGCAACTGATCACCAATGGCTTTATGAATAAGCACTGCTGCCACTGATGAATCTACCCCACCAGAAAGACCAAGAATTACCTTTTCTTTACCTACTTTCTCTTTGATGTCGGCAATAGTTCTCTCGATATAACCTGTAAGTTTCCAGTTTTTTTCGGCTTTACAGATGTTGAACACAAAGTTTTCAAGCATTTTAGCGCCTTCTTCGGTGTGAGTCACTTCCGGATGAAACTGGATGGCAAAAATGTTTTTCTTTTCGTTAGCCATTGCTGCAATAACACCACTTCTGCCGGAAATTTCGAAACCTTCAGGAACTTCTTCCACCTCATCAAAATGGCTCATCCAAACCGTTGAATTGCGGGAAACACCTGTAAATAATGGATTGCTTCTTACAATTTGAAGTTCAGATTTTCCATATTCTCCTTTAACGCCTTTGGAAACTTTTCCGCCAAGAAGGTGTGCCGTAAGTTGCATACCATAGCAGATGCCCAAAACAGGAACTCCTGCCTCGAACAGCTCTTTTTCTACCAAATGAGCATCCTGTGCATTGACTGAACTTGGACCTCCGGAAAGGATGATGCCAGCAGGTTTTTTGGCTAAAATTTCATCTAAAGGTGTATTGTAAGGTATGATTTCGGAATAGACTTCCATCTCACGGATTCTGCGTCCTATAAGTTGGTTATATTGCGAACCGAAATCTAATATGATAATACCGTTATGCATTTATTTAATTTTTTTGGTGCAGCTTGCACGGTTGTGTTGGTGCAATGGATACACGAATTTTTGATTTAATATTGTTTAAAATGTTTCTACTGCTTCAGATTTTTCAATTCATTAGCAAATTTTGACATTTTCAAATTGATGTGCTGTATTTTCTAGCCCCGATTGCAGCGGCATCCTTTTTGTGAGGAGGTACGACGAGCAAAAAGATACAGCGGAAAGCGGGAAAATGCTCCTTATTTTCATGAACAAAAAAGACGTGCTAACACGCCTTATTGATTTAGAATTTTGCAATATCTTCTCTATAAAAACAGTAGTCGAAATGCACCGGAAGCGCATCGTCATACACTTTTTTTCTTGCTTCTTCGTAGGTATCACCGGTTGCCACAAGGTTAAGAACTCTACCTCCAGTCGTAACAATTCTGCTGCCACGATTAGCCGCTCCTGCGAACAGTACCTGGCTTTGCTCTACTTTATCTAAACCTTTAATCTCGAAGCCTGTTTCGATATTTCTTGGATAACCTCCTGAACACATTACCAAACAAACTGCTTTCTTATCGGCAAATTTAAGTTCTATGTCGCGACCTTCAAGACAATCGTTGATAACATCTAAAAGGTTGTTCTCTAAAAGTGGTAAAATCACTTGTGTTTCCGGGTCTCCAAGCCTCATATTGTACTCTAAAAGGTAACACCCTTTTGGAGTAACCATTAATCCAAAGAAAATGAAGCCCTTAAATTTGAGATGCTCTTCTTTTAAACCATTGAGTGTTGGCTCGAGAATATTTTTCTCGAAATCTGCCATATGCTCCACTGTAAATTGTGGACTTGGTGCTACGCTTCCCATACCTCCTGTATTAGCACCTTTATCACCATTGCCTACTTTCTTATAATCTTTAACCGGAATACACGGATAAAGTTTCTCTCCATTTGAAAATGCTATAATGGATGCCTCAAAGCCCTGTAGATATTCTTCCACAATTACTTGGATACCAGCATCTCCATAAACTCTACGAATCATAAAATCGTGAATTGTAGCTTCTGCCTGCTCCAAATTATCGCAAATTACTACACCTTTTCCACCAGCCAAACCGCTTGCTTTAACAACCAGAGGAAACTTCTGTTTCTTGATATAATTTTGCGCCTCTAAATAAGAATCGAAAACCACCGCTTCAGCAGTTTTGATACCGTAAGTTTGCATAAATTTCTTAGAAAAAGCTTTGCTGCCCTCTAATGTTGCAGCTCTCTGTTTAGCTCCGAAAATTTTGAGTCCGTGCTGATTGAATTCGTCTACAATTCCATCTACCAAAGTTGCTTCAGGACCTACAATGGTTAAATCAATTTGTTCTTTTATG
Organism: Bacteroidota bacterium; assembly: GCA_023394415.1. Taxonomy (GTDB): domain Bacteria; phylum Bacteroidota; class Bacteroidia; order Flavobacteriales; family Weeksellaceae; genus Planobacterium. The sequence goes on from JAEXAR010000009.1 coordinate 7,083, forward strand.
GCGAAATCTCTTAATGCTATTACATCAGATTCATAAACATTTTTCCCAATAGCATCTGTAGTGGCGTTGCCTTTGGCAAAATACATATTAGAGATTCTGGAGTCTTCTTTCAGTTTCATTGCGAGTGCAGATTCTCTGCCTCCTTCTCCTACAATTAATATTTTCATTTGATAATTTTATTTTTTTAAAGTCGATTTTCACAAAATTACAATTTCTGTTCCGATTTTGGGTAACGTATCAGTGTAAAAAGTGTCTCATTCCAGTAAGCATCATGGGGATTCCGTGTTCGTTAGCGGCTTCTACAGAATCTTCGTCGCGCATACTTCCACCGGGTTGTATAATGGCTTTGATATCGTTTTTAGCACAAAAATCTACCACATCTCTAAAAGGAAAGAATGCATCCGAAGCCAAAACCAAATCACCCTCAAACTTTTCTTTGGCTCTTTGTACAGCTTGCTCTGTTGCCCAAATTCGGTTGACTTGTCCTCCACCAATGCCCAATGCCTGAATCCCATTAGAAACTACAATGGCGTTAGATTTTACATATTTCACCACTCTTTGTGCGAAAACAAGTGCTTTTTCCTGTTCTGTAGTAGGTTTGAAAACGGTAACTGTTTTAATGTCTTCTGAAAATTTAGAATCGTTGTCCTGCACTAACATTCCACCATCTATTTTCACCCAAGTTTGTTTATCAGAAACCGTATTTTTGATTTTGATAACTCTTAAATTTTTCTTTTGATTAAGAATTTTGAGTGCATTTTCATCAAAATCTGGTGCCATTACAATCTCAAGAAACGTTTTATTGAGTTCTTCAGCTGTTGCTGCATCTATTTTGTAATTCATCGCTACAATTCCTCCAAAAATAGAAACCGGATCACACTCAAACGTTTTAGCATAAGTCTCCAGAGGTGTAGTACCAATAGCAACTCCGCAAGGTGTGGAATGCTTTACAGCACAACAAGCCATCTCGTTTTTGAACTCCTGAACAACTTTCCAACACAAATCCATGTCCCGAAGATTGTTGAAAGAAAGTTCTTTTCCGCCCAATTGCTCAAAATCCTTCATGGCACCGTTTTCAAAAGTTGAAACATAATACGCTGCGCTTTGATGAGGATTTTCTCCGTATCTTAAATCTGAAACTTTTTTGTAAGAAGCATTCAGATACATTGGATATTCTTCCTCCAAAAGCATTCTTGAAATTGCCGCATCGTAAGCAGAAGTAAGATTAAATACTTTTCCCGCCAGTCTTTTTCGGGTGTCGATTGCGGTATCGCCATTTTCGGATATTTCCTGTTGTACTTTGGCATAATCTTCCACATCGGTAATCACCGTTACAGAATCAAAGTTTTTCGCAGCAGAACGCAACATTGAAGGTCCTCCAATATCGATGAATTCAACTTTTTCTGCCAAAGAAATATCCTTGTTTACATTTTCGAAAAATGGATACAGATTTACAATCACCATATCAATTAAACCGATACCGTGTTCCTTAACAGTCTTCATATGCTCATCGTTAGAACGCACCGCAAGAAGTCCGCCGTGAACTTTTGGATGAAGGGTTTTCACTCTACCATCCAACATTTCCGGGAAATTTGTTACATCATCAATCTGAATTGGATTTAAACCCGCATCCTTCAAATGTTTGAACGTTCCTCCCGTAGAAATAAGTTCGTAGTCTTTACTTTCTAAAAATTTAGCTAAATCAATCAGCCCTGATTTATCGGAAACACTGATTAATGCTCTTTTCTTTGACATTTTATTTTTACTTTTTTATTTATTTTCAATATTTCTTCGAAAAATTTCAATACCGTTGATATGGTGTAAGTGTTGTCCGATTTCAGTGGACATTCCTCATTTTTGAGGCGATTTCAACACCCAATCAATAGCTTTCGGGAAGATATCATACTCTACTTGATGAACTTTAGTGGCTAAAGTTTCCGCCGTATCCTTTTCATCAACAGGAATTTTTCCCTGCAGAATGATATCTCCCTCATCAATTCCGGAAGTTACAAAATGTACCGTAGCACCACTCTCCTTTTCTCCCGCCTCCAAAACAGCATTGTGCACATTCATTCCCCACATTCCGAAACCGCCAAATTTTGGCAGTAAAGAAGGATGAATATTTATAATTTTACCTTCATATTTCTTACAAAAATCGTCACTTAAAATCGACAGAAATCCTGCAAGCACAATCAAATCAGTATTTTTTGGAAGAATTTTTTCCAGCTTGTCTGAAAACGATTTGCCACGTTTAATCAGTTCGTTAGTTATTTCTGCATTTTCTGCACGCTCAAGTCCGTAGCACTCTCGATCTGCAACCACCAGTGAAATTTTTGCGTTGGCAATTTCACCATTAGCAATTGTATCAATAATACGCTGAAGGTTGGTACCTGAACCAGAGACTAAGACAACAATTTTCTTCATCTTATCAATGTATAATGTAAAACATCAATGAAAATCATCTTACATTTTACTTATACTTTTTAGATTTTTATAATAAAATAATTTTTTCTGAACCTTCTACAATTTCTCCAATTTCATAGGCATCTTCAAGTAAAGAAAGTGCTTTTTCGGCAAGTGATCTATCGACAACTACAACCATTCCGACACCCATATTGAAAGTACCATGCATTTCCATTCGGTCAATATTTCCTCGCTTCTCAAGTTCAAGCATCACGCTTGGAACTTTTATTTTTTTCTCATTAATGTTGGCACAAAGTCCATCGGGAATAATCCTCGGGACGTTTTCAATCAATCCTCCTCCTGTGATATGCGCAATACCGCTTATCTCGATATTTTCCATCAGTTTTCGGATGTCTTGATAATAGAGTTTTGTAGGGATAAGAAGTGTTTCATGGATAGGTTTACCTTCAAATTCCTCGTTAAAATCCGGAAAAATTTTTCTTACAAGAGAAAATCCGTTACTGTGGAAACCTGAACTAGGCAAAGCGATGATTTTGTCACCTTTCTTAATTTTCGAACCATCAATTACTTGGTCTTTCTCTACAATACCGACACAAAAACCAGCAACATCATAATCACCTGGTTGATACATTCCCGGCATTTCTGCGGTTTCTCCTCCTATTAATGCACATTCGTTGTCTTTACAGGCTTTTACCATTCCCATTACAATTTCTGCTGCAACCTCTGCATCCAATTTTCCGCAAGCCAAATAATCGAGGAAAAACAAAGGTTTTGCACCGTGACAAACAATATCATTAGCACACATAGCAAAACAATCAATCCCAATAGAATCATAATTTTTAGTATCTAAAGCAACTTTCAGTTTAGTACCAACGCCATCTGTACCAGAAACTAAAACTGGATTTTTATACCCGCCTATTTCATAAAATGCTCCAAAACTTCCAAGATTATTCAGTACATTTTTGTTGTGGGTTTCTGCTACGGCAGATTTTATTTTATCGACGGTTTTGTAGCCTTCTTCTTTGTCTACACCGGCAGATTTATACGTGTTATTCATTTTTTGTTTCAAGTTTCAAGTTTGAGGTTTCTTATTCATCTTCGGACTATAGTCTTCCGACTTCTAATTTTTTAAAAACAAAAAGCCGACAATCTTGCAGACGTCGGCTCATTACTATTTTGTGGCGCAGTTTCCGTTTCCAAAATTTTGGAAGGTTTCCTTTTTCGAAAATGGTTTCTGCGTTTTCATTTTTCTTAAAAATTCAGTCTTGCGAAATTAAGAATTTTTAACCACTTGCGAAAGATGAAATCATCAAATATTAACTTAAAAGCGTATTTTTGTACTTTAAAATTAAAAATATGGCTTCAGGCTTTTTTGCCATCTTAGACGATATTGCTGCACTGATGGATGATGTTGCAGTAACCTCAAAAATCGCAACCAAACAAACCGCTGGAATTTTGGGTGACGACCTTGCTGTAAATGCAGAGAAAGCAACCGGATTTTTATCAAATCGAGAGATTCCTGTATTGATGAAAATTATGAAGGGTTCCTTCATCAATAAACTTATTATTGTTCCTATTGCTTTCCTTTTACAATGGCTTTATCCGCCTGCAATTAAGATTATTTTGGTTTTAGGTGGTCTTTATCTTGCATTTGAAGGCGTGGAAAAAATCATTGAATATTTTTTCCACAAAAAAGAAGAGTCTGGAGAGGAAGTTATTAATGAAATTGAAGCTCCTGGATTAACCGGTGAAGAAGAAGAAAAAGCTAAAGTAAAATCTGCAATTACGACGGATTTTATACTTTCTATAGAAATTGTGATTATTGCTTTGGGCACTGTTTTAGATAAAAGTTTAACATTGCAGATCATTACAGTCTCTATTGTATCCATCATTGCTACAGTAGGCGTTTATGGAATTGTAGCTTTAATCGTGAGAATGGATGATGCTGGTTTCAAACTCATCAAAAAATCGGGAGAGAAAGGAATCTTGAATATAATAGGGGAATTTCTTGTAAAAGCTTTACCTTGGGTTATTAAAGGATTAGGCGTGATAGGAACGATTGCTTTAATATTGGTTGCTGGCGGAATTTTCGATCACAATATTGATTATCTCCATCATTTGATGCCAAATGTACCTTCTATGCTGAAACAAGCTATCTATGGAGTCGTAGGAGGCTTATTAATGTTGCCTTTGTTTATGCTGTTTAAAAGAGCCCTTAAATTTGTTAAGAAATAAATTTTTAAAAAATTAAAAGCGTGCATTAATGCACGCTTTTTTTATTGTGTTTTACTTTTTGCAAAAGTGAACTATGATAAATGAGATTTTACCAATTCAATTTTTTCTTCTAATTCGGATTTCTTCTCTTCATCAATTACTCCTTTTTCCTCCTCAAAAGTTTCTTTAAATTTTGGCAAAACGAAGTTGGTAATCACATTCGCACCGCTAAAAGGAGCGCGCTTCATAAAAACTTCCGATACATTCTTACCTCCTCCTGGTCCAGGTGCTGTTGACAACAGAAATATCGGCTTGTCTCCAAAATGCTTTCTATCCTTAATTCTCGATACCCAATCGAACACATTTTTAAATGCTGCAGTGTATGCCGAATTATATTCAGCCAAAGACATTATAATTAAATCTGAAGCATCAATTTTATCTGCAAACTTCTGTGCTAAAGGATGCACACCTACTTCTTTTTCTCGATCGCTGCTAAAAAATGGCATTTCATAATCGTTCAAGTCTAAAATTTCTACATCATGATCGTCAAATCTTGAAGCAACATATTCCACTAATTTTTTATTGATTGAATCGGAAGAAATGCTTCCTGCAAAAGCTAATATTTTCATAGTTTATGCTTAACTGTTAGTTGTGAAGTCGTAAAGTTGTGAAGTTGTAAAGTTGCTAAATTTTTCGTTGTCTATTATCTTCTTTCTTGTATGTATTATTTATTTTTGAAAAAATTAAGCTCGAATCTCTAAATTCTATCCTCTAACCTCTATTCTCTAAATTCTATCCTCTAACTTCTAATATCTAAATTCTCGGCAACTGCATTGGAACTTCCATCAACAGAGTTTCAGAATCTTTAAGGGCTTCAACCGTAAAATTTTCAGCCTCCCAAATTCCTAATCCATCACGTTCAGACAGTTCTGTATCACCGATTTTTACACTTCCCGAAATTACAAAAACATACACGCCATTTCCTTCCTGTTTCAATTGATATGTTTTATTAGTATTTTGCGTAAAATTACCTAAGTGAAACCAAGCATCCTGATGAATCCAACTTCCTTCATCATCCGGATTTGGTGATACAATCTGCTGAAAATCGTTTCGTTTAGCATTATCTGATACCTTAATTTGGTCATAACGAGGTTCCACTCCTATTTTATTTGGTATTACCCAAATTTGAAGTAATGTAACCGGCTCATCTTCTCTTCCGTTAAATTCACTATGCTGTACACCTGTTCCAGCACTCATCACCTGTATTTCCCCTTTTTGGATTGCCCCAAAATTTCCCATAGAGTCCTTGTGGTGCAACTCACCACTAAGTGGAATCGTAATAATTTCCATATTGGCATGCGGATGCATCCCAAAGCCCATTCCTCCTTGCAAATAATCATCGTTCAAAACACGCAAAGCCCCGAAGTTTACTCTTTCAGGATCGTAATAATTGGCAAAACTGAATGTATGGTTTGCCTTTAACCAACCGTGGTTCTGATGACCTCGTGTTGCAGCTTTATGCAAGATTGTTTTCATAACTTTCTGTTTTAAAATCTAATTTTCAAATTTATAGTGCAAAATTATGTTTTGAAGTACATATCTGCATTGATGTAAGTTAATAAAGAATCTTCAAATATTTTCATGAAAAAATTATAACTTAAAACTTTCGTGCGAGGGCGAAGACGGAAATCCCGCAGTGAATGGCGCGAGCGAAGCGAGCGACAATGAACGAGGAATTGCAGGCGTAGACCGACCCCGAAACTTTGCGTGGGCGCGAGCGAAGCGAGCGTCGAAAAACTGCCGAAGTAATTGGCGGAAAATGGTCTTTGCCAATTATTTTTGCATTAATAAAAGAAACCAAACGTTTTAAAGAATTAGAGCGGCAGATTTAAGGCATTAATACAAGAATGCTCGTAAAAGAGTTGAAACAATTGGAAGAAAACGGCATCGTGACACGCAAAGTATATGCGCAAGTTCCTCCCAAAGTAGAATATTCACTTACCGAAAAAGGTATTGCGTTAAAAAAAGTTTTAATAGAAATGAAAAATTGTGGCGATCAGTTTATGTAAGCCTAGTATATATTTTAAATTCTATTTTCTATTGTAAAATTTTAAACAAAAAATCCGTCAATTTTGACGGAATTTTTTGTTTTTTACTCAATAAACTATGCTTGTTGTGAGACATTATTTATCTCATCATCTTTTCCAACTCCTTTCAATGTAAGAGAAATAAGCCCTGCAATAATCATCGCAACACCTCCCACAACTACGTAACCAATCGCATAGTTTCCGAAAATCCCGTGAACAATTGGTCCTCCAAAAATTCCATTTATAATCTGCGGAAGCACGATGAAAAAGTTAAAAATTCCCATATAAACTCCCATTTTCTTCAACGGAATTGCATTAATTAGCATTGCATAAGGCATTGCGAGAATACTTGCCCAAGCAAAACCAATCCCAATCATCGGTATCCAAAGTAATGATGTATCCTTAATAAAATACAATGAGATCAACCCTAAACCTCCTGCAAATAATGCTAAGGCATGTGTTTGTTTCTTTCCTATTTTTTTTGCCAAAGGAATTAATGCAAATGCAAACACGATAGAAAATAAGTTATAATAACCAAATAATTCTCCCACTAAATTTCCCGCGTTGTTGAACTGTTCAGACTTTGCATCATCCGGTGAAAGCCCAAAATGATGGGTTGCTATGGAACTCGTGGTATAAACCCACATGGTAAACAATGCAAACCACGAAAAGAACTGAACAACACCCAAACTTTTCATTAAAGAAGGAATATTAGCGAAGTCTTTAAAGATATCGGTCATCCTAGGTTTTACTTCGTCCGGAGTTTCTTCAGAAAAATCGGCAAAATCTTTTGGGGAATATTCTTTTGTGGTAAGCACCGTGTAAAGAATAGTCAGCAATAGAATTACCGCACCCAAGTAAAATGAATAAATTACTGAATCCGGAACAAAACCTTCAGGTGCAACATTGGAAACACCAAGCTTCGTTAACCAAGCCGGCATATTAGAACCAATTACGGCTCCAATTCCAATTAGAATGGTTTGAACAGAGAATCCAATTGTTCCTTGATTTTTAGGCAACATATCACCTACCAAAGCTCGAAAAGGTTCCATAGCAATGTTAATGGAAGCATCCATCATTGCAAGAAAAAGTACCGCAAAAACCAAAACACCACCCGCAAGAAAAACACTTACAGAAGCAGAATTTGGGAGAAATGCCAAACCAATCGCTGTTAAAAGAGCGCCAATTAGAAAATATGGTTTACGTCGCCCCCATTTTTCAGACCAAGTATGATCGCCTAAATGTCCAATTATCGGTTGTACAATAAGACCTGTAAATGGTGCTACAAGCCAAAACCAAGATAAATGATGCACATCTGCACCAAAATTTTGCAGTATTCGGCTCGCATTTCCGTTTTGGAGCCCGAAAGCCATCTGAATTCCTAGGAATCCCATACTCATATTGATAATTTGAGGAAGGGAGAGATTGGGTTTTATTCTTTTTGACATTTTAAAAATTTGAAGTTTGTATTTTAAAATTATTTGTGCAAGGATACAATTGATTTATCCCAATTGCTTCATTTTGCGAAATTATTTATTGTTTCAATTTTTGTAGTAGTGCGTCTTCAATGGACGATTTTGTTTTGATGACTTCGTTGGTAACATCATTGGGAATTGTCATTGATAAAACGTATTGTTTGATTTTCCATTTGTCACCAATTTTTTCAAGAACACCGCTTCCTCTGCAGATTTTCATCTGGGTATCCAGTAATTCATCAAACCAAGCATATTTCCCGTCTTTACTGAAATATATGTTGCGTTTTAAAGATTTAAAACTCCAAGCTTTTCCTTTGTCGAAATAAGGTTTTGCAAACGCCATAAATTCTTTTTTATTCCAAATTTCTGTAGCGTCAGTCCCAATGAAAGTGGATTCTTCAGCATATAAGTCAAAATAATTTTTGAAATCTGCATTGCCAGCAAAAGTATTTAAATCATCCAAAACTTTACTGATGTTTTTCTTTTGCACATTTTCGTAAAAGCCTTTGTTTTGAGCCTTTGTGAAAGAAATAGCCAAGAAGAAAAAGCTAAAAATAGAAAAAAGAAAAAATTTTTTCATAATACTATTGAATAACAATTAGTTGAATACGCTTATTTTGTTTCATTTAAGTTCTAAAATTAGTGAAGATTTTGCTGAAACGGTCAATTTATTTTGCGAATTTATCTGATATTCTCTTCCCGAAATGACATCTTTACCTGAAGAAATATTGTTTAAACGTTCTGAAAAACGGCTTAAGTTAAGAGTTTGTTCCTTTTCATTATTATTAAGAATAACCATTACATTTTCTTTGTCATTATAACGAAAATAAACATATACGCTCTCTTTCGGGGCATAATGCATGGTTTTTCCGGTATGGATGACATCTTTTCCCTTTCTCCAGTTCAGTACTTTTTGGGTAAAATTGTGAAACTCTTTTTGTTCTTTGGTTTGGGTTGAAGGATTGAAAGCATTTTGTTGATCATCTTTCCAACCACCCGGAAAATCCCTTCGGATATCAGCATCTCCTTTAGATTTTTCGCCTCGCATTCCGATTTCGGAACCGTAATAAATCTGCGGAATTCCACGGATGGTTGAAATTAATGTTAAAGCAAGCTTATAAGAATCGGGATTGGCATTAAAAATTTCGTTAAAACGCTCTGTATCATGATTTTCAAAGAAAACTAACATGTTATTGATGTCCGGATAAAGAAAATCGCTGCCCAAAGCATTATAGATTTTAATCATCCCTTTATCCCAGTTTTCCTGTTCTTTTAGAGCATTTGGAAGATCTGAATATAGTGTGAAATCCATCACAGAAGGCAGGTTAGAATTATAGCCGTCAAGCTCCGCAATTTTAGAGTCTTTCTGCCAATAAGCAATGTGCGCAGGCTGATACATCCAAGCTTCACCCACAATATTGAAGTTAGGGTATTCGTCAGTAATTGCTTTAGCCCATTTTGCCATCGCTTCCTTGTTGTTGTAAGGATATGTATCAACACGTAACCCACCTAACTCTGCATATTCAATCCACCAAATGGCATTTTGAGTTAAATATTTCAGAACTAATGGATTGCATTGGTTTAAATCCGGCATCGTGGTATCGAACCAACCATTGAGTGCCTCTTTTTTATCAACTTCTGAAACATTTTTGTCGAATTGAGAAGTGATACGGTAATTTGATCGTTTAAAACCATATTTACCTTCACCATCGGAAAACTGATGAATCCAATCTTTGGTTGGCAAATCCTGAATAAGCCAGTGCGAAATACCCCAATGATTAGTTACATAATCCTGAATAAGCATCATTCCTCTTTTTTTCAGTTCGCGAGAAAGTTCCAAATATTCTTCATTGGTTCCATAACGACCGTCGATTTTATATAAATCTGTTTGAGCGTAGCCGTGATAGGATGTTTGCTTTTCATTATCCTCATTAGCCGGAGTAAGCCAAAGTGCTGTTACTCCCAAATTCTGCAAATAGTCTAAATTTTTAATGATGCCTCGTAAATCTCCACCGTGTCTGCCGCTTGGTAATTTACGATTCACTTTTTCAGTGAGATTTGGCTGGGAATCATTACTGTAGTCCCCATTAGCAAATCTGTCTGGCATAATGAGATACATGACGTCTTTGGATGAGAATGAATTTCTTTCCGCAGAACCTATATTTCTCTGCTTCAATTCATAGGTGTATGAGTTGATTAATTTTTTTCCGTTTTTAAGGTTTATTTTGAATTTTGGAATAGTGATTTCAGCTGTATTTACTGTAATAAAAAGGTAGTTCGGATTTTCAACTTTTCTTAATTCTTTGATCTGAATACCATCTGAAAGTTCAACAGTGTGATTGGCAATATTTTTCCCGTAAACCAGAATCTGAAGTTCGGGGTTTTTCATTCCTTTCCACCAAAAAGCAGGTTCTACCTTTTGGATTTGTGCAAAGGAAAGTACGGAAATAAAGAGGAATAGAATTGTTTTTCTCATTTTATGGGTGGCGCGAGCGAAGCGAGCGCCAATTTTTGAAGTTCATTATCACTAGACCCGTTTGCAGCGTTTACCCCGCAGTCTCGTCTCGGCAAGTATTGCCGAGACGAGACGAGGAGTATAAGCGGAAAGCGGGAAAAGCTTCTAAAAAAATTATTTCACAGATTTAACAGAAATCGCATAACCACCGCTTCTGGCCAATTTAACAGGGATTTTCGTTTTGTTGGTAACGGTTTTTTTGTATATGTTATAACTCTGTGGATTCTTGATATAATCGGCATCCTTACCATCTTCGTAAACGGTGGCTTCGTACTTTTTACCTTTTGGAAGGAAGGAGAAATCTACTAGAAAAGTTCTGGCATTTTCATCTGTAATTCCACCAACATACCATTCATCTTTTGCTTTTGCTTTTCTTGCAGTGTGGATGTAATCGCCAGGTTCTGCTGCAAGAATTACGGTATCATCCCAATCTGCAGCGACATCTTTTATAAACTGGAACGCATCCAAATGTTTCTGATAATTTTCTGGTAAATCAGCCGCCATTTGCAATGGTGAATACATCACTACATACAATGCTAATTGTTTTGCTAAAGTCGTTTTTACAAATCTAGTATCACCTGGAAAATAATAGTCTAATTTGGTTTGGAAAATTCCCGGTGTATAATCCATAGGTCCACCAATAAATCTTGTAAATGGTAGAATGGTTTGATGATCAGGATTGTTTCCTCCAAACGCTTCGAATTCTGTTCCGCGAGCTGCTTCAGCAGCAATCCAGTTTGGATAAGTGCGACTTTGACCTGTTGGACGAACCGACTCGTGAGAATTTACCATAATTTTATATTCATTAGCTTTTTCGGCAATTCTGTAATAGTGATTAATGGTCCACTGTGAATAATGGTGCTCACCACGCGGAATGATATTTCCTACATAACCGGTTTTTACTGATGGATAACCGTATTTATTCATCAACTGAAATGCTTTATCTGCCCATCTTTCATAATTGGTTGCAGAGCCTGATGTTTCGTGGTGCATCATTAGTTTAATGCCCTTGGAATGTGCATAATCATTCAGCATTTTGATATCAAAATCGGGATAAGGCGTTACAAAGTCGAAAACAAATTCTTTAGAATGTCCAAACCAATCTTCCCATCCAACATTCCATCCTTCGATTAATAATGCATCAAAGCCGTGTTTTGAAGCAAAGTCAATATATTCTTTAACTTTTGTGTTATGGGCAGCGTGTTTTCCGTTTGGTGTTAATTTTGAGAAATCAGTTTTGCCAATATGAACATTGTTTGCTGTAGAATATGCCCATTGTGATTTTCCGATAATCATTTCCCACCAAACACCCATATATTTTGTAGGCTTGATGTAAGAAGTGTCGGTATAATGTGTAGGTTCGTTAAGGTTGAAAATCATTTTAGAGCCTAAAACCTCTTCTGCTTTTGGTGAAACGATAATGGTTCTCCAAGGAGTAACTGCTGGTGTTTGAATATATCCTTTAGCACCTTGTGCATCAGGAGTTAAGTGTGTTTTTAATTTAAAATTGATGGCATCCACCTCAACGTTGGCGGTTGGATAATTGATAACTGCCGCTTCCGAAATGTTGTAATATAAAGGTAATTTGCCTTCCCATTTCATCATTGTAGGAATTTGAATTCCGTTCTTGATTAAATTCTGCGAAGCGTTCCCATCATAAGATTGTGGCCATCTTGCTGGGATTTCAGAAATTTTGGTTTCCTGATACTGATATTCCTGCGAGTCGTAATCTCCTGCAATCCACCAGGTTTTCATATCAGCAGGAAGGTCGATTTCTGTATCTTCTTCTTTGATGATAAAATAGTTCAGATTTTTCTGCTCTGGAAATTCGTATCTAAATCCAAGTCCGTCATTAAATAGACGGAATTTCACAATGATATGTCTGTCGTTTGCTTCTTGGTTTAAGGTAACAGCCATCTCATTATAGTGATTAATATAGGATTTTTTCTCACCTAAAACAGGATTCCAAGTTTCATTTTTTGAATCGAATTTTTCGGCGATTTTAGTAAAGCCGTTATCCAAATCTTTTCCTTTCTGATCCTTTTTTTCAATTTCTGAAGCGAACTGAATATCACCATCGCGAAGCAATCTTAATCCTAATTTAGAATCTTCAACAACGGTTTTGCCCTGATATTTTAAGTTATAATATGGAATCCCGGACTTAAGTTGAAAATTCATTTCAAATTTACCATCAGGAGATTTAAGGGACTGGGCATTAATAAAAAATGATGCACCAAAAAGTAAGAAAGTCCCCAGTTTTATATTTTTCATAAGAGTAAGTTTCAAACTTTAAAAATAACTAAATCACTTTAAAAATCAAAGTTTTTAAGCATAAAAAAACTGCTGCAAAATGCAGCAGTTTCAAAATTATTGGTAAATAAATTTACTTTTTGATGAACTGATATCTTCCATCAATATCGTTGAAGAAAATATCATAAGTTCCTTCTTCAGCAAGGATATTTTCACCTCCCTGAACTCCAAGTCCTGAAAGTACAGAAACTGATTGAAGGCTTTTCTCTGGACCCCAGTTTATTCCCCAATCTGAATTGGCTCTGAATTTCAACTGTCCTGTTGGTAGTGCTACATCCCTTGCTACCCATTGGTGTGGATCGAATGTGGATTGCTCCATCGGTAAGTCACCACCCCAACCGGTAAAATCTCCGATTAGGCCAATAGTTGTGTAAGGAGATGCTGCAGTTGCAGTAGCTGGTGTTATGCTATATGTTTTAGCTAAAATATCAACAACAAAACTATAATATCCAGCATCAGGCGTTGCAAACGGATCTGGATCACCTCCTGTATTATCAGCAACAACTCCGGCTTTTAATCCCCATTGTGGACTCCAACTTCCAATTTTTTCTAAAAGTTTGAACTGGGTAGTGTTATACTGACCTCTGATAAATTTACCTGTAAAGTAGAATTTACTTGTCGTTACCGGATCTCTAAAGATTGCTTGGTTATTGTTATTTTCGCTCCAACCGGAAGAAGTAGCATCACCAACCAAGAACATATCTTTGAACGCAATATATGGCGTAACATTTACAGTAACAATGTTAGAAGTTTTGGTAATTGTTCCACCCGTTGATTTTGTAGTAGCCGTAACTCTAATATCGGCATCAGCAGCAACATTAGGAGCAAAACCTGTTTTAATTAAAGCATCATTAAAGGCTTTATTGGTAACATCAAGCATCTTAAGGTTGTTTATAGAACCTACAGAAGCCCAATTGTTAGCACCTTTTGGAGAAACTTCAACAAGATAGGTTACATCCGTTCCGTAAGAATAATCAGTCCAAGTTACAGTAGTTACTTTAGTGTCAGGACTTGCAGGATCAAGAACAAATTTTGTTCCTGCTGTTGGTGCTGTAATTACCGGTGCAGAAGATGGATAAGGTGTAGCATCAAAGCTAATAACGTTTGAAACATTTGATCCTGAAATCACTCGCAAATACACTTTTTGAGCTTTGTATGGTAAAAATCCAGCCTGAATTAAGGCATCATTTAAGTTACCAATTGATGTTGTAAAAGAATTTGTAGATGACTTACCTAATACTACAGGTTTTGCAAAATCTTCGGAAGTAGAAATTTCTACCGTATACTCGGAAGCAGCTCCTAATGAATTGTCCCAAGATAATCTGAAAGGATTATCTTTCATTGTAGGATATAAAACATTTGAACCTAAAGTTGTATTATAAAGCTCAAATGAAGGTTCAGCCGTCTGGAATGCAAATTCATCCTCTCTACATGATTGTAAAAACAGTGGAACTAATATTGCGAGAAATAAAATTTTAAATATATTTTTCATAATCTGTCAATTTAAATTATTGAGCTTCAATTGTTAAAGTCTGTGCTTTAGCATTAATAGTAATTTTATAAGTGCCTGTCGCACCTGTAAATTTCATATTTTCTTCACCATCTTGAACGATAGTAGAAGGGACTTGTTTGAAATACCTGTAATTAGTTCTTGTTCCATCTTGATCAATACTGTAATTTAAAGGATTCCAATCTTGTTGTCCTAAAAATCTGAACGGTTCACCTCCATTCAAGGTAGTCACAATGGTTGCGATCTCCTTGTTTTTGGTAAGTAACATAGCTTTGCTAGCATCCCAGCCAACTGGTGAAGCTGCGCCTACAAGATAAAAATCAGGGAAAACTAATTCATAAGGAGTAATTTTCACAGGAGTTACATTAGATTGAGCGACCAAATATTCACCACCTACACCTACAAAAGATGACACCCTAAAATACATAGTTCCTTGAACGTTAGGCAACAAACCTATTTTTTCAGAAATTGTATTCATTTCTGATACGGTAAAAGTTGCAGTTCTTTGAGATTCTTCAACAATTTTCACTAACACAGGTTGAGTAAAATCTGCAGTTTTTGATGCCTCAATCTTATACTTTAATTCCGTTGGCTGTGTATATTTTGCAGCATCCCAAGTTATATTTAAAGCAGGATTATCCGGAAAATATTGGTCAAGAAACACTGTTTCTTTAGAGAGATCCATCAATATAGCAGCTGACTGATTTTCAACTGATAAAGTATCTCTGTCTTGGCAGGAAATTGCAACCACAGCTGCAAAAAGTACCATAAAAATTTTAAATATATTTTTCATTATCAATTCTTTATATTAATAACCAGGGTTTTGTTTTAAATTAGGATTTGCATTAAGTGCTGAAGTTGGGATTGGAAAAAGATTGTAAGTAGTAGAAATTGCTGTTCCACCTACTGTCCCACCTTTCCATGGCCACAAATAACTTCCTCCCGCAAATTTTCCAAAACGAATTAAATCAGATCTTCTTTGTCCTTCCAAATTAAACTCTCTACCTCTTTCTGCTAGAACCATATCCAAAGTTAAATTACTCTGTAAAAGTGCACTTGCACCTCTTTTGGTTCTCAATTCATTTATATAAGTAAGTGCTTGTGGAACAGTTGCTGTAGAAGCACCTTTAAGAGCTGACTCTGTATAAGTAAGATAAGCTTCAGCTAATCTGAATACCGGAAAATCCGCACTTGAATATTCAGAAACTGATGATGTACCTGAAGTATTTAAGTTTCTAAATTTAATGGAAGGATAACCATTTGTCCAGTTTTTATAATCTGTCATTTCGTACTGATGTCCGTCTGTCCAGAATAGTTTAGCTCTTTGGTCAGTAGATGTATTTAAATCTACCAAGGTACCCGATGTATAGTTAGATTGATTAGAGCCAAACAAACCATACCAAGCTTTTGTAGCTCTGTGACCTCCCCAACCATCACCTGTAAGTCCGAAATCGGATGCTGATAAAGTTTTTGGGGTACCACCAGTACTACCATTAATGATGTAAGTAGAATTACCAAAACTTGCTGTACCTACAGGATCTGCAATAAGTGGGAAAATAATTTCAGGAGAAGTATTGTTATCTGCAGAGAACATTCTCACAAATGTACCATCTAAAGAATATCCGCCTTCATCAATTACTTTTTTAGCATACGTTGCAGCATCTGCATATCTGGCAGTTCCTGTATAAACTTCCGCATTAAGATACAATCTGGAAAGTAACATTCTCGCTGCGGACTTATTAGCATGTCCATATTCTGATTTGTTTGGAAGAATAACCTCAATTTCTTTTAATTCATTCTCTACGAAGTCAAAAAGTTCTTTACGAGAGGCTTCCGGTTTAGGTTTATTATTTCCTAAATCGGCTTCAGTTACTAAAACACCTTTTCCAAAACAGTCAACCATATAAAAATATGATAAAGCTCTGATGAAACGCAATTCGGAAATATACTGATCTTTCTTAACGTTATCAGATTTCTGAAGAGCCGCGATTAAAGCATTAGCTTGGGGAACAGTGTAATAAACTCTATCAAACAAATATCTAAAGAATTTGTTATCAGCTGTCCAGTTAGAAGTAGTTGTTAATTGATCTAGACCATTATCACCCCAACGGTTTTTCATTCCGTCAGCAGTAAAGTCCTGGAGGTTTATAATACCTCTTAAAAATACTGTTTCACCTTTATCATCACCACTAATATCAGCTTCGCCAGGCCCTTTGGCACTTGACATAGAAAGTGAAGCATAAATTTTGGCAACCAAGCCGTCCACAGCATTTGGTTGCGACTGCACAAGCTGATCCAAAGTCATTAGGTACTCCGGTTCAGTATTTAAATCATTAACACACGATGTTATTGAGAAAAAAGCAAAACAAAGTGCCGCAATTTTAATTTTATTAAGTCTCATTTTTTTTATATTTTTTAAAAATCAAGATTTAAACCTAAAGTATAAGTTCTTGGTCTTGGATAGAAATTGTTATCAATAGCATTAAAGTTTTCTGGATCCATTCCTTTATATTTAGTAAGAATGAAAGCATTGTTTACTGATCCAAAAACTCTTAATGTAGAAGTTTTGAAAAGGTTATCAAATTTATATCCTAGTGTAACATTCTCTAATCTTAAGAATGTAGCATCATGTAAATTATAATCAGACAATGGCTCAACGGTTGTTTTAGCGCTAAATCTATCATCAGCAGACCCGTTTCCAAAATTCAAAACATTATACAAGCTGTTACTGTTAACCGGTAGTGCAGCTCCGGTATAACCTCTACTCACCGGTGCAGCGTCATAAACATTACCACCAATCTGTCCTCTAAAGCTAGCCGACAAATCTGCTTTTCCTACGTTTAATAAAGTGCCAAATCCAAAAGTCCAATTTGGTCTTAACGGCACATAATATTGATCATCAGGAGAAATTACACCATCACCATTTCTATCTGCAAAAACACCCGGTAAAACTCTTCCATCAGAATCATATAGCTGTTTATAAACTAAAGCAGAATACGGCTGTTGACCTACAGCGTGATGAGCAAGCACAACACCAGTCCCTGAAAATCCAAGACCTGATTCCAAGGCAGGTATTTTATCACGTCCTTTTAAGCTTTGCACTTCTCCTTTGTTGTAGGAAATATTACCGTTCAGTTCCCATGTTACATTATCAGCTTTTACAGGAACAACGTTTAAGCTTAATTCAACACCTTGGTTGTTTAATGCACCTACATTATCTACATATTCATTAGTTAAAAGCTGCCCTGGAGGGAATGTAGTGATAGCCAACAAATCGTTTGTGTATCTGTAGTAATATTCTAAAGTACCAGAAACTCTTCTGTTATTATTTGCAAAATCTAAACCAGCATTATAAGTGTCGGTTTTTTCCCAGGTAAGATTTGGGTTAAATGCCAAAGCAGTATAGAATCCTGGTAATGGTTTACCATCTGCACCAAGTTGTTGAGGGAAGTAGTAATATCTAATATTTCCAACTTCATATAAAGGTGTATATGGATAGAAACCTACTGCACCTGTTATATCCTGCTGACCAGTTTTACCCCAACCTAATCTTAACTTTAGGTCAGAAAATTTAGCATTAGACATCCAATCTTCCTCAAGCATTTTCCAGGCAAAACCAACTGCCGGGAAATGCCCCCATCTCTTATCTGAAGGGAAAAGTGAAGATGCATCAGCCCTGTAAGTTAGCGTAAATAGATATTTATTTAAAATATCAATATTTGATCTACCAAAAAATGACTGTAGGTTTAGTACATTTTTGTAATTGTTATCAAATTTACTGTATTGTGTTTCTTGACGTAGGCCCGTTTCTTTATTATCATAGTTGAAAAAACGTTTCTCACCTACATTTCTAAAGTTTTGGTATGAATAACCTCCTTGGAGCTCGAATTTAGAAATCGTCATACCGGATCTGTTTTTAGAATAAACTAAATAGGCATCTAATAATTTATTCAAAATATTCTGATCTTCAGAATAATTTAATCCCGGATTAAACACTCCACTTACAGGATTATTTCCTTCATACACAGTTTGATAAGATCCAAATGCGTTATCAAGGAAATTTTCTCTAATTTGTGCTTTGGATGCTTCTAAACCAAGGTTAACAACCGCTCTTAATTCCGGCAAGAAATGCATTTTGTAATCAAATTCTACATTTCCAAGAAACTTGTTTACTTTTTCCGGACGTTGACGGTTCATTAAAAGGTTAACAGGATTGGTAATACCTGTTAATTTATAATTATCGAATGCCTGATAGTATGAACCATCAGCATTGTAAACCGGTTTAGTTGGATCCGCTGCGAATGCACCACCTATTGCTCCTCCTTCATCAATCGCATTTTTATCGCTCATAATGCCTTTTGCATTAATATCGATTTTAAGATGCTTGTCTAATAAAGTAGGTGTAAGTTTTATTGATCCTGTAAATCTTTCAAAATCACTTGTTTTAACAACACCTTCTGTCCTGTTATAACCTAAAGACAATCTGGAAGGAATTGTTTTGAACAAATTAGCTCTCAAACTGATATTATGATCCGTAGAAATGGTTTTTCTAAATACTTCTTTTTGCCAATCGGTATTATATATTGTTTGCTGCCCATTGGTATTAACTCCAAGCATATAAGAATAATCTGGATAATACTGTTTTATGAATGCTTCAAATTCAGCCCCATCCATAACGTCCATAAATTTCGTAACCTGTCCAAAAGACACAGATCCATTATAATTAACCCTTAATTTACCGGATGAACCTTTTTTGGTTGTAATAATAATTACACCGTTTGAAGCACGTGAACCATAAATTGCGGTTGCAGACGCATCTTTCAATACAGAAAATGATTCAATATCATTAGGGTTAACTAATGATAATGGGTTTGAAATACCAGCGGGATTTGAGGAATCCAAAGGAACACCATCAATTACGATCAAAGGGTTATTATTGGCTGTTAATGAAGCACCACCTCTAATTCTGATGTTAGGACTTGCGTCTGGCTTACCACCATCACTAGTAATTCTAACACCCGGTGCTTTACCATTTATCAGCTGATCTGCCGATACAATAGCGCCTTTGTTAAAATCTTTTTCAGATAATGCTGTTACAGATCCTGTTAAGTCAGACTTTTTTTTCTGTCCATAACCAATCAACACAACTTCTTCAATCTTTTTCTCACGTGTTGTTGAATCCTGTTGTGCGTTAATCATCATTGTTCCTGCTAGTAGAAAAGCCGGAGCAATTTTCAAAACTGTACGATAGTTTCTCACAAATATAAAATTTAAGGATTAATATTCAGTTTATTATTATGTTCTAAGATATGTGTTTTATCTTGCTTGATTTTATCAATTAAATGGTAAAATTCAACCTTCTAATTTAACATTTTTTTTGTTAATAAAAAATTAATATTTACTATTGTAATGAAGTATGAGAAAAGTCATTTTTTAAATCTTTAAATTTCGATTTATTTAACTGATAATCAAATACTTTTATTTGAATCTTAACTTTAAAAATTCTATACAAATTTAATTAATATTTAAACAAACATTTAACAAAAAATTAACCTTATTATCTCAAAATGATAAATTTCATATAAAAATGGTGTTTGCACCTCGTCACTTATTTCTTTTTAAAAACCATCATATAAACTATCTTTGCATAAAATTTAGTATTGATATGTCAGAAAGAAAAATGATTACGGCTGCTTTGCCTTACGCAAATGGTCCGGTTCATATAGGACATTTAGCTGGGGTTTACATTCCGGCTGATGTTTATGCAAGATTTCAGAGAAGGCTAGGTAAAGACGTGGCTTTTATTTGTGGTTCCGATGAGCACGGAATTCCTATCACCATACGCGCTAAAAAAGAAGGTGTGACACCTCAAGATATTGTAGACAAGTACCACGAAATCATTAAGAAATCTTTTTCAGATTTAGGCATTTCTTTCGACGAATATTCTAGAACCACTTCTAAAAAACATTACGAAGTAAGCCAAGATTTTTTCACGACACTATATCATAAAAGTAAATTTACTGAAGAGATTTCCGAACAGTATTTTGATGAACAAGCCGGAGAGTTTCTTGCAGATCGATACATTGTTGGAACCTGTCCCAATTGTGGTAATGATAATGCGTACGGTGATCAGTGTGAAAAATGTGGCTCTACCCTTTCACCATCAGAACTCATCAACCCAAAATCCATGTTGAGCGGAAATGTTCCTATTCTGAAAGAAACCAAAAACTGGTATCTTCCACTTAATGATTATGAAAATTTCCTAAACGAATGGATTATTGAAGGTCATAAAGACGACTGGAAAACCAATGTTTACGGACAGGTAAAATCTTGGTTAAACGACGGACTAAAACCACGTGCCATGACCAGAGATTTGAACTGGGGAGTTCCTGTACCACTTCCGGATGCCGATGGAAAGGTGCTGTACGTTTGGTTTGACGCACCAATTGGTTATATTTCTTTCACACAAGAGTGGGCGGAGAAGAATGGCAAAAACTGGAAAGATTATTGGCAAAATGAAAATTCAGATCTAATTCATTTTATAGGGAAAGACAATATTGTGTTCCACTGCATTATTTTCCCTGCAATGATGAAAGCTCACGGTGATTATATTATGCCGAAGAATGTACCTGCTTTCGAGTTTTTAAATCTGGAAAACGATAAAATTTCTACCTCAAGAAACTGGGCAGTTTGGGCACACGAATATGTGGAAGAATTCCCGGGACAACAGGATGTTTTGCGTTATGCACTGCTCTCTTCAGCTCCTGAAACCAAAGACAATAATTTTACTTGGAAAGATTTTCAAACCAAAAACAATTCAGAACTGGTAGGAATTTTCGGAAATTTCATCAATCGTGTTGCAGTATTAATTCATAAATATTACAACGGAATTGTTCCTGAAGGTAACTTAAACGCAACTGAACTTCAAGAAATAGAAAAATCTGCTAAAGAAATTGAAACATACCTGAAAAATTTCGAGTTCAGAAATGCACTTTCAGCTTTAATGAATTTAGCCCGTTTCGGAAACCAATATCTTCAAACCGAAGAACCTTGGAAAACCATTAAAGAAAATCCTGAAAAAACAGCACAGTCTCTTTTTGTTTCAGCCCAAATTGCTGTTGCTTTAGCACAACTTTGCGAACCGTTTATGCCATTTTCGTCAGAGAAACTTTTAAAAATGTTTAAGGTTGAAAAAAAGGATTGGAACCATATTTCTGGGATCCTTATTGAAAGCGGACACCAAATTAACGAAGCGTCTCTTTTATTCTCGAAGATTGAAGATGATGTAATTGAAGCCCAAATTCAGAAACTTGAAGACACCAAACAAAGCAACAAAAAAACCAACCCAAATGCCAATCCTATGAAAGAAGAAATTACATACGATGATTTCAGCAAAATGGATTTAAGAACCGCAACCATTTTAGAGGCTGAAAAAGTAGAAAAAGCCGATAAACTTTTAAAATTCAAAGTAGATACAGGAATTGATGTAAGAACCGTAGTTTCTGGCATTGCCGAAAGCTTCACACCGGAAGAATGTGTAGGAAAACAAGTGATGATTCTCGCAAACCTCGCTCCAAGGAAAATACGCGGTATAGAATCCCAAGGAATGTTACTTCTCACTCAAAAACCGGATGGCAAACTCACATTTATGACACCTGAAGTAAAGGTTGAAAATGGTATTGAAGTGAATTAATAGATTAAAGCGCGAGCGAAGCGAGCGGCAAAAGAGTTTAGTATGAGTGATGCAACGCTGAGTATATAGAAGCGTTTCAAAAATAAAAAATTCCATACAACATTGTGTGGAATTTTCTATTTTTATGAAATGAAAACTTTTGCAACAATTATACTTCTGTTCTTCCTTACAGTAAATATTTTCGCACAAAACATCAACGAAGATGTTCTGAAACAGAACTTCGTAAAACAATATATCAAACTTCTGGATAACAAATATCAGCCTGAAAGAAGCAAATTGATAATACCCAAAGACATTTTATCTGATTTAAAAAAACTAAAAACCGAATATAACACACGATTACAGCAAGTTTTTCCACCAACTCCAACAGAAAGAAATGCCGTAAAACAAGCCATCAGAAATTATTATTCTCACTACCCTGATGTAGCAGCTATTTTCACCAACCGGAACAATCAATTTGATATTAAGGTAACAGATGAAGAAAAAACCAAATACAGCACAATGCTCGTAGATTTATGGAAGAAAATACCAAATTCGCTGTTTACAAAAGTGTCCGATATAACAGATAAACTTAAAAAAGAAAAATTACAGCTTACAATTCCCTACAACTACGATTTCTATAGAAATTTCAACGATGATGGTTTACGAAAACGTGATGACGTCATTAATTTTTTGCTGTGGAATTTGGATTAAATATTTATCAATACTTATAATTTTTTAAAATTTGAAACAACCTTGAAAAATATGAGAAAAATAGATCAACTTTTTGCAGAATATGGCGAAAGCCATAAGCATCACACCAATAAATTTATTCACTGGATTTGTATACCGCTTATTTTTTGGTCGATTTTAGGTTTCATTTCACTCATTCCGGCACCACATTTTTGCTTTTCATATTTTGGCTGTAACAGTATTGCAAGTTTGGTTGCATTGCTTTTAGTTTCTATATTTTATTTCAGGCTTTCTGTGGTTATCGGTTTTATAATGCTTTTTTTAATGCTTTTGATGGAGCATTTAGCCTATGCTGTAAACATAAAATTTGAACAAAAGTCGTGGATTGTTTTCCTTGTCGTATTTGTTTTAAGTTGGATATTCCAGTTTATAGGACATAAAATTGAAGGCAAAAAACCAAGTTTTCTTAAAGACTTACAGTTCCTCTTAGTTGGTCCCTCTTGGTTATTACATTTTATTTTGAAGAAAATGGGCATTAAATATTAGAACGCCATATTTTATTTTTCAAAACTGATATTTGTTACGTTTAAAATCAATTAATCTCAATAATTTTGAAATCATAAAATTCTATATTATGAAAAAGATTTTTTTAATCATTTTCGCATTTGTATTATTCATTTCGTGTCGAAACGAGCAAGAGGAAATGCTGAAAACCGATCAGTTTGTGGGAACGTGGAACTGGGTTTCTACTAATGGCGGAATTGGTAATATAAACGAAACACCTTCTAGCACAGGAAAAACAGTAAGCATGATCTTCACTAATGACAATAAATATAGTATTGTTGAAAATAATAAAACTATTAATGAAGGAACTTACAAAACTTACCTTGAAGTAACGAATACCGATCACGTGCAACGGGTTTTTATTGATTTTTCTAACTATCCTGATAAAGCCGTACGAAGTGTAACCCCAACAGAATTACACCTTTACGATGATGTAGCAGACGGACTGAATTATATTTACAGCAAATAGAAAAAAAAAAACGGAGAAAATTTTCTCCGTTTTTTTATGCCTTCAACATTTTGAAAACATTTCCCAACTCATTAATCAAATCAAATGGCAGCATGGCTTCTTTGGAGTGCTTTTCTGAAGCCAAATCTCCGGCTTTACCATGAAGCCAAACGCCAAAAATCGCCGCTTCTTGAGACGAATAATTTTGAGAAAGTAATGATGTGATGATTCCTGTTAGAACATCACCACTTCCACCTTTTGCCATCCCAGAATTTCCGGTAATATTGTAATAAACCAAGCCTTCCGGTGTGATAATTTGGGTATGATGATCTTTTAGAACAATGAATATTCCTAGGTTTTTTGCTTTGTTTTGAGCCAAAATTAATCTTTCAAAAGAATTTTCTGTTTTACCGAAAAGCCTTTCAAATTCTTTCGGATGTGGCGTTATGATAGAATTTTTTGGAATTAAATTTAAATTTTCAGGATGTTTAGAAATTAGGTTCAAAGCATCAGCATCTAAAACCACTGGTTGATTATAAAGTTGCAGAAAGTTAAAAAAAACGGCTTCTGTTTGAGGATCAGTTCCAAGTCCGGGACCGATGCCACAAACCATATTTTTTTCAATTTCAAAATTGGAAATAAAATCTTCTCCACCGTACAAATACATCGCTTCGGGACAAGAGCTTTGCAACACTTCATAACCACATTTGGGAGCAAGGGTAAAAGTAAGTCCACTTCCCGCTTTTAAAGCCGCTTTTGTCGCTAAAACTGCCGCACCAATTTTTCCGAAACTTCCACCAATAATACACGTTTTGCCGTAACTTCCTTTATGAGAAAATTCGTTTCTGGGCTTATAAATGTTTTGAATTAGTGTTTCACAGATGATGTATTGATGAGTTGGGGTGTTTTGTATATATTCTTCACTCAAGCCAATATTTAGCAGATGAATTTTTCCTGTGAAAATACCTGTTTCAGGATGCAAAAAGCTCTGTTTCCAAAATTGAAAACTCAACGTATGATCTGCCTTAAAAACGATTGAATTAGGATTAATATTTACATCTGCAAAAAGTCCGCTTGGGATATCAATAGAAATTTTTCTGGCTTCAATTTTATTTAAAAGTTTAATCAATTCAGAAGTTTTACCTTCGATATTTCGGTTTAAACCAGAGCCAAAAAAAGCGTCAATAATCACATCATTTTTAGAAAAATTAATATTGTGGGCTTCATCAAAATCTTTAATTTCAATACCTGAAATATCTTTTACTTGGTTAAAATTGAGTTTAGCATCATCCAAATATACATAATTATCTGTATCTATAAAAACTTCAACATCGAAACCTTTTTGATAAAGCAACCTTGATATCGCAAAACCGTCACCTCCATTATTGCCATTACCACAGAAAATTAAAAACCTCGTATGATTTTGGATATGATTTGCCAACCAATTAGAACATTCTTCCGCTGCTCTCTCCATAAGGGTTATAGAAGAAACTGGTTCGCGCTGAATCGTAAAGTGATCACATTCTCTAATTTGTTTTGATGTGAAAATTTTCATTTTCTTAATATTATGAGTCAAAAATAGAGATTTTATCATCAAAAAAACAGATATAAATATTGTGCATAACATAATAAGTATATAAAATTGATAAATGATAATTTACTTTTAATATATATTTTTCATATTTTAACCCGCTAACATTAAAATTAAATTAAACACTATGGGATTTGTAAAAGAATTTAAAGAGTTTGCGTTCAAAGGAAATGTAGTAGAATTAGCAGTTGCTGTAATTATCGGTGGTGCTTTTGGTAAGATTGTTACTTCTTTCGTGGATGATGTGATCACACCATTATTATTGACCCCAGCATTAGAAGCAGCAAACCTAAAAAACATCGCTGAACTAACTTGGAATGGCGTAAAGTATGGTAATTTCCTTTCAGCAATTATCAGCTTCTTAGTGATTGCTTTCGTATTGTTCCTTGTGATTAAGGCAGCTAACAAAGCTAATCCACCTGCACCGGAAGCTCCTGCAGGACCTTCACAAGAAGATTTGCTTACTGAAATCAGAGATTTGCTTAAAAACAAATAATCTGCACAACAAACAAAAAAAAATCGCCCAAAATTTGGGCGATTTTTTATTTTGAAAAAGGTTGAGTTAAGTTATAAAAAGTTTAAAAATTACCCTTGAATTTGCAGGATACTTGCAATTTGTTCTGCCAAAGAAATTCCAATTCTATCCTGTGCTTCAACAGTGGATGCTCCTGTATGAGGTGTAAGTGAAATTTTAGGATGAGAAAGCAGTGCTTTTGATGGTGTAGGTTCGTTTTCAAAAACATCTAAACCTGCAAATGCAACTTTTCCGGAATCTAATGCTTCCATCAAAGCCTTTTCATCAATCACACCACCTCTGGAGCAGTTGATAATCGCCACACCCGTTTTCATTTTTTCAAATTCAGGTTTGCCAATCATATAACCATCCTTTTGTGCCGGAACGTGAAGAGTGATAAAATCAGAATGCCTTATAACATCTTCTAAAGGCTCTGTTTCTATATCCACATTAATGAACTGCATGTTGTAGAAAGTCACTTTTATACTGGCTCTGCCTACATTATTATCAGCAGCAAGTACGCGCATTCCCATACCTAAGGCAATTTTGGCAACCTCCTGTCCTATTCTTCCCATACCAATAATTCCTATGGTTTTGCCTCGAAGTTCAATACCTTCAGAATACGCTTTTTTCAGTTCGGCAAATTTAGTATCACCTACTAAAGGCATTTGCCTGTTACTATCTTCCAGAAACCTCGCTCCCGAAAATAAATGAGCAAAAACCAACTCTGCAACAGATGCTGAAGATGCTGCAGGCGTATTAATGACATGTATATTTTTGGAACGTGCATAATCGACATCAATATTATCCATACCAACGCCACCTCTACCAATAATTTCAAGACTTGGGCAAGCATCAATCAACTCTTTTCGAACCTGCGTTGCGCTACGCACCAAAAGGGTTCTTATCTTATGTTCGTTTATAAAATCAGCAAGATTTTCCTGCGGAACTTTTGTAGTAATGACCTCAAAACCTTTTTGAGCCAAAACATCAACACCAGATTTATCTAAACCGTCGTTTGCTAATATTTTCATCAATTAATCTTCTTTAAAAACCTGAATCTTCACCAATTTATCCACTAAATCTGTAAACTTTCCTTCGTATCGCGTTGCACGAACCATATGATTATCAATCCAGTGGTAATTTCCGCCTCTTGGTTTTCCGCAAAGGATGCTGTGATACTTAAACCCATGTTGATCGAGCCATTCTTTCGTTATCTGCTTCAAATCTTCGGTTCTGGAGGTAAAAAAACAAATCTGATGCCCTTCATCATACCACTTATTAATCGTGGCTAAAGCATCGGGATAAGGCTCACAAGTAACCATACGTTCCGGTTCCTCATTTGGGATATCATCCGTTATAGTACCATCAATATCAATAAGATAATTCTTCACATCATCTTTCAGAATCGGACTGATATGATCTTTAAATTCAAGTTCCATAAAAGTAAATTAGAGATTGCAAAATTACAAATTTCAAACCGCTTAATTGATCTCTTGCTTTTAAATTTAAATTAATTTGGCTAACACAGTATTCATCAGCCTTTGTAGAAACCTCAACTTAAAGTTTTCACGTTCGAGTTTATTATTTACTCTAAATTTTTCCACCGTAAATGCTACCCAATTTGAAAAAAACTTATTTTCAATTATTCAAATAGCAAGATGAACATAAAAAACAAAACAGCGGACAAATCAGCTGTTTTAAAAATGTTTAAAAGAATAAATTTTACACAAAAGGTGCTTTCACCACTTTTGCAGGAATATTTTTATTTCTTATTTGTACAAAAATTTCAGAACCCAACTTATTCAACGGCTTATCTACATATGCCAAGCCTATTCCTACCTTCTTCATTGGGCTCATCGTACCGGAAGTTACTTTACCAATCGTCTTTCCTTCTGCATCTACTATAGGATAATCGTGTCTTGGGATAGCTTTTTCCTGCATTTCGAAAGCCACCAATTTACGGTTTACACCTTCAGCTTTTTGTTGCTCGAATGTTTCTTTAGAGATGAATTCTTTATCAAATTTAGTAATCCAGCCCAAACCTGCTTCCATTGGTGATGTACTGTCATCAATATCATTTCCGTAAAGGCAAAATCCTTTTTCAAGTCTTAAAGTATCTCTAGCACCAAGTCCACAAGGTAAAAGTCCAAACTCTTCTCCAGCTGTTGTAAGATCGTCCCAAAGTTTTTCGGCATCTTCATTTTTAAAATAAATTTCGAAACCACCACTTCCGGTATAACCTGTGTTAGAAATAATAACATCCTTAACGCCTGAAACTTCGCCAACCGTAAAATGATAATACGGAATTTCAGAAAGGTTTACAGATGTTAGCTTCTGCAAAGTTTCCGTTGCTTTGGGTCCTTGTATTGCGATGAGCGACATTTCGTCTGATGCATTGGTCATTTTCGCATCAAAAGCATTGTGTTTGCAGATATGATCCCAATCTTTCTGAATATTTGAAGCGTTTACCACGACGAAATATTTTTCATCGTTCATTTTATAAACAATCAGGTCGTCTACGATTCCTCCATTTTCATTAGGCAAACAAGAGTATTGAGCTTGCCCATTTACAAGGTTTGCAACATTATTGGTCGTTACAAACTGCAGAAGTTCCAATGCTCCTTTTCCTTCTACAAAAAATTGTCCCATATGGGAAACATCGAAGATGCCAACTTTTTCTCTTACTGCAAAGTGTTCATCTATTAAACCGGAATATTGCACCGGCATTTCAAATCCTGCAAAAGGAACCATTTTCGCCCCAAGCGAAACGTGTTTGTTAAATAATGCTGTTCTGTTCATATATACTTTTTATTATTGATTTACGAGTTATAAGTTGCGAAGTGCGAGTTTTTTTTAAGAATCAATATACCAAACTACAAATGATGCTTATATTCTTCTAGGATAATTTTAAACCATTCAGTAAAATGTTCCGGGTGATTTTTCATTTCTTGATCTAAATCTTCCATAGAAATATACCGTATTTCGGACACTTCTTCTTCATTTAAATTAAAATGTTGCTGATAATTGCCGATGAAAACATGGTCGAGTTCATGTTCCCAAAGATTTCCACCAACATCAGCCTTGTAAATAAAATGAAATTTTGGGGTAAGTTCTGCTTCAATGCCGAGTTCTTCTTTTAATCTGCGGTTTGCAGCTTCCAAATAAGTTTCCCCATTTCTTGGATGTGAACAACAAGCATTTGTCCATTGGTTTGGCGAATGATATTTTTTTGCCGCCCTTTTTTGCAGCAACATTTCACCTTTATCATTAAATAAAAAAACTGAAAAAGCACGGTGCAGAATACCGTTTTCGTGGGCCTGCATTTTTTCCATCAGGCCAAGAACTTCATCATTTTCCGAGACTAATACTACCTGTTCTTCCATTACACAAATTTAAGCTTTATTATTAAGATTTTATTAGCGAATATGCTGAAAACAGAAATCATTTCCAATCCTTGTGTTTCTTTTACATCTCATTCCGGATTTGGTAGTGCCTTTACAACGGTTACGAGAATTAACACCGTGTACTTTTTTAACCGAGGAAGAAACAATTCCCAAACGGGAAAAAGGAGGCTTACAAATCTTGCACGGAGAAAGTCCTTTACTAACAGCTTGTTCAATAGCAAGTTTTGTAGAAACGTTTTTTACCATCCTACAGTTTCCCGAATGATATTTTGTACCGGAAGGTGTTTTATAAACGGTTTGTGCAGTAACATTTAATGAAAAAAGAAATAATAAAAAAATCAAAACCCTCACGGTTCAAAATATTCGTTGAGCTTTTCAAGATTGGCTTTATCATTTCCTATGAAAATTGCATCATCAGTGATAAAAACCGGGCGTTTCAGAAAAGAGTAATGATCCAGCAAAAGTTTTTTATACTCTCTTTCTGTTAAGGTTTTCAAGTCGATTCCTCTTGGCTTGATTTGGGTAGATTTCTTGCTGAAAAGTGCTTCATAGGAGCCTGCTATTTTATACATTTCATCCAGTTCTTTCTCACTTACAGGTTCGGATTTTATTTCTCGGAGGTTCCAATCGGATAAATTGAGCGGCGCCATTATTTTTTTATTGGTTCCGCAAGTTTTTAAGTAATATACGGTTTTCATAATATTACAAATTTAAGCATAAAAAATCCGATTCAGAAATGAACCGGATTCTATAAAAATTTTAGATTCGATTATTGAGGAATTACTAAAACCTGTCCCGGATAAATCTTATCTGGATCTGAAAGCATTGGCTTGTTTGCCTCGAAAATTCTGTTGTAAGCATTCACGTCACCATAAACTTCTTTAGCAATTTTAGATAATGTATCACCGCTTTCTACTGTGTGATATTTTGGTTCTGCAACTGTTACCGGTGCTACTGTTTCTACTGGAGCTGGTTTTACGGTCATATTATCATTTACACCGTCGATACCTTCTACATTACCTGCAGCTACATAGATTTTGCTTTTTTGTTCCCAATTTTTAGCTTCGCCGGAAATGGTTACTTTGTCGTTGGCTACCGTAAAAGTTAATCCCGAAACATCCAAACCGTATTTTGCAACGTGATCTCTAACTTTTTGCGCTTGCTCTTCGGGAGTTTCACCTCCACCAAATAATTTTGCACCTACATTTTTTAAAAAAGATCCTAATCCCATTTTGTTAATTTTTTTTAGTGTTAATCAATTTTGCTTAAGGCTTTCTTAAGTGTTATAAAGTTAGCAAATACTGTGCGAATTATACGTTAAGATTTCGTTAAACTTTCAGATGTTATCCTGCTTTAAGAAATCTTCCAAATTTTTGATTATTACCATAACCTTCAACAAATTTCCCATTATCGAAAACCAAATATCCATTTACGAAGACTTTTTCTACAACACCATCAGCTCTGTTTACCAAACGGCTATAATTATTAAATTCTTCAATCTTATCTTCAAAAACTTTTTCTGTTACATTGGACAATTGTTCCGGGTTTATGATATTTAATGTTGCCGCTTTTCCTTCGGACAAATAACACGTATCCAAACCAAACCAATCTGATTGTTCTTTTGTAAGCCTCCAAATAGCCTTTTCCAACGACATAAATTTTTGATTTTGATCTATAGCTTCTTTTACTTTTTTCAACATTTTTAAAGGGAAATCATAAAAAGCCATGTTGCGAAGATGAGCGCCTGCATCCGAAAAACTGATAATATTGTAGGGATAATTGTAAATGTCCCTCAACACTTCTTCACGATCATTTGCAATAGTTGTGGTCCATCTTATTTGCTGATCATATTCCACAATTAAATCAAGAAAAGCATCAACGGGATGAATGTTTTTCTCTTCTGCAATCTGCATGAAATTTTTCCCAATCAAATTTTATCGGGACATTCCAAAATATAGGCAATGGAAAGGTCTTTATGCCAAACTTTAGGTGCAAATTTCGCTTTGATTTCTTTTTTGAGATTCTCTCTAAATTTTTTATCACGAATCATCTCATTACGCTCATCCAGATTTTTAGCAAGTTGACTATCACCATTGAAAAACAAGCCATTGATAATTAATGTTTTGGAAGTCTCTACAGATAAGATTTCTCTAAAATTAATAAAATTTAAAATTCCAAACTAAAAAAATGAGACTTGAAGCATAATTTCATAATTTTAAATTTCTATACAGTGATTTTATGCAGACAAAAACGGTATTTCAGTTTATTTCCGAGCCTTCGGATGTCAACTATGGTGGTAATGTACACGGCGGAAGTGTCATGAAATGGATTGACCAAGCAGGTTATGCTTGCGCAAGTTCTTGGGCATCAAGTTATTGTGTAACGGTTTATGTAGGCGGCATCCGTTTTTATTCGCCCATCAAAATTGGACATATTGTAAAAGTAGAAGCCGAGGTGATTTACACAGGACACACGAGTATGCACATTGCTATCAACGTATTTTCCCGCAATATCAAAAGAAAAGAGTTTGAAAAGAAAACCCACTGCATCATCGTATTTGTAGCCGTAGACGATGAAGGCAATAGCATTGAAGTCCCAAAATTCGTTCCTGAAACAGAAGCCCAAAAACAAATGGAACAATACGCCATAAAACTAATGGATTTAAGAAAGCAAATTGAGGAGGAGATGAAGCCGTTTTTGTAAAAAAATTTAATTCACTTTCGATCAAATCTGGTTAAATATTTTTACAATAAAAAAAAGGACAGTTTATACAGAACAAATTTTCAGTTTCTTTTTGTTAAAGAAGATAGTGTAATTTTAATAACAACTATACCCTCTAAACATATTTATGACCAATCCAATGTATATTTAGTGGATCATGAAGCTCCCAATACTCAATATTTCAATAATATCTATTTTGGGAAAGTCGATAAACACGATACCACATCAAAATTTATTTTCCGTGACAAAAAAACAAAATTAACATGGAATATTAAGCAAAATAAAGATTCCCTAGTATTAAATAGTATAGAAAAATTCATTACAAAAAAAGAGAAAGACTTTTTTTCAGATTACTATAATATTAATAGCAGCTTAAAAGAACCCGTCATCTACGAAAAATTTCACAACTATAAAACCATTAATATAAAATGCTTAAAATCAGAAGGTTGTTATAGTAATGAAATAATATTAAATCCTAATCAAAACCTCAATCGTTTAATCGTTAACTTTTATAATGTGAATAAAAACAAAATTAAAAATGTAGATTTTGAGTTTAAACATAACTATTTTCAAAATTATAATATAGCCAGATTTAAGAAAAATAGGGTGAGATTCCATTAATATAAAAACGCCTTCCAAACCGGAAGGCGTTCTTCATATCAAATTAAATATTTATCTAGCAATATTAACCGTTCTGGTTTCTCTAATAACGGTTACTCTTACCTGTCCCGGATACGTAAGTTCATTCTGTATTTTCTCCGAAATGTCGTAAGAAAGTTGTGCGCTTTGTTCATCGTTTACTTTTCCGCTTTCTACCATCACACGCAGTTCACGGCCTGCTTGAATAGCATAAGCACTGGAAACACCATCAAAACTTAAAGCTGCAGCTTCCAAATCCTTTAAACGCTGAATGTATGATTCTAAAACCTGACGTCTTGCGCCTGGTCTTGCACCAGAAATACCATCTGCCACCTGAATAATAGGTGAAAGCAGAGAAGTCATTTCTACCTCATCGTGGTGAGCACCAATAGCATTTACCACTTCTGGATTTTCACCGAATTTTTCAGCCCATTGCATACCTAAAAGTGCGTGTGGCAATTCAGATTCCTGCTCCGGAACTTTACCAATATCGTGAAGTAAACCTGCTCTTTTAGCTAATTTTACATTTAAGCCTAATTCTGCAGCCATTGTTGCAGCAATATTTGCTACTTCACGAGAGTGTTGAAGAAGGTTTTGACCGTAAGATGAACGGTACTTCATTCTACCAACGATTTTTACCAGTTCAGGATGCAACCCGTGAATTCCTAAATCGATAATGGTTCTTTTTCCCACTTCGATGATTTCTTCTTCAATTTGCTTGCGGGTTTTTTCCACCACTTCTTCAATTCTTGCGGGGTGAATTCTGCCATCTGTTACCAAACGGTGAAGCGATAATCTTGCGATTTCTCTTCTTACAGGATCAAAGCAAGATAAAAGAATGGCTTCCGGAGTGTCGTCTACAATAATTTCTACACCTGTTGCAGCTTCCAAAGCACGGATATTTCTACCTTCTCTACCAATAATTCGTCCTTTAATTTCATCCGATTCGATATTGAATACAGAAACTGAATTTTCAATTGCCTGCTCTGTACCAATTCTCTGAATGGTTTGGATAACAATTTTTCTGGCTTCATTTTTAGCGTTCATTTGTGCCTCTTCCATAATTCCCTGCACGTGTGCTTGTGCTCTGGTTTTAGCTTCTGCCTTCATCGCTTCTACTAACTCTGCTTTAGCATCTTCTGCGGAAAAACCTGAAATTTTCTCAAGAATTTCAACTTTCTGCGCTGTAATTGTATCAAGCTCGGACTGCTTTTTATCCAAAATTTCATTCTTTTTAGCATAATCAGCAATTTGTCTGTCGAGGTCTTTTTCCAGTTTACCGGTTTTGCTTAGATCGTCGTTCAGCTTGTTTTCCTTGTCTTTGATTCTTTTCTCGGCTTCCTGCATTTTCTTTTCTCTGGTTTGGATATCTGCATCGTGTTGAGATTTCAGTTCGAGAAATTTTTCTTTAGCCTGAAGCTGTTTTTCTTTCTTAATGGATTCGGCTTGTACGGTAGCCTTTTCTATAAGGTTATCGGCATTCTTTTTGGCATCATCCAAAATGAATTTTGCTTTTGAATTCAGTGAGCTTTTAGAGAATACATATCCTAAAATAGCTCCCAGAAGCAAACCCACAATACCGATGATAATTGCGGTTGTTGTCATATATATTGAGTTTAAATTAAAATGTTCAATTTCGAGTTTCGAGTCTTGAGTTTTGAGTTTCAATAACTTGAAACTTAAAAACCAAATGTTGAATCAAAACCATAAAAAAACCTACAACAGTTCAGTGATATAGAGTAAACTCCTAATCAACACGATTTGGACTGTTTTTCACTTTCTGTAATCCGCGTAAAGCGGCACGCCATTAAGTGAACATTCGCCCGGTAATTGTTTAGCGTTGAGTTTACCTGTAATGTGTTAGAACTATTGTAGGCAGTTTTTTGGAAAAGAAAAATCTACTTTTCCAGGTCTTCCAAAAGTTTGTTCAACTCTTGAACGCGCTCATTGGAAGCACTTATATTTCTTTCATTATTCAAAGCAAAAACTTCAGCGTTTGTTCCCATTTTCAGAGCGCACATGGCAAGTGCATCCTGTTTGTCGCGAACATCAAAACTGGCTTCAAAATCTTTAATCATACTTTCGATCTGCTTTCCTACTTTGCGAAGGGTTTCTTCTTCGGCAGCAGGAACATTAAGTGGATAAGTACGTCCGGCAATGTTGATGGTTATTCTTCTTACTTCCATTATAAGCCGCTATTCTGAAGTTGTGCAATACAGCTGTCTACCTCTTTTATCAAACGGTTGATGTGGTTTTTCATCAGCCGGTTATGTTCAGGGTTTCCTGATATTGCGGATTGAAGTTTTATATTTTTTTGTTCTTCTGCTAATTCCTGACTTTTTCTTCTCTCTACATCGTATTTCTCCTTCATTTCCTCAAAATCTTTTGAAAGTATGCTATATTCTTCACGCAAATTCTGATAATCTTTTTTAAGCATCAGAATCCTCTTTTCTAGTTGTGAAAAATTACTTTCTAAATCTTTGAGCATTTCAGGTTTTTAATTCTAACTATTGCAAAAATATAAAAAATTAGTCTTAAAAAGTGGAAATGACGGGTTTAATTTTTAATTAAAAAAAGAAAAAGAGAAAATTATTTCAACCTTCTCTGTTAAATATTTTATAATCAGAATCTTAATTATTCGAATTTCAACACAAACATGAACACTCTGGATTGTGCTGTAGAAATTGCAGAAGACCAATATGGCGGGGTTTCAGGATTATCTTTTACAATTTCATTATTGGTAATAAATGTACCTCTGAAACCCGGCGTCAATTTAAACCTGCTAAAATAAAACTGAATTCCTGCTTCCACACTCCATCCAAAATTATGAGTTGTTGTTCTGAAAATACCGTTACTGTTATCATCAGCAGCACCCTGATTAGACTGTAAATTGACTAAATAATTAACACCAGCCGCAGCATAAGGTCTTGAATTGTACCAACGGTCTCCGTGAAATTCTAATAAAAGCGGAACATCAATATAAGTAGCTTTTACGTTCCTTTTTTTGTCAGCATCTGTTAATGTGATAGGTGTGAATGGTGGGTTTGAATTTGTACCTGCAGCATAAGTAGAATTCTTCTGTGTATCAAACGTAAATTCTCTTTGTACAAATTGTAAACCCGGTTCTAATCTCAAATCAAAATGATCATCCAATTTCATTTTACCAATTAATCCTGCACCGAAACTGTAATCGCCTTTGGTTTGCACAAGGCTTTTTTTACCATCCATACCATAAGTTGGGTGTAAAACGAGTTTATAATCATAATTATTGCCGGCTAGAAAGAAGCCCCAACTAAATTTTTGATCATCGAAACCTTCCAGTTTATCCATCCTGTCACGTGTACGGAAGAGTTGTGCATCTGCAAATCCTGAAATAAGAACAGATAACAACAGGGAAATTTTTAAAATATTTTTCACCATTTTATTTGGTTGCTTTGTAAATTGTAGCGATGCCTAAACTCAATTTTTTATACTCTACATTTTTAAAACCGGTATCTAAAAGGATCTGCTTCATTTTTTCACCGAAAGGGAAAGCATTTACAGAATCTGGCAAATAAGTGTACGCTCTGTTATCTTTGGAAACCAGCTTGCCAATTTGAGGCAAAATGTTTTTGAAATAAAACATATAAAACGGGCCCAAGAAACCTTCAACTTTAGAAAATTCAAGAATATAAACACTCTTATTTTCCTTCACTACTCTTCTTAATTCTGCCAAACCTTTGGTTAAGGTCTCAAAATTTCTTACTCCAAATGCAACGGAAACCGCATCGAATTTATTATCCTCAAAAGGTAATTTTTCAGCATCTCCTTTCATCATAGAGATTTTATCGTTTAGATTGAGTTTTTTTATTTTTTCAATTCCCACATTCAGCATCTGCTGAGAAAGGTCTAGGCCTACAACATCTGCTTTAGTCCCTTTTTGCACCGCAATCGCAAGATCTCCAGTACCTGTTGCTACGTCTAAGACAAGTTTCGGCTGGTCTTTGTTCATCCATTTTACGAGTTTGTCTCGCCAAAGCACATCAATTTTCATTGAAAGTACGTGATTCAGCAAATCGTATTTAGGCGCAATATTGTCGAACATATCTTCGACCTGACTTTTTTTACTTGCTTCTGTATTGTATGGTGTTACTTGTTTCAAAATGTTATAAGTTGTAATAATTTTTATAATAGTTTAAAAAATCTTGCTTTCTGAAGATTTTCACACGTGATTCCACTTTTTGGATATTCTTAATGACTTTATCATATTCTTCATCAATATTATAATAGAAGTCATCTGTAAAAAGCTTGTTGAAATGCTTAGGTTCTCCATAATATATTTTTCCGTCGATAACCGTAGTTCCCAATTTTCCCAAAAGCGAGTCTTTTTTGATATCGTATCCGTAATATTGCCTGTGAATATAATAATCTGAATGTGTGATATTTACCAATCCTCTTATTTTATTAACGTTGAAGGCAGAATCGTACATAAGATTCTTCTTATCATCAAAGACTTTAATGTTATTCTTTCCTTTACGTAGATCGACTTTAATATACTGCCCTGCTGAAATAATCTTCTCGTCATCATTATTCACTTTAAAATAATACGTTTTTGGAGTGGGATTATCTACCAAATAATAGTTCTTTTTAGCCAAAAAAAGATAATAAACTCCAAATGCGAGCAATGCTGCCAAAACCGACACTACAAAACCGAAAAGCGCAGGATTTTTCTTCACCATAGTTACTAAAAATGTGGTGCAAATTTAATAATAATTTCGTTAGCACAGGATTGCATTATAATTCTTAACTTTGCTCCTTAAATTTATTTTAAGAAATAGAAAATAGTTATGCCAAATACCATAATCATTGGTTCTGGAAGTTATTTACCCGAGAGAGTAATTGATGGAACATATTTTAACGACTCTGTTTTTTTTGATGATAATTTCGAGAAAATTGATAAACCTAATGATGAAGTCATACATAAGTTTGTAGAGATAACCGAGATTGAACAGAGAAGATATGTGGATGATAACCTCGTAAATTCTGATATTGGTGCAAAAGCTGCACAGATTGCTCTAGATGATGCGGGAATCGACAAGGAAAGTATCGATTATATCATTAGCGCAACAAATTTTGGAGATGTGGATTTGCACGGACAGCAGAGTTTTATGCCTTCGCTATCTGCCATTATCAAAAATAAATTAGGAATTGAAAATCCAAGATGCGTTAACTATGATATGATTTTTGGTTGTCCGGGTTGGGTTGAAGCAATGGTTTTAGCCGACACACTTATTAAAGCCGGTCGCGCCAAAAATATTCTGGTGGTAGGTTCTGAAACTTTAAGCAGAGTTACCGATCCATTCGATAGAAATAAGATGATCTTTGCAGATGGTGCCGGCGCAGTTGTAGTAACCGCAACAGAAGATGAAAAAGTTGGAATTATTGCTCACAACACCTTATGTTTCAATGGTGATGAATTGGCTTATCTTGAAAATTCACATTCGCTAAATCCTGAAGCCGATCAAAATAAAAAATACATCAGGATGCGTGGTAGAAAAATTTATGAATTTGCTCTGAAATATGTTCCTGATGCTATGAAACAGACCATTGATGATGCCGGACTTACTTTGGAAGATATTGATAAAGTTCTGCTTCACCAAGCTAATGCTAAAATGGATCATGCGATGGTTTCAAGACTTTTTAAATTATATGGTAAAAACTCTTATGACCATTCGGTTTCGCCAATGACGATTCAGAAATTTGGAAACTCTTCCGTTGCAACCGTTCCTACGATGTTTGATTTAATAAAAAGAGGAAAATTGGAAGGTCACACTTTCAAAGATCAATCTTACATTTTATTTGCATCAGTAGGTGCTGGTATGAACATCAACGCTATTGTTTACAAGTTTCCATAACCAAGATTTAAATTATCAATTTAAATATCCTTTTTTAAGCACAATTTTTGCAAAAATTTTGTGCTTTTTATTTTTTATGAGACAGAATTTTTTAATCATAACCGGAATTTTATTTTTGCTTGAGTTTTACATATTTCAAGCATTTAAAACTCTTGTTACCAACCAGTATGGTAGAGTGGCTTATATCTTTATTACAGCCTTGGTGTACATTTTTTTGGTGTACAATCTTCTAAATTTCAACCGTGGCGATAGAGACCATCATCGTGTACAGTTGGTGGGAACGGTATTTTTAGCATTGCTGCTTCCAAAACTTTTTGTGGTGTTCTTTCTTTTAATTGATGATATTTTCAGGCTTTTGCAGTTTGGATTTAATTATTTATCAAAAGAAGAAACACATTATCCTGGCAGAAGAAAATTTTTAAGTTTAGCGGGATTAGCAATTGCAGGAGTTTTGGCATCCCTATTTTTGGATGGCGTTGCTTTTGGAAAATACAGACATCGTGTAAGAAAAGTAAAACTGAAAATCAAAAATCTTCCCGAAAGTTTTAAAGGCTATAAAATTGTTCAGATTTCTGATATGCACGCCGGAAGTTTCTTTAATCCTAACAAACTGAAACACGCTTTTGACTTGATTAATGAGCAACAACCGGATTTGGTACTATTTACAGGTGATATGGTGAATAATATTGCCGAAGAATTTAATGGCGTAAAGCATCTTTTCGCATCGATAAAAGCAAAAGATGGAAAGTTTTCAGTTTTGGGAAACCACGATTATGGGCATTATATTCAGTGGAATTCGAAAGAAGAACAGGCTCAAAACATTCCTAATTTAATCAAATTAAAAAAGGAGGCCGGCTTTGAAACACTTTTGAACGAACATCGTATTATTGAAAAAAATGGAGAAAAACTCTACATTATCGGCGTTGAAAACTGGGGTTTAAAGCCTTTTCCGCAATATGGTGATTTGGATAAAGCTACAAAAGGAATCCCTGTTGAAGCTCCAAAAATTCTGATGAGCCATGACCCTACACATTTTGACGAAATAGCTAAAAAACATCCCTCTAACATTGCTCTAACACTTTCTGGACACACACACGGGATGCAGTTTGGGCTGGACTTGAAAAACTGGCGCTGGTCTCCTGTACAATACCGCTATAAAAAATGGGCTGATTTATATGAAAGTGAAGGCAAATACCTTTACATTAACCGCGGATTTGGTGTAATAGGTTATCCTGGAAGAGTTGGTGTTTTGCCTGAAATTACTTTGATTGAGTTAGGTTAGAAAGATTTCTAAATTTTAAAATCATTAGTTTTTTTTAACTGGAACAACTCTGAAGTCTATTTCACTAATTTATCAATTTTGTGGTAAAACCTTGATATTTTAAAATTGATAAGCCCATATTATCTTTGGATATTCTATTCAGCGTTTACAAATTATCAAATTCAGTAAGCGCTTCGCGAACCCAATTTGGAACCTCAATTGTTTTTCGGGTTTTCATATCAAACATAACTTGTGTTGTGGTACCGGTGGCGTGTATTACAGTTTCTCCTTTCTTATCAGAGGTGATGATGTATTCTAAAATAAAACTTTTAGTGCCTATTTTGGAAGTTCTAATGTGAACCCTAACATTCTCACAAGAAAGTAATAACTCCTTCTGGAAATTGACATTAACATTACCAATAAGAAACATATCCTTATGCCAATCCCATTTTGTACAGGCCTTCAGCATATATAAACCTCTGGCAGTTTCAAAATAAGTGATATAAATAGCATTATTAACGTGACCTAGAGCGTCCATATCATTCCAACGCATTTGTATGGGCAAGCTGAATTTAAAATCGTGGTGTTTTAGTTCCATATAAACAGAAGAAGTAAAGTGATTTTTAAAAACTCAAATTTACGCTAATTTTACGGAAAAAAATAGAGAGCGATTACAATAAAAAAATCTCCCAACTAAATAATTGAGAGATTTTTGCGATCCGGACGGGACTCGAACCCGCGACCTCCGCCGTGACAGGGCGGCATTCTAACCAGCTGAACTACCGGATCAATTTTTTTGAAAAGTAAATTGTAAAACTTTTTGCGATCCGGACGGGACTCGAACCCGCGACCTCCGCCGTGACAGGGCGGCATTCTAACCAACTGAACTACCGGATCTCATCAAATCGAAAGAAGTCTTTCTTTTTGGTGAGTGCAAAAATACAACTTTTATGGTATTTTGCAAATAAAATTTAAAAAAAATGCTCTCCAAATAAGGAAAGCATTCATTTTCAATATTTTTATTTTCTATAAATGCGCTGAAAGCTTCTCTGCAAGCACTTCTTTTGGAGCAACACCCACTACTTTATCTACTACTTCACCATTTTTGAAGATCAACAATGTAGGGATATTCCTAATGCCATAATCTACAGAAACCTGCTGATTGTTATCTACATCTACTTTTCCTACAACTGCTTTACCTTCAAAATCGTTAGCAAGCTCTTCTACGATTGGCCCAACCATTCTGCACGGTCCACACCAAACTGCCCAAAAATCTACCAATACCGGTTTATCTGAATCTAAAACCAGTTCTTTAAACGTGCTGTCTGTAATTTCTAATGCCATAATTTTTTATGTTGTTTTAATTAAAATCTATTGTACAAAATTAACAAATCTAATACCATTTACAAGC
Organism: Bacteroidota bacterium; assembly: GCA_023394415.1. Classification (GTDB taxonomy): domain Bacteria; phylum Bacteroidota; class Bacteroidia; order Flavobacteriales; family Weeksellaceae; genus Planobacterium. Next base: position 48,433 of record JAEXAR010000009.1, read on the forward strand.
CTAAAATATCTATTCTATGCATTTGTTTTGTCTATAGTTGAAAGTTTTGAAATTTCTGCCAATGCTTTCACAAAATAGTCTATATCTTCCTTACTTGTATGATGGCTGAAGGAAATTCTTAAAGGTGTTGTATTCTCCAGTTCATCATCTTCCAAAATCATCATCATTACCATGGAAGGTTTTGCTGCACCTGATGAACAAGCACTTCCCTGCGAAATTGCAATTCCCTTCATATCCAACTGAAGTCCAATTAAAGGATTTTTGAAAGGAAGTAAAGCACTTAAAACCGTATAAAGACTTTTCTCAGAATCTTCTGAATGCCCATTGAATTTGATTCCAGGAATTGCATCTTTAAGTTTTTGAGCGGTGTAACTTTTGATTTCTTTCATATGATTTGCATATTCATCAAGATGCTCCATGCAAATATCTAAGGCTTTGCCAAGACCTACAATTCCGGCAACGTTTTCTGTACCAGCTCTTAATTCTCTTTCTTGTGCGCCACCTAAAATAACTGGTTTAATTCTGGATGTTTTTCTGATATACGCAAAGCCAACCCCTTTTGGACCGTGGAATTTATGCGCACTGCACGATGCAAAATCAATATTAATTTTTGAAAAATCTAAGTCTAAATGCCCAATAGTCTGTACCGTATCTGAATGGAAAAATGCACCATATTTTTTACAAAGTTCTCCTACTTTTTCAATATCCAACAAATTACCGATCTCATTATTGGCGTGCATTAAAGAAACCATTGTTTTTTTGTCTGAAACTTTTAGACTTTCTTCAAGTTTCTCAAGACTGATGTCACCATTCTTATCAGGACGAAGATAAACCACTTCACAACCCTTTCTTACTTTAGCATCACGCACGGCTTCTGCAACACATTTGTGTTCTATAGGAGAAGTAATAATTCTCTCAACTCCAAGATGTGTAACGCAGGATTTTATAATTAAATTGTTAGATTCAGTGCCGCAAGAAGTGAAGATAATTTCGCCGGGCTGTACATTTAAATAAGTTGCAACTTTTCTCCTCACACCTTCAATCAAAGATTTGGCTTCTTGTCCAGCGCTGTGTGTAGAGGATGGATTTCCGAAATTCAACCTCATCGCTTCTACCATTGCCTGTATTACCTCTTCTTCAACCGGTGTTGTTGCGGCATTATCAAGATAAACTTTGGTGTTCATTTTTTACTTTAAATTTTACTTTTTATATTAAATTAGATTATTTCTAACAAAAAAAACCGACTTCAAGCATCGGTTAATTATTTTTACTGGTTCAAAATTAATGAAAAAATTTGAAATGGCTTTCGTGCGCGAATTCAAGCATTGGCTTATCACCGGATGTATCACCAAAAGCAAGGATTTTATCAAACTTTTTGCCTTCTATTTCCTTTTTGATTCGATTTACCTTCTCGATTCCGTTACAGTTTTTCGTTGCAAAATTTCCGGTGAAATTTCCATTTACAAATTCAGCTTCTGTAGATAATAATTTGATGTTTAATTTTTCAGCGAAAGGCTTCACCCAAATATTTAAAGAAGCCGTAACGATTAAACTTTCAGTATTGTTACGGTCCATATTTTCAATAAAATCTAATGCGTTTTTTCTGAAGATTTCAGGATAATTCTTCACAAAAAATTGCTGGGCTCTTTTTTCAATCTTTTCTTTCTTTTCTCCCTTTAAAACCCCAGAAACGAAGCTTTTTTTAACATTTTCAGCATCCAACAAGCCTAATTTTAAGAGAATAAACAAAGGCGTATGTTTGGCAAACTGAAAGTAAAATTTAGACGGGTTATAAAACTTCAGAAACAAAAACATCGTGTCTTTGTAAGTTAGTGTTCCATCAAAATCAAAGCAATACAGTTTTTTCATTTTTAAGTTCGGGATGCGAGATTGAGTTTTTGAGATTAAGTTTTAGGTTGAAATTAAAGTTTAAGCTTTTTAAATATGAACTCCGGAATATTTTTAATAATCATCATAATTAGCCACCAAATTGGCAGTACATAAGCAACATCTTTTCTACTTTTATAGGCTTTATATATGCTGTTTGCCGCTTGTTTTGGTGTGGCGGTAAGTTTAGGATTTAATGGTAAACCTTCGGTCATCTTAGTGGCCATAAACCCAGGTTTAACAGTAAGAACGTGTACTTTTTTATCGAAAAGGTAATTTCTTAAACCGCTCAAATATGCTGTAAAACCAGCTTTTGCAGAACCATAAATAAAATTGCTTTGTCTTCCTCTATCTCCTGCAACCGAAGAAAGCGCAATGATGGTTCCTCCTCTTCTTGCTTCCATTTTTTGGGCAAAAAAGTTAATTACAGGAACTAATTTAGCATAATTAATATCGATGATTCTTTCGGTGTTTTTATTATCGTAGAGGGCTTCTTCTGTGCCTTCACCAAGATAACCTGTGGCACAGAACAATAACGGGGACGATATATAATCGTAGTTACTATAATTAATCTCCTCCATTAAATCCAAAGAAATCACTTCGCTTTGCTGCAAGTACTTCACTTCCAGATGTTTTGCAAATTTCTCTGTAGTTTCTGTATTGGATGTGAAAAGGTAAATATTAGGAAATTTTTCACCCTTGCTCAAAACTCTTTCTACAAAGGCCTGTGCTACTTCAGAATTGCTGCCCAATATTATCATAGTTACTACTTGATGAGTGAATAATTTTTATTACTCCAATTTTATTAATTGTTATTAATAATTCTTTTTTGCTGGATGGATATGAATTTAGGATTGTTCACATTCTTAAGATAAGATGTTAAGCTTGCTTTACTCATACTGTCTTTGGTAAGGTAAATTCTTCCGCCAAATTCTTCAACAATAGCATCTAAATCCACAACAAGTTTCTTAAGTTTGTTATTGACTTTAAAATCAAGTGCTAAAGTGTAGCCTTCAAACGGAAAAGAATTATAGGCTTCAGGATTATTTTTACCAAAAAGTTTTAAAACTGCGAGAAAAGATCCGTTTCCTGAATTAGCAATGGTTTCAAGGATTTTTTTCATTCCTTCTTTCCCCTTTTCTTTAGGAATTACCATTTGATACTGTATAAAACCACCTTTTCCGTAGATCTTATTCCACTCATTCACAACATCTAACGGATAAAAAAATGTTTCATAATCTACAAAATTATGAACTTCCTTTTTCTGTTGCTTTTTGTAGTATAAAAAATTGAAAATCTTCACCGTTAAAGCATTCAACACAAATCCGGGAAAATAAAACGGAACTGTAGGAATTGGTTTTTGTTTTAGCCTTAAAGGATTTTCTTGTAGTTTTTTCGGAAGTTCTGCCTTCAAAGCATGTTCACCACGCATTAAGATAGAACGTCCGATATTATTGCCTTTTTGCAGACAATCAATCCAAGCCACATTATAGGTCCAGCTTTCACTTTCATCAAATAATTTGAAAATTTCATCCAGATTTTCTGCTTTGATGCTTTCTTGACGAATGTAAGCTGTTTCGATATTTTTAAGCTTCAGTTTTGCGGAAAGAATAATTCCGGTAAGTCCCATACCTCCAACGGTTGCCCAAAACAATTCTGAATTTTCTTTGCGTGAACAAATTAGGACTTCACCCTTTTCATTCATGATAGAAAACTCCAGTAACCATTCTGAAAAACAGCCTTCAGCATGATGATTTTTTCCGTGAACATCAGATGCAGTAGCACCACCAACGGTAATAAATTTAGTTCCGGGGGTTACATAAAGAAAATACCCTTGCGGAACGGTTACTTCAAGAATTTCTGAAAGCAATACGCCGGACTCACATTCTATAATTCCGTTTAAACGATCGAAACTGATGAATTTATTTAATCTTTTCGTAGAAAAAATGTGCTCACCTAAAGATGCATCTCCATAGCATCTTCCATTTCCGCGGGCAATAACTTCATTATTATTTAAAACGAATTCTCTAATTTTTTGTAGAGAATCCTCTGATTTCATTTCTTTTTCAACAATTGGGAAATTGCCCCAATTTGTAACCTTTTGTGTAAAATTTGGTTTCATCTTTATCCCATCAAATATTTGTGATAAATCAATAACAGGAACGATACAATCCAAAGTATGATAGTGATTTGTATGTAGCGGTCTTTGTATACAATTTTGGTTGGCGATTCGGTACGGTTATAAACTAAAGTTTGCTGTAGATACCTTAAAAAGGCAAAAACAACGAATATAACGGTATAGAAAATTCTAATCCCAAAACGATCCTGAACTTCTGCAGTTACCGTAAACATAAGGTACGAAATTATCGCCAAAGTTACCGATATGGATAGTGCAATATCTGCAAACTGCACATTATAACCATCAAGAGCACGCCTTGTTTTACCTGAAATCTGCGCATTGATTAATTCTCCTCTTCTTTTTCCTAAAGCCAAAACCAGCGCCAAAACGAATGTCAGCAAAATTGCCCATTGTGAAATAGGAATTCCTGTTGCGTAACCACCAGCCAAGACCCTTAAAACGAACCCTAAAGCAACAATGGTAACATCAATAATCGCCACATGCTTCAAATGGAAAGTGTAAGCCAAATTCATCAAGAAATAAAAAACGATAATAATGGTAAACTTCCAGATATTGATATTAAGGAACATCTCTCCTATTACCAACAATCCAAAAACTGATAAAATTAAAAATCCAAGAATTGATAATGCAGTTGGTTTAGAAATAGCGCCACTTGCTAATGGTCTGTGTTTTTTCTCCGGATGTTTCTTATCCGATTCAATGTCAGAATAGTCATTCAGAATGTAAATACTGCTTGCCGTAAGCGAAAACACTAGAAAAGCATATAAACTTTTCAGAAATAAATCTGTTTCAAAAATATTACCTGAAAAAAAGAGTGGCAAAAATACAAACAGGTTCTTCACCCATTGTTCTATGCGTACCAACTTTAGATATTTCGTCATTTATGCTTAAAATCAATTACAAAAATACGGAATTATTGATAATTAGATTCAAAAGAAATATACTAAAAAGAAAAACCGCTTTTATAAAAAAGCGGTTTCAATTTATATAAAAGGTTAATTATTGTTTCACCTCTTGTTGAGCATCTTTAATCATCTCCTGATTGGCTGTAATGGCAAATTCTACACGTCTGTTTTGTGCTCTACCTGCTTCTGTTTCATTGGTTGCTTTAGGCTCTTTCTCACCTACACCCATTGTAAACATTCTGCTTCCAGCAACACCTAATGACATCAGATAAGATTTCACTGCTGCTGCTCTTCTTTCAGAAAGCCCTTGGTTATAAGCATCTGTACCTCTACTATCTGTGTGTCCATAGATATTAATATTGGTATCAGGATTATTTTTAAGCACTTCTGCAAGTTTATCTAAATTAGCTTTTGCTGCTGTGGTAAGATCCGATTTATCGAAAGCGAAGTTTACAATATTTTCAGATAAAGTAACTTTAATACCTTCTCCTACTCTTTCTACTTCCGCACCTGGCAAAGTTTCTTTAATTTCTTTGGCTTGCTTATCCATTTTAGCACCAATAACGTTACCAACTACACCACCAACAACACCGCCTAAAACAGCACCTTGTGGAGCATTACCACCTTTACCAATATTATTACCAAGTACACCACCAATTACAGCTCCTGCTGCTGCACCTATTACAGTACCTTTTTGTTGATTATTGGCATTCTGCACGGCTTCACAACTTGTTAATAAAAACGCTGATGAAAGAAACATTGCAGCAATACCCGTTTTGTTAAAAATTTTCATAATCTTTATATATTTTGATGTTATTATTTAGATGCTGTTCTCTGGAAGTTGTAAGTAACTTTTACAATTTCCCCATTGAAAGGAACATTTTGCTGAAGGCTAAACTGATCAGTCTCCTGATTTACTAAAGTAAGGTTATAGCCTGCAATATTTTGTTTTGCTTTGGTCCCATCTTCAATTTTCTTAAATTGAAACGTATTACCATCTTTCACTTCAAATTTAATAGGTCTTGTAAGCGAAGGACAAGCACCACCTCCATTTAAAGTATAAGCTCCGGAATAATTATTAGGAATTAATCTCCAGTGACTGCCTACAAAACATTGTGCATCTGCACCTTCATCAAAAGGCTTAATTCTGTAAGATTTATCGTAATCTACACTTGTGATTTCCCAATCACCTTTAAGTTTTAAAAATTCTGCTCTGTTTTGTTGAGCCGTTTTTGCTGTGGAACAAGATACGGTAAGTGCCGCTCCTACGATTCCTGCTAGTAAAACATTTTTCATGTTAAAAAATATTTAGTTGTTTTTTGATTATTGATATTACAAAACCGTGCCATTATTATTTCTAAAATAAAAAAGCCCGAATTAATCGGACTTTTGATATCAATATTTATTTGAAATTATTTTCTCCTTACCGGATATTTCTTTTTGGTAGTTGATGTTTTAACAGTCCCCGTTTTCTTTAAAGGTGAAGATGTAGTAGAACTGCCTTTGTAAAAATTGGTATAGGCATACTCTGCAGCTTTTCTAAGATCAATCACACCTCCAGCTCTTGAAATTAAATCGAAACGGTTGTTTTCATTTGTTGGAAGCATGGCATTCACTGTAGATTGATTAGCTGTCTTTACAAAAGATTCAATAATCTGTTCAGGTTTAAGATTAGGCATATAAGCCAAAAGAACAGCAGCAGAACCTGCAACTACAGGTGAAGCCATTGAAGTTCCTTGCAAATATTCGTATTTACCATCCGGAACGGTAGAGTAAATTTTATCGCCTGGAGCGAACACGTCTACCATTTTTCCGTTAAAATTAGAGAAACTTGCTCTTAAAAACTCATTATCGTTGGTGCTAGCACCTACTACTATCATATTTTTAAGGAATGGCGCAGCATCTGTAGCGTTTTGGAAATTGGTAGGATAATAAACATTTTTTTGAATATCCTCATTTTCGTTACCTGCAGCTTTTACAAGAAGCACACCTTTATCCTGTGCATATTTGAAAGCGTCCCAAACATATTTCTTACCTGGAGATACGGCTTTACCAAAACTCATATTAATAATTTTAGCACCATTATCTACTGCGTATTTGATCGAGTTAGCGACATCTTTATCTCTTTCATCACCGTCTGGAACGGTTCTTACAGTCATTATTTTTGCTACTCTATAAGCAACACCATATTGCACTTCTTTACCTTGAGGATAACCTGCAATAATTCCTGCTACGTGTGTACCATGTTGTGCATCTGGACCTTCGTAACGGTTGTTACCATAGTATTTTTGAGAATAATCATCATAATTATCACCAACTTGTGAGGCTCTAGGATCAAAGTCTAAATTATATTGCTTTGTAGCTTGTGGCTCATAATAATCTAAAGCATCCTGAATTTCTTTCGTTAGCTTTTTCTCAAGCTCTGCCGGAGATTTTCCTGCAAAACCCGGATCTTGTGCTACATTTCCCAATACATTGGCAGCAATAGCTTGATCTTGATTGGTTGGTTTCATAGTGGCTACAACTTCAGGGGTAAGATTTCTACCGTTAAGCATTGCAACCATTGTAGGGATGAGGGTTTTAATTTTTGAATAGTTCTGGAAAGCTTGCTGTGCTTCAGTATATTTTTTTGTAAGAATTTCCTTACTCTTCATATACATCTCAAACTCTTCCTTCATTTTGGTTTGATTTTCCTTATTTGTGGCAGAGTTTGAACCTTCAAAAATAGGTTTGTATTTTTTCACCATTCTGGTTACTTCCATATTGTCTACACCAATATCAGAAGTTTTGTTACCCATAAAGTTCCACCCGTATATATCGTCAACATAACCATTTCCGTCATCATCCTTACCATTGTTAGGAACTTCATTAGGATTCTTCCACATATTTTTTACAAGTCCAGGGTGATCTACTTCTACACCACTGTCCAAAACGCCTACTACTACATTTTTAGGCTTCAACCCTTTGGATTCTAAATATTTATACGCGTTTTGAGTATTAACACCAAATACATTTCCTGTGGCATGATCTTTATGATACCAAGTCATTAAATCCTTATCTTCCATAGGATCCAATGCTTTTTTTTCCGTTTGAGCGAAAACTCCTGCAAAACCAGCTAAAAAAGAAGCTGCAATGAATAGTTTTTTCATCTTTATAATTTAATATTTTGTATATAAGTTAAACTTTCGGGTCCTTTGTTACAAAGTAAATCGACAATTGACAAATCTGCTAAAAATCCTAATTTATCTGAAAAGGTTTGATAATAGTCCTCCATATCAAATTCTGTAGGTTGTTTTGCAGAAAATTTTTCCCTGTAATTTACTTCTTCAGGATTACCAATGTACTCATTACTCAAAGAATATGCCTTTTCGGTTTTCAGAATGCTCAAAATGATTTCTAATGCTCTTAAATTAAATTTAGCAAGTGATTTTTCGTCTGTATTGAAGATTTCTTTGAGCTTATCTTCATAAAATTCAAAATAAGGTGAGCTTTGATAGGCGGTTTTTATCGATTTCCAGTGTAGTTGTTGCCATTTTTCAGCAAAGGAAATCTCAATATCTTTCATTTCCCGTTTTCCATTATGATGAATGGGAATGATAAGGGAAAGCCTACCATTAGCACCATAAATATTAGCACGGTTACGGAAGGTTTGCTTCGGAAAGTTCTCATACTGCTCAAAAACAACTTCTGAATCTTGATGCAGAAAAACCGAAAACCAAGAAATTGGAGGGAGGTAAAATATTGGTAATAGTATTTTCATTCTTTAAACCACAAATGTATCATTGATGTGGAAACAAAATTAAGCAAAAACAATTATTTTAAAGTCTGGCTAAAGCCCGTTGTTATAGATTGATTTTTGGAGCTACAAAATTTATAAAAGATTTGATGTAGAATGTTTTAAAATTAAAGTTTTTCATTTCTTACCATGATATTTTACGGCATCATATCACTAGCCCCGATTGAACGGCATGTTTGAGCTCTTTTTCGGGCGGCAGCTTCGCTGCCGCCCGAAAAAAGCGAGTAGTGAAAGCGGGAAAAAGCTTCTAAAATTATTCTTCCTCTTTTTTCTTTTTAAACAGTTTGGAAATATAATCCCAACCGAAGAAGAGTACTAAAAGTAGTACCGCTAACCATGCATAAGATGTTTTATGAAGCTCACCAGTATTGGTGGCTTTGAACATTCTGTCCCAACGGATTTTTTTGCCATTTGCCTGATAAGATGAGCCTTGATCTGCAAATAATCCTTCAACACTCATCCAAGTAAACATTGGCTTCCCAACAATGTGAGTTTCGGGAACATAACCGAAAAATCTGGCATCTAAAGATGCATCACGGTTATCACCAACCATCATATAATAGTTATATTTTACAGTGTATTTGTTGGTTTGTTGCCCATTAATATAGATTTGTCCGTTTTTATTTTCCAATGTATTGCCTTCATGTTTTACGATCAGTTTTTCGTATTCGGGAAGGGTTTCAGGAGTTACGTTGATGATATCACCTTTTTTTGGAATTCTGATGGGACCATACCAATCGATATTCCAGTTTTTATTGTGTGGGAAAATGGTTGATGAGTAATTTATTTTACTGCTCGGAACCATTTGCTGTGCTTCGTAGGATTTCTGCATATCAGGATAGTAACTAATATCCTTTTGTCCCTGCGGCTGAATTTCTTCCTGAATTTTTACCACCTGTGGAAGTTGACCGATTGTTTTAGCCATTTCATCCGTTAACCCCTGAAATCTATAATAAAATCCTGATGTTGATTGCTTTTCAATAACTGGTAAAAAGCCGTAAGTATCGTACAATGATGGAATATCCAATTGTGAACTGGTAAAAACTTCGTAAGCGTGCTGCACTTGTGCATCTCCCATTCTTACCTCAAGCTTTCCGTTGATAAAAAGTTTTCCGGCTTTGAACTCCATTACGTCACCGGCTTCAGCTACCAAACGCTTTACATAAGGATCTTTACGATCAATAGCTACATGCACTGAATCATCCGGATAATTGAACACCACAATATCATTACGTTTCGGAGTTTCCCAACCCGGAAATCTAAAATATGGCAATTTAACTGCTTCTAAATATGATTTAGGATCATCTTTTGGGTTGCCTTTTTCCCCGGTATCCAAAATTGTCCCCTGTAAAAACGGGATAGCAACAGGACGCATCGGTGCACGGAAACCATAATTTAGTTTATTTACGAAAAGGAAATCTCCCACCAAAAGTGTACGCTCCATAGAACCTGTAGGAATCCCGAAAGGTTGTGTAATAAACACGTGGATAATAGTTGCGAAAACCACCGCAAAAGTTATGGAACCAAGGAATGTATCCTTTTTCTTTTCAACCTCCTCTTCTCCGGGAAGTAAAAAAGCTGGTTCATCTATCTCGGTATCTTTATTATAATTCACCATTGCCATATAAATAAATGGCAGGAAAACAGTCATCAATTTTTGACCAATGGTGTTTTTACCAAATTTATCCATTAGGAACAAATGGAAAACCGTCATCATAATAGGCCCAACAATTGGGAGATAAGACAGTGCTGACCACCAAGTTGAGCGTTTGGTTTCCTTTAAAATAATGTAATAATTGTAAAACGGGACAAATGCAAACAGTGGATTGTATCCCATTTTTTTGAAAAGTCTCCACGTTGAAATTCCCATTAATACTGATAAAATGAGAACGTAAATGGTATAGGTGATAAAGTAGTTCATAAAATTTGCTTTCGGCTTTCCGCAAGGAGCATTCAGCGTTTAGTGTGATTAGTCTATTTTTTTGAAAATTTGTTACAGCCCTAAAACATCGTTCATTGAGAAAACACCTTGTTTTCCTATAATCCATTCAGAGGCAATTACAGCTCCCAATGCAAAACCATTTCTGTTGTAGGCAGTATGTTTTATTTCTATTTCATCCACTTCAGAACGGTAGTAAACACTGTGTGTTCCGGGCACTTCATCTTCACGGATAGCAAAAATACCAAGGTGGTCGTTTTCTGTCTCGTGAAGTTTCCAATTATTGAATTTTGGATTGTTTTTAATGATGCCTTCCGCAATAGAAATCGCTGTTCCGCTTGGTGCATCTTTCTTATGAGTATGGTGAATTTCTTCGAGCTGAATATTGTATTCGTTAAAATTCTTCATCAGGTTTGCCAGCTTTTCATTCAAAGCAAAAAATAAATTCACGCCAAGGCTAAAGTTGGAACCGTAAATAAATGCTGTACCATTTTCTATAGCAACATTTTCAATCTCTGGTTTCTGATGTAGCCAACCTGTTGTACCACAAACCACGGGGATTTTATTTTCAAGGCAAGTTTTGATATTGTTGAAAGCAACTTCTGGTTGTGAAAATTCAATCACAACATCAGGATGATTAAGGTTTTCTTTGGTAGGTGTTTCATTGAGTTTAGCCACGACTTCATGACCTCTTGATGTGGCTATTTCATCAATAATTTTTCCCATTTTTCCGTAACCAACGAGTGCTATTTTCATTATTATTTTGGTAATGTTTAAAGGTATAAAAGCCTACTTATTTTAAAATCTAAAACTTAAACTTAAACCTGGTTTTGTATTTTGTTTTGCGAATTCATCATAAATTACCGTTGGTTTTATGGCTAAATCCGGATCGTTTTTCTGTTCATAAAGATGAGCATCTACGACAGCATCCATAATATTGAGGATATAAACCAAACCGGTTACTGCAATAGAATAATCACGCTGACGCTTCATCCTGTCCTGCGTTCTGCCCAAAGCTTCTTTAGTAATCCCTGGTATATCTGAGAATTCGTGTGGCAAACCGTTGAGTTGTGCGACGTAAGCATTGCGGTAACGTTTGTATTGTTTATCATTCCAGAGTGTTATGCCAACTCCAGTACCAATTGCACCCCAAACGATTGGGATTTTCCAATATTTTTTATTGTAATACTGCCCAAGTCCCGGTAAAACAGCGGAATATAAGCCAGCTTTAGTAGGACTATATTTTGGCTTCACAGCTGGAGCATTAGACTCTTCAATATCCGTTAAAACTTCCACTTCAGATTTTGGTTTGATGGTGGAAATGCTGTCCGTTGGATGATTTTCAACACGAATGGTATCGTTTTTTGTCACCTGTGCAAAAATGGACAGAGAGCTAAACAGCAGAAATGTGAAAAATATCTTTGGCATTAACTAAAGTGTGAAAGAATGTTTTCCAACTCTTTTTCATTTTTGAAATCGAGTACAATTTTCCCTTTTTTTCCATTGGCTGCAGTTTTTATTTCCACTTTTACATCCAAAATGTCGGAGAGTTTTTTTTCAGCTTTCCGATGTTCATTAGAAATAATTTTCGCCTTTGCCACAGGTTTTGAAGGATTTTTCAAAGTATTGGCAGCAAGTTCAGCCTGTCTTACATTTAGGCCTTCTTTTATAATTCTTTCAAATAATTTTTGTTGTAGTTCATCTGAATCTAAACTCAAAATTGCTCTTCCGTGACCTGCTGAAATTTCACCGCTGCGAACCGCATTTTGAACATCCGGACTCAACTTTAAAAGACGGATTGAGTTGGTAATTGTGCTGCGTTCCTTTCCTACTCTCTGGCTTAAATTTTCTTGGGTTAAACCAATTTCTTCCAAGAGTCTTTGGTAGGTTAAGGCTACCTCAATGGCATCAAGGTCTTCGCGCTGAATGTTTTCAACCAAAGCCATTTCCAGCAATTCCTGATCATTTACCAATCTTATATATGCGGGAATCGATTTTAAACCTGCAATTTTGGATGCTCGGAAACGTCTTTCACCGGAAATGATCTCGAAACGATCGCCATCTTTCCTTAAAGTAATCGGTTGAATAACACCAAGATTTTTGATGGATTGTGCTAAATCATTCAATGCTTTTTCATCAAAATAAGTTCTTGGCTGTGAAGCATTTGGATAAATATCTTCCAGAGATACTTCCACGATGTTTCCTACCAAAACTTCTGCTCCCTCATCAGTTGCAGAATTAATAGAAACTTTGGATTCGGAGCTTAAAATTGCACCGAGTCCTCTTCCCATTGCTCTTTTCTTATCTTTCAACTTTTTCTTTTTTTTGAATTTTTTGTTTTCTTCTCGTTCTTCAGTAACACTTCTTCTGCCAACTGAATATACTGTGTTGCACCCTTGCTTTCGGCATCGTACATTAAAATACTTTCGCCGAAACTTGGCGCTTCGCTTAGTCTCACATTACGGCTGATAATGGTATCAAAAACCATTTCAGGGAAATGTGAGTTCACCTCTTCCACCACCTGATTTGAAAGCCTTAATCTGCTGTCGTACATGGTGAGCAGAAGACCTTCAATATCTAATTCAGGATTGTGAATTTTCTGTACATTTTTAATGGTATTTAAGAGTTTCCCTAAACCTTCCAATGCAAAATATTCACATTGAATTGGGATAATCACTGAATCTGCAGCCGTAAGTGCATTTACCGTAATCAAACCTAAACTCGGCGCACAGTCAATAATAATATAATCGTACTGATCTTTTATTGGTTCCAAAGCATTTTTCAGCATGTACTCACGCTTGGTTTTATCAACCAGTTCTATTTCGGCAGCAACCAAATCGATATGAGAAGGCACAATATCAAGGTTTGGTGATGTAGTTCTTTGGATACATTTTTCAACATCAGCACTGTGTTCCAACAAATTATAAGTGGAAAAATGTACTTCTTCAACCCCAAGTCCTGAAGTTGCGTTAGCCTGTGGATCTGCATCAATAAGAAGAATTCTTTTCTCCAGAACTCCCAAAGCTGCTGCAAGATTTACTGCTGTTGTTGTTTTGCCAACGCCTCCTTTCTGATTGGCAACACCAATGATTTTAGCCATTATTTAGATTTTAATCACCAAAAATACAATTTTTTTGATGTTAGCATAGATGTGAATAACTTTGAGAGCGTTAAAGTATTGTTAATTAAAGCATTATGTAACAAAAAAATTATCCACAAAATGAATAAAATTGTGGATAATTATATAAAGTAAAAAATGTGGTTAATCTTTATTCGAATTTCATAGAAACAGGGAACTTGAAATAACTTCTAACAGCCTGTCCTTTTACTTTTGCAGGTACCCATTTGCCTTTAACGCTTTTTATGGTCTTTTCAGCTTCTCGGTTAAATGAAGCATCTGAACCATTAGCTTTAATATTAGTAATTGTACCATCTCTTTCTACAATGAAGGTTACAGTGGTTTTCAAAATATCACCACTTCCTTCAAAACTTGATGTATCGAAGTTATTTATGACTTTATTTCTAAAACTGTCGATACCACCTGTAAAAGAGGCCTCAACATCAACATTCTTAACAATTTCGTCAGGATTAATGGTTGGTTCAGGTTTTGGAACAATGACATTAGGTGTAGTATTTTCTCCAGTTCCAACTGTTGGCTGTTGATAAGTAACTGTTGGAGGATCACCTTTTATAGTCTCTGTTCCTGCAACAGCATGGTCATAATCTTTAACGGTCACCACTTCCTTTCTTTCGTTTACTGGATTTGTTTTGGGGGTTGGAACTCTGGTATCGATGGTTTCCACTTGTTTTGGTGGAACTATTACCGGAGGTTTTACATCCGGAACTTCTATAACTGGAGGATCTACCCATGTTGGAGCTGGACCTTCTGGTACAATGCTAGTTGTCTCTTGATTTAAAGCAGAAATAATTAGCGGTGTTAATGCAACTGCCGCAAAAAGTCCAACACCTATAAACATTGATTTGGTAAGAATTTGATCCGCTTCGTGTCGCAGAACATAAGCACCATACTCTTTGTTTCGTCCCTGAAAAAGAATTTCATCCAATTGAAATTCCTGATTTTTGAATAATTTTTTCATCATTACACTTATTTTATGGTTAAACATTTGAATAAAACAAGACTCATTATCAGTTTTTAACCATTTTCTCCAATATGTTAATTTACATTCAATTTTCTTGCCAAAAAAATATGAATTTAATATAGAATTATTCAAAACATAAAATATGTGAAAATTTTCAACCTGGTAAAAACAAAATCCCCGTCTACTGACAGGGATTTTGTTGATATTTAATCCAAAGAGATTAATAAATCAATTAAAATAATTCTTTTCTAATGATATTTTGACTTCTTTCAGGCCCAACAGAAACCAAATAAACGTTAATGCCTAAATACTCTTCAATAAATTCTATATATTTTTTTGCATTTTGTGGCAGCTCATCATAGCTTCTGGCGTGAGAAATATCTTCGTCCCAACCTTCCAACTCTTCATAAATCGGTTCGTAATCATATAATTTTGTAGTAGAAGAGGTAAAATAATCAATGATTTTTCCGTCTTCAGTTTTATATTTGGTAACGATTTTCAGAGGTTTAATTCCTGAAAGAACATCCAGTTTTGTGATGACTAAGTTATTGATTCCATTAATCATACAAGCGTGTTTCAAAGAAACTAAATCGAGCCATCCTGTCCTTCTCGGTCTTCCGGTAGTTGCACCAAATTCGTGACCAACTTTTCGGATGTGTTCACCCAATTCATTATCTAATTCTGATGGGAAAGGACCATTTCCAACTCTAGTGGTATAGGCTTTTGAAACACCAATTAAATTTTGAAGTGCAGTTGGTGGAACTCCAGCACCTGCACAAACTCCTCCTGTAGAAGGAGATGATGATGTCACATAAGGGTAAGTTCCGAAATCAATATCTAACATCAAAGCTTGTGCACCTTCAAAAAGAACATTTTTCCCTGCTTTTATTGCTTCATTCAATTCAACTTCTGTATCCACGATTCTGTCTTGAAGTCTTTTTCCAATCTCAACAAATTCATTGTAAATTTCGTCAATATCCAAAGTAGGTTTCTCAAAATATTTCTCGAACATTGAATTTTTGACGCGAAGATTTTTTTCAATTTTCTCACGCAAAACTTCTGGATTCAATAAATCTACCATTCGGATTCCTACTCTTGCAATTTTATCTTCATAGCAAGGTCCAATTCCTTTTTTGGTAGTTCCGATTTCGGTTCCGCCTTTTTCTTCCTCACGATAGGTATCAAGCAAAATGTGATAAGGCATAATAACGTGCGCTCTTCTAGAGATAAAAACGTGATCAGTTTTCATTCCCTTGCTTTCAAGTTGCTCAATTTCACGGATAAAAGATTTTGGATTTACCACTACTCCATTTGCGATGATACATTTGCCTTTACACTGCAAAACACCGGAAGGAAGTAGGTGCAGAACGAATTTTTCATCACCGGCATAAACTGTGTGACCTGCATTATCTCCACCCTGGAAACGAACTACATAATCAGATTTAGCGGATAAAACATCTGTAATTTTCCCTTTTCCTTCGTCTCCGTACTGAAGACCAACAACTACATAAGTTGACATAAATTATTTACTTTTATAGATTTCTACAAATTTAAATTTAATAAAAAACGTAGGCAATTTTTGTGGAAAAATAATTGTTTAATCTCCTAACAATCAAAAAGCCCAAATTTTCGTAAATTTGCTTTTTGAAAACTATATGAATACAATCAAAGTTCACGACAAAGAATTCGTTCCTTACCTGAAACACGATGAAATTCAGGAAATTATAAAAAATCTTGCCGAGAAAGTGCATCAAGACTATCAAGATGAAACGCCCGTTTTCATTGGTGTTCTGAATGGTGTTTTTATGTTCTTTTCCGATTTTATGAAATATTATCCCGGTAAATGTGAAATTGCATTTCTACAGGTTAGTTCTTACGCGGGAACACAATCCACAGGAATCGTGTACCAAAAAATGGATTTAACGAAAGATGTTGAAGGTCGCCACATTATCTTAATGGAAGACATCGTGGACACCGGAAACACGATTGAAAGTCTTTTTGAATATTTCAAAAATACACAGCGCCCAAAATCGCTAAAAGTGGCTTCATTGCTACTAAAACCAGAAGTTTTCAAAAAGAATTTCAAAATAGATTATATCGCAAAAGAGATCCCCAACAAATTTGTTCTCGGCTATGGTCTTGATTACGATGAATTGGGCAGAAACCTTCCGGATTTGTATCAATTGGCAGAAGGGAGAATCAATCATTAGTTTTTTTTTGCGTTCGGCTTCCGGCTTTTAGCTATCGGCTATGCAGAGATAAAAACAAGATTTCGTTTTTAAATTAAAGAAAATAAAAATAAGCTGAAGGCAAATCGCTGAAAGCTGATAGCATAAACAAATGCGTGATTATAAGAAATATGATATTTGGAAATTAGGTCACGAATTGGCTTTAAGTATTTATAAGATAACCGAAGATTATCCAAAAGAAGAGATTTTTGGCATGACTTCACAAATGAGAAGAGCAGTTGTTTCAATTAATTTTAATATTGTAGAAGGCTGCGGACGAGGAAGTGATGAAGATTTCAAGAGAATATTAAGAATTGCATCAGGAAGTGCATTTGAGGTTGAATATGCATTACTTCTCTCAAGAGATTTAGGATTTATTAATGATGAAATTTATTCGGAATTATCTCCAAAAGCAGAAGAATTGAAAATGAAGATTTCAAAACTAATTTTGAAAATTGAGGAAGATATTAAGATGAAGAATCAAGCAGATAAGGGTAAAAAAGATACTAACTAAAAATAATGGCGACGTCTGTAAGCTGAAAGCCAGAAGCTGAAAGCCGAAAGCATTTTGCCAAAAGCAAACTATGATCAACATTGTATTATTCGGTCCTCCGGGAAGTGGAAAAGGCACACAAGCGCAGAATTTAATTGAAAAATTCAATCTGAAGCAAATATCAACAGGCGATTTGTTTCGTTACAATATGAAAAACGACACGGAACTTGGAAAATTAGCGAAATCTTATATTGACAAAGGTGAGTTAGTTCCGGATCAAGTAACTACTGATATGCTTATTGACGAAGTGAAAAAACCGACAGACACAGCAGGTTTTATTTTCGACGGATATCCAAGAACCGCCAACCAAACCGAAGCGTTGGAAAAAATTGTGAAAGAAGTGCTGAACGACGATATTTCGGTGTGTCTTTCTTTGGTAGTGGATGATGAAATTTTGGTTCAAAGACTTCTAAAACGCGGCGAAACTTCAGGCAGAACAGATGATAGCAATGAAGAAATCATCCGCAACAGAATTAAAGAATACTACGCAAAAACTGCAGAAGTAGCCGAACTTTACAAGCAACAAGGAAAATATGTTGAAGTCAACGGCGTTGGCGAAATTGATGAAATTTCCCAAAAACTTTTCGCGGAAGTAGAGAAAATAAAATAGTTGTCAGTTTTTGGTTATCGGTTGAAGGTTATATAATAATCTCCGATAACTTTGAACCAGCAACCAACAACCAAATTATGAGCAATTTCGTAGATTACGTAAAAATACATTGTAAATCCGGACACGGTGGTGCTGGTTCGGCGCATCTTCGACGCGAAAAATACATTCCGAAAGGCGGTCCTGATGGTGGTGATGGTGGTCGTGGTGGAAGCATCATTATGAAGGGAAACTCTCACGAATGGACGCTTTTACCACTTCGTTATACCCGACACGTCAAAGCAGAACGCGGTGAAAACGGCGGAAAAAACCAATTGACAGGTGCTGCAGGAGAAGATGTTTACATCCAAGTTCCTATCGGAACGATTGCCAAAAATGAAGAAGGCGAAATTATTGGCGAAATTTTGGAAGACGGACAAGAAATCGTCATTATGCAAGGTGGAAAAGGTGGTCTTGGAAACGAACATTTCAAATCTTCCACCAACCAAACGCCGCGTTACGCACAACCTGGGCTTCCAGGCGAAGAAGGTTACGTGACTTTTGAACTGAAAATTTTAGCAGATGTTGGTTTGGTTGGTTTTCCAAATGCCGGAAAATCGACACTTTTAGCCGCAGTTTCTGCTGCAAAACCAAAAATTGCAGATTATGCTTTTACGACTTTAACGCCTAATTTAGGAATCGTTGATTACAGAAATTACAAATCTTTTGTAATGGCGGATATTCCTGGAATTATTGAAGGTGCTGCGGAAGGAAAAGGTTTGGGTCACCGATTTTTAAGACATATTGAAAGAAATTCCATTTTATTGTTCTTAATTCCTGCCGATTCTGAAAGTCATTTTCAGGAATTTAAAATTTTGGAAAATGAATTGAAGGAATACAATCCCGAATTGCTGGATAAAGATTTTATCATCAGTATTTCCAAATCCGATTTATTGGATGATGAGTTGAAAAAAGAAATTGCTGCAGAATTTCCTGAAAACCGCCAGCCTATCTTCTTTTCTGGCGTAACACAAGAAGGTTTAATAGAGCTGAAGGATGTAATTTGGAAAAAATTGCACGGGTAAATTTCCGCAGTTTTTATTGTTTTATAAATAACAGATTTAAAGTTTTTAAGTCTGTTTTTTTTTATTAAAACAACGTATCTGTTTAGTAAATTCATCTTTCAACAAAAAAACTTATCTTTGCGCCATATTTCGCGGCATTCTTTAGCCCAATAAAAGTTCGTCTTTTAGAAAATTTCGTAGTTTCTGCAAAAATTTTCGCTGAAAAAATGTTGAAGTAAAATACTTCGCCCGCATTTAATCAACCTTGTCAAGGTTCAGAACCTTGACAAGGTTATTTAAACATACACATTTGTTATTTACCGACTTAAAACTGATTAAGCCCATCCTTGATGCGCTTCAACACGAAGGTTATGAAAAACCGACACCTATCCAACAAAAAGCAATTCCGTCTGTTTTAGAAGGAAAAGATCTACTCGGAACTGCACAAACCGGAACCGGAAAAACTGCTGCTTTCGCCATTCCTATTCTTCAAAATTTATCTTTAAAAAAAGAAAAAAACCGTCATATCAAAGCCTTAATTCTCACTCCAACGAGAGAATTGGCAATACAGATTGAGGAAAGTTTCCACGCTTACGGAAGACATATTCCATTAAAAACCTTAGTGATTTTTGGAGGTGTGAAGCAAGGCGCACAAGAACAATCATTAAAAAGAGGCGTCGATATTTTAGTGGCAACTCCGGGAAGATTGTTAGATTTTATTCAGCAAGGCATTATTTCTTTAAAAAATTTAGAAATTTTTGTTTTGGATGAAGCCGACAGAATGTTGGATATGGGTTTTGTACACGATGTGAAACGCATTGTAAAATTGTTACCACAAAAAAGACAGACTTTATTTTTCTCCGCCACTTTTCCGAAAGAAATTGAGGATTTAGCCAATTCGATGCTCACAAATCCAGTAAAAGTTGAAGTTGCGCCGGTTTCTTCTACTGCAGATACGATTCAGCAAAAAGTTTATTTTGTGGAAAAAGACGACAAGCTCGATTTACTGACGCACATTCTTCAAAACGACATTTCGGAATCGGTTTTGGTGTTTTCCAGAACAAAACACGGCGCTGATAAAATTGCCAGAAAACTGCATAAACATAAGATTTCTGCCGAAGCGATTCACGGAAATAAATCGCAAAATGCAAGACAAAATGCTTTGGGAAACTTCAAAACAGGAAAAACTAGAGTTTTGGTTGCAACCGATATTGCTGCAAGAGGAATTGATATTGACGACCTAAAACACGTCATCAATTTTGAACTTTCCGATGTTTCCGAAACCTATGTTCACCGAATTGGTAGAACCGGAAGAGCCGGAAATGAAGGCAGTTCGATTTCGTTTGTGGACGGATTGGATTTAATCAATCTAAAAAACACGGAAAAACTGATTGGCAAAAAAATTCCTGTGGAAAAAGACCATCCATTTCACACGGACGATTTGGTAGTACAGAAAAGAGACAGCAACAATAAACCTTTTGTGCCTAAACCAAAACCGCAAGCGAAGGAAAATATTGGTTTTAAGAAAGTGAAAAATAAGAACTTTTTTAGAAAAAAGTAAATAAATTTTTGCCACGAATTCACTAATACAATTATTCGTGCATTCGTGGCATATTTTTTAACGATTTAAGGCAAATATTTTCTCAGCGTTTTCAGTGGTAACCTTTGCTATTTCCGAAAAATCTTTTCCATAGATATTCACTAATTTCCCAACAACCAAATCCAAATAAGAACTTTCGTTACGTTTACCACGATGAGGAACCGGTGCGAGATAAGGTGAGTCGGTTTCTAAAACAATTTTTTCTAATGGAATTTCGTGGAGAAACTGGTCGATTTTGCCATTTTTAAACGTCACAACTCCTCCAATTCCGAGCATAAAATTCAAATTTATCGCTCGTTTTGCCTGTTCTAAATTCCCAGAAAAACAATGGAAAATACCACGTAATTTTGGGTGTTTTTTCCTTTCTAAAACTTCAAAAACCTCATCAAAACTTTCTCGGGTGTGTATAACGATGGGCAAATCTTTTTCAATGGCCCAATCTATTTGCTGTTCAAAGGCTTTGATTTGGATATCCAAAGTGGTTTTATCCCAATACAAATCAATTCCAATTTCGCCAATTGCTGGAAAATGCCCTTCGTTGAGATAATTTTCTACAATTTTTAATTCGTTTTCCCAAGTTTCCGGTTTCACATAACAAGGATGTAATCCCATCATTGAAAAAATTTGATTCGGATATTCTGATTCTATATTTAGCATTTTTTCGTGATATTCAGAATCGATTGCAGGAAGATAGAATTTTGTAATTCCTTTATTTAAAGCACGTTGAATCATTTCAGCGCGATCTTCGTCGAATTCTTCGGAGTAGAGATGTGTATGTGTATCTATCATTTGTATTTCCGGCAGATATTGCGGTTTTCGCAGATTTATAAGTACTTAATAAAAATTAATTATTAAAAAGTTAATTCTAATTTCATTAGCAAATCGGTTTGAACATCATTGCCTAAAACAAAATCGTGTTGACTGAAAACTTCAAATCCTTGTTTCTCGTAAAATTTTATTGCTCTTTCATTATTTTCCCAAACGCCGAGCCACACAAAATCCATTGACTTTTCTTTACCAATTTCTAAAGATTTATCTAACAGAAATTGACCGACTTTCTGCCCTAAATGTTCTTTCAAAACATAAATTCTTTCGATTTCAAAACCATTTTCTCCAAAATTTTCGGTTTGTGCCTTTCCGAAATTCAGTTTCAAATAACCTACAATTCGATTTCCAATTTCAGAAATATAGAATTCGGATTCTGGATTTTCAATTTCAGACTTTAGCTTTTCTAAACTTAGATTTTCATCAAGATATTTTCGCATATCTTCTTTAGAATTAACTTCAGAAAAGGTTTCCATAAAAGTTAGGCTACTTATTTTTTGAAGACTTTCTACTTCTGACAATCTAATTTTTCTTAATGATATTTCACTCATGTTTTTGCAATTTTTATCAAAGGTCAGTCCCAGAATCAAAAGATTTTGTGCTTTACTTTGGTTTGTTGTAGCGCAATTCTACCCTTTAAATTCTCTAAAAATTCCTGATATTTAGGATTTTTCTCGTCTTGGGTTTTGTGTTTTAAAGCTTGTGAAATTTTAAAATTTTCTTCGATAAAATCCATTGTCGCATCCGAAAAATAAGCGTTTCCAAATTTTTCAAAAATATAATTTACTGCTTGAGAACTTGGATGAATCATATCTTCTTTATAAAAACGATAATCGCGCAAATCGTCCATCAAAATTTCGTAAACCGGCAAATAATGACAGTTTTCGTAATTCAAAATAACTTCGTGTATGGCTGTAATGAGTTTGGCTTTGCTGAGATTATTTTCGATCATCCCATCTTTAGTGTGACGAACTGGTGAAACTGTGAACAAAATTTGGACATTAGAGTTGCATATATCTCTTAAATTTTCAATGGTTTCTGTAATAGAATTTTCAATTTCAGAAGGGGTTAAAAGTCGTTTTTCAAAAAATTTTCCAGGTATTTTATGACAATTGGCCACTAATTTATTTTTAGGCAAAAATTCGTAAATGAATGAAGTTCCGTACGTGATAATGACCCAATTAGTTTGCTGCAAAAAGAGATTACCCTCCTCAATTTTTGTATTGATTTTTTCTAGTGTTTGATGAGCGTAAGCTGAATCAAAACTGGTATGATGATCTAAAGAAATTACGGTTTCATCATATTTTACAAGATCTTCTTCGGCATAAAACTCTGAATCGTGCAATTTTTTTACTGAATTGTTGATTGAAAATGGATTAAAAACCGTTCCAAAAGGATTGTTAAGTGTCTGAAGCTGACCGTTTTTCAGAAGTTCTGACATTTCCGATGCAAAGCACGATCCTATTGAGAAAATTTTATCCTCAATTTCTATTTTTTGATCAGATTCTTCAATAATAACTTCTGTACGAAATTTCATGTTCTTCGAGATTCAAAATTTGAATTTTTTATTGTTTACCAACTAAACTACTTTAAGGCAAATTTTCGTTATGATTCTCTTCTTAAAAGGTAATTGGCAAGTTCTATAAACGGGCGTTTCTTTTCTTCAGGAAGATCAATTTGATTAAGATAATCCTGTCCAATTTCATTATGCTTCTGAATCAATCTTAAGACTTTCTCATCAATCTTTGTTCGTCTAAAGATTTTAAGAACGCCGTGCACTTTATCTACATTATCTGTTTTTTTAGAATACCAATAATTCAGTTCGTCACGCTCTAAAGCTGTTGCATGCTCCATGGCTAGAAGATAAAGCACGGTTTTTTTATTTTCATAAATATCTCCTGCTTGTCTTTTCCCAAATTGTTCCATATTTCCAAAAACATCCAAATAATCATCCATTATCTGGAATGCGATGCCAATATGCTTCCCAAAGTTGTAAAGTGATTGTGCATCTTCATCTGATGCTCCCGCAATTAATGCTCCAATTTTAAATGATGCGGCACTTAAAACTCCTGTTTTATTGGTAATCATTTGAACATAATCATCATAAGTCACATGGTTATCCGTCTCAAAATTTACATCTAATTGTTGGCCTTCACACAAAACGGCACCCGTTTCAGAAAAGATTTTGACACATTTTTTGAAAAGTTCAGGTTCTAAATCCTCAAAAAACTGATAAGCCTTTATCAGCAACGCATCACCTGAAAGAATCCCGATATTGATACCATGTAATGTATGGATTGTCGGTTTATTTCTTCGCAAAGGTGCCTCATCCATAATATCATCGTGAATTAAGGTAAAATTGTGAAAATATTCTATGGCTAGGGCCGGTTTTATTGCTTTATGGATATCACCATCAAATAAATCATTTGCCATAAGCACCATAATAGGACGCAAGCGTTTACCGCCGTGACTGATGATATAATTCATCGGTTCATAAAGCTCCGAAGGCTGATTTTTAAAAGTATATTTTTCTATTGCATTCGCAATGGTTTCCTGATAGTGGTCTAAAAATTCCATAAAAAATGTTTGTGTGCAAAAATAAGATTAATTGGGCGTTTTATAAAATAAAAAAACCACTTCCGAAGAAATGGTTTTGTATATTGAAATACTTTGATTTTTAAGTAAAGTATGTTACTAAAAGATAAGTAATTCCAGCAATGATAGCACTTACAGGAATGGTAAGAATCCAAGCCCACAGTAAACTCACAGTAACACCCCAACGTACAGCGGAAACCCTTTTTGTTAAACCAACACCGATGATAGAACCCGTAATGGTATGGGTTGTAGAAACCGGAATTCCTAAATGGTCTGTAAGGAAAAGTGTAATTGCACCGGCAGTTTCCGCGCTTACACCTTCAAGCGGTGTTACTTTCGTTATCCTGGTACCCATGGTCTTTACAATCTTCCAGCCTCCGCTCATAGTCCCCAATCCAATAGCCAGGAAGGACACAAACGGAACCCAGATATAGTCTGTGGAGAAATACTTGAAACGTTCCGATGATTCCATCATAGCATAAGGATCATTGCCTCCAATCATTGTTACGTGATAATAAATTACCGCAGCACCAATAATACCCATAACTTTCTGTGCATCATTAAGACCGTGTCCCAAACTGAACAGTGCTGATGAGAACAACTGCCATTTTTTAAATTGATTATCTGCTTTATGAGGATTGGTATTTTTAGCCATATTCACGATGATTAAAGTAATAATTACTGAAACAATCATCCCGATAATAGGTGCTAAAAAAATAAATAAGAAAATCGGAATTACTTTTTCATACTTTACAACACTTTGGGTAAAGAGTTGCTTAAACGCATCTCCTAAAGTTTGAAAAAATGAATAATCTGGATGTGCCACTGCAACTGCATGGTAATCGAGCATAAGAGCATTCATAAGCGCCGCACCAAGAAAACCACCAATCAATGTGTGGGATGATGATGATGGAATCCCAAACCACCAGGTTAAAAGATTCCAGAAAATTGCGGCAATAAGTCCCGAAAAAATTACCTCAAGATTGATGTAATTTTCATTTACCGTTTTGGCAATGGTGTTACCAATTTTAAATTCGCCAATGATATACATGGCAACAAAAAATGCAGCAAAGTTCCACAAGGCTGCCCAAAGTACTGCCTGAAATGGGGTAAGCACTTTTGTAGAAACTATGGTTGCGATAGAATTGGCTGCATCGTGAAAACCGTTGATGAAGTCAAAAATCAGCGCAAGCGCGATTATAATTATTAATAATAAAGGAAAATCCATCCTATAATTTTTAGTTTAAAGAATTAAGCGTATTTAATAACGATATTTTCTATTGTGTTGGCTACATCTTCAGCCTTATCGGTCACAATTTCAAGATACTCCAATACGTCTTTTACTTTAATGATATTGATAGGATCGTTCGACTCAAAAAGTTTTACTAGCGCTTGACTCAAAACGTCATCAGCAATATTTTCAAACGAGTTGATCTTGATACAAGATTCTTTTACTTCTGCCGGATTTTTAAAACCATTTAAGTTTTTAATAGCATTTTGCAACTCCACACAAGATTTGTGAATAAGAAGAGAAAATTCTGAAAATTCTTTTATTTCCGGAGTTTTGTATAGATAAATATATTTTGCTGAAGCGTAAATATAATCTGCAATATCATCAAGCCCTGAAGCTAAATAATTAATATCTTCTCTATCAAACGGTGTAATAAAGTTCTCACCAAGTTGAACAAAAACCTCGTGGGTTAAATCGTCCATCTTGTGTTCATAATCACTCATTTTTTTTAGTAGTGCATCATCGTTCAAATCAAAATCTAACAATCCCTCGTGGAATTCTTTTGACATTTTTACCAGATTGTCTGCAACCTGCTCGAACAATACGAAGAACACTTTGTCTTTCGGCTGAAAAGCCTTGAAAATATTACCTATTCCCATCTTATTTTTTGTTATTTTTTCAGTGTGCAAATATCAATATAAAGCTACCAAACTTTTTTATTTGAATATTAATTTTTGTTAACATTGGATAAAAATCATAAAAAAACCGAACTTAAAAAAGCTCGGTTTTTGATATTAATTTGCAACTTCTGCACGCATTTCTTTTCCTTTGAATTTCATAGAACCTAAATTGCCTAGAATTTCATTTTTAAAGTCTTTATCCACTTCAAAGAAGGAAAATTTCTCCAAAATCTCTATTTCACCAATATCAGGACGTTTCTTAGATTTCTTTGTTGCTTTGTTGATAATGTCGAGCATATCCACTTTCTTCAAATTATCTCTTTTACCAAGATTGAAGAAGAAGCGTGTCATATTTTCATTTCTGCGTCTTGGTTTTCCACCACGTTCTCTTCCACCATCACGATCACCACGTCTGCCGTCTCTATCATCACGTCTCCTATCTCTTCTGCTTGAAGGAATGTCGCGCTCATCAGAAAGTTTTTCGTTTCTTAAGTCCTTTTTGTCTTTGTAAAACAGTGCTAAATCTCTCAACTGAAGTTGAAGCAACTGATGCACCAGTTCTTCTTTCGAAAATTGAGATAAATCCGGAATAAGAGCATCATCGAAAGTAAAAAATTCTTCATGTTCGGTAAAAAGCCTCTCGAAAACGCCTTCTACCTGTGATTTGATAATTTCATCACCGGTTGGAACCTGCTTTTCAGTAATATCAATTTTGGTGACTGATTTTATTTGCTTTAACTTTCTAGTTTCTTCCGGTTTAATTAATGCCATCGAAATACCGTCTTTTCCTGCTCTACCAGTTCTTCCACTTCTGTGAACAAATACTTCAGGATCATCAGGAAGTGAATAGTGAATAACGTGCGTTAAAGAATTAACATCCAAACCTCTTGCTGCAACGTCAGTCGCCACAAGGATATCAATGTTTTTTAACCTGAATTTCTTCATTACTGTATCACGCTGTGCCTGTGATAAATCACCATGAAGTGCATCTGCTGCATAACCATTCTGCATCAGGAAATCAGCGATTTCCTGTGTTTCCATTCTGGTTCTACAGAAAATAATTGAATATTGGTTTGGATTGGCATCAATTAAACGTTTTAGTGCTTCCTTTTTCTGCCTGTAACCTACCACATAAAATTCGTGCGAAATATTTTTCTTTACCTCATTAATAGAACCTACCGAAATTCTGTGCGGCTTGGTTAAATAATTTTTAGAAATTCTTTCCACCTCTTTATTCATCGTTGCCGAGAATAAAAACGTCTGCTTAGTTTCAGGCGTTTCACTCAAGATCGTTTCCAAATCATCTTTGAAACCCATAGAAAGCATCTCATCAGCCTCATCCAGAACCAACCAACTGATTTCAGAAAAATCGAGTGCCTTTCTGTTAATCAAGTCAATAACACGCCCCGGAGTTCCCACAATAATTTGTGGTTTTTCTTTCAGCGAGCGGATTTGCTCCATAATACTGCTTCCACCATAAACCGCAGTGGTTTTGATGTTGGGAAGGTATTTCGAGTAATTTTTAATGTCTTTGGTAATTTGCAAACAAAGTTCTCTTGTAGGACACAGCACCAAAAATTGGATTTTGCGACTCCCGTCGTCAATCATATCCAAAATCGGAAGCGAAAACGCTGCTGTTTTGCCTGTTCCTGTCTGCGCAAGTGCGATAAGATCGCGAATATCTGAAGAGATAAAAGGAATAGTCTGTTTTTGGATTTCTGTAGGGCTCACAAAGCCCAAATCGCCAACTGCCTTCAAAATTTCAGGACTTAAGTTGGTCTCCGTAAATAAATTCATGTAAATGATCGTCTATAATTCGGCGGCAAAGATACGTTTTTTATTTTTGATAAATTTTGATACGTTTTATTATATTTTTGTTAAAGACAAGTTATGGTGTTTTGATGGCAATTTGTCAGGCTGAGGCTCTCGAAGCCTTCAAAATAATTCAAATGCGGAGCATTTTCCATTGAAAGAAAAATATTACATTTGATAAAACAAAGTGATGAAAACCTACTATGTATATATTCTCTTGCGTTCAGATGAAACTTATTATACAGGAGTTACAGATGATTTAGAAACAAGACTTCTCTATCATCAAAATGGTTACAATCCTGAATCCTATACTTATAACCGAAGACCTGTTGAAGTTGTTTTTTACACCGAATTTAATGATGTGAAACATGCCATTTCTTTTGAAAAACAAGTGAAAGGCTGGAGCAGGAAAAAGAAAGAAGCCATCATTAATGACGAATGGGAAAAATTACCGAATCTTTCGAAAAGAAAATTCCCTAATCAATAATTAAATGGAAAAAATCTTCGATTTTTGTGTATATTTCGAAGGCTTCGAGAGCCTCAACCTCACAAATCAACCCTAGTGAATCAAAAACATGACTTCAAAAACATTTAGAACATGGCTGCAATGATCCAAAAAGAAACTTTCACCTTTCTTAAAAATTTAAACAAAAACAATAACCGAGAATGGTTCAACCAAAACAAAGAACTTTACATATCAGCACAGCAGAATGTTTTGGAATTTGTAACGGAACTTTTGGAAGAAATGTCAAAATTTGATGACAATTTTGCAAAGCTGGATCCTAAAAAAACGCTTTTCAGAATTTACAGAGACACAAGATTTTCTAAAGACAAATCACCTTACAAAACCAACTTTGGAGCATCAATTAATGGTATTGGGAAGAAAGATGGTGGAGCAGGATATTATTTGCACATTGCTCCCGGCGAATGTTTTCTTGCAGCAGGTGTATATATGTGCGATCCCAAAATTTTGAAAGAAATTCGGAAAGAAATTTCGGTGAATGCTGAAGAATTTAATTCCATTATTCAGGAAAAGAATTTCAAAAAATTTGAATTTAGTAATGAAAAACTTTCCCGTGTGCCGCAGGGATTTGAAAAAGATGATCCAATGGCGGAATATCTGAAAATGAAGCATATGGTAGTTTCCCATAATATTAAAGATGAAGATTTGCTAAAGGAGGATTCTATAAAAATGGTGGCGGAAAATTTCAAAAAAATGTCAAAGTTTGTAGATTTTCTGAAGGCATCCTTTTAACATAGTTTTCAGTTAAATTAAAAAAAACTCATACTCTATCGATGATGTATCAACAAATTTGTCCGAAACTTCCAATGCGTAATAAAGCATTAACTAAGGATTTTTACCTCAACAAATTAAGTTTTTGTGAAATATCAGATTATGGTGATTATTTGATACTTGAAAAAGATGAAATCGAAATCCATTTTTTTGAATTTAAAGATTTAATCGCTGAAGAAAATTATGGAATGGTTTATATCAGAGTTTCAGAAATTGAAATTTTATATGAGAATTTGATCAATAGAAATGTAGAAATACATCCCAACGGAAAATTAGAAGTAAAACCTTGGAAACAAAAAGAATTTTCTATTCTCGATCCCGATTATAATCTTATCACGTTTGGTGAAAACTTATAAAAAAGGCTGTCTCAAAATTTTTGAGAAAAGCCTTTTTCTTTCTTTTGGAATTTTTAATACTTTTCAAACAAAACAATTCCAAAACCTGTATCAATTGAAGCTTTTCCGTTTTTCACAATTGTGGTTTTTCCACTGTAGGCATCGCGAAGTTTAGTACCATCTGCAAAAATATTGTCTACAGACACATCTTTTAATCCAAAACTTAAGTCTAAACCAACCAAAACCTTATCGGTACCATAAGTTCTTGTAAACCAATATGGATATTGAGAAATCATATTATGAATTCCCGCTCCAACTGCAGGATGATTAGCACGAAATTTTCCTAATTTCTGATAATGTTCCAGCAACTTTTGGGTACCCGGATTGTTTTTCACATCGTTCCAGTTCATGTTGCTGCGAAGGTTAGCATCACCTTCAGCACCTGAAACATTTAAGGTTCTTGCTGTTTCATCACCATAATAAACTTGCGAAATTCCGGGAGCAAGAAGAATTTTTGTACCGGCTTCATAGGTTTTTTTTCGATCTTTATCAAATGGTGAACCATCATCGTGAGAGGTGGTATAATTCATCACGCTCAAACCTTTCAGATCAGAATTGAGAATCTTCGAATATTTGCTGAATATTTCTTCATAAGATTTTGTGGCGTCTCCCTTAAAATCGAAATTAATTAAAGACTCAAAACCGTTTTGATAATAATTAACTTTCTTATCTCCGAAATCGTAATTCTGTTTTTGTGAAATTCCGTAGCCGTAAACTTCTCCTACAGTAAAGAATTTACTATTGTCCAATACTTTAGACGGATTATTTCTCTTGTACTCATCAAATGCAGCCTGACACACTTTTTGAAACTCTTTCCAAACATCCTCATTGGTATGCTTCACAGTATCAATACGGTAGCCATCAATTCCAAACTCAGTAATATAATCTGCGAGCCATTTCATTATATAATATTTCGGTGCTTTTGGATAACCGGTTTTTGCGAAAAAGGCATTCAACTCTTGCATTTCCTTTTCGTATCTTCCTTCTGATTTCCATTTATCAACCAACTGTTTTGGCAATTCTGCCGGTGTGTTGCTTTCTGTTAAGATATCAGGTAGATTGGCGACCAAAGTACAAGCAGTGGTATTGATATAGTTATCGTATTTACATTGTGGTGAAGTACGCACCCAATTATTCGGAAAAACTGGATCTACCGAAGTTACGGGACCTGTGTGATTGATAACTGCATCCAAAACAATGCGGATGCCTTTTTTGTGGGCTTTTTCTACCAGTTCTTTTAAATCAGCTTTGGTTCCAAAATTTGGATCAAGAGCTGTCCAGTCTTTTGTCCAGTAACCATGGAAACCATAAGTGTTACCTGTACCTTCATTAGTTGCCCCGTGAATTTGCTCTACAATTGGTGTCATCCAAATGGCATTAATCCCTAAATCTGAAAAATAGTTGTCATCAATTTTCTGAATAATCCCACGAAGATCACCACCTTCAAAACCACGAAGAACAGCAGTTTTCTCTGTACGGTTGAAATTAACATCATTGTTTGGATTACCATTATTAAAACGATCGGTCAATAAAAAATAAAGATTAGCCCCTTCCCAAACAAAAGGCTGTTGCGTAGATGTTTTCTGTACAGTAGAACACGAAGCCAAAAGCGCCAAAGACGCAATGTATAAAGTCTTTTTCATAATTCAGTATATAGTCTTTAAAATTACGCAAATACTCTAAAAATAAAATTATAGAATTTAAATAAATTGATATTAGGAGTTATTTTTAACATTTTTTAACAAATTTTTCTATATTTGTTTCCCTCTATCTAGAAAAGTTATGTCATTATACAGCAACATTGCAGAAAAACTGCAGTATGTTACGCCAAACTTCTATAAAAAAAGGTTTTTTAAAAATCTGAAAGACCTCAACACAGAAAACATCCTTGAGAGGAAAGTAGAGCCAGAACTCCTTTGGATAAAAGATTACCTCAACAAAAATGATGTGTATATGGATATTGGCGCTAATGTTGGCGCATATCTTTTTCAGTTAGAAAAAAAACTTAGTCCACATAATATTTACGCTTTTGAACCTAATAAAAGGCTTTGCCAAAGGTTGAGAAGAATTTTCCCTGAAGTGCATAGTCTTTCATTAGCCTTATCTGATGAAAATACCGTTGCAGAATTTAAAGTTCCTGTGATGAATGGCAAAAAAATTCATTCAAGAGGAACGCTGCAAACGAATCTGAAAGAAGAAGGAGAATCCTCATCAGAAATCATAAATGTTAAAGTAATAAGACTAGACGATTGGGCTGAAATTGAACACATTACACGCCTCAATTTTATTAAAATTGATGTAGAAGGTAATGAATTGCAAACCCTTCGTGGTGCAAAAAAAACCATACAGAAATTTAAACCTACCCTTATGGTTGAGATTGAGCAACGACATCACGAAGCTCCTGTTTGGGAAATCATCTCAGAGGTTGAAAGTTGGGGATATTATTCTCATTTTCTAAACCGTAATTCTCTTAATCTGGAAAGACTGACCCAACACTTTATTGAAGATCAAAATAGTGAAAACGTAAAGAAATACGGTGAATATATTAATAATATTATCTTTGTGCCCGTAAAATGAGTGTAGTTGCAAGACAGGGGTTTAAATACTCTTTAATCGGATATTTTGGTTTTTTACTGGGAACTTTCTCGGCCATATTTATTTTTCCAAAAGACCGGGAATTTTACGGAAAATTACAGTTTATACTGCCAACCGCAGAAATGCTTTTGCCAATTGTTGTATTTGGACTTTCGTTCAGTAATGTGAAATTTTTTCTAAAAACAAGTAATGACGGCAAGAATCAGAATTTTTTATGGGTTACTTTAGCGATCATCGTTCTTAATTTTCTCCTTTTTACAGGCGTTTTTTTTTGGGTTTTTCAATTATTTCCAGAATTGAAGGAAACTCAAATGTGGTCTATGAAAAATCTGGTGCTGCCTTTAATGTTGGTTTTGGCATTGTCAGCTGTTTTCAACAAATATATTTCAAACTACAAGAGGATTGTCGTTCCCAATATTTTCGAAAATATTTTTCCAAAAATTGCAAATTTAGGGGCATTCATTCTTTTTATGTGGCTCGGATTTACGGAGAAAAATGCCTTCTGGTTTTTTATGGGCATATTTGTTCTGGCTTTGTTTGGATACATTTTTTACACCAATAAACTTGAAAAATTAAAACCGGATTTCAGTACGGAATACTTTAAAAAAGATAATTTTTGGAAGGAAGTTTTAAATTATAGTTTTTACGGGTTTTTAGGAAATCTCGGGAGTTTTATTGCATTTCGTGTTGACAAATATATGATTGTAGAGAATTTTTCTTATGATGAAAACGGGACTTACAGTATTTTGCTTTCGCTACTTTCTTTTATCATGATTCCGCAAATGGGACTGTATAATATTTCTGCACCGTTTATTAACAAATCGATTTCAGAAAATAATTTTGAGGAACTTGATCGTTTTCACAAAAAAACCTCTCTTACACTGTTTTTTCTAGGTGCAATATTATTCTCGTGCATACTGGTAGGATTTCCCTATCTCACCTATCTTATTGATAAAGGAGAACCTCTGCGCGTGGCTTCACCGGTAATTTGGATATTAGGTTCGGCAATGCTGTTTGATTTAGCAACTGGATTTAACGGGCACATCATTTCACTTTCAAAATATTTCCGTTTTAATATTGTAGTAATGATGCTTTTAGCGGTAACAACTGTTTCGCTTAACTATTATTTTATTAAAAATACAAGCTGGGGAATTGTTGGAGTTGCGATTGCAACTGCGATTTCTCTTACGTTGTTTAATATCATCAAAATTACCTTTAATTATTGGAAATTTAAGGTGTCGCCAATTTCTATCGAGATGGTTTACACTTCCATACTTTGTACATTAGGAATTACACTTTCTATAATTCTGCCGGAAAGTAAAAATAATCTTATCAATCTCATCTATAAACCCACTGTTGTATTAGCAGTAATTGGCATTGGGAATT
Organism: Bacteroidota bacterium; assembly: GCA_023394415.1. Taxonomy (GTDB): domain Bacteria; phylum Bacteroidota; class Bacteroidia; order Flavobacteriales; family Weeksellaceae; genus Planobacterium. The sequence goes on from JAEXAR010000009.1 coordinate 82,044, forward strand.
ACTTTATGAGAATTTATCCTTTAGAACAATATCTCAACAAGAATTTCTTTAAAAGCATATTGAAATTCTAAAAAAAAGAGCAGTTTTGAAACCGCTCTTAAATTTTTATTGGATGTATCTTAAAAGATACCCTTCTTTGGAATAAATAACATCATCAGTGCCTTTTAATTCAACCAAAATTTTATCTTCTGCATTGGCTTGTTTGATGATATAGGCATTTTGAATTTTGTTTTTAGGAAACTTGGTATTAAGATGTGACATTGAAATCGTTGGTATATCATTAACACTAATTCCGTAATAGGTTTCATACAACTTACCGTCTTTATAAACTGCAAAAGACTTTTGATTTTCGGTGTTAAAAAACTCAACCACTACATCTTTATCAGATTTTCTCCATTTAATACTTTCAGAATTTGGAAAGTCTGAATTAAAATTAAACACTAAACTGACTTCAGGATTATATGAAACCGCAGTTGGTATAATATTTTTAGGCAAATCTGCCGCTGAAACTGTAGTAAAAGTAAAGGCTAAAAATAAACCTGCTATATAATTTTTCATAATTCTTTTTTTTATGGTTATACTGAATAAGTTTCAGAAAATATGCCACAAAAATTGAAAATGAAAATTATGAAACTCTAAAATTTAATTATGAAAATCAGAGCATTAAGTGTAGAGTTTGGTGCAATTTCATCGAAATATTATCTTTTGAGAATGATGTAGTACGATCAAAATCTTTATCTTTTAAAACTTGAAATTGGCTCCATAAATCTTCTTCCTGATTGATAATAAAAGGATATGGTGAGGAATAATTTGGTGGAAAGATTGCATTTTTAGCATATTTTATAGCATCACCAATATTTCCGGTCATTTTAGTTAATCCATAAATCTCTTGATTATTGAAAAATTCGGTTTGCTTTTGGATTGGACACCAAAGGAAATCTGCTTTATTCATCCAAAAGTCAAATTCCGATTGAGGGACTTTATCCTTGAAATATTTTATTTGAATATCTTGGTTTTCATTTTCAAAACTTTGTAGTTCGGTAAGTTCTAAACCAGATGCTTTCCCTAAAAATATGATTTGGAAATTTTGCAAAGCTATTTTGCTCCTACGGAACTCCATAAGTTTTTTCAACACCATTTTATAATCTCTCCTGCTCTGCGAAACCGCTCCAGGAATAACGATTGTTACATTTTTATTATTGGTTTTTTGTGAAAATTCATTAAAAAATACAGGTAAAAACTTTAGATTTTCTTTAACCAAATGTTCATCTAATACCAATTGATGTTTTGCGCTTTCGTAAACTTTAGGTGCGTTAAGTAAGCCTTCTTTCAACAACAATTTTAAGCGATAATAAAAATCCTTTTTGAAAAGATTTTTAAAAAGTTCGAATCTTGAAAGTTGGGTAAAATTCAGATTATGCACCACAACCGAAGTATTATATTTATCGGAAATCTCTTTAAAAACATTAAAATAACGATGAGCCGTACCAATAATCACCAAATCGTAATGCTTCATTGCAAGTTGATGTGGGATTGATGTGGGAGAGCTTTTATAAATATATTCAGACTCCGAAAGTTCCAGTTGTTTCAGAATTTTTTCAGAGAAATAAAAATCCACCTCAAATTCATTAGAATTTTTGATTAATTCTCTGAAGTTTGAAGCAATTTCCGCGTGAGTATCTAACTCTATGTAAGCAATTTGTTTCAGTTATTTTGTAAGTTTTATGTTCTGGCGCACCGTTTCGTAATCCCATACCAATTCCCCGTTCACAAAAGTTTTAAAAATCCTTGTTCCTAAAATTTCGTCTTCAGGAATAGTCATCAAATCTTTGTTCAACACTATGAAATCAGCATATTTACCAACTTCCAGACTGCCTTTTTCATGTTCTTCGAAACTTCCTTTCGCTGCCCAAATTGTCATTCCACGGAGAGTTTCCTGTCTGGTTAAAGCATTTTCTTTTTGGAAACCATTAGAAGGCCAACCTTTAGCATCTTTTCTGGCAACAGCGGCATAAAACGTAAGAATCGGGCTTATTTCCTCAATAGGGAAATCTGTTCCTAAAGAAACCCAGCCGTTTTGTTTCAGCAAATCTTTGTAAGCGTAAGCATGCTTCAGCCTTTCGGCTCCTAAACGATCTCCAGCCCAATACATATCTGATGTGGCATGTGTTGGTTGTACAGAAGGTACTATAGAATATTTGCTGAAGTAATCGAAATCATTTTTGTTTACCACTTGTGCATGTTCAATTCTCCAACGTCGATCGTTCTTTCCTTTTAAAACCTCAGCGTAAACCTTTAGCAAAACACGGTTAGCAGAATCTCCAATAGCGTGAGTATTCATCTGGAAACCATTATCATACATCACTTTCGCCATTTTTTTAAAATGCGGAATATCGGATAACAAGAATCCTCTTTGGTGTGGTTTATCCGTATAATCCTGCAACAAGCAAGCCCCACGCGAACCTAAAGCACCATCTCCATAAAATTTAAAACCGTTTACTTGAAGCCTCTCGGTTTTTATTTTTCCTTTTTTAATGAGCCAATCTACATTTTTTTGGGAGTCTGAAAGCATTACATTCAGTCTCATTTTTAGTTTTCCCGCTTTTTGCAGAGCATCTATTTCATTCACCAAATCATAATCTAATCCTGCATCAACAACAGTGGTTAATCCATAAGAAAATGAACTCTTCTGCGCATCCAAAAGAATTTGCTCAACCTGTTTTTGATTTGGTGGCGGAATCTTTCTGGCAACTTGTTCCATAGCATTATCAATCAGAACTCCGGTTAGTTTGCCATTTTGTTTGATAAAATCGCCTCCCAATATTTTTGATGCTGTGGTTACACCAGCCAAATCCAAAGCTTTTTGATTTACAATTGCAGCGTGACCATCAATTCTGGTGAGATAAACCGGACGGTTCGGAAATAACTGATCCAATTTTTCTTTGGTCGGAAAATCTTTTACAGCCCAGTCGTTTTGATCCCAGCCTCTTCCCAAAACCCAACCTTCAGGGTGCGACCTTGAAAATTCTTTCAAGATATTAAGAATTTCATCCCATGAATTGGTGTCTCTTAAGTTCGCATTTTGCAAATTACTTCCGTAACCGAAAAAATGGGCGTGCGCATCAATAAAACCGGGATAAACTGCTTTTTTATAGGCATTATAAATTTTATCTGAAGAATATTTTTCTAAAATTTCTTGATCGCTACCTAAAGCCAATACCTTCCCGTCCTTTACTGCCATTGCTTCTACAATCTCAAATTGATCATTTACCGTATATATTTGGGCATTATGAATAATCTGGTCGGCATCCTGCTTTTTATTAGATGCACAGGCTGAAAGTATGCCTAAAGCGAGTAAAAGAAACGTATTTTTCATATTTAATTTTTAATTTTCCCTAACATATTATTCCAGCGCAAACTACGGATATAATCGATTTCTTCTTTAGAAAGTGCTCTTGTAGAATTTTGCTTAAGGAAAGAACTCATCGTGATGAAAAATTCTTTCAAAGATTTATTTTTTAACGAAGATTTAAGTGAAGAAACAGCTGCCAAAGGTAAATTTAAACCAATGTTATAAAAATATTCACCCAGTTTTTCAGCTTTCTGATTTTTGTACTTGTATGCAGTAGGACGAAGGTGTTTTACCCATAAATCTTTTAAAGTTACTACTTCCCAGCCGTGTTTTTGTGCCAACATCACATCAATATTATCCCATCCTAAAACAGCACGAAGTCTATTCATATCTTCAAAACATTCCTTTCTGTAAGATTTTATGGGACCTCGAACATGATTTTTCGATGAAATGTTTTCGAAAACCCATTGTTTTTTTTCATCCAGAAAATCGTAAGCCAAGTCATTTTCAAAAACAGATTTTTTAATCTTCACAATTCCTGAAACCATACCTGCTTTAGAGTTTTTCTCATAAATCACGTTGATTTTTTTCAGATAATCTTTAGGGAAAATGATATCTGCATCAAATTTACAAATCACATCAAAAGTGGTAAGACTTTGTGATTGAAGCCCAGCGTTAAATGTGCAAACAACCTTAGCTCCAGGCTGATGCTCTGATTTTTCGAGATTTAAAAGTTGGAAATTTGAATTTTTATTAACAAATTCTGTCGCAATTTCCGCCGTTTTATCAGAAGAACCATCATTCACAATCACAACTTTAAAATCTTCAAAATTTTGAGATTCTAAAGATTTGAGGCAATAAAAAATATTTTTTTCCTCATTATGGGCAGGAATGATGATCAGAAACTTCACTTTTTTATACTTAGGCTTACTTCAAACAAAAAATCAGGATTTTTAGGGCTTTCAAAGGCTTTAGCTTCAAATTTTTCTGTTGTTAAAACCGCACACATTGTATTGGCAACGTGATATAAATTTTTATGAAATTCTTGAGGTAAAGCATCCAAAATCGCAGTAAATACTTCGTATCTCACATTTTCAGGATTAAATGCGTAATCGTGCCAAACTACAACGGTATCATTGTGTACCAAATGCTTCAATACTTTTTGAGTATCGTTCAACACCATCTCATAAGAATGATCGCCATCAATAAAAATGAGATCATACTTTTTATTCAATGATGCAAAATCATAGCTCAGCGTATTACCATCAATATGAAGTATTTTAGGATTTTTTCTTGAGAGAATTCCGTGCAGTTCTGCATAATTCTTTTCAAGGCCTAAGGCAATCATTTCATCTTTAGATAGATTGAATGTTGTGCAGTCCTCAATTTCAGTAGCTACATTCCAAACACTTTCACCCCGCCAAGTTCCAATTTCAAAATAAGAATTTTTGTTTTTTGCCAACGTTTTGAGTAAAGACAAATCCGTAGGCAAAGATCCACCATCCAAAAAAAACATATCAACCTTAGTATTAAAATCCCTGTCAATATCTTTCAAAGAGATTTGAGGAAGGCTCATTAAATTTGGATACTTTTTAAAGTGCTTTTTCTTAAAGGTTTTGTTTTCCTTTAAAACCAAATTCAACAGGCTAGGTTCTGCAGCAATATTAAAAATGGATTGGACTGCTTTTCTTATTTTACTCATCAGCACATTATTAATTATGTGGTTGAAGCATATTTTTCGGATCTAAAATCTCATCAAGTTTCTCCTGTGAGAGCAATCCTTTTTCAAGAACAAGATTATAAACGCTTTTGCCGGTTTCTAAAGCCTCTTTTGCAATTTCAGTTGAGTTTTTATAACCAATATATGGATTAAGAGCTGTTACAATACCGATGCTATGTTTCACCATATTTAAACAAACTTCCTTATTGGCAGTAATTCCAACTACACATTTGTCACGCAAGGTATCTATAGCATTACTTAAAAAGTGAATATTTTCTAATATCGAATGTGAAAGTACAGGCTCCATAACGTTTAGTTGCAACTGTCCTGCTTCTGCGGCAAATGTCACCGTTAAATCATTTCCGATTACCTTATAACAAACCTGATTTACCACTTCCGGAACTACAGGATTTACTTTTCCTGGCATAATAGATGATCCGGGTTGCATCGGTGGAAGGTTAATTTCAAAAAGCCCAGCTCTTGGTCCTGAAGACAACAACCTCAAATCATTACAAATTTTAGAAAGTTTTACGGCAAGACGTTTCATAGCAGATGAATAAATGACGTAAGAACCTGTATCTGGCGTTGCTTCTACTAAATTGGGGGCAGAAACAAATGGATATCCTGAAATTTCCGTAAGGTTTTTGGCGCACAATTTCGCATAACCAACCGGAGCGTTTAAACCTGTTCCTATTGCAGTAGCTCCCATATTGATTTCCACGAAGAGTTTTGCATTGTTATTTAGTTTTTCAATATCTTCTTCCAGATTGGCTGCAAACGCTTCAAATTCCTGACCTAAAGTCATAGGAACGGCATCCTGAAGCTGTGTTCTTCCCATTTTAATTACATCAGCAAATTCCTTCCCTTTTGCTCTGAAAGCTTCAACAATGGATTTTAGTTTTTTAACCAAATCTTCATTTTCTTGCAAAAGTGCCAATTTTATAGAGGTTGGATAAGCGTCATTAGTAGATTGTGAAAGGTTGATATGATCGTTTGGAGAGCAAAACTGATAATCTCCTTTATTTTTTCCAAGCTTAACCAGTACAATATTGGCGATTACTTCATTAGCATTCATATTCACAGAAGTTCCGGCTCCACCTTGAATCATATCTATTGGAAACTGACTGTCGTATTTTCCGGATGCAACATCATCACAAGCTTCTGCTATTTTGAAATACAAAGTTTCATCAAGTAATCCAAGTTCGTAATTGGTTTTAGCTGCAGACTTCTTTACCAGTGCCAATGCTCTAATAAATTTGGGATAGGATGAGAGTTTTTGTCCCGAAATTTTGAAGTTATCAATCGCCCTTTGTGTTTGAACTCCATAAAAAACATCTGCGGGAACATTCAGTTCACCCAATAAATCGCTTTCTTTTCTGAAATTCTCCATTGAAAAAATATTTGAGTGAAAGTTAAGATATTTTGCAGTATTAAACAAAAAGCACATCTTTTAGATGCGCTTTTTATTGAATTTGTGAATCGTTATTTTGCCGGATATTTGTCTAGCAAGGCCTGTAATATAGCCCATGTTTCCATATCCATTATTCCGTCATATTTTTCAGGACGGAAATGGTATTGAAATGCTTCAATAGTACGCTTAGTAGCATTGTCATAAGTCCCGCTTGGCATAATTCCGTATCCAAAATTATTAAGATAGGTTTGATATTTAAAAATAAATGTAGGATTATTACTGTCTATAGGAAAAATTTCAGGATTAAGTTGGTTTAGATAATTCATTTTAGCAGCATCATCATACCACATCCCAACACCATATTCATTATAAAGTCTTTTCCAAGGAAATTTTGGTCCCGGATCTTCTTTTCTGGTTGGTGCAATATCAGAATGCGCAATAACATTCTGCGGTAATATATCATACCTTTTCACAAGATCTTTTACCAATTCTCCTACTTTTTTGAACTGCCATTCCGGATAATCATAAAACGTTTTTACACCTTTAGCATCCGCTGTGTATCCTGTATTTACAATTTCTATTCCTATAGAAGTATCATTTAGGTTGGTGATTTTTCTCCATTCGCTTACACCAGCGTGATATGCTCTTTTGTTCTCATCTACCAATTGATAAATTTCCTTATCATCTGTATCATTTACCAAATAATGTGAGCTTACAGCTTGTTCTGTTAATACCCTTACCGATTTATCGTGATCTAAAGCCGTATAGTGTAAGATGATAAATCTTTGTCTGAAATTTTGAGCAACAGCCGGAAAAAAATTATGTACTACTTTGTAATGGTTAGGTTCAGCAGAAACGATAGAACCGTGGCTAATGGTATTATCACCTTTAGCTGAGTTTGCAATATTAGTTCTGTAAAAATGATTACTACCCTGATGCTGCATTGCAGGTTTGGTAACGGTTTGTGTACTTGTATTGGTTGTTGTGGTACTAGTTGTTTTAGGAACAGGTTTAGCAACAACTTTCTGCACCGGTTTTTGTTGAGTTCCGCAGGAAAGCACTAACAATCCTAAACTGATGATATATAACGAATTACGCATAAATAGTGGTTTTAAGTGATTTGATGCGGTAAAAATACAAAAAAAATTAAGCAATTTTTTTTGGTAATAATAGAAAAGGTTTATATATTTGCACTCGCAATTAAGGAAAAGCAGTTCTTACTAAAATTGCAAGGAGGGTTGCCGGAGTGGTTAACGGAGCAGTTTGCTAAACTGTCGACGCGCAAGTGTCGCATGAGTTCGAATCTCATACCCTCCGCAACAGAAAACTCGGGGTGTAGCGTAGTCCGGTCATCGCGCCTGGTTTGGGACCAGGAGGTCGCAGGTTCGAATCCTGCCACCCCGACATTTAAAATTCCTTCGGGAATTTTTTTTTACAGTTTAGGGTGCGTAGCTCAGCTGGATAGAGCATCTGCCTTCTAAGCAGACGGTCACAGGTTCGAATCCTGTCGCGCTCACTTAAGACTCTACAATCTAATTGTAGAGTCTTTTTTATTGAAGGAAAAATAAAAGAGAAAACTTTCGTCTTCTCTTTATTTTTAATCTCTTCTATAGTCATCCTCAATCCTAACGATATCGTCTTCTCCAAAGTAAGTTCCCGTTTGTACTTCTATAAATTCCAATGGTTCAGATCCTTTGTTTTCAATTCTGTGTTTGGCTTCTTGTGAGATAAAAATGCTCTGGCCATACCCTAAAATATATTCTTCACCTTCCAAAGTTACTACAGCATTACCTTTAACAACTGTCCAAAACTCCTGCCTCTTAAAATGAAACTGATAAGACAATCTCTGACCTGGATTAACCACAATTTTCTTAAGTTTAAAATGCTCTTCATCCTGCATCACATAATACTCTCCCCAAGGTCTTTTACCAACTTCAAGATAAGCCATTTTTTCTTTATTTTCCATTGTTAATTCTTTTTATTTCAAAGAAATTCTTGTTAAATTTAAATCACTTACCATCATTTCTTTAATCATGCTTTTTAAATCATATTTGGGCTGCCAGTTTAGTTCTGCATTTGCTTTAGAAGGATCGCCCAATAACAAATCAACTTCTGTTGGCCTATAATAATTAGGATCTACTTCTACAACCGTTTTACCAATTTCTAATTGAAAATTAGGATTGTTGCATGATTTAATTTTTGCAATTTCACTTTCACCTTCGCCTTCAAATTCAAGCTCTACACCGATTTCTTGAAAAGACATTATTACAAAATCTCTTACAGAGCTTACTTTTCCTGTAGCAATAACATAATCATCCGGGGTTTCCTGTTGTAGAATACGCCACATTGCATCCACATAGTCTCTTGCATGTCCCCAGTCTCTTTGAGCATCCAAATTACCTAAATAAAGTATATCTTGTTTGCCATAAGCTATGTTTGCAACTGCCATAGTAATTTTTCTGGTTACAAAAGTTTCACCTCTTCTGGGAGATTCATGATTAAAAAGGATTCCGTTGCAAGCGTACATACCGTAAGCTTCCCTATAATTTTTTGTAATCCAGAATCCGTAAATTTTAGCCACACCATAAGGAGAGCGAGGATAGAAAGGGGATTTTTCATCATACATCCCTTTCTCATTTTTATTTTGAGGTAAACCCCCATACAGCTCAGAAGTTGAAGCCTGATAAATTCGTGTCTTTTTTTGAAGATTTAGTATTCTAACCGCCTCAAGAATTCTTAAGGTACCCAAACCATCAACATTACCTACATACTCCGGAGAGTCGAAGGAAACTTTAACGTGAGACATTGCCCCAAGATTATAGATCTCATCTGGCTGAACTTCTTGTACAATTCTGATAATATTTGTAGAATCGGTAAGGTCACCATAATGAAGTTTAAAATTGATGTGCTCTTCATGCTGATCTACATACAAATGATCAATCCTTTGAGTATTAAATGACGATGCCCTTCTCTTGATGCCATGTACCATATATCCTTTTTCCAAAAGAAGTTCTGCAAGATAAGAACCGTCCTGACCTGTGACACCCGTTATTAAAGCTGTTTTCATTTATGTTTTTAAATTTTTTATATTTTAACCTCTTTTATTTTATCTATATTTTGTAAAAACCATTCGTAGGTTTTATTAATTCCTTCAGAGAGTGGAACAATCGGTTTCCATCCCAAATTCAACATTTTAGAGCTGTCCATTAGTTTTTTGGGAGTTCCATCCGGTTTTGATGTATCCCATTCTATATTACCACTATAACCCACATTATTTTTAATAAGTTCTGCAAGTTCCTTAATACTTATATCAGAACCTGTACCCACATTATAAAGATATTCAGGCAAAATATTTTCTAGGGCAAAATAAACGGCTTCTGCCAAATCATCTACGTGTAAAAACTCTCTCATGGGAGATCCTGTACCCCATAATGTCACAGACGGATCTCCATTTACTTTGGCATCATGAAACTTTCTGATCATTGCAGGTAAAACGTGAGATGTCTTCAAATCGAAATTGTCTCTCTCACCATAAAGATTTGTAGGCATCAGACTCACAAAATCTTTCCCGAACTGTTTTCTTACCGCTTCACAGCTTTTCACTCCTGTAATTTTTGCAATAGCATAAGCTTCATTAGTGGGTTCTAAACTATCGGTTAACAAGGAGTCTTCAGTTATGGGTTGCGGAGCAAATTTAGGATAAATGCAAGATGAACCTAAAAATATAAATTTTTTCACTTCATAGTTGAGAGAATGGGAAATCAGATTGTTTTGTATCTGCATATTATCCATCAAAAATTGGTAAGGATAATCGTTGTTTGCTAATATCCCCCCTACTCTCGCTGCAGCATCTATAACGACTTCAGGCCGGTAATTTTTAAAAAACAATTCAGTTTTTTCTTGGTTGCGTAAATCCAGTTCAATACTAGATTTTCCGATTAAATTATTAAATCCTTTATTCTTAAGATTCTTCCAAATTGCAGAACCTACCATACCGTTATGCCCTGCAATAAAAATCTTAATCTCTTTGTTCATGTGTGTTTATTAATGCATTAAACAATAATATGTGATAATTATTGATGTGCCAAATTTAGAAAAAAACATCGAGAAGTGAGATAATCCCTTAACTGTGATGATTTTGTTATTTTTGTAAAATGAAGCAAGCCACAATTATCGGAACCGTTCTCCCAGAACCAAATTCTACAGCTGCGGGTACTCGGATGCTTCAACTGGTTGAGTTTTTAAAATCAGAAAATTTTAAAATAACCTTTCTTTCTACCGCTTCAGTTTCAGAGTTTAGTTTTGATTTAAGTTCGATTGATGTAGATTTTCAAAATATTTTATTGAATAACGCTTCTTTCGAAAAATTGATAAAAGAGTTGAATCCGGATTTGGTAATTTTCGACCGTTTCACAACAGAAGAACAGTTCGGTTGGAAAGTATCGGAAATTGCTCCTAATGCTTTAAAAATTTTAGATACTGAAGATTTGCATTTTTTACGGAAAGCAAGGGAAAATGCATTTAAACAAAGTAGAAATTTGCAAGAATCGGATTTAATTTCTGATGTTTTTAAACGTGAAATTGCTTCGATTCTTCGCTGCGATCTGTCTTTGATTATTTCTGAATTTGAAATGAGCCTGCTCACAGAAAAATTCAAGATAGATACATCAATCCTGCATTACTTGCCGATGTTTGCTGAAGCCAAACCTTGTTCGGTTCCATTTTCCGAAAGGAAGAATTTTATCAGCATCGGGAACTTCCTGCACGAACCAAATTGGCAAACGGTTTTGAAACTAAAAAATATTTGGCCAAAAATCCGAAAAAGAATTCCTAATGCAGAACTGCATATTTATGGTGCTTATGCTTCGAAAAAAGTAATGCAACTTCATAATGAAAGGGAAAAATTTCTGATTAAAGGCAGAGCAGAAAGCGTTGAAGAGACTTTTGAAAAAGCCAGAGTTTTGTTGGCTCCCATTCCTTTCGGTGCCGGAATTAAAGGTAAATTATTAGAAAGTATGCAGTTTGGTTTACCAAATATCACGACAGAAATTGGCGCTGAAGGAATGAAAGGCAACCTTGATTGGAATGGTTTTATTGCAGAAAATGATGATGATTTTATCGAAAAATCTGTTCTGCTTTATCAAGATGAAAAAATTTGGGAAGAATCTCAGAAGAACGGATTCAAGATTGTTGAAAATTTATTTAGCAGCGATAATTTCCTTTCTTTATTTAAACAAAAAATGAATGAACTAGCTGTTAATTTAGAACAACACAGAAATGAAAATTTCTTGGGACAGATTTTACAGCATCATACATTGCAAAGTACGAAATATCTTGGAAAATGGATTGAGGAGAAGAATAAGAGATTTTGAATGGTTAATAGTCAATGGTCAATGGTGAATTGTCAATATTTAAAAGTTAATGATTAATTGATTTTTTAATTTTTGTTTGACTAATCGTACATTTACCTTTTACCATTCACTATTATCTCTAAAAACTATTTTTCTAGCAATAAACTCATCCATTCTTCGCGCTGTTGCTTGTTTTTCAAAGTGAGTCCGGATTCTTTGCAAACTTCTAAAATGTCATCAACGTCGAAGAAACAAAGTCCCGAAAGTAAAAGTTGACCGCCGTCATTTAAAACTGAAACATAAGTCGGAATGTCTGAAATAAGAATATTGCGGTTGATGTTGGCTAAAATAATATCAAACTTTTCTTTTCCGAGATTTTCAGCGGTTCCTTGTGAAATATCGAGTTCTACTCCATTTCTTTCTGCATTTTCTATAGAGTTTTCTACCGACCATTCGTCAATATCGATAGCAATTGTTCTTCCTGCACCTTTTTGCTTTGCAAAAATGGCTAAAACCGAAGTTCCGCAACCCATATCTAAAACCGTTTTGTCCTGAAAATCCAATTCCAGCATTTGCTGAATCATTAAATGCGTCGTCGGATGATGTCCGGTACCAAATGACATTTTCGGTTGAATGACGATTTCGTGAAGATTAGGATTCGCTTCGTGAAATTCTGCACGAATCAAAACTTTGTCCTCTACATTTATCGGGTCAAAATTTTTCTCCCATTCTTCATTCCAATTGATGTTTGGCATTTCTTGATAGGTATAAGAAATCTGCACTTCCTCATTATTGAAAATGTACAAAGATTTCATTTCCTCCTCGTTGAAATTGTCTTTTGGAATGTATGCTAAAATTCCATCGTTTTCTTCAGTAAAACTGTCGAAACCGACTTCTATGAGTTCTGCCATCAGAATTTCGTTCCAAGGTTGTAACGGTGAAATTTTAAATTTGAATTCTAGGTAGTTTTGCATTGTGCAAAGGTAATAAAATGAATGGTTTTATATTAACGCAAGGATAAACAATTGTTTTGGATGATGCGAGTGTTTTTATGATAGACAAAGACACATCAAAGATGTTTAGCAATGTGCGCAATTTTTTTACCACAAAAGTGACAAAAGAGTTTAGTTTTCAAAAGGTTGAAAAAGATTGGATTAATTTAACGAAAGGATGAACAATGGTTCTAAATTATGCGAATGTTTTTATAATACACAAAGGCACATCAAAGATGTTTATCAATGTGCGCAACTCTTTTTATCCAAAAAATATCAGATTTTTAAAACATTGATTTTTTCTTAAAGCAAAAAACTCCGAGGTCAACGAAATCACTATGGCTTGCGTGAGCGATGGTAGCGGAAATCCTTTTTCGGGCGGCGGCTTCGTCGCCGCCCGAAAAAGATTGCAGCGGACGTAGCGACCCGACGATGTTGGTAAAACCCAAAAAAGTTTGCCGAAGCAAACTTTTTTGGGTTTTTGTATTGGCGAGGGACACGCCCTAATATTTACGAATTAAATCCTTCGATAATTTTTGAAAAATCTTCAATTTTCAGTGCAGCACCACCAATTAAACCGCCATCAATATCAGGCTGAGAGAAGATTTCTTTCGCATTGTCCGGTTTTACTGAACCACCATATAAAATCGAAATTTCATCTGCAACTTCTTGACCGTATTTTGCCGCGATTAAATCACGGATATGTTTATGGATTTCCTGCGCTTGCTCAGGCGTTGCAGTTTCGCCGGTTCCAATCGCCCAAACCGGTTCGTAAGCGATAACAACTTTTTTGATTTCATCTGCTGAAAGTGTGAAAAGTGCAGTTTCTGTTTGATTTTTTACGACTTCAAAATGTTTTCCGGCTTTTCTTTGCTCCAACGTTTCGCCGTTACAATAAATCGGTGTTAAGCCTTTGTCTAAAGCCAATTTCACTTTTCTGTTGCAGTGAGAATCAGTTTCGCCGTGGTATTGTCTGCGTTCGGAGTGACCAATTAGTGAACCGTCTGCATCAATAGATTCTAACATATCCGCAGAAATTTCTCCGGTGTATGCACCACTGATATGCTCGCTCATATCTTGTGAAAAAACGCCGATTTCGTTGTTTTCATAAAGGTCTTTTGCCATCATCAGATACAAACTTGGTGGCGCAATCCACACTTCGCAGTTGGTTGTGTTGTTTTTTTTGTATTCAAGCAATTGAAACATTAATTGTTGTGCTTCAATCACATTTTTGTTCATCTTCCAGTTTCCGGCTACAATATTTTTTCTCATTTTATATAATTTAAAATTAAATTCCAAGTTTCAGGTTTCAAGTTCCAAGTTTTAGGCATAAAATCTAAAGTCTCCAGACTTCCTACTTATCAATTCCTTCAAGTTTGAACATAAAGGCGTAAACGAGAGCCAAGTCCTTTAAATAATCGAATCTTCCGGATGCGCCGCCGTGTCCGTAAGACATATCGGTTTTTAGGAAAACAACGTTGTTATCGGTTTTCATATCGCGAAGTTTTGCCGTCCATTTTGCAGGCTCAAAATACTGTACCTGAGAATCGTGAAGTCCGGTTGTTACTAAAATATTTGGATAATTTTTACGCTCTACATTTTCATATGGCGAATAAGATTTCATATAAAAATAGGCTTCCTTGTTGTTCGGATTTCCCCATTCATCATATTCGTTGGTGGTTAAAGGAATGCTTTCGTCCAACATTGTATTCACAACATCCACGAATGGAACTTGTGCAATGATGCCTTTCCACATTTTCGGAGCCATATTTGCAACAGCACCCATCAATAAACCTCCTGCAGAACCGCCTTGAGCATAAAGATGTTCGGGAGAAGTAAATTTATTATCAATAAAATACTGTCCGGAATCGATAAAGTCGGTAAACGTGTTGATTTTTTTCATCATTTTTCCGTCTTCGTACCATTGTCTTCCCATTTCCTGACCGCCGCGAATGTGCGTTAAAACATACACAAAACCTCGGTCTAAAAGCGATAGTCTACTGCTATTAAATCCAGCATTCATCGAATTTCCATAGGAACCGTAAGCGTAAAGTAAAAGAGGATTCTTTCCGTTTTTTACCAATCCTTTTTTATAAACGACAGACATTGGAATTTTAGTTCCGTCTTTTGCTGTGGCAAAAATTCTTTCGGTAACGTAATTATTTTTATCATAACCGCCTAAAACTTCCTGCTGCTTCAACAAAGTTCTTTTTCCGGTTTTTAGGTTTTGTTCAAACTGAGATCCCGGCGTTATCTTTGATGTATAACCAAATCTGAAATTATCGGTGTTGTATTCCGGATTTCCTGATGGAGAGAGAGAATATGCAGGTTCATCAAATTTTAAAAATTCTTTTTTTTCGGTTTTACGGTCAAGAATAACCAATTGTGTGAGTCCGTTTTGTCTTTCCTGGAAAACCAAATAGTTTTTAAATTCCTCAATACCTTCCATCAAAACATCTTTACGGTGCGGAATGTAATCTTTCCAATTTTCAACACCGGTTTTGTTTAGCGGTGTTTGCATCACTTTGAAGTTCAGCGCATCTTTATTGGTGGTAATTAAGAATTTATCTTCCAATGGTGTTACATCATACAAAACATTTTTCATTCTTGGCTGAAACACTTTGAAAGCATCCATTGGTTTATCAGCGGAAATATAACGAACTTCGGAAGAATTGGTTGCCGAAGAATAAATCATAATGTATTTATTGTTCTTCGATTTTCCTTGTCCGATGTAATTGGTTTTGTCTTTTTCTTCATAAACTACGACGTCTTTTTTAGAATCCGTTCCTAAAATATGACGCATAATTTTTTCTGAAAGCAAAGTTTCCGGATTGTTTGAGGTGTAGAAAATCGTTTTATTGTCGTTCGCCCAAGTTGCACTTCCGGAAGTGTTTTTGATATTTAAATCTGTAATTTTTCCGGTGGTTAAATCTTTCATAAAAAGTTTGTATTGCCTTCTGGAAACATCGTCCACCCCAAAAATCAATTTTTTATTGTCCGGACTTACACTGAAACCTGACGCAGAATAATAAGGTTTGCCTTCCGCCATTTTATCAACATCCAAAAGAATTTCTTCAGGTGCATTTAAACTGCCTTTTTTTCGGGCAAATTTAAAATATTGTTTTCCCGTTTCTGTTCTTGTATAGTAATAATAACCATTTCTGAACGTCGGTACCGATTCATCTTTTTCTTTGATACGCGCCTTCATTTCGTGGAATAATTTCTCACGCAAAGGTTCTGTATCTTTCATCATTGCTTCCCAATAGTTGTTTTCTTCGGTTAGGTATTTCACCACTTTTGTGGAGTCTTTTCCTTTCTTGAAGAAATCAATCATCCAATAATACGGGTCGTTCACAGCATCGCCGTGAATGGTACGGATGTGTTGCTGCTTTTCGGCAACAGGAGGTTTTACATTAGGCCAGTTTTGTGCAGATGTCATCGTTGCAAATGCTAAAATTGTGGTGGCAAAGAGTTTTTTCATATTACTTTTGTTTTACCACATAGATAATTGATTTGAAATTTGAGATTTTAAGTCAATTACTCTTACTTATTGATCACAAAGCTTCTATGTTTCTATGCGGTTTTAGATTTAGATTTTTAATCTTGTTTCCAAAGATTTTTCAGCAACTTATAGAAACGGTGCTCATCATCGCTTACTTCTTCATCGGCTTTAATGAGTGATTTAGCGAATTTTAGGAATTTCTTTCTTTCAGTTTCTTCGGAATCGTCCATAAAACAACGCGCGTGAAATTCAAAATGGTCTTTCCAGTCCTCAGGTTGAAGGCTAGCAATAATGTCCAATTCATTATCAAGATTCATACGGAACGGAAATTCCTCTGCCAGATATTCCTGAATTTTCAATCCTTCTTCTGGAGAAAATTCTCCGTCTACTGAAGACAAAATCATTAAAAGGTGATACCCTGCGATGGATTTATTTGATTTTTGCATAATGCTTATTATTTATTCAATTTATTTGAAATGATTTAATATTGTTTGAGATGGTTATTTGAAGTCTTCTGCCGGAAACTTATCTACAACTTTACCTTTATTTAAAATTAAAATAAAAGGATTACTTCTGGCGATGGTTTTTATTGCAGTTCCGTCCATCGTACCATTTGTAATTTTTTTAAATGTGGTTGGATTAGTGGAAACGCCGTATACAAAAGTATTTCGGGATACTGTATTTTCAATTTCCTGAATTTTTTCTTTTGAAAGCACTGACGGTTTATATGAAAATACTAAAACGGCCTTTTCAGCATTCAGAATTTGATCCGTTATATCACTACCGTTTTGGTCATCAATTCTGAATTTTGCAATTTCAGATTCGTAGCCCTGTTTTACAATTTCAGAAGTGGTTTTATCTTTCTGAATTTCCCAAGGCGTGCCTTCTTCCCAAAGCTTTTTATCGGCTACAAAATCGTCGGAATTGATTTTCTTTTCCTCCCCGGTTTTGTTATTTTTCAGAACATAGAAGGTTTTGTATTCCGAAGGATTTTGGGCAATTTTTTGTTTTTCAAGTCGCAAATCAGTTCCGATTTTATAATCTCTAAAATCAATTAAAGGCTCTTTTTTGATACCCCAACTGATAATAAATGTTGTGAAGAACACCACCAACCAAAGCAACGGCGACTTAATGCATCCAGCAGGTTTTTCAAATTTATCTGAATTTTGATAAGCCAACCAAACAATGATAAGTCCAATTAAAAGTGCAATATCCTTCCAGAAACTTTGCCAAGGAGTCATTTTTAGTGCATCGCCAAAACAACCACAATCTGTCACCACATTGAAATATGCAGAGTAAAACGTGAGAAAAGCAAAAAATACACAAAGGGAAATGAGAGCAACTAATGTTTTCTTTAGTTGAATTTTCATGAGAAGCATTGCACCTAGGATGATTTCAACAGCACTAATGAAAATGGCAATGCCCAAAGCATATTTTTCAAAAAAAGGCATATTGAAAACTGCTGGCGAAAAATATTCTTCAAGCTTGAATGAGAATCCTACAGTATCCACTGCTTTCACAAAACCGGAAGCAATGAAGATGAGTGCAATGATATAGCGTAAAATTGCTTTCATTAAACGTATTGAGGTTTAAATTCCTGTTGATTTTCAGAAATTTTGATGAGACAAAACACTGCATAATTCAGCATATCGAAAAAATTTGCATCCAAACCTTCTGATGCCTGAGTAAGACCGTTATTACGATGTATAGATTTCATCCTCAAAATTTTCTGAAAAATCATATCAGTAATCGATTCAATTTCCATATCGCGCCAAGCTTCACCATAATCGTGATTTTTCTTTTCCATTAAAGATTTGGCTTCATTGGTAAAACGATCATAATATTCTAAAACCTCACTTTTAGAGCCGTCGAAATCATCTGTAAATCCCTTCTCCAGCTGGATGAGGCCAATAACAGAATAGTTTACAATGGCTGTGAAATTTTCCACTTCACTATCTCCCACTTTTGAAACACCGGTAACTTGAAAATTTCTTAAACTTTTTACTTTTATCAGAATCTGATCAACTACCGAAATGGTTCTTAGCACACGGAAAGAAGCTCCATAATCCGATTGTTTTTTCTCGAACAAATCTCGGCAACTTTTTATCACTTCATCAAACTGTAATGATGTTCTTGTCATAAATTTCTATAAAGTTCAAAGGTAATAATTTTAGCGGGAAGATGGAACTCGGAAGTTGGAAGAATTCTTTTGCTAAATTTGCAGAATGCATCATCATTTTTCATTTATCAATCCTCATTCATACTCCATTAACTGCAACGGAAAACTCATTGATTTATCCATACCAAAATTGATGGGAATTCTGAACATAACCCCCGATTCTTTTTCAGACGGCGGAAAATTTAATGATGAAAAAAACGCTCTCATTCAAACTGAAAAAATGTTGAAAGGCGGTGCTGCAATAATTGACATCGGTGCTCAATCAACACGACCGAATGCAGAATTTTTAACCGCTGATGAAGAAATAAAACGTCTTGGGAATTTGATTTCAAAAATTAAGAATGAATTTCCCGAAGTTTTGATTTCTTTAGATTCATTTTGGTCGGAAACTATCAAGTTTGGATATAATGAAGGCATTGATATAGTGAATGACATTTCCGCCGGACAATATGATGATAAAATGTTTGAAACCGTTGCTAAAACCGGACTTCCATACATCTTAATGCACATCAATCCTGATTACAAAACGATGCACGAGAAAATTCATTACGATGACATTACGGTTTCTGTGAATCAGTTTTTATTAAAAAAATCTCAAGAATTATTGAATTTAGGTGTAAAAGACATCATTCTCGATCCCGGTTTTGGATTTGGAAAAACCATCGAAGACCAACACCAGCTTTTAGACGAAAATGAATTTATTGGTTTAGGAAAATTTCCAGTTTTAATAGGAATTTCCAGAAAGTCTTTCATTTACAAACCTTTGGGAAAATCGCCTTTAGAAATCAATGAAGAAACCCAAAAACTTCACAAAAAAGTTTTGGAAAAAGGTGCTAAAATTTTGCGGGTTCACGATGTGGCAGAAACGAAGAAGACTTTGGATGAGTTTCTGAATTCTAAAAAGTAATTCAAGGTAATCAATTATTAAAAAAAATTTTACGCAAAGGCGCAATAAACTAATTTATAACTGAGTATTATTAAGGCGCAAAGTTTTTTAACTTCGTTTAAATTGAAAATCTTTAATTTTCTTGCGCCTTAATTATTATAACTATGGTTTTTTCAACCTTGCGTCTTTGCGTTTAATCCTGATTTTTCTATAAATTAATAATCTTTTTTGAATAAAACGTTTGATTCTATTTAATTCCAAACTGTTGTACCATCCAATGTTTTGAATGGTTTTTAATCAATTCCTCCTTCAATTTTTCATCTTTTGTATCTAAATGTTTATAGACCTTTAAAGGAATAGAGTTGGGAAATTCAACAAGACTTTTTGAAATTAATTCTGCTGATTCTTTGGTTTGTCCATTAGAGTTTAAGGCTTCTGCTTTATAAATTTTTACAATTACTGGGACATTACCGTAAACTTTCATTATTTCGTTTTCCAAATCGGTCATAAAATTGATTTGAAAATTGGAATCTGCTTTCTTTCCAATGCCTTCAGTTTGACTAATATGCTGTTGATAAGCCAAAAACATCATTAAAATATGTAGATTTTTACCGTTTTTGTCAGAATAAATTTTCTGAATTTTCTCTGGCATATCTGAATTGAACTCTCCTTTATCAGATTGTAAAACCTGTTCATAAAAATCATTTAGAAGATTCAAAACTGTTTTATCGTTCTTATCAATTTTAGAGTCTTTCTTTATCTTTTTTATAAATTGATTGTATTCATTCGTCCTTTGTGAAAAAAAATTAATTGAGAATAAAAGACAAAAAATTATGATGATATTTTTCATTTATAAAATTAATGATTTCTAATTTAAAAACTTGCAAAACATTCATATTCATATTAATTATGAGAAGCCAATTTTTCAGTGTACTCTTTCGCAAATTTGGTTTGGTCTTCTTTCAGTTCCTCCAAAGTTTTCGGTAAAATATAGTTGAACAAAACTTGTTCTTCGTCATTCAAAAAAACAATTTCTTTTTCCTCGCCGTCAATCATTTGGGAGAAAATTTCCCACATTGAAGTATCTCTTGCCTTTAGAAAATCAAAAAAATCTTTGGATTTAATTTGTATGGTCTTCATCTTTCAAAATTAATGATTTTATTGCCACAAATGCAGGAATTTTTACTTGAAATAATGAATACTACTTGAAAATATATTGAGTAAGGTTTTGATTTTTTAAACGCAAAGATTTCCATAAAGATTAAAACATTTAAGAAAGTTAAGAATGTGAATAAATTTGCATTTAAGCGAACGCTTCATCAATTCCTTTTACGGAATTGCACTTTGCTTACTTTAAAAATAGAATTTAGAAAATAATCTTTTCGTTTTAATATATATATTTTGGTTAATCATCAAAAAATTCATTCGTGCATTCGTGGCATTTTAACTATTTTTACAGAATGATTTCCAAAGAAACCATAGATAAAATTTTTTCCGTTATTCGTGTGGAAGAAATCATCGGCGAATATGTGCAACTGAAACGTGCCGGCTCAAATTTTAAAGGTTTGAGTCCATTTCAGGATGAAAAAACGCCAAGTTTTGTGGTTTCGCCAAGCAAGCAAATTTGGAAGGACTTTTCAACCGGAAAAGGTGGCACTGCGATTTCTTTTTTAATGGAAATTGAAAATTTTACCTATCCCGAAGCCCTTCGACACGCTGCCAAAAAATACGGCATTGAAATCGAGGAAACACAGGTTGAGCAGACTGATGAGCAAAAAGCTGCACAAACCGAACGCGATTTGTTGTATAAAATTCACGAGGTTGCGAATGCCTATTTTCAGGAGCAACTGCACGAAACAGAGGAAGGTAAAATGATTGCCCTCTCCTATTTTAAAGAGCGTGAACTTCGCGATGATATTATTAAAAAATTTCAACTCGGTTATTCACCGGAACAGAAAAATGCGTTTACGGAATATGCCTTAGAGAAAGGCTACAGCAAAGAAATTCTTGAAAAATCCGGACTTTCGATTTTTCCGGAAAATTCTCCGAATGGCATCGACCGTTTTCGTGAACGCGTGATTTTTCCGATTCACAGTTTTTCGGGAAGAGTTCTTGGTTTTGGTGCGAGAATTCTGAAAAGCAATGTTAAAACCGCAAAATACCTCAATTCTCCCGAAACCGAAATTTATCATAAATCCAATGTTCTCTATGGTTTAAACCAAAGTAAACAGGCGATTTCCAGAAATAACCTCTGTCTTTTGGTAGAAGGATATATGGACGTGATTGCCCTTCATCAAAGCGGAATTGAAAATGTGGTTGCAAGTTCTGGAACATCACTAACGACCGAACAAATAAAACTTATCAAACGACTTACAGAAAATGTAACCATTCTTTTCGATGGTGATGCTGCAGGAATAAAAGCCAGTTTCCGAAGCATTGATATGCTGCTGTCCGAAGGAATGAACATTCGCGTTTTGCTGTTTCCGGATGGTGATGACCCCGATTCTTTCTCACGAAAACATCCACAGGAATTTGTTGAAAATTACATCAAAAACGAAGCGAAAGATTTCATTGATTTTAAAGCCGAAATTCTGTTTAAAGATGCTGAAAACGACCCGATGAAAAAAGCAGAAGCGATTCGTGATATTGTAAAATCGGTAGCGTTTGTTACCAATGCTTTAAAACAGGAAATTTATTTAAAAGAAGTTTCGAACAAATTTGGTTTGAGTGAACAGAGTTTGTTTAATGAATTGGGTGCTCAGAAACAAATTACTCAGCAAAATCAAAGACAGGAACCTGCAAAAGAACAGGCAAAACTTAAATTGGAAGTTGTAAAAGATTTTCTACCAACTAATACTGCCCTATTATCACTAGAGGAAAAACTCATTGAACTTGCAATGAAATATGGTAATTATGTGGTCAAAAGAAAAAATGAATCTGAAATTTATGAAATTTCAGTTATTGAAGAAATCATTAATCATTTGGAAGAAGATGATATAAAATTAACATCTGAAACCAATGAAAATATAATTATAGATATTAAAAACGGATTACATCAAAATGAACTTAGAGTTTACAAGTATTTTCTTAGTTTAGCAGATGAGGAAATAATAAATTTTGTTGCTTCAAAATCAATGGATTTGCCAGAAACAAGTGATTGGACAAAACATAATATCTACTTTAAAAATTATGGTGAAGATTTTCAAACAGAATTAAATGATACAATTTTAAGACATAAACATAACTACATTGAAAAATTAGTTAGAGACAGTTATAAAATTCTAGATGAAACGCGTGACACTGATGAAGAAAAATACAATGAAGTTCTGTTGAAAAATAGAAATTTATCACATCATAACGCTAATATAAAAAAGTTTTTAAATAGAGTTGTTTGACAATAAGTCACTAATTTTATTTTGGGAACGCATTTTGCGAACTAATGATTATTAAGAAAGAATATTATTTATGGATATTAAAAAAGATTTCAGAGATTTCTCTGTAAAACATTTAGGAAACAGTGGCTTGGCGACAGACCAATATATGGGAACTTTCAACCCAACCAATTTAACGCCGTACATTATGGAAGAAAGACGCTTGAACGTTGCACAAATGGACGTTTTTTCGCGTTTGATGATGGACAGAATTATATTTCTTGGAACCGGGATTGATGATCAGGTTGCGAATATTGTGACGGCTCAACTTCTATTTTTGGAAAGTGCAGACCCAAGCAAAGACATTCAAATTTACATCAATTCTCCCGGAGGAAGCGTTTACGCAGGTTTGGGAATTTATGATACGATGCAGATTATAAAACCTGATGTTTCTACGATTTGTACAGGTATGGCTGCAAGTATGGGCGCTGTTCTTTTGGTTGCCGGCGAAAAAGGAAAACGTTCAGCGCTGAAACACTCACGCGTGATGATT
The DNA here is from genome assembly GCA_023394415.1 of Bacteroidota bacterium. Classification (GTDB taxonomy): domain Bacteria; phylum Bacteroidota; class Bacteroidia; order Flavobacteriales; family Weeksellaceae; genus Planobacterium. The sequence continues at coordinate 105,361 of JAEXAR010000009.1, forward strand.
CACCAACCAAGTGGTGGTGCGCAAGGTGTTGCCAGTGATATGGAAATTAATTTGAGAGAAATGCTGAAACTGAAAAAAGAACTTTATGACATCATCTCTTTACACTCCGGACAAACTTATGAATGGGTTGAAAAAGCATCCGACAGAGATTATTGGATGACTTCTTCTGAAGCGAAGGAATTCGGAATGGTGGACGAAGTTTTGGAAAGAAAATCTTAAAATTTCCCGCTGATTTCGCAGATAACGCAGATTAATAAATCCGTTTCAAAATTTTGAAACGGATTTATTATTTTAATTGAAGAAAAACTATTCTTTAATAAAATCTAAAATATTGGGGAAGATCACTTTTTCTCTTTTATTTTTACTGAAAAATCTCGGCGTGTGTCCTGTATTTTTCATATAAATTAATTTGTGCGGAATGTTTCTTTTTTCCAGTTCGGATGCCAATCTTAAGCCTTGTTTTCTATTTACCAGATGATCTAAGTCACCCTGAAAGATTAAAGTCGGAACATTAGAAATATTAGCGATTGGGCTTGCTTTTTTAAAATCTTCGGAAAGATTTCTTCGGTCAAATTTTGCACCCACCACATCTTCAATCGTAAGGGAGGAATATTTGGAATAGAATGAATTAAGATAATCTTCCGAATAAAAATCCGTTGGTCCACTTAAAGAAACCAATTTCTTCACTTCATCCGGATGTTTATAACCGTAGAGTAATGCCAAATGTCCACCGGCACTTTCACCCAACAAAACCAAATTTTGAGGATTGATTTGCCACTCTTTTGAATATTTTTTGGTTTGTGAAATAGCTTTAGCAATATCTTCCAGCTGTTCCCTATAGGTTGTTCCTTTTCTGCTTCTTACCAAACGATAATTGATATTTACGGTTGGAATATTTTCTTTAAAAAGCCTTTTTTGAATCATTTTCATGTGTTCTTTTCTGCCGACTTTCCAAGCTCCACCATGAACAATCATTACTACAGGAGACGATTCAGAATAATTTTCAGGTAGAAAAACATCCATTACATTCCGTTTATCTTCACCATATTTCAAGTTATACAATTTTTTGGAACCTTTTTCCGAAACCACACGATGAGCTGTGGAACAGGATGTAAGTACCATTCCCAAAAGTCCCATCACCCAAAAATGATATTTTAAAATCAGTTTTTTCATATTAATAAATCTCTTAAAATTCTGTGCCAGTTGATCAATTCTAACTTTGTTTTTCTATGATAAGCATCATTAAAAATTTGTTAAAAATTTTGAACTTTTGCAACATTAATAAAAAAGAGACTTAAAAAGTCTCTTAAAAATTCTTCAACTGAATAAATCTTTCACTTTATCAAAAAAGGATTTCTCTTTTCCTGAAGGTTCCGCATTCATCTCGCCACTTTGCATCTGCTTTTCGAAGAAATCTTTTTGTTCAGGCGTAAGTTTCTGTGGCGTCCATACATTGATGTGTACAAACATATCTCCTTTTCCGTAACTGTCGATGCTTGGTAAACCTTTTCCGGCCAGTCTTAATATTTTGCCCGACTGTGTTCCTGGATCTACTTTTATTTTTACTTTTCCGCCAACGGTAGAGATTTCTCTGGATGTTCCTAAAGCAGCTTCTGCAAAAGAAACAAAAAGTTCTTGATGCAGATTGTCGCCTTCACGTTTGATGTTGACATCTTCTTCCTCTTCTACTACAACCAATAAGTCTCCAGGGTTTCCACCGAAAGGTGCATCGTTACCTTTTCCACGAACGTTTAGTTGGATGCCTTCTCTTGCACCTGCCGGAATGTTAATAGTTACTTCTTCATCTTCTTTTATCAAACCGTGTTCGTTGGCACCGCTTGGAATTTTATCTGCAACTTTACCAATACCCTGACACGTTCCGCAAGTGGTTTGCGTTTGCATTTGCCCAAACATGGTGTTCATTACTTTTATCTGCGCACCACTTCCATTACAGGTTGGACAGGTTTTAGAAGTAGCTCCGGCTGCTACTTTCATTTTTTTGACCTTGATGGTTTTCTGTGTGCCATTCACCATTTCTTCAAGATTCAATTTGATTCTAACTCTTAAATTAGAACCGCGAAGCTGCTGTCTTCCGCCACCACCACCAAATCCACCAAAACTTCCACCGAAATGTCCACCGAAAATATCTCCAAATTGTGAGAAGATATCTTCCATATTCATACCTCCACCAAATCCACCACCGAATCCTCCGGCTCCACCCATTCCTGCGTGTCCAAATTGGTCGTAACGAGCCTTTTTATTGGCATCGCTCAACACTTCATAGGCTTCGGCTGCTTCTTTAAACTTTTCTTCGGCTACTTTGTCTCCCGGATTTTTATCAGGGTGATATTTCAGAGCTTGCTTACGATAAGCCTTTTTTATCTCGTCTGCGGAAGCGCTTTTGGACACGCCAAGTACTTCGTAATAGTCTCTTTTCGACATATATTATTGTGAATTTATTTGAATGAATTTGCCGGCTCTAGATTGTGAATTTAAAATTAACATACATTCACAGCGAAGCAAATTGACTATTGATTTAGTTTCCTGTAACCACTTTTGCGAAACGGATTACTTTGTCATAAAGCGTATATCCTGTTTCAATAACATCTACGATTTTTCCCTTAAGTTCAGGCGTTGGAGAAGGAATCTGTGTAATGGCTTCGTGAAGATTAACATCAAAATCATCTCCCGCTTTCACTTCCATTACTTTAAGACCTTTTTCGCTCAATTTGGATTTGAATTTCTGGTAAATAAGCTCAACACCTTGCAAATCGGCTTCATTTCCGTTTTCGGAGATGTTTTTAATAGCTCTTTCAAAATCATCTAAAACAGCAAGCATCGAAATCATCATATCCTGATTAGCGAACTGGAAGAACTCCATTTTCTCTTTGGCAGTTCTTTTTTTATAGTTTTCAAACTCAGCATAGAGACGTATGTAACGGTCTTTTTCTTCTGCCAAAAGTTCTTCTGCAGAAGGTTGTTCTGTCACATTTTCAGTAGTTTCACCTTCAAAATTCTGATTGAATTCTTCTGAATTATTTACGTTTTCTTCGTGTTTATCGTGATTTTCTGACATAATTTTAATTTTGATATAGATAAGTTTTCAAAATTATTGCCAAAGAACATTTGCGGACAATAAGTCAGTGTTACTGATTGTTTAAATCTATCTCATAAGTAATTTTAAAGTTTACAAAATATTGCGGAGCATCTTTGGTAAAACCAATTCCGCAGGCACTTTCGAAAAATAAATTTGGTATAGGAGTGTAACTAATGCCTACATCAGTATGATGATTTGATGTCTCATTCCGCTTTGTGTACCCAAAGTATTCTGCAAAAAAATTAATTCTATCTTCCGGCTTATAAAGAATGGCTCCAGAATAGTTTGTAATTTGCTCTCCTGTGTCACCATCCCATTCTGTTCCTATACTATATTGCGTTTCTAATTTCTAGTTAAAATTTTTTCCGAAGAGTAAATAAATTTTAGGATTAGGATAGGTTGAGTGAAAAAATCTTGAACCCGTTTTATGTAAGCCAACTTGCGCCATTAAGTAAGCATTAAAATTATTTCCCTTTTCAAACACTTTGGTCTTGAAACCTAAAGAAAGCTGCCCTAAACCTCCAAATGTATAATCGAGTGTCTGATGATGGTTTAAAGTGGTTAGAAAATGCAGCTCTAAATTTTGACCTGCTCCGTATTTCAGAAAGATTGAAGGGTAATAAAAACTCTTTTGCATTTTATAATTTTCAAAAGCAAAATCAGTTTCAATGGAAAGGTGATGTTTTGAAATCACAGATGGTGACTCAATTACGTATTGTGCATTAATGACAACACTGCTAAGGCAAATAAACAATTGAAAAAACTTATGAATAACCAAAAAAAGTTTCAATTAATAAATAAAGGTTTAAAATTACAATGATTGATGTGATAAACCAAACTAAAATTTTCATTCCTTTCTTATTGACGAATCTTCCCATTTTTAGTTTATCATTTGTAAACATCACAAGAGGAATAACTGCAAAACTCAGCTGCATGGATAAAATGACCTGGCTTAGAACCAATAGTTCCGAAGTCCCTTTTTCGCCGTAAAATAAGGTGACGAAAAATGCAGGAATAACCGCAATTAAACGGGTGATTAATCGCCGTAGCCAAGGCTTTAACTTTAAATTTAAAAAACCTTCCATCACAATTTGCCCGGCAAGCGTACCGGTAAGTGTGGAATTTTGACCGGATGCTAAAAGCGCTACTGCAAAAGCAATACTTGCCAGAGATGTCCCAAGCAAAGGTTCAAGCATTCTGTGAGCATCGTGAATATCAGCTATGTTTTGATTTCCTGAAGTATGGAAAGTTGCCGCAGCCACAATTAAAATCGCTGCATTAATGAAAAATGCTAAAAGTAGTGATGCCGTACTATCGATAGTCGCAAATTTTATAGCTTCCTTTTTTCCTTCATCAGTACGCTCGTAGTTTCTGGTTTGTACGATACTGCTATGCAGATAAAGATTATGTGGCATTACGGTAGCACCCAAAATTCCGATAGCTATGTAAAGCATTGAAGGATTGGTAACAATTTCTTTCTGTGGAACCAAACCGTGAAGTATAGGGAAAATCTCCGGCTTTGAAATGATAATTTGATAACCGAAACAAATTAAAATTATAAAAATAAGTCCACCAACAATACTTTCGAGCCAACGGAAGCCTTTAGCCTGAAGCATCAGAATGATAAAGACATCTATAATGGTGATGACAACTCCCCAAGTTAAAGGAATTCCGAAAAGTAAATTCAGAGCGATGGCAGTACCTAGTACTTCCGCCAAATCCATTGCTGCAATGGCTATTTCGCAAAAAATCCATAAAATAAAATTAATTACCGGATGAAAATGATCTTTACAAGCCTGCGCTAAATCCCGTTCTGCAACAATACCCAATTTTAATGATAAATGCTGAAGAAGTATAGCAAAAAGATTAGATATAAGTATGACAGAAAGTAGTGTATAGCCAAACTGTGCGCCACCTGCGATATCGGTTGCCCAGTTTCCAGGATCCATATAACCTACCGAAATCATTAAACCCGGTCCTAAAAAGGCTAAAAGCTTTTTCCAGAAACTTGCATTTTTAGGTATTTCTATGCTGGAAAAGACTTCAGAAAGTGAATCTGAAGATCGTTCTTGACGCCAAGGTTTTCGAAAAGGATTTGTCATTTGTTAGATTAATCTAACAAAAATAGTAAATGTTTTCTAATTTTTTACAAATTCTTAATATAATAAAGGTTATTATTAAAAGTTTCACTTTTTTCTCTTTACTTAGAATCTAATTTTAGACTAAAGAAATTCCGAAACGTGTTTTTAGTCCCGATGGTAACGGCATCCTTTTTCGCAGCGTCTGCGACGCAGCGAAAAAGATATAGTGAACAGCGGGACCGAAAAAACTAAAATATTGGAATCGTTTGCTCCTATTTCAAAACTTCAATAAAAAAATCCCGCCTCATTGAGAGACGGGACTTATCGTGTTATATCGATTTGATTATTTTGCGAATCTTACAGCCATTTTTCTGTCAGCTTCTCTTTCTTTGTCTGAAGCTGTTTCAGCAACTGTAGCGAATTCTTCGCCGTAACCTTTAGCTTCAATAACCTGAGCACCTACACCAAGATCAGAAAGTCTTTTCTTAATGTACTCTGCTCTAGCCTGAGAAAGCTTCTGGTTAGCAGCATCATCACCTTTTTTATCTGTATATCCACCTACTTTGATTTTTACATCCGGATAAGCTTTAAGGATAGCAGCAAGGTTTTCTAACTGACCTACTGATTCCGGCGTAATTTGATCTGATTTACTAAATTCGAAGTTTACATTATCGAAGTTGTACCAAGTTTTGCTCAAATCATCATCTGAAGCAGCTGCATAAGAATCACCTTTAAGGAAATCGATCATTTGAGATTCCATACCACCTGCATAACCTTTAAGTTTAGTACCATTAAGGTCGATATCAGTAGTAGTTTTAGTAACAGTAGCTGTAGCAGAATCACCAGCAACAACTGCTGTATCTGTATCAGAAACTACTGCTGTAGAGTCTGTAGTATCAGTTACTGTTGTAGTTTCTTTATTACCACACTGCTTCCAAAGGAACCAACCTGCTAGTAAAAGTAATAATAATGGTAATAACCATTTCCAAATAGAACCACCACCGTTGTTGTCATTTCTGTCAACGTTTACGTGTGTAGAACCACCTCTGTTTACTTCTACTTTAGGCTCATCGTAAGAAGATACTCTTACTTTTTCAGTTTCTACTGTTTTATCACCTCCGAACCAGTTTCCTAAGCCTAATGAAGCTAAAGAAAGACCTGCAGGAAGTAGCGAAGAAACGATACCTTTCTGATCTCCTAGCAATGAAGCAAGTCCTGATTTGTCTAGATTGTTATCAGCTGCATATTTACCAACTGAACCTAAAGCAGCACCAGTAACCAAGTTAAGCAAAGAACTTGAAGATGAGTTACCAATTCCTGCAAAGCTAGAAATAGCATTAACAAGAGCGCCAACTTTATCACCAAAGATTGCTGACAGTACTGAAGAAATCAAAGAATTGTTAGAAGAACCTCCTAAAAGATTTCCTAATAATCCGCTTGAAGAAGCACCAGTAATTGCATCTAAAACAGATGGGTTACTTGCATTGTTAGCTAAACCACCAACTACTGCAGGAAGTAAACCGCTGATTGCTTTAGAAATTCCTGATTCGCTTTCTCCTAATTCAGAAGCAGCCTGTGAAACTAACGCAGGACCTAACTGACCTTTGATCAGATCAATAACGTTTAATGACATAATAGTTTATTTTAAAATGTTAACTTATTAAATGTAGCAAATTTTGATCCAACTTAATCAATATTGAATAATTTTAACAATATTTTATCTTATGTTAAGCAGATATTTTTTTCATTAATAGGCTTTCGCAAAAATTACTCTTTGCTTTGATGGCTTGCCTGAAATGAGAGAAACACCTTCTTCCAGCTTTGAATCTAAAGGGATACAACGAATGGTTGCTTTTGTTTCGTTTTTAATTTGCTCCTCTTCTTCGGCAGTGCCATCCCAATGTGCAGAAATGAATCCTCCTTTTTCTTCAAGAACTTTCTTAAATTCTTCATATGAATTCACTTCAGTGATGTTTTCAGCTCTAAAGTTTAGGGCTTTATTATAAATATCATTTTGAATTGTGTTTAATAATTCTTCGATATAGTTTTCGATATTTTCTAAAGGTTGTACTTCCTTCGTAAGCGTATCTCTTCTAGCAATCTCTACGGTTTTGTTTTCTAAATCTCTTGCTCCCATTGCGATACGTACAGGAACACCTTTCAATTCATATTCTGCAAATTTCCAACCCGGTTTGTTCTGATCGTCGTTATCGTATTTTACAGAAATTCCTTTAGCTTTTAGAGTAGCTTGTAAATCATAAGCCACTTCATTAATTTGATTGAGTTGTTCTTCACCTTTAAAAATAGGCACAATAACTACCTGAATTGGTGCTAAAGTTGGAGGCAGAACCAAGCCGTTATCATCGGAATGCGCCATAATCAACGCTCCCATTAATCTGGTAGAAACACCCCAAGAAGTTGCCCAAGCATGTTCCATTTTTCCTTCTCTATTGGTAAATTTCACATCGAAAGCTTCGGCAAAATTCTGACCTAAAAAATGAGACGTACCTGCTTGCAATGCTTTACCATCCTGCATCATAGCCTCAATACAATATGTTTCTTCTGCCCCAGCAAATCTCTCAGACGGTGTTTTGATACCCTTAATCACAGGAACAGCCATAAATCTTTCAGCAAAATCCGCGTAAACTTCTAGCATTTTTTCGGTTTCTTCTACTGCTTCCTGTTTTGTAGCGTGAGCAGTATGCCCTTCTTGCCAAAGGAATTCAGCAGTTCTTAAAAATAATCTTGTTCGCATTTCCCAACGCACAACATTCGCCCATTGATTAATAAGAATTGGCAAATCACGGTATGATTGAATCCAATTTTTATAGGTACTCCAAATAATAGCTTCTGAAGTAGGGCGTACAATTAGCTCTTCTTCTAGTTTAGCATCAGGATCAACGATTAATCTTCCGGGATTTTCAGGGTCATTTTTCAGCCTATAATGTGTTACTACAGCACATTCTTTAGCGAAGCCTTCTGCATTTTTTTCTTCAGCTTCAAAATAACTTTTGGGGATAAAGATGGGGAAATATGCATTTTGGTGACCGGTTTCCTTGAACATCCTATCCAATTCATCTCTCATTTTTTCCCAAATTGCGTATCCGTAAGGTTTTATAACCATACACCCTCTTACTCCTGAATTTTCAGCAAGGTCTGCTTTCACAACCAACTCATTATACCACTTACTGTAATCCTCGCTTCTTGAAGTTAATTTTGCCATTATTATTTTTTTGTATTTTAACTTTTTTTTAAAAAGTTGATTTAACTTTTTAAGTCACTTTATATCTAATATAAAAAGTGTAAATTTACGATTACAAAACCTTAATTATTGGTACACTTTTAGTATAAAGTGCAAATATAATTTAAATTAAAATTTTTCACATTTATTATGAAAAAAAATATACATCAAAATCTATGGGGACTGCTAAAATCTAAAGCAGTTTTAGGCGTTTCAGCAGGTATGATTTTAATGTCCTGCGGTGCTTATACCGGAGGTTACTCTGAAACAGACGGTGTTTACTACGATCCAAATACCGATACATTACCGGAAGGAACCATTAATAACCAAACCGGAAACAGAGTTGGAGAATATTACGACTATCAGGACTCTACAAGTATCATCGAAAAAAGTAGACAAAACGAATTAACTAAAAAAAATCGTTACAATAATGATAACTGGAGTAATGATAATGCCAAATCTTCTGATTGGGGAATTTACAGCGGTTCAGAAACTCATTATAACAGTTGGGGCAATCCATACGGTTATGGTTACGGATTCTTCCCAAGATATGGATGGGGTGGTTATTATGGAATGAGTTTAGGTTGGGGAAGCCCTTGGGGATATGGTTTTTATGATCCATTCTTCGATTTTGGTCCTTGGGGTTACAATTCCTATTTTAGTTATTATCCTTGGGGTTATTCAAGATTTTACGGTTATAACCCTTACTACGGATACTATTCTCCTTACCACTACTCTCCTTACGGTTATAATTCTTTTGGAAATTACTATGGAAATCCATATTACGGAAATAACTATTACAGAGCTCCACAAAGAAAAAGCGGTGCTGATGGCAATTATAACACGAATACAGGAAGAATGACGCAACCAAGCTCTACAATGAGAAATGGAAGTACATTCCCAAGAAATGGCGCTGACCAAGGAACGATATCGCAACCAAGGATGAGAGGTAGTGAAACCATGAGAAATGGCAATATCGAGAGACCTGCGCCTACACAAAGACAAATGCCACAACAAGAGAGATCACAGCCTCGTTTTGAAAATAACAGAACATTTGAAAACCGTACTTTCGAGAACAGAACTATTGAAAATAGAAGCTACGACAGTGGCGGATTCAGATCTGGCGGAGGATTTAATTCAGGTTCATCATCAAGTGGAAGCACATCAAGAGGTGGTGGTATGAGAACTGGTGGTGGAAGATTTTAAGTAAAAAACTATTAATATTATAAGTAAATGATTAAAAAGTCTTTAACGATTTTAACAATTTCAGCAGCGTTTTTTGTACAGGCTCAAGATGCTTCTGTAATTAAAAATTCAGTTGATGTATATACAAATCCGGGATTAACAGGTTCATCAAAGTATAATTCTATGGCCGGATCTATGGGTGCTTTAGGAGGTGATGCTTCTGTTCTGAACTCAAATCCTGCTGGTATTGGAGTTGCCATTGCGAGTGACCTTTCCGGAACAATTAATATCAATAACGGAACCAACACAACAACTCTTTTTGGAAACTCGGTGGAAACCAAAGCTAATAAAGTAGATTTGGGACAAGTTGGTGGAATTGCGGTTTTTGAAACACGTTCCACGTCTCCTTGGAAATTTGTAAACCTTGGGGTAAGTTTTTCAAGCAAATCAGTTGATGATTACAGTGAAACTGCTGGTAACGGCAACGTGAAGTTTAATCTGGATAACAACGATGTTATTTCGTTAAATGCTCATGCTTATGACAGAGTGGGTGACCTTACTAAAATGAGCATTGGTTTAGGTGGAAATTATGACAACAAATTTTATTTGGGTGCAGGGATAAATTTACACGGCTCTAGCTTTAAGCAATATGATTATGCCTCGATGAAGTTTGCAAGTAATAACGCATCTGAATATTTTAATAAACAATATACTCCTTATTTAGAAGATGCTAGCGGTTTTTCTGCGTCTGTTGGTGTCATTGGGAAAGTTAATAATCAGTTTAGATTAGGTGCAGCCATTGAAACTCCGACTTGGTGGAGCATTGACAGAACGTACTCATACTATGATTATGACTCCAATAATGATGGTGAATATTCTGAAACAAGAACTTTCTCTTCTCCAATGAAAGCCACTTTGAGTGCTGCATTTGTTCCAAATAAAAGTTTAGCACTAAATGTAGATTATACATTAGGACTTTCTAAACCAAAATTTGGAAAAATGGGTGAAGACGCCCAAACTGAAATGGATAATTTCCTAAACAACAACTACAAAAATATTTCTGAAGTTAAAGTTGGTGCAGAATACCGTATACAACAATTAAGATTAAGAGGTGGGTATGGATTTTCAACCAGTCCTTTTGGTGACAACATGTCTATTGCATCGATTGATGCCCAAGGTAATCCTGCAACTAATACCTCAGTCGGAAATTTATATGCCGGAAAAAGAGAAACTATTGGTGTTGGTTTAGGATATGATTTCAAATCATTTTACCTTGATGCAGCTTATAACAATGTGTCATCAAACTACACTATGCCTTTCTTAAGAGGATCTTCATTATCAGGAACAGAATACTACGGACAATCTGCATACTTCCAAAACAGTAATGCTGTATTATCAGATGTAAAAAATAGCCAAAACAATGTTACCTTAACATTAGGTTGGAAATTTTAATAAAGAAAAATTTTAATTTAGACAGGCTCCGAAACTTTGTTTCGGAGTTTTTTAATGGTCATGAAATAAATGTCCAGTCATTGCAAGCAAAACACCTAGAATTACGAGACCAATTTTGGTCCAGTCCGTATTATGGTTTTTGTTACTTTCAAAGATAATCACTGAAGAAATATGTAGAAAGATACCGCCAACAATTGCAAGAAAATAAGGCTGAAGATTTGGGTCAAAATATTTACCAAGTAATATCCCAAAAGGTGATGCAATTGCAAACAAAATAATAATAAGCCACGAATAAGCAGAAAGTTTTTTATTTCTGAATAAAAAAGCGCCCAATACAAAGGAAATAGGCAAATTGTGAAATAAAATACCCTGTAAATATGGTGAAAAAACATCGGTTTCGTTTGCCAAAGGAATTCCCTCAATAAAAGCGTGTGTAAACATCCCCACAATTAAAGCTACCGGCAAAATTGTATCGTCAGTATGATGAAAGTGACCGTGCTCAAAGCCTTTGGTCAAATTTTCTAGAAGCATCTGGAGAAGTACACCACCAATAACCCAAACTCCGATATTATGATTTTCAGAATGATAAACTTGGGGAAAAACTTCATTTAAACAAATGGTGATAAGAAAACCGGCGCTTAATATCAAAAGGTATTTTGCAAAAGCATGCTTGGATCCAAAAAACTTTCCCAAAAGAACTCCTGCCAAAACACTTAATATAAGTAGAACAATAATCATTTTTCAATTTTTTTAAAAATGTTAATACAACGCGGAGATGTTTCTAGGTCAAAACCTTCAAGTTTATAGTTTCCGTAGAGTTTTACTCTTTCAAATCCGCATTGAGATGCTAATTGGTCAATTTCATCCAGAGTATGTAATTTAACCCTTTCAAAAAAATGAAAATCTTCTCCCCCATCTGAAAAACGAATGTCTTTAATGACGTGTTGCCCTTCAATTCTTTTATTAATTTTGAAGGTGATATTGGGTCTTTCAACAAAGGTTTCTTCTACTAAAGTATTTCTAACATATTTTTCATTCAAAAAATCAAGAACGAAGTAACCATTAGATTTTAGAATATTATTTACAGAAAGAAAAACTCTCTCATCATCCTTTTGATCGTCAAAGTAGCCAAAACTGGTGAAAAGATTGAAGACAGCATCTACATGACTTCCTTCAATTTCATCCCTCATATCATGAACTTCAAATTTCAAAGTATCATTCTCAAACTGTTGATTATGAGCAATGCTTTCTTCCGACAAATCTAATCCCAAAACCTTAAATCCCAATTGATTAAGATAAATGGAATGACGACCTTTTCCACAAGCCAAATCTATAATCTCTGAACCTTCAGAAAGTTGCAAATCTTTTACTAATAAAGAAATAAAGGCTTCCGCTTCTGTAAAATCACGGTTTTTGTAAAGAATATGATAGTAAGGTGTATTAAACCAAGTTTTAAACCACGCCATAGTGCAAAAATAGTTAAATTTGCGAAATAATTTAGTAAACGGCAATCATCGCGGGTACAGAATGAAGACTGCCAAAAATTAACATTTTAATCACTAACAAATTACCAATTGTCATTCTGAATATAAAACGAAAGTTTTACAACCAAAGTTCAGTAGCGAAATCAAGAATTTTGTTCAGTATGACAGCGCTAAAATCTTATGGACAATAATAATTTAAATATCCAAATAAAAACGTTTTTCGGATTAGAACAGGTTTTAGCCGAAGAAATTAAAAAACTCGGCGGCAGAAATGTTGAGATTAAAAACCGCGCCGTTAATTGTGAAGGCGACCTTGGTTTTCTTTATAAAATCAATTATTCCGCAAGAACTGCACTGAAAATTTTGATTCCGGTTTTTACTTTCAAAGCCTTTAATGAAAAACAATTTTACGAAAGGCTTCTAAAATTCAATTGGGATGAATTGATGGATGTTGATCAAACTTTCGCAATAGATTCTACGGTATATTCCGAAACGTTTCGTCATTCGCAATTTATGTCCCTGAAAATGAAGGATGCAATTGCAGATTTTTTTAAAAATAAATACAAAAATCGCCCAAATGTAGAACCGAAAAATCCGGATATTCAGTTTCATCTTCACATCGATAGAGAATTGATAACGATTTCTTTAGATTCTTCTGGAGAACCTTTGTTCAAGCGCGGTTACAGAAAAGAACAAGGAGAAGCTCCCATTAATGAAGTTTTGGCTTCCGGAATGCTGCAACTTGCAGGTTGGGACGGAAAAGGTAATTTTCTGGATCCGATGTGTGGAAGCGGAACGCTTTTGATAGAAGCCGCAATGATTGCAATGGATTTACCGGCTCAGATTTTCAGAAAAAATTTCGCTTTCCAAAACTGGAAGAATTATGATGCCGAACTTTTTACAAAAATTAAAGAATTCCGAATCAACAGAGTGAAGGAGTTCACAGGAAAAATCGTTGGCTACGACATTGATGCAAGAATGCTAAATGCTTCTAAAATTAATATTGAAGCGGCAGAAATGGAAGACGTTATTGAAGTTAGAAAACAAAATTTCTTCGAGAGCAAGAAGGAACTTTTTCCTTTGTTAATGGTTTTCAATCCGCCTTATGACGAAAGAATAACGATTAATGATGACGATTTTTACAAAAAAATTGGTGATACCTTCAAACAAAGTTATCCAAACACTTTAGCTTGGTTAATTTCTTCTGATTTAGAAGCTGTAAAAAAAATCGGTTTACGACCATCAAGAAAAATCAAACTTTTCAACGGAAAACTGGAAACACGATTTTTACAATATGAAATGTATGAGGGAACCAAAAAGAAACATTTATCTGAAATATCTCAATAGTTATTTTACTGGGATAATTGGTTTTCACCCAAAAAGTGATCCCTTTTTTCAGGTAATAATTTGTTTAAGAGCATCTCAAAAAATGGTATAAACCAAACGAAAAGCAATACACCACCAATATTAAACATCATATGAGCATTGGCAACAGCTCTTTCAATAGGAGCAGTTTGACTAACCTGCTTTGTAAATTCGTAAAATTGATTAAAAAATATCAATCCCGTTATAATCGAAATAAAATTAAGAAGAAGATGAAACAAACCGGTTTTCAAAGCCTGTCGGTTTCCTTTAATAGTTGCTAAAAGCGTATCACTACAAGTTCCCAATTCTGCTCCTAACATTACAGAAATGCCTCCGGCTAAAGATAAAAGTCCTTTTTTTGCTAAAATAATCGCCATTCCTACAGTTGCAGATGAATACTGTATAACAAGTGTAACCAAAGCGCCAACAAAAGTTCCAAAAATTGGATTTTCAGTTTTCTTTAACTGATCCATAAAGAAAGGTTCATTTTTCAAAGGTTCTACCGCATTTTCCATCGTAAATAACCCGAAGAACAACACACCAAAGTATAAAATGATTTTACCTAAACTTGAAATTTTGTCCGATTTTGAAATGACCAACAAACCAAAACCGATCACCAAAAGCAGAGGCGAATATTTCGTCACATCCATCGCTATTATTTGACTGCTGACGGTAGTTCCAATATTTGCACCTAAAACAATACCCATCGCTTGTCTGAAAGTCAAAACTTTTGAATTCACTAAAATGATGGTAATAATGATAACTGCAGATGATGAATCTAAAATTGTGGTAACTACTGTACCAACCAAAATTGCTGAAATTATATTAGAAGTAAGTTTAGTAAGCCATTTTTTAGCACTTTCGCCCATAACTTTCTGAATCAATTCTGAAAGATTATTAACAGCAAAAAGAAAAAGCACCAAACCTGCAAGAACAGAAAGAACAATCTCCATAACGCATTTATTCTACAAAATTATAGTGTCTTTTAAGGTCTTTGATGAATTTAACTTTAATTAATCATTAAGTATATCATAAATAAGCCTACATCAAACATTCGAGATATTGGTTTATTTCTTGTATAAAAAGTTTAGTGTTAATGAATAAACCTCTATTTTTGAAAATATTTTCAAATTAACCCATTTTCAAATTAATTGAATCCTACAATCTCCATCATCATTGCTATTTTCAATCGTAAAGACGAACTTTTCGAACTTTTGAATTCACTTTCTTTTCAAACTGATAAAAATTTTGAAGTTATTGTGGTAGATGACGGTTCTAAAATTGCACTTTTACCAACTGTAGAACTTTTTCAAGATCGTTTAAATATTCAGTTTTTTAGAAAAGACAATTCAGGTCCCGGACTAACACGAAACTACGGTGCGAGAAGAGCAAAAAATGATTGGCTGGTTTTTGTAGATTCAGACGTTATTGTTGAAAAAGATTACATCGAAAACATCAAAAAAAATATTCTTGAAACTCCTTGCGATGCTTTTGGAGGTGCAGATAAAGCGCATAAAGGTTTTAATTTGATGCAAAAAGCCATCTCCTACTCTATGACTTCTGTTTTTACAACAGGCGGAATTCGCGGCAGTAAAAGTGCGGTTACAAAGTTTCAACCCAGAAGTTTCAATATGGGCGTTCGGAAATCAGCGTTTGAAAAAGTAGGTGGTTTTTCCGAAATGAGAATCGGCGAAGATCCGGATTTATCTATGACGCTTTGGGAAAATGGTTTTACAACGGCTTTTTTTGATAATATTGGTGTATATCACAAGCGACGTGTAGATTTCGGAAAATTTTCGAAACAAGTTTATCAGTTTGGTTGCGCCAGACCAATTCTGAACCAAAGACATCCTAATTATGTAAAGCCAACCTTTGCGTTTCCGTCATTATTTATGATTGGCTATATTTTAGGTTTTATAGAATATTTCTTTTTACAGAGAGGATTTATACTTGCAATGTATGGCTTGTACACCTTTCTGGTCTTTTTCCATGCGCTTTGGCAAAACAAAAACATCAGTATTGCAGGAATGGCAGTGATTTCAACTTTTATTCAGATGTTTTCTTATGGTTATGGATTTTTAAAATCGTGGATTTTATTGAATGTTTTCCGAATGAAACCGGAGGAAGCGTTTCCGCATCATTTTCATAAATCTTAATTTTTGTTGCGATAGTTTTAAACGCAAGGATAAACAAAGACTTATTTTAAACTATTGAAACATTTTTAAAGATAAACAAAGAATATCTAAAGATATTCTGCTAGTAGCGCAAAGTATTTCATTAAAGAATCTGTGAAAATCTTTTGCAATCTGTGGGAAATTTTTAACTTACAAAATAATTAAAAGAAATAAAAAATAGCTGAAAATCAGCAGTTTTAATCATTGATTTAGTGAGGTTTCACTTTTTCAGGGTCGTCATAATTCCATACTGCGAAGCGAATTTACATTTCCCCAAACTTTGTCCGGCGAAGCATTGATAGAGATAGATTTTTCATACTTCACATCGCCAGGAACTAAAATGCAGCAGTGAGAAGCCAAACCACAACTAATCGAAGAATTAGATAGAGAACTGTTTTTAAATCTTCATAGTTTATTTTGTTTTAAATGGATTAAACTCCGAATTGTTCCAGATGATGATTGAGGTGTTTGGCGAGCATATTATTCCATTCCTGTGCTGTCATTACGCCAAAACTCATATTTTCTTTTCCTTCAAATGCTTCTCTTCCCAGTTGTTGTACACGTTGAATGTTACCGATAAGTTTTTTCTTTTCATCTTCGAAATTTCTTTGGTCGGCAATGATGAAAACCGAACTTGTCGGTAAACTTTGTTTGTAAGGTTTATCGTTTACAATCTTTGGTTTCACGAAATTTTTCAGTAAAAATTTAGCAATTGAACCCGGCTTTTTATGCTTTTCAGGCGTAAAAATAAAAGAATACGGCACATTCATATGTGCTAAAACTTGGTCAACCGACATTTTTCCCCATTTTCTTTGGGTTTCGGGTGTGAGTTGATTGATTCTGTTGATGTAATTCTGAGCATCTTTGGCGTCGAAAACGTTTTGCATAGTTTTTTATTTAAACCACAAACCCGAATTATCGGATTTAATTAAGTAAAGTTTTTTAAACAAAAATAATATTTAATTTATAAGTTAAAGTATTATAATGCAAGGTTAAACAAAAGATTTTTAAATTATAGTTCTTTTTTAGATAGACAAAAGGAACATCCGAGATGTTCTTCAAGGAAATACCAATTCTACTTTCATTGTATTTCATTGCTGAAGCAAAGCGTCACAGTTTATCTTTAAAAATATTTTCACGCAAAGCAAAAAAGCCTTTGTTTATCCTTGCGCTTTTTAAAAGTCAATAAACAATGAGAAATATTTAATTTTTGTATTGATAATTTAAAAATTTCAATTTTATTCTTTCCAACCCCAAGGTTTTTCGTTGTAATTTATTGGCTTTGTTAAATCAAAAGTTACGGTAAAAAGTCGGTCGCTTCCTATTCTGCGAAGATTATAGGTAAATGTTTTTTCATCTAAAGTTATCCACCAAACATTTGTAGAAGCGAAACCGATTCGTTTTGCAGTTTCTGCATCGGCCGGAAACATTTGAAGGTTTTCAAAACCGTGGTTGGTGCTTTCACCGCCGTATTGTGTCACTTTATCTTCCGAACCGTCTTCTTGACGATGGTCGTGTTTCAATTTTAAGATTTGTTTTTTATTTTTCTTTAAAACCCACGTTCTCGATTTGTTTTCTCCGACATAAAATGGAATTCTAATTCTATTTGGTTCACAACTTAAAACCTGCATTACCAAACGCTGTCCCATAAATCCATCACCTTCTTTTCCGCCTGCTGTGATAACTCCTTCGTAAGATTTACCGCAGTGTTTTTCAAGGTTTTGCCAAAATTTTTGACTTTCGGTAAGTGATTGAGAATTAAAAAATGATAAAGCAAAAATTGCTAAAAATGAAAATAAATTTTTCATAAAACAGATTTAGTTTTAAAGATATTGAATTTTAAATTAATGAAAATCCACTATGAATATGCCACGAATGCACGAATAAGTTATTAGTGTATTCGTGGCTAATTTTATAACAAAAATTCCGCTCCAAAATTGAAGCGGAAATAAAATTCACTATTCACTTATTGACTATTCACTAATCGTCACTCTCGTTCCCTTCGTATGCGCATTCATCTGCGGAGCGTAATAATTCTGCAAGGTTGAAATTCCGTTGCTGAATGTTCCGGATGCATTGCAAATTACATCATATTCAAACACATATTTTCCTTTTGGCATATATTCGATATAGAAATTGGTGGACGCATCTTTGGTGCTTTGATAATAGCCCAAATTGTTTTTCCACTGATAACCGGAAAGTACATCTAAAGGTTCAAAACCTGCCGCACGCATATCTTTTAAATGAATGAATTCCATATTTCTGTCGGTATTCAAAATCATTCTTACCGTCACTTTATCGCCGACTTTCAAAGGTGTTTGTGCGGTAATTGACTGAAGAATTTCGCCGTTTTCGGTTTTTACTTTTTTGTACAATTCTTTGGTAATCGAAATGTAGGTTTCGGAAGATTTTATTTTATCCAAATCTTCGTAATACTGCCAAAACAAACCACCCTGAACAATTCCTGCACCGGGTTTTGTAACGGTTACCGTTCCTAATTTTTTATCAATATTTTCAGATTTTACAGCAGTTTTGATGTAACCTGTGGCTTTAGTATCCGGATTTTCTAAAGGTTTTCCGCCCCAAACAATCGTGGCTTTATCGCTTTCAACAGTAGTCCAAGATTTTCCTGAATTTAAAATGGTGTAAATCACTTCCGCGGTGCTTCTTGATGTATCCCAACTCGAAACTTCTTTTTGCGTGATGAGCCAAATTTTCATTTCTTCAATCATTCTTACATCAGTAGGCGTCAATTTGTTGAAGGCTTCCAGTGCTCCGGCGTGATTCACGGTTTTGGAACTGTACCAACCCCAGTCGTTCAAGTTCTGTTTCCAGTAAACGCCCTGTGTTTCGGTATTGGTAGACGTTTCTTTCAGATAAGTCATCAGTTTTTTGGAAAGATTCGTCAGTTTGTACGCATCAAACAACAGGGCCGCACGATGCAATCCGAAGAAGGTAAAATCGGTGATTTTTGCGGTTGGTGCTTTTTTGATGACCAAACTTTTCAAAGTAGCGCCTTTTCCTTTTAATGGGAATTCTTTTTCCCAATAATGACGGGAATCCAAGAAATCTAAAACGTAATTGTTCCAAATTCTTTCTTTATCGATGTCCCAATATTTATGAACTTCAGCATCCAAGAAATTCACGAGTTTTCGCACCATTTCTTTTTGTTCGCCGCTTTGATAATCTTTTAAATCACCTTTCAACCACTCATTTATTCTGCCTAAATTTTTCAAAATATACAGCGAAGTGTAGTACGAACTCGGATAACCCGGATACCAACTGAAACCACCGTCCTGATTTTGAAGTTTTTTCAAATCTTCCCAATCCTGATTGATGGACATTCGCATCGTATTCGCATCAAAAATTCGGGCTAGTTTCTGCATTTGCTCGGTTTCGTTTTTACTTTCCAAAACCCAAGGTGTTTCGTCCAACAGCAATTGCTTCAATTCCTGATTTTTTTCAAGGTTGGAAGTGAGCAATCCTCTGCTTTGGTACTCATCAAAAACGGTTTTCATTCTTGGATTGGCTTTGAAAATTTCGGAAGCCAAAACATCCGCAAACCACTTGTTAAACTGCACATCTGCGGAGAGATTTTGGTCGTCTTTCAAACTTGGCAGGGCAAACATAATTTCCCAAATCGGATTCGTCGTGAGTTCCAAAGTATTGGCTACGTTCGTGGCAGTTGTAGATGTATTTTTAATTAAATTTTCAATTGTGAAGGTTTTGGTTTGTCCTTCTTTTACGAAAATCGGAACAGCATCTGTTACCAACATTCTGTTTGGTAAAATTGCAATCGCTTTTTGTTCGCCATCGGAAAACTCGCCGGCTTTCGCTACAATTCTGAGAATAATAGAGGATACATTAATCGGCACTTTCAGTTTCCAATTGGCAACTGAATTTCCGTTTTCTACTAAATTAAAATTCTGAATCGCATTATTTAAACCAAATTTCGTAGAAATATCTTCATTGGTCATCGCATCTAAAATTTGTAACGTTGCCGAACCGTTCAATGCTTTTGCAACCAAACTCGATAATTTAGTTTGAAGATTAATTTCATCGCCTTCTCTCAAAAATCTTGGATAATTCGGATTGACTGAAAATTCTTTTTGGGTAATGACTTCTTTCTCCAAAAGTGCGGCTCTTGCATCTTTCGTGTGTGCTAAAAACATCAGTTTCCACTGCGTTAATGCTTCCGGAGACGTAAATTCAAAATTCACGTTTCCGTCCTTATCGGTCATTAAATTCGGATAGAAAAATGCGGTTTCGTTGAGATTTTGACGCACCGGAATTTTTTCGAGGTCTTCTTTTTCTGATGAATTACCAGCGGTTATTGCTTTTTCACGCTTCATTCCTAGTGCTGTTACAACAACTTCTTCAACTTTTGCTGAATCTGTCGTAGCAGCAGCGTCCCTTGCAACTTCAGATAGTACAGCAACTGGCGGTGGCGAATATGCAGCAGTTTTTAATCCTTCTTGATTTATTAAACCTCTAGCACCATAAATTCCACCATCAAACCAGTTAAATTGCGGAACCTGAATATATTTTCCGTTGAAATATTTAAAGCGTTTACTGTAATTGATTTGCTCTAAACCTTCATTAATGTCATAATTACTTTGCAAAAATCTTCTGTAAAACATTGGTTGCCAATTATAACTGTTGGCAGCAAATTGATCCAGCGACATATCATACATATTCGCCAACACTTCTGCCTGAATCTTTTCTTTATCGTCGCCAAGGATTTTCACCGTCCATTTTTCTTTGGAATTGGGCTGCAGTTTATCGCGGAAGGTTACAGTCTCAATTCTTAAAGGTTTTTTATCGCTTTGAATTTTGAAATTCACGTGTTTCGTCTGCACATCATTGAACGCTACAACCTGAATCTGAACATTGATCGTGTTGATACTTTCATCTTTCGGAGCCGTAATTTCATATTCTAAAACACCGCCTTTAAATGGTTTTTGAGTGGTAAATGTGTCACCGTTTCCATTCTGAACAAAAATATTGGCAATCGCATTTGAAATTGCAGAGTACGCATACAATGTGGTTTTTTCGCCACGTTTCAGTTCGGTTTTGTCCTGAAGAACTTTCAAATATGGTTTTTGAAGGTCGGTTAAAAAACGTTTATCAAACACTTCAAAACGATGCTCGGTTTTTATGGTGTCTTTTCCTTCGATATTGTAGAGTTCGAGATGATAGGTTCCTGCGGTCAATTTCCCTAAATCTAGGAGATTGTCATTGGCTACGCCGAATCCTTCGGATTTCTGAGTGGAGGAACGGAACGAAGAATCTTGAGATTCTTCACTTTGCTTCGCGTCGTTCAGAATGACAGTTTGTTTCACGATTTTTTCAACTTTCCAATTTTCCACCAAATCATTTTTATCAAATCGGTCGTGTGGAAATTTTTGGATGAATTCAGATTCGGAAAATTTCGGTAAATCCTGAATTTCTGAAACAAAATTACTTCTGAAAACACGTTTCGGTGCTTCCAATTTTGATAATTTAACTTGATATGATTTATTTAGATTTTGGTCGTTATAATTTTTGGTTTCAACCTTTATTTTGACGTTTTCATCTGCAAAACGGTCTTTCAAATCATCGGTTTTGATGTAATGGGAAACTGAAGCGACTTTCACATTTTCGGTTGCCGACTGTGTTTCGCCGTTGATGTCCGTCACAGAAGCATTAAACTCATAATTATCGACTTGAATTCCGTCTAAAGTTTCATCTTTTTTCAAATCTACTTTGATGGTAAATTCGCCTTTTTCATTGGTTTTTACAGTGCCTAAAATCGAGTTCTCATTATCGTTTCCGCGCGGATACCACCAAAAATACATCCAACGGATATTTTTCTTTTTGATTTCATAATTCACATTCGCATTGCTCAACGGAATTCCGGAGAACGTCATTGCTTTTCCTCGAAGTTCCAGCGTTTGTCCGTACTTGTACTCGCCTTTTACAGGTTCAAAAGTGACTTCAAATTTTGGGCGTTTGTATTCCTCTACCCTAAAACTTTTATAAGCGGTATTATCCAAATCATCGCCATCCACTTCAAGACTAAATTCTCCATTGAGTTTTCCTTGCGGTAAAGTGAAACTTCCGTGATAAGAACCAAATTCATTGGTGGTAAACGTTTGCTTTGAAAGTTCTTCGCCATTTGCATCGTTCAGAATAATTTCCTGTTTTTGTCCGGGAACTACGGTTTCTTTTTCGTTCAGTAATTTTGTAGTAATCACCTTAAAATAAACAATTTGTCCTGGTCTGTAAATCGCTCTGTCAAGATAAATTTGCGCCTGAAAACGGGCTTCTTTATTTCCGCTTTCATAGTAATAATCTCTGCCGTAAGAATTGGTAAGATTGTAATTTTTACCCGAAGATTTTACTAAATAATAGCGGTAATAATCGTCGTTTAACGATTTTGGAAATACGAAAACACCTTTTCCGTCGGTTTTTCCATTGATTTTTGTGACTTTTTTACCGTTCACATATTCATTGAAAACCAAGTTTTCATTGGTTACACTTTTTCCGTTTTCACGGTTAACCAATTTCATTTGGCTGTTTGCAGGTGCTTTGTTGTCTTTGTTTTCGAAAATAATTCGTGAATCGGTGACGATGAACCAAAAATCCTGCTGAATTGAATTTTCAACCACGTATTCTGCGACATAAATTCCGGGAGGCAACGCTTTGATTTCCAAAGCTGTTTTATAAGTTTTGTAATCTTTAAGATTTTGAACATTGAAATTGTCTTTGCGCACCAACGTTTTCTGCAACGCTGAAAAATAGTTTTTCTGCCAACGGTTGTTCACATAAATTAAAAATCCTTCCTCATCGTTTTTCACTTCGTAAATGTTTAATGAAAAATCACTGACGTTTTTATGTTGGGCAACAAGATGAATCGGAAGATTTGGTTGCGTGTGCGTTTCGTATTTTATCGCAAGTGAAGGAACGGTGATTTGGTTTTCTTTGTTTTTGATGTTTTCCAAAAATTTAGATTTTGGATACTCTTTTTTTGCAGTTTCTGCCCAAGTTATGGCTTCTTTATTCTTACCGTCTTTCGTGAGTTCATCCATAATATCATCGATAATCATCACTTTATAATCGCCGTTTTCGGCGGATTTGTAAAGCGTTTCGAGTTGCTGCAAACGGTCTTTGCAATTGGTAAAACTACAATAGTAACGCAACTTTTGATGCTGAAAATAAAGTTTAGGATTCCCGGAGTTCTTCGCAATCAGTCCATCATAAATTTCGAGGATTTTTGAGTGATTGGCTTTGATTTCGTTGGGTGTGAAAAGTTGGGTATGTTTCAGAAATTCAATATTTTGAAGCGCATTCCAATCGTAGAGTGTCGGAAAATATTCCAAATCCTGAGTTGCTTCGAAAATTTCTTTGTATTTCGACATTGAAATGCTTTTCAGAGCCGAATTTTCGCGCTCCATTTTTTCAAAATGAGCCGATAGAAAGTTTTTATAATCAAGTTTGCTCCAAGTTTCTATTTGCGAAAAATCCTGATTATTAATATTGGTTCTTTGATTGATTTTCCATTGATTGTTTCGGTAATAGTCATTGAAAAACTCACCAAGCAAAACCTGATACACCAATTTTTCTTCGCCATTCAATTTTTGGTCAAAACTTTCCAATTTTTTGAAAAACTGAGAAGCAGCATCATTTTTAGCGTCGTCTCTGGTTTGGTTTACAATGCTAAATTCCGCTTTCAGCGAGCGAATAAGTTGTACAGCGTTGTCGTCTTTCATAGCCTGATTTTGGATTTGTAAAATAATCGGGAGGTTGGATTTGTAAAGTCCCTTGTTGTAATTTTCTGCGACTTTTTTCCATTGGTCGTCATAGTATTTCTGGGCAAAACTTGCTGAAAATGCAAATGAAAAAAGGAAAAACAGAATAATTTTTTTGAATGGATTCATAACCAATAGTATTTGCAGAAGTGTAAACTTCCGAGTTCTTATTATTTATATTCGAAAAACCGGCAAAAGTTAAATCCCTAAATTTGCGCAGAATGAATTCTCTAAATTTACTAAAAAAATACGTTGTTGACAGCCAAATTTTTGTTTCGTTGACCGGAACTTTGTTCGCTGTATTTTTTATGTTGGAACAAAATGCGTTCCGTTGGCCGACGGTTTTTCTTATATTCATCACGTATTTCAGTGGTTATCTCTATACAAAATACCAAAATCAGAGAAAAATATTCACTAAAATATTGATTGTAAACGCATTGAGTTTTGTTATTTGTTCCATATTAATTTTTCTTAATCATAACGAAATCCGGCTTTTAAAATGGCTTATCATCGTGGTTTTGGGTTTGTTTTACAATTCTTTTTTTCTGGAACGGTTTATTCGTAAAATTCCTTTATTGAAAGTATTTTATGTGGGTTTGGTTTGGTCTTTAGTGAATGCTTGGCTCTTTTTGCCGACTTTCAATTTGGTACTCTTTTCAATCAGTTTCTTGTTTGTAACGGCATTGGTTTTACCGTTTGATATTCGGGATATGAATGATGATGAGATTGTTACTTTTCCAAAATTAATTGGTATTCAGAATACGAAATTTATGGCTAATACATTGATTTTTATTAGTTTAATTATCGGAAGTTTCTATTTAAAACCTGATTTTGAGTTGGCGTTTTGTCTCACTTCTGTCGTGTGTTTCATTTTCATTTATTTTTCAGAAAATGGAAATTCTGATGCTTACTTTTCTGTTGGTGTAGAATTGTGTGCAGCGCTGCCGTTTTTATTTTTGATTTTATTAAAATCAATTTAAAAATTTTATCTTTACTTAAAATTCAGAATATGGAAAATTTCGAGTTTCTTAAAAATAAATTAATCAGAGCAATCAACGAAAGTTCTGACAGAGATTTGATTTTCAAACTTTGGGAAATGCTCAGTTCTGAAGAAAAAAACGTGGTTTCAGAACCACAATCTGTTTATGAAAGCGATAAACCGATGACCGATGAAGAGGTAGAAGAATATTTTAAAGAAGAGGAAATGAAATTGCATCCCGTTTACATAAAAATGATTGAACGTGGATTGGAAGATGTAAGAAATGGACGTGTGATTGATAACGATGATGTTGAAAAATATTTTGACAAATGGCTAAAAAATTGAAATGGACTGTTTTTGCAAAAGAGCAACGGAAAGAAATACTTCAATTTTGGATTAGTAAAAAAAAATTAAAGACCTATTCAAAAAAGCTCAATGACCTTTTTAATCAAATAGGTTTGCTTATTTTAGACCATCCTGAAATTGGCATTAGATTGTCCAGAACCGAATGCAGAAGAAGATTAGTTCGTGATTACTATATTGTTTACAAAGTTTCAGAAAATACAATTGAAATCATAAGTATTTGGGATACAATACAAAACCCTGATAAACTCAATGAAATTTTATACTTATGATTGTCCGAAAACTTTCCCTTATCAATTTTAAAAACCATCCCGAAAAGTCCTTTGACTTTTCCCCTCAAATCAATTGTTTTGTGGGAAATAACGGTGTTGGAAAAACCAATATTTTGGATGCTTTGCATTATCTTTCGGTTGGAAAAAGTTTTTTGGGGAATTCCGATTTAAACAACATTCTTTTCGATGCTGATTTCTTCGCTTTGGAATCTGAAATTTTTGATTTGGAAAAAGACAATATCATCAAAATTCAGCAACCGAAAGACCAGAAAAAAACCATCAAAAAAAACGATAAAACGTATGAACGACTTTCCGACCACATCGGATTTTTGCCAAGCGTGATGATTTCGCCGTACGATTCCAACTTGATTTCTGACTCTGGAGAAAGCCGACGACGTTTTTTAGATGCAATGATTTCGCAGACGGATTCGGAATATCTTTTTAATTTAATTCAGTATCAAAAAACGCTGAAGCAACGTAATGCTTTGCTGAAATATTTCCAAAAAAACAGAACTTTTGAAGCCGATTCTTTAGAAATTTATGACCAACCTTTAATTAAATTCGGAAAAGAAATTTTTGAAAAAAGACGGGAATTTGTAGTAAAACTGAATCCTGTGGTGCAGGAATTTTACAATATCATATCCGGAGGAAAAGAAACAGTAACAGTTACTTACGATTCCGACTTATCAGAATCTGCTATGGAACATCTGCTGAAAGACAACCTGGAACGTGACCGAATGCTGACATACACTTCCGCCGGAATTCACAAAGATGATTTACGGTTTGAAATGAATGGTAATCTTTTGAAAAAAACCGGAAGTCAGGGACAGCAAAAATCGTTTTTAATTTCATTGAAATTGGCTCAAATCAAAAGAATTAAAGAATTGACAGGCAAAAATCCTATTCTTTTATTAGATGATATTTTTGATAAATTAGATGATACGAGAGTTTCTCAATTGATTGAACTTGTAAACAAAGAGAATTTTGGTCAGATTTTTATTACCGATACTCATCGCGAAAGAACAGAAAGCGTGGTGAAAAGGATTAATGAGGAATCGAAAATTTTTGAGATTTGATTCGAGGTACGAGGTTCGAGTTACGGGATACGGGTTACGAGATTTGAGATGGTTTTGGTATTTAGATTTTAAATTTAATAGTTCTTAAGATGAGTTATAGGAATTTGGATATTTATAAAATAAGTTTTGAGTTATTTATTAAAACTCACAAATTCAGTTTTTTATTACCAAAATATGAACTCTTTGAGTTGGGAAGTCAGTTGATACGTTCGTCTGATTCGGTTGTTTCCAATATTGTTGAAGGCTATGGCAGAAGTTATTATAAAAAGGAATATGAGCGTTTTCTAATCTTTTGTCACGGCAGTTGCGATGAAACCATTAATCATTTAGAAAAAATCATTCGATTATATCCCGATTTAAATCCTACTTTTGAGGAACTTCTTAGAGAATACAATCTTCTTGGTGGAAAAATCAACAACTATTTAAAATGGGTTCGGGAAAATTGGAATAAAGGAAGAGATAACCTAGAAAAATAAAAAAAATTTAGTTTCACTTATTTTAGAATCTCGAAACCCATATCCCGTAACTCGTATCTCGAAACCCGTATCTCGAAACTCGTATCTCAAATGAAGAAAAAAAGAGAATTTCAATCATCCGAACTCGTAAAATCGTTTGCGAGAATTTATGGTTTTGAAGATAAACTGTTGGCGTTTGAAGTAAAAGATTATCTCCAAGATTATTTGGATGAAAAAATGTTCGAAGAAATAGAAAGCGTGAATTTGAAAGATAAAACACTTTACATCAGAATCTATTCGCCACTTCTGAAAAATGATTTTCGTCTCAAAAAAAGTTTCTTTTTAAGGAAATTTCAGGAAAAATTCGGGGAAGATAAAATTAATGATCTCCAGATTTTGTAGAAACTTTTTCCACCATTTCTTTTGCGCGCAAATCCAACTCGCTGGAACGAATTGGGAAAAAGAATCGAAGCGGATTTTGGATTAAATATCTTACAATCTCTTTCAAAATCTCTTTTACACCTCCAAAAGTAATCTTTCGGGAACGAAGTGCCAACGCCATAGACAAACCAAAACTCACCAAAAAATTGAAAAAACCTATGAGGAAAACCGTGACGAATGCTACCCAAAAAGTATAAGAATCCACATTAAAATCCTTTCCGTATAATCCGATAGCAAAATTACCTGCAGCAAAAGTAATGTGTCGGATGTCCAAATCTAAACCCAGAAACTTACCAACTGGACCTGTTACTCCAAGAAAAATCCCGAACCAAAAATTGGAAACAATTCCTGCCCAGTTTCTAGAATAGTATCTTGAAATTCCTTTTGCAGCTTTCTCACCAAGAATCCACTTGATAAGAGGATTTTTTTCAATTCTGCCGGGAATTTGATAGTAAACTGAATTGTTGCCCACATTTCCTGAGATTATTCCCGAAATAAAAAGATAAAATCCAGCAATACTGGCGTGTAAAAGTGCTTTTGAATTGAAAGGATCCAAATCGCGAAGCAAAACTGTAGATTTATCGGCAGCAAAATTTTGGTTAAACAACACATCTAAACCATAAATAAGCGCCAATGATACAGGAAATGCCCAAAGAACATTTCCTACGAAAGCCACAAATTGTGAACGGAATAATTTTGAAATTAAATGGGCAAATTCACGGTAATTTTTACTGGTATTTTTGTCGTCAGAAAGAACTTTCGCCATTGTAGAAGCCGTCATTGCCGGTTGTTTTGTAGCAAGCGTGAATCCCATTAAATAAATCATAATAAATCCCATCGCATAATTGAAGGCATACATAAAAGCGTGAGAAAACTCACTGCCTTCTGCATAACCATAAAGCATTTTCAAAATACAAAGCGCACCTACAATAACACCACCACCACTGGCTTTCCAGAACATTACCATATATTCTTTGATAGTAGAAGTAATATAGTGTGTTCCCGTTTCTGCTGTGTGATTGGTAATTAGGTGTGACAGCTGTCTCGTGCTGTCATCAAACAGTTCGGAGATATTATTCTTATGAGATTTATAATATAATATATTGAAAACTAATTTTTTAGATTTCTTCAACAAGTCTTCATCATTATCAATAACTAACAAATCAATAATGTCTGAAATTCTGTTAATTTGTTGGCGTATTTTAAGCAGTGACTGATTGATTTTGCCCGTAATTCCATATTTTGCAGAGTTACGAAATGCTGTCTCTACAAACCCCAGACATTGGTTCAGATAGATTCTGATTTGTTTGAAATGCTGGTCTTTGGAATTAAGTTGATACAATGAATTTTTACGGAATTCAGCATTCAGTAAATCCATTTCGTCTTGCAAGGCCAAAAAAGGATTATCGTAGTTTCTGTACTCGGGAACCATATTGAGGACCTCTGCATCAAGCGCAACTCCAATAGCACGCCAAGCCAAAATATTGGAGGCAAATAATAGCTCTTTCTTTACCGATTTTTTGGAAATAAAATCTGAAATTTCCAACAGTCGGAAAAGCTCGTCCATATCTTCATCCTCCACGTTCTGAAGCAGTTTCAAATCCTTTTCAGGTCTTACTGAGATGTAATCTACAAGATACCAAACCGAATTTTCGTTACCTACAGGAGGTAAAATTTTATCAAGAGTTCTTTTTTTAAGTTCCGGTATAAATGCATTTTCCGAAAGAATGTTCGCTTCCGTTAAAGAAAGATTGAAGGGCTTGCCTTTGAAAACTTCTTTGAGGTAAATACTGAAATTAAGCCTTACCTCATCATTATCTTTCAAAAACTGATTTACAGTTTTAAAATCTTTTGTTTTGATGCTGTGAAATACTTCAAACAAAGGATCCAAAGACTTCGTTTTATTTTCGAAACTAAAATATTTCTTTAGAACATCTTCAAAATTTTCTTTATTTGAGGTAAATATCTGCATGTATTTATTTTACTTTAAAACCACGTGATTCATCTGACGCATAATCCAGTTATGTTTCTTGCGTAAGTATGACGACGGGTTTTTTGGATCATATTTCTGTGGATTTGGGAGTATCGCTGCAATCCAGGCAGCTTCACTTTTGGTGAGATCTTTAGAAGATTTACCAAAATAATATTTAGAAGCCGCTTCTACACCAAAAACGCCCTGTCCCATTTCTATTGAGTTGAGGTAACGTTCTAAAATGACATCTTTTCCCCAAATTTTTTCGATGATAAAAGTGTAAACCACTTCGAGGCCTTTCCTGATCCAGCTTCTGCCTTGCCACAAAAACACATTTTTTGCGGTTTGTTGTGATATGGTACTTCCGCCTTTTATGGTTTTACCTTTTTCGTTGTGTTTTAGTGCTTTTTCTATCGCCTGATAATCAAATCCGTTGTGTACAAAAAACTTTTGGTCTTCGGAAGCAATAACTGCTTTTTTAACATTTTTACCCATTTCATCAGAAGAAATATAATCGCGGTGAAGCTTTCCATATTCCATAATTCCGCCAATTTGTGTTAAGGTAATTGGTGGATTGAAGAAACGCCCTGCAACAATTCCTAAAATGTTGAGGATAATAAGGATGTAGACAATTTTTTTGATGAATTTCCACATATAACTTTCGGTGTTTGCAAAAATAAGAAATACAGATTAAACCACTATTTCAGTTCTTTTAAATAAGTAAGTTGATCGTTTGGAAGTAATTGCGGATGAAAAATCTTGATATAATCTTTTAAAACCAAATCGGATCGTACCACACCACTTTCAAAAAAATCGTTGGCTTTATTTTTTTTTCTTCCGGTTACGGTATAAATTTTACCTTTTTGAAAGACATTTAGTTTTTGGTAGGCTGGGTTCATCATGAGCAAGCTTTTTTTGGTGTTGTGATTTCCCGCATTAACCCACAATTCAGCTTCAGCCGATTTTACAAAAACTTCTTCAAAACTCATCGGAACGGCTTTGTTTTCAGCATTATTTTTAAGAATATAATTTCCGCCTGCATCGTTTACAAACTGCGCCAACTGTGTTTTTCCACCAGGCATAAACCATTGGTTACCATAAATTTCGTTGGCTAAAACCGTTGGCTTTTCATTTATTTTTTGAGTTAAATTTTTCAACGAATCATAACGACTTTCTATTTCATTGTATCGTGCAACAGAAGCTTTATCCATGCCGAAAAGTTTGCCAAAAAGCAGCAGGTATTTCGATTTTTCTAAAGGATTTTGTTCCAAATACTCATCAAGAAAAATAACTTCTATCCCATTTTTTTTCAACAGATCATAAGTATTATCAAAGCTGGCGATGTGATTGGTGATAACGGCATCGGGTTTTAGAGCAAGAATTTTTTCAACATTATATTTTTGTTCATTCCCTACATCAGCAATTTTTCCTTCCTTAATCAAACTCAAAACTTTTTCTGAATAAATATATTCCGGACTTGAAACGCCTGCAATTCTCTCTTCCTGCCCCAGCTCTGTAAAATAGCCTACCAAACTTGCATTCAGCAAGACAATCTTCTTTAAAGGTAACTTGGAATTTGGGATATAAAATTCAAATTTACCTGATTTTATCCTTAAAGATTGAGAATCCTTCATCAATTGAACCCGATCTGATATCTTCTCCCAATTATTTTCTTTTTTATAAGTTTCTTTTTTACAGGAAATTATAATAAAAAAGAGCAGTAATGCGAATATTTTGACTTTCATCTTTCAAAGAAAACAAAATTGTGCTATATTTGCAAACCGTAAAACGAAACTGGACGCGTAGCTCAATTGGATAGAGCGTCAGATTACGGCTCTGAAGGTTGAGGGTTCGACTCCTTCCGCGTTCACAAAGGGAAATTTCAAATGAAGTTTCCCTTTTTTATTTTATTTTTACAAAAAATTTCAGCGTTTAATGTCACTTCAAATCATCAATCTCACCAAAAAATTCGGCCAACAAATTGCGCTGAACGATATTAATTTAAGCATTGATAAAAACGAAATTATCGGACTTCTGGGACCAAATGGTGCAGGAAAATCCACCCTGATGAAATCTATTGTTGGAGCCATAAAAATTGACGAAGGACAAATAATCTTCCAAGGGAAAGATATCACCGAAAGTGAAACCGAAAGCAAAAAAAACATCGGTTTCCTGCCGGAAAACAATCCACTTTACAACGAAATGTATGTGAAAGAATACCTTCAGTTTGTGGCGGACATTCATAAAATTTCAAAATCAAGAGTGGATGAAGTGATTGATCTGGTTGGAATTACCCCGGAAAAATCAAAAAAAATAGGGCAACTTTCTAAAGGTTACAAACAACGTGTGGGACTTGCCCAAGCCATTTTACACCAGCCGGATTTACTGATTTTGGATGAACCTACTAATGGACTAGATCCTAATCAAATTATCGAAATCAGAAACGTGATTAAAGAAATTGGCAATGAAAAAACGGTCATTCTTTCTACTCACATTATGCAAGAAGTGGAAGCACTTTGCAACCGTGTTATACTCATTCATCATGGAAATATCATTCAGGATTCGCCAATTGAAGAATTTAAAGGAAAATTTGAAAGTTTGGAAGAGGCTTTTCAGCGTTACACGAGTTAATTTTGAGGTTCGAAGTTCGAGATACTCGGGAAATTTAAAGCTAATCACAAATCAAAATAAAAACCGCTCCGTAAACATACGGAGCGGTTTCGTTTAACATTTCTAATAAACTATATTTCAGAATCTGTGTCTTTTCTTGGATGCATTTCAAATTCTTCCGGATAAAGTGCTTTCAGCCTTTCGATTTCGGCAGCATCGTCTTCCGCATCGTGAGAATGTTTTTCAACATATTTTCTTCTTCGGTTAATTTTACGTTTTGAAATGATGTAGAACATCACCGGAACGATAATTAACGTAAGGAAGGTAGCGAATGTCAATCCGAAGATTATAGTCCATGCCAAAGGTCCCCAAAATGCAACGTTATCACCACCCAAAGAGATATGCGGATTTAAGGTTGTAAGGAACGAAGCCACATCAAAATTAAGTCCTACAGCCAAAGGAATTAGACCTAAAACTGCAGTAGTAGCCGTTAATAATACCGGGCGAAGACGTTCTTTACCAGACTCAATAATGATTTCCTTCACTTCGTCCAATTCTAAATCGTCGTGCGTTTCTACACCTTTTTCGGCAATTTTTTCATCGAGTTTCAGTACGAAGAAGTCCATCAATACAATACCATTTTTCACCACAACACCTGCGAGTGAGATAATTCCCATCATCGTCATCAGGATTACGAAATCCATTCCTGTAATTGCTAAACCGAGGAATACGCCGGCAAAACTTAACAAAATGGTCGTCATAATGATGAGCGTTTTGGATAACGAATTGAACTGATAAACAATAATCGCCGTAACCATAGCCATTGCGAGGAATAATGCGAACAATAAGAAATTCATATTTTTCGCCTGCTCTTCCTGCTCACCACCAAATTTGTAAGTAATTCCGTCCGGTGTTTTATAACTCTCGAGGGATTTTTTGATTTTTCCTACAATTTCATTAGAATTAAAATCTTTCAATACATTCGAATATACCATAATCGTTCTGGTATTGTCTTTTCTTTTAATTTTATTGAATGTAAAGGATTCCTGCATTTTCGCAAACGCCGATATTGGAACCTGAACTGGCCCTTCAGGACCGTTCAATGTAATTGGCTGGTTGAAAAGAATGCTTCGGTTTCTTCTTTGGTCTTCCTGCAAACGTACAGAAATATCATAATCGTCTTTCAAATCTTTAAAAGTTGAAATATCCTGTCCAAACAATGCTCTACGAAGAGTAATTCCGGTATAGGCAGTAGAAACTCCTAGATTTCCGGCAGTTTCACGATCGATATCAATGATAAGTTCCGGACTTTCTTTGTTCACATCTGTCTGCAGTTTTTCAATCCCCTGAATTCCCTGTCCGTTAATGTAGGTTATCATTTTATTGGCTTCTACCAAAAGATTGTCGTAATCATCCCCTTTCAATTCAATAGAAATTGGATAACCAACAGGTGGACCATTTTGATTGGCTTCAACAATAATATTTAATCCCGGAATTTGTGGCATCGCTTTACGGAGATCTTCCATCACATCAGAAGTTTTAATTCCACGGCGATGACCATATTCTACATAAGTAATGGTAATTTTTGATTTGAAAGGTGTTTCTGCTGCAGAACCTGCGTCAACCTGCGGATTTACAGCACCTTTACCCACTTGTGTTACCATCGATTCAATAAGGTAATTTTCATTGCCTTCTTTATATTGATTCAGAACTCCGAGAACGCGTTGCTCTACAATTTTGGTCGCCTGATTGGTTTTTCCAATGTCAGTTCCCTGTGGATATTCCATATAAATCATAGTTTGTTTCGGCTCGCTTTCCGGGAAGAACAATACTTTTGAGCGTCCAATTCCCATCATTACACCATAAAGGAAAAATGAGAAAAACAGCACTCCGAATACTCCTAAGAACCAATTTCTTGGTTTTTTACCTTGTAATAAATTCCCCAAAAATCCCTGATACTTCTTGGCCAACCTTGGGAAGAAAGTATATTGGAAATGTTCAATCTTATCGTGGAAAAAGTTTTTGTATGACCAAATTGCTATAATAGCCAACACCGAAAATGTGGTAACACCAAGGAAATAAGGAACTCCCGTAATCAATCTTAACGCCCCAAAAATAACAGCAATGATTCCAAATATCAAAGTGTATTTTTTAGCCTGACTTTGGGTTAGGTTTTTATTATCCAAAGACATAGAACCTCCCGTCATAGAAGCATTAATTACCAATGCTACGAATAAAGACGCCATTAAAGTTACTGAAATCGTAATCGGGAAATACTTCATAAAAGCACCCATAATTCCCGGCCAAAGTAACATTGGAAGGAAAGCAAAAACCGTGGTTAAGGTAGAGGTAATTACCGGAAAGGCGATTTCACCAATACCATATTTGGAAGCGAGACGCCTTGGTAAACCTTTTTCCATATTGGCGTACACGTTATCTACCACCACAATTCCGTCATCCACAAGCATACCGAGACCCATAATCATAGCGAAAAGTACCATCGTATTAAGTGTAACTCCCGAAAAATGCAAAATTGCAAAAGCAATTAACATCGAAAGTGGAATTGCCGTACCTACGAACAGGGCGTTTTTCATTCCCATTGAGAAACTTAAAACCGCCATTACGAGCAGGATACCGATTAAGATGTGGTTCGCGAGTTCGTTTACCTGATGTTCCACCTGCGTAGATTGGTCAGAGGTTAAGGAAATTTCCAGATCTTTTGGAAGATAGGTTTTCTTCGCTTCGTCAATTTTTACTTTTGCCTGATCAATTGCCGCAATCATATTGGTTCCGGCACGTTTTTTCAGGTTAATCATTACCACATCATTTCCGGATTCTCTGGCGTAGGTGGTTTTTTCTTTTTCTTTGAATTCAACGGTTGCGATATCCTGTATCCTTACACCCGGTTTCACAAAAAAGCCTTTCAAATCATCTGGCGAAGAAATCTGCCCTTTTATTCTCACGTTAGTACGATTGCCTTCCGTAATTAAATTACCTCCGGAAATGGTCATATTTTCGTTACGAATAGCACCAATAATTTGGTCGAAACTTACACCGGCAGCATTCATTTTAAATAAATCTACAGCTACTTCCACCTCATTATCGTCCACACCTACAATCTGAGCTTCCTTTACTTCAGGGATATCTTCCAAATCATCCTTAATGTCTTCAGCAAAATTTTTCAAATCAAATTTTGAATAATTACCTTTTACGTTGATATTCAGAATTGGAAATTCTTCAGAAATATTAAGATCGAAAACGTTGGGCTCTACTTTTGAACTGGAGTCCATTGTTGGCCAGTCTTGGTCGCCTTTGGCTTTATCTACCTCATCTTTAATCCTTTGTTTAGCTTCGGCTAGTTTTACCTTCTCATCGAATTCAACAATAATCAAAGAATAATCCTGAAACGTGTTGGAACTTACTTTATTAACCCCTGAAACGTTTTTAAATTTATCTTCCAGTTCTTTAGTAACCACTTTTTCCACATCTTCAGCAGAGTTTCCTGGATAAATGGAAGAAATGTAAATATTGTTTTGTACCACTTCCGGAAAACTCTCCCTCGGCATCGAGAAAAAGGAAAATATCCCTAAAATAAGGATGATAAAGGTAATCACATAAACCGTGGTACGGTTATCAACAGCCCAGCTCGAGAGCAGAGATTCCTTTTCGTGGTGATTTTTTTTGTCCATAATGTTATGCTTTCGGCTTTCGGCAATTTGCTTTCGGCTTTTGCAATGTATTACTTGCTGGTTGCCAAATGCTAGTTGCTGAAAGCATTTTTACTGAATTTTTATTTTCTGTCCGTCTGTAAGGTTTTTAGAACCATCGAGTATGATATTATCACCTGCTTTTAGTCCAGTAGAAATTTCTATTGAATTTTCGGATTTTTCACCTTCGTTCACATAGACTTTCTTGGC
Organism: Bacteroidota bacterium; assembly: GCA_023394415.1. Lineage (GTDB taxonomy): Bacteria > Bacteroidota > Bacteroidia > Flavobacteriales > Weeksellaceae > Planobacterium. The sequence continues at coordinate 141,315 of JAEXAR010000009.1, forward strand.
AATAGCATTCTGTCCATTTATATTTACCGCTACAAAAACATATTTACGTTTTGCTGCATCTTCGTAAACATACTGCGCCGGAACTTGTATAGCATTTGGATTAACATAATCCTGAATTTGAACCTGTGCTAAAAGATTTGGCTTCACAATACCACCTTCACCGGAAATAGGAACTTCAATTTTGAAAGTTCTGGTAGCAGGATCGATATAATTACCCACCAATCTTACACTTGAACTTAGAGTTTTATTTAAAGTCGGAAGGAAAATCTTAACACCTGTTCCTTGTCTTACTTTTGCAAGATAAGTTTCCGGAACGTTGGCCTCAACACGCATTGTTCCTAAAGAAATTAGCTTGATGATATTGCTTCCCGGCGTTACCACCTGTCCGTTTTGCGTAATCACATCATCTACAACTCCACTGAAAGGCGCTACAATAGCTGTTTTAGCTAAATTTGCTCTTACTGCATCAGCTGCTTTCTGCGTTGCTGAAACCTGGCTTTGCAAACCTGAAACCTGCCTTTGAGCTGCTTCGTAATTGGTTTTCGACTGCAAATACTGAAACTCAGAACCAATTTTTTGTTTCCATAGTGAAGATTGCTTTTCATAAGCAATTCTTGCCAAATTAGCATTAGATTGCGCTGCTCCTAATTGAGCTTTAATAGTAGAAACCGAAATTAAAGCTTGCTGATACTGATCACGCAAACCGCCGTCTGCAACTCTACCAATCACTTGTCCACGACCAACATACTGACCTTTTCTCACAAAAAGAGAAAGTGTACCTGCAAACTGTGGCTGCACCATAACATCCTGATCGGTTGTAACATTTCCTTGAATTTCGATGCTGTGAACGAAGTTGGAAAGTTCAAGTTTACGTACCTGAACAAAACCGCTCGCCACATCTGAAACACCCAGAGTGCTTAAGCCAGCATCAATTTGCCCCATTACTTGGTTGAGGCTGTCCATTTTATATTTTTGTCGGTCTTTATAAGCCTGAAGTCCTTTAATATCTTTGTTTTTGATTAAAGTTTCCAGACGTTCATCTTTCACCGTAGTTTCTTTCTTGCACGACTGTGTGAAAGACGCAAGAACGATTAGTGGAATTAATATTTTTCGCATTGTAATGTATTTTCTAATTTAATTTGAGTTTTAAAGGGTGCCAAGAGCTTCGTCGAGTTTGGTTTTTGCTTGAATTAAATTAAGCGCTGCTTGATAATATTTGGTTTGGGCATCGTAAAGTTGAGATTCAGCTTGCGAAAGTTCGAAACTGGTTCCCATACCTTCCTTAAATTTAATTTGTTGCTTTTTATAAATGCTTTCAGAAAGATCAATAAGTTCTTTTGCATTGTTATAAGATGCCAAAGCATTCTCATAATCAATGGATGTGGAACCTACTTTATTCTGCAAGTTTTTTTGAGTGTCCAAAAGATCGAGATTGGCTTTTTGTACATTTAATTTTGCCTGTTCTGTTTTCCAATGACGCTGCAATCCGCTAAAGATTGGAATATCTAATTGCAATCCCCAATAAACAGGTTTATTCCAATTCAAATTATCAAGTTTCTGCCCTGTTGCATTAGCATTTACTGAAAAGAAAGATGCTAAAGTTGGTAGCGCTTTAGATTTTTCAAGTTTTAATAAAAGTTCATTAATTCTCAACTGATTTTTCTTTAAACGATAATCGATGTGGTTTTCGAAGTTATAACCTTCATTAGAATTCAGGACATTATTTTTAGCTAGAATTTCGTCAAAACCTGAAGTCAGAACTAAGTCCTGATCCATAGGATAACCAATCATATATTTTAAACCAATAAGTAGTTTTGTTCTGGTTCTCTTTAAGTTATTGATAACTGTGCTGAGATTTTTTGAGGAATATTCAAGTTGCTCTACATTCTGATATTCCGTCAATCCTGTTTTGTAAATGATTTTAGTATCGCTTAAATTTTTCTCTAAAACTTTTTGATTTTCTTCAAGCGTTTTGATGTTTTCATCGGTTGCTAAAATTCCGGCATAGGTCATTAAAACACCTTCTTTTATGGATAGTTCTGTTTTTTCTTCTACCAAAGCCGCAGTTTCTTTGTAAGTTTTTGCACTTTCAAGCCCAACAATATAAGAACCGTTGAAAAGAAGTTGCTGTACCGTTATTCCGTTGTTCCAATTATGTTTTTGGCCCATCGGAAATTCCATAAGGTTACCAGTTCCTTGGAAATCGACAAACATAACCGGGATTTTAAGGTAGTTCATATATCTGGATTGTGCGCTTACCTGTGGCAAACCAATCCCAATAGTTTCCTTCACCTTTTGGTCGGCAATCGTTTGATCAATTTTTGCTTTCTGAACATTCACATTATTATCCACTGCATATTGCCAGGCTTCATCGATACTCAACGCTTTCTGTGCATAAGCCGATACTGTAATTGCTGTAACCGCAACCAGATTAAGCAGTTTTTTCATCCTTTATATCTTTAATTTTTTTTAAAATTTCTTTTCCTTTTTCGGTGGTGATGGCGTTCATATAGAACACCAGTGCTTCTTCGTTGTACCGCTGCCTGTCAACACAGCAATTGTCCATAAACGGCGAACTGTCATACGACATCACCAACTGAAAAAATATACGGGCATACATTTTTTTATCAAAATTGTTATGATAATAGCCCTGACCTCTGCCTTTTTCAATATTATGAACCAAAACTTCTGAAAATTTTTCAGCAAAATCGGTCATATGTTTTATGAAAATGGCCGGGTAATATTTCATCAGTTGTTTGATGAGCGTGGTTTCGTTGGATTTTACGGCTTTTTCTATCTCCGCATCGCGGCAGAACATTCTTTCGATGGCGTTTTCCACTTCCACATCCAGTTTTTGCATTCTGCTGATGATATCTTCGAGTTTGAAAGCCAGCACATCTTCCAAAAGGGCTTCTTTATTTTTGTATTTCTGATAAAGCGTCTTCTTGGAAATCCCGAATTCTCTCGCCACATCATCCATTGTAAGCGTCTTCGCACCGTTTTCTATAAAGAGTTCGGTTGCTTTCTGTAAGAATTGTTTTTTGTCTTCCATAATAAAAATCGGGTGCAAAGATAAATGAAGGAAACTAAAAAACCAAAAAAGTTTCCAAGTTTTTTATTAATTATTTGTTATTTAAATTTTAAATTTCAGATAACTAACTGATTATTAATAAAAAAAACTTCAGCCTAGGTTGAAGTTTTATAAGATAGTATCTCTCTAAAAATTAATTAAGGAAAAATTCATACTTGCTTTCCTGTCCAAAGACTTCGAGCAAATCACCATTTACATCAATGGTAGTACGAAGGGAAACCAGTTCGAGATGGCTGTTTTCTTCAGGATTTTTGATATAGAAATGAAGTTTCTGGTCGCCTTTATTATCCTCGAACGTTTTAATAAGGAATTCTAAATCGTCTTTTCTTAAATCGTGAACATTCATGACGATAGAAACGCTTTTTGCAAACTTTTCGAAAGCTTCTTTAAGTTCAATAACGTCAGTAACATTCAGAAAAACACGGCCTTCATTAAGTACTTTCCCATCTTTGTCTTTTTTGCTTCCGGTAACTGAAAATTTAATTTTGAGAATCACAAAACGCTGCACATCCAATTTGTCTCTCAATCTTAAGTAATCTCTATCACCAAGCCTGAAACTATAGCTCCCTGTATAATCTTCCAAAGTCATAAAAGCCACTTTCTCACCACTTCTGAAGCCGTCACGAACAGTGTATTCTGTAATTAGACCTGCTACCATAAACTCTTTGGCATTGGTATTAAAGCGTTGTTTTTCTTTGAAATCTTTTATCTCTTCAAAAAGTTTAATTTGCTCTGCACCAAAATTTTTATCTCTAAAAGCATCAATTTCATCAAGGTTCAAGAAATTAAAATTTCCTTTAGCCTCTACATTTTTCTTAGTCTCCTCCTCAATTATTTCGCCATCTTCTACAAGTTCCAAATCGATCACATCATCAGCAATTTCTTCTTCATCCTTCTCTATTGGTGAGATTACCTTTTCCACAGGAATTTCTTCATCTTTCTTCCCCTCCAGAATTTCTTTTCTTGAAAGTGCGCCCTGTATAAAGCGATATTGATATTTAAACTCATCCAAAGGATGAGCAGAAAGATAGAAACCAATAATTTCCTTTTCTCTGTTAAGCTTGTACATGTTTGGCCATTCTGGAGCAGGATTAATTTTTGGTGGTTCAATTTTCACTTCATCTGCAAAATCTGCAAAAAGTGAATTTTCTACCTCATTTTTATTGTCTTGAAAACTTTGCCCGTAACGTAAAAGCCTTTCAATATTGGTTCTTCCGACAGTGTCTACATCAAAATACTGTGCACGGTGATATTTATCAATTTCATCAAAGGCACCTGCAATCACCAGAGATTCCACAACTCTTTTATTAACTTGGCTGGAAGGAATTCTCTCAAAAAATTCAAAAACAGTATTGAATCTTCCGGCTTTTCTAGTTTCTACAATCGCTTCACTAGGACCTTCACCAATTCCTTTGATAGCGCCCAATCCAAAACGAATTTGACCTTTATCATTCACCGCAAATTCATACTGACTTTCGTTCACATCAGGTCCTAAAACATCCACACCCATATTTTTGCAATCTTCCATAAACATTGTGATTTGCTTGGTGTTGTTCAGGTTGTGCGTCATTACACTCGCCATATATTCCGCAGGATAATTCGCTTTTAAATAAGCAGTATGATAAGCAATTAAAGCGTAACAAGTGGAGTGTGATTTGTTGAAGGCATATTCTGCAAAGGCTTCCCAGTCTTTCCAAATTTTGTTAAGTTTATCTTCGTCAAGATTATTTTTTTTACCACCTTCGAGAAATTTTGGGTACATTTTATCCAGAACATCTTTCTGCTTTTTACCCATTGCTTTCCTCAAAGTATCGGCTTCACCTTTAGTAAAATTCGCTAATTTCTGAGACAGCAACATTACCTGCTCCTGATAAACCGTAATCCCATAAGTTTCAGACAGATACTCTTCGTTTTCAGGTAAGTCGTACACGATTTCTTCCACTCCGTGTTTCCGATTGATGAAATTCGGAATGTATTTAATTGGTCCCGGACGATAAAGTGCATTCATCGCAATTAAATCTGCAAAAACTGTGGGTTTCAGTTCGCGCATATATTTTTGCATTCCCGGACTTTCATACTGAAAAATCCCGACTGTTCTTCCCTCTTGGAATAATTGATAAGTTTTCTCATCATCCAAAGGAATTTCATCGGTATTAATATCAATTCCGTGGTTGGCTTTTACAAGTTTTATGGCGTCTTTAATGATGGTTAAAGTCCGCAAACCTAAAAAGTCCATTTTCAGTAATCCTGCATTTTCCGCAACGGAATTATCGAATTGCGAAACGATAATATCCGCATCTTTGGCTGCAATCGTAATTGGAACCAAGTTGGAAATATCTTCCGGCGTAATAATTACACCACAAGCGTGGATTCCGGTATTTCGGATGGCACCCTCCATTTTTTGAGCCGATGCGAGTACGCTGTGACGAAAATCGTCCTTATCTTCAAGGATTTTTTTCATTTCATCCACCAACATTTTATCTTCCGGCGGCAATTTCTCGTACTTTGAAAGGGCTTTTGCAATGTTCATTCCGGGACTTGGTGGAACGAGTTTCGCAATGTTGTTTGTTTCAGGAATCGAAACATCCAGTACTCTTCCCGCATCCTTAATCGCAGATTTTCCTCCGAGAACAGAATATGTAATAATCTGCGCTACATTAGTTTTCCCATACTTATCTACCACCCATTTGATAACACGATCTCTGCCTTCATCATCAAAATCTATATCAATATCAGGCATAGAAATCCTTTCCGGATTAAGAAAACGCTCAAAAAGTAAATCGTATTTTATAGGATCTACATTGGTAATTCCAATGCAGTAAGCTACTGCAGAACCCGCAGCAGAACCACGACCAGGACCAACAGAAACGCCCATTTTCCTCGCTTCGTTACAAAAATCTTGAACAATTAAAAAGTATCCGGGATAACCTGTATTGGCAATAACTTCCAGCTCAAAATCTAAACGTTCAGCAATTTCAGGGGTAATTTCACCATATTTTGCTTTGGCTCCTTCATAAGTTAAGTGTCTTAAAAAGGCATTTTCTCCACGTTTTCCACCATCTTCTAAATCTTCTTGACTTAAAAACTGCTCCGGAATATCAAATTTTGGCAGTAAAACATCTCTTTTTAAGGTGTAAGGCTCAAATTTTTGTAAAAATTCATCGTAAGCCTCAAACGCATCCGGATAATTTCGAAATGCCTGTTTCAGTTCAGGTTCATCTTTAATATAATATTCGTTTGAAGGCAATCCGCGACGTTTACCAAACCCCTTTCCAACAGGTGTTGAGAGTTTTTCACCATCTTTAATGCAATACAAAATATCCTGAATATTGGCATCAGATTTTTCGGTGTAAAACGTTTCGTTTTGGGCTAGAATTTTCACATCATATTTATCCGCAAAACTTAGGAGAACATCGTTAACGTGTTCTTCTTCAACCACTTCGTGATTCTGAATTTGAACATAGAAATCCTCACCAAAAGTATCTTTCCACCATTTAAAAAGTTCCTCACCTTTTTGTTCACCAAATTCCAATATCGCGTTCGGAATATCACCGAAAGTACCAGCTGTAAGCGCAATAACGTCGTCCTTATATTCAGCAATCATGCTACGGGAAATTCTTGGAACTCCAAAATAAAAACCGTTCACGTATCCCAAACTCGATAGTTTTGCCAAGTTTTTATAACCATTGAAATTTTTGGCAAGTAAAACAACATTCGTCCTTCTGTCGGGGTCGTCTTTGGTAAACTGTTTCTGCTCGGGACGATCTGAAACATAAAACTCGCAGCCCAAAACCGGAATCAGTTCTTTTCTTGGTTCAGCTTCCGTGAATTTCTCACCATTTTCTTCCGCTTTGGCCTTATTTTCAAGATAATTTTGATAGTCTTTTTTAATACTTCCGTTGGCTTTTTCAACTTCCGAAACAAATTTAAAAGCACCCATCATATTGCCCAAATCTACCATACCAACTGCAGGAAAATTATTGGATAAAGCCTTCTTAATTAAATCCGAAATATCGGTGGAAGCTTGAAGGGAAGAGTATATACTGTGATTGTGAAAATTGAAATAACTGCCAATCTCCACTTCAGGCGTATCACCAAAGTCTACGGTTTTTTTCTTTTTGGACGCTGCAACCTGTCTTCTGATGACAATTCCAAAAGGTTTAATCGGATTAGGATTCGCAGTTCTGAAATTTTTAATTAAATCTTCCGAAACTCCTAAATCTTTAGCTCCAATCACACCAATCCGCAACATTTCAAAGAAAACTTGCGCCGTTGCATTTACATCGGCTGCTGCGTTGTGCGCTTCATCAAATTTATGTCCGTAAAGTTTTTCGTAGATTTCTTCCAGTTTCGGCGACTTGAATTTACCACCTTTTCCGCCGGGAAGTTGACAATATTCTGTTCCAAAAATCATCGTATCAGCTTTTGGAAGAGCTTGAAGCGAATTTTCTATTTCTTTACGGAAAAACTCAGCTCCGATGATCTTATAATCGAATTCAACATTTTGTCCGACACCGAATTTCGCTTTTTTCAAAACCTCATTAAATTCCTTAAGAACTTCTGTGAGATCACGACCTTCTTCCATCGCCATTTTGGTTGAAATTCCGTGAATTCTTGCTGCATTAAAAGGAATATCGTAACCTTCAGGCTTGATAATATAATCTTGGTTTTCAATTAAATTCCCTTCATCATCGTGGAGTTGCCACGCAATCTGAACCATTCTCGGCCAATTGTCGCTATCGGAAATTGGCGCATTAAAATTATTTGGTAAACCGGTGGTTTCGGTATCAAAAACTAAATACATTCTATTAAGATTCGTGGTTCGAGATTCGAGATTTTAAATTATTTTTTCAAAGAATTTTGGTAAAAATAGAGGAATTTTAATTGAAATAAAAATTGGGTTTTCCACATTCAGTTGGCATCCATTTTAGTTAGTATAAAAATAATAACTTTGCAAAAAAAAACAGATGAAAAAGATTTTTCTTACAATATTTAGTTTGTCATCTTTTTTAACCCTCACCGCACAAAAAAATTCCAAACTCTATAAAGAATTCGGAATAAGACATCAGGAAAATGTCAATAAACTAACTGCTTTTCTAAAAAAAGACACTTCTAGAAAAGTCGATTCAGCTGCAGTGAAGTTGGCCATTCAAAATTTGGCAACTGTACACAATGGCTTCCCTGTTTTTTGGAATGAAGAAGACGGGGGTGCTAACAATGCTTCTAATATACCGGTATTACAAAACGGAGGAATTACCGGACAAAACGGCGCTGTAAATGGTACTGGCATCAACATTTTAATAATGGACACGGGAAAAATTTTTGAGTCACATCAGGAATTTGGAACTGCATCCAGAATCATTTTAAAAGAAACCGATGCTGCCAGCTATAGCACACACTCCACAAAAGTGGCAGGTATGTTAGGTGCAATAGGCGTTAATGCTAATGCAAAAGGTGTTCTTACCAATGCAACATTTGAAAATTATTTTTTTGGGAACACAAGTCTAGGAACAAATTATCAAAAACTTCAGGCGGCGACAAATGCTAATATTTCTAACCACTCTTACGGAACCAATTTAGGTTGGAGATTGAGCGGAAGCTCTTATTATTGGTATGGTGATTATGAGCTTTACAAAACAACAAAGCAAGATACTTTCGGTGGAAGTTATTACACCCCTGATGCTGACTATGACAAAATTGTGTATAGCAACCCTAACCATATCGTCATAAAATCTGCTGGAAATTATTACGGAATTGGTCCCGGAACTACCACCGGAACAAAATATCGGATAGATTTAAGCACAAACTCTTGGGTACCTTTTCAAGCTGGAGAAGAGTTACCACCTTCCAATTGTAACAATGGCTACTATTGTATGGGATGGGGAGCATTGGCAAAAAATATTATTAGTGTTGCCGCTGCTAATCAACTTACAACTTCCGGAAACACTTATACCTCACCATCTGATATTTCTAAATATTCTAGAGGCAGTGCCGGACCAAGAAGAGATGGAGCAATAAAACCGGACATTACTGCTGTAGGTTCAATTGTTACCGTTCCAGAATTTCTAAATACTTCTAATACCACATCCATTACTCAAGATGCAGGAACATCATTAGCGGCTCCTGTGATTTCAGGAATTGCAGGTGCAATGACGCAGATCAACAGAAATATTACTGGTAATAGCAATTTTATATATCAAGCTGATGAAATGAAAGCATTACTCACTCATACTGCTAACGAAGCCGGAATCGTAGGTCCAGATGTATGGTATGGTTGGGGTATAGCTGATGCTGGTAAAGCAGCAGAAGTTGTTATTAAAAAGAATCAAAACACTGCCATTTTTCAACAAAACACTTTAGTATCGGGAGTTCAGAATAATATTGAAGTCATAGCTGTTTCAGGAGAACCTTTAAAAGCCACAATTTCTTGGGTAGATCCAGCTGCAGTTCCTTTTACTACTAATAATGACTTGCAGAACAATCACGCATCTCAACTCATCAATGATCTTGATTTGAGAATTATTGATACCGTTGATAATACGATTTATTACCCTTGGAAACTTGATGTATCATCACCAATGAGCCCTGCAATAAAAGGTGATAATACAGTAGATAATATTGAACAGGTACTAATTGAAAATCCGGTTGCAGGAAGAACATACCGAGTTGTTGTAAGTAACAAAGGTCAGCTTGTAAACGATACAGGCACAGAAACTCCTTCCAAATATGCTATAGTTGTAACCGGCTATACACAAACAGGATTATCCGCAACAGAGACAGACCTTAAAAAAGCTGTTGTTGTACATCCTACCAGAACAAAGGAAAACGTTACTGTAATAATACCAATTAAAGCGGAAAGTATAAATGTATTTGATATCAGTGGAAAAATAGTTATGAAGCTTAAAGCCCAAAATCAACAGACAATAAACCTCAGCTCTCTAACACCTGGCGTATATTTCATCAATATTAAAACCGAAAATGGGAATATTACCAAGAAAATTATTAAGGAATAATCAACATAAATATCTGGTTTAAACTGCTTTAAAAAGCAGTTTTTTTGTTACCACATATCTTATTTAAATTTTTTATATTTGAGAAGTATGAATTTTAAAACAAAAGAAATTGTTTCTCAAGATATATTATTAAAAGCATATAATCATATGATGCTTGCCAAAGCCATGGCAGACATTTATGAAGAAAACCGTCAAATCTGCAAATACGTACACAGCACTTCACGAGGTCACGAAGCTATACAACTTGCTACTGCTTATCACCTCAAAAAAGAAGATTGGGTTTCACCTTATTACAGAGATGAAAGTTTACTGCTTGGCATAGGTTTTACACCCTATGATTTGATGTTACAACTTCTCGCAAAAGCAGATGACCCATTTTCCGGAGGTCGTTCTTATTACTCGCATCCATCCAGTAGAGACGAAAATTTTCCTAAAATAATACATCAAAGCTCAGCAACAGGAATGCAAGCTATTCCTACAACCGGTGTAGCACAGGGATTAAGATATCTTCAGGAATTTAAACTTAAAAATTTCAAAGAAAATCCGGTAGTGGTGTGTTCTCTTGGTGACAATTCAGTAACTGAAGGTGAAGTATCTGAAGCTTTTCAGTTCGCTGCTTTACATCAACTTCCCATTATTTTTTTGGTACAGGATAACGAATGGGGAATTTCTGTTACTAAAGAAGAAGCCCGTACTGCAGATGCATACGAATTTGTATCAGGTTTTACTGGCTTGGAAAGAATGAGAATCGATGGAACCCATTTCGTTGAGTCTTATGAAGGGATGCAAAAAGCTTTCGATTTTGTAAGAAATGAAGGAAAACCAATCGTGGTTTGTGCAAAAACCGTTCTTATTGGCCACCATACTTCTGGGGTAAGAAGAGAATTTTATCGTGATGAAGCTGATTTACAAAAACACAGAGCAAAAGATCCGGGAATTATATTGAGGAATCTTCTTATTGATGAAGGTTATGATGATGAACTCCTGAAACAAATCACCAAAAAAACAAGAATTGAGGCTGAAGAAGCCTTTCAAAAAGCTATAAATGCTGCTGACCCAAGACCAGAAAGTGTCTCAGAACATATTTTTGCACCTACACCAATAACAGAGGAAAGGGGAAGCAGAATCCCAGCGGAAGCCAATAAAAAAGAAAAAATTGTGATGGTAGATGCTGCCATACACGCCATACAGGAATTGATGTACAAACATCCAGAAGCTGTTCTTTACGGACAAGATGTTGGAGCAAGAATTGGAGGGGTTTTTCGAGAGACTGTGACCTTGGGAAACAAGTTTGGTGAAAAAAGAGTTTTTAATACTGCCATTCAAGAAGCGTACATTATTGGCTCAACAGTAGGAATGAGTGCTGTAGGACTGAAACCAATTGTTGAAGTGCAATTTGCCGACTATATTTACCCGGGAATTAACCAACTGATTACTGAAATCTCGAAATCCTGTTATTTAAGTAACGGCAAATTTCCGGTAAGCAATATTATCCGTGTTCCAACTGGTGCTTATGGTGGTGGTGGACCTTATCACAGTGGAAGCGTGGAGAGCATCATTGCAAACATTAAAGGGATAAAAGTCGCTTATCCAAGTAACGCTGCCGATTTCAAAGGTTTGCTGAAAGCCGCATATTACGATCCCAATCCTGTGGTAATGTTGGAGCATAAAGGCCTCTATTGGAGTAAAGTTCCCGGAACTGAAGATGCTAAAACTGTAGAACCGGCGGAAGATTACATTCTACCTTTCGGAAAAGCCAACATCATCAAAGAAGCGGACAAAACAGAGACTGAAAAAGGCAGAACATTAGTGATAGTAACCTATGGAATGGGTGTTTATTGGGCAAAAGAAGCATCAAAATCATTTGAAGGAAGGATTGAAATCATAGATTTAAGGACGTTGGTACCTCTTGATGAAGCCCTTATTTTCGAGAGGGTAAAACTTCATGGAAAATGTATTGTATTGACTGAAGAACAACTAAACAATTCCTTTGCAGAAGCTTTATCTCACCGCATTACTAAGAATTGTTTTAAACATTTAGATTTGCCTGTTGAAGCGATGGGTTCATTAGATTTACCCGCAGTTCCTATCAATTTAGTTTTGGAAAGAGAAATGCTACCGAATGCAGAAAAATTAAGTTCCAAAATACTGAAAATGCTCACTGAATAAATATGTTAAATGGATTTTTTTGATAATTACTTAATTAATTTTCTTAGAGATTTACCCAAAAAGCTTTCTAAATCTATTGAAAAACCATCCTGATTTATGCGAACGCATTCCGGGTAAGTATCTTGCATCATTTTTAGGAATAACACCCGTTTCATTAAGTAGAATTAAGAAAAGATTGCAATTAAAATAACATTTGTTAATTTATTTACAAATTTATTGCCATAATTTTGTCCAACTAAAAACACAAGTTTTGGAAATAGATTTATTAATTATGTAATCTCCGTTGCTCCACAACGGAGATTTTTTTTTATAAGAAGTCACTCTTTTGTATTTTTGTAAAAACACCTCTACAAATGTCCCAAAACATTCAGCAGAAAATAGAAGCGCTTCGCGAGGAGCTTCACCAGCATAATTACAACTACTACGTTTTAGATGAACCTACCATTTCAGATTTTGAATTTGATATCAAACTGAAAGAATTGCAGGATCTCGAAAAACAATATCCCGAATTTTACGATTCCAACTCTCCTACTCTTCGTGTTGGCGGTGGAATTACCAAACATTTTCCTACAGTTCAGCATCAGTTTAGGATGTATTCTCTAGATAATTCCTATGATTACAATGATCTAGAAGATTGGGAAAAGCGCATCCAAAGGTCAATTAATGAACCTGTAGAATTTGTAGCCGAACTGAAATATGACGGTGCTTCCATTTCTATACTATACGAAAACGGAAAACTGAAAGAAGCTGTTACGCGTGGCGATGGTTTTCAAGGAGATGAGATTACTTCGAATGTGAGAACGATTTCGGATGTGCCTTTAACCCTTAAAGGAAATGTTCCTGAACGTTTTTTTATGCGTGGGGAGATTTATCTAACGAGAAAAAATTTCGACAAAATAAATGCGTCACGTGAAGAAGAAGGTTTGGATCCTTTTATGAATCCTAGAAATACCGCTTCCGGAAGTTTGAAAATGCAGGACAGTGGTGAGGTTCGCAAACGGGCACTTTCAGCAGTTTTGTACCAGTTTGTTTCAGATAATTTACCGGCATCAACACATTGGGAACTTCTAGAAAATGCTAAAAATTGGGGATTTAGGACTTCGGTACATTCAAAATTGTGCAAAACTTTAGAAGAGGTAAAAGAATTCATTGAGTATTGGGATAACGAAAGACATAACTTACCATTTGAAATAGACGGAATTGTATTGAAAATAAATTCTTTACAACAACAAAAGCAATTGGGTTATACCGCAAAATCTCCGCGTTGGGCAATGGCTTATAAGTTTAAGGCAGAGAAAGTGGAAACAGAACTCCAAAGTGTGACGTATCAAGTTGGAAGAACAGGAGCTATAACACCTGTTGCCAATCTGAAACCGGTTTTATTAGCCGGAACTGTTGTAAAACGTGCTTCCCTACACAATGAAGACATCATAAAAAAACTCGATCTGCACGAGAACGATTTTGTTTACGTTGAAAAAGGCGGCGAAATAATCCCAAAAATCGTTGGTGTAAATACCGAAAAGAGAAATCCTGAAAATCAGGAAATACAATACATTAGAAATTGTCCGGAATGTGGTACGGAACTGATAAAAATTGAAGATCAGGCAATACATTTCTGTCCCAATGAGATGCATTGTCCGCCACAAGTTATGGGAAAAATGATTCATTACGTTTCTAGAAAAGCCTTAAATATCGAAAGTTTAGGACAGGAAACCATAGCCCAACTTTATCGGGAAAAACTCATTGAAAATCCGGCAGATTTTTATGTTTTAACTAAAGAACAATTGCTTCCTTTGGAGAGAATGGCCGACAAATCTGCCCAAAACATCATCGACGGAATTGAAAAATCAAAAGAAATTCCGTTTGAGAAGGTATTATTTGGTATCGGCATAAAACACGTTGGAGAAACGGTTGCCAAAAAACTGGTAAAAAATTTCACATCTATTGAAGAACTAAAACACGCAACCATTGAGGAACTTTGTCAGGTAGAAGATATTGGTGAAAAAATCGCACTTTCGATTGTTGAATTTTTCCAAAATCCGGAAAATATTTTGATGATCGAACGTCTGAAATCTTATGGTGTAAAACTTGAAAAAGGCGAAAACACCAATGAAGTTTTGAGTAATGTTCTAGAAAACAAAACCTTCCTTTTCACCGGAAAACTATCCCTTTTCACACGCGATGCTGCTGAAGAAATGGTAGAAAAACACGGCGGCAAAAACATATCTGCCGTATCTAAAAATCTTAATTATCTCGTGGTTGGTGAAAAAGCCGGAAGCAAGCTGAAAAAAGCACAGGAGATTGGCACGATTATGATTTTAGATGAGCAGGGATTTTTGGATTTGATAGAAAACTGAGTCTGATATTATAGTTAGTTGTATAAAAAAGGCCACTCAAAAATGAGCAGCCTTCATAAAAACAGGGCGGCGATCAATTATTTTTAAAAAATTAGGAATTTTAAAAATAAACCGCCCTTTTTTGTCAACATTTAGTTAGGTACCTTTACACCAATTTCGTAGAGGTTTCCGCGCATTAAGAATTTTATTCTTTCTCGGGTGGTTACAGTATTCACTTCACCATCACGAAGCACGATTATTCTGTCACCAGTAGCAATATTTTGGTCAGAAATCCAATCTTCAGGAGCTACGTCGTTCTCTTTACTTTTCATGTCTTCTAAAATAGTTTCTGCCATTTCCTGAAAACGCTCATCACTGGAGTATAGAACTTCATACATAGGATCCAATCCCACTTTAAACGGAGTTTGGCTTTCCATTAATTTTGCTGTGTCATTTGGCATCGGATTATCGGAACCGTCTGTAAAACCTACTTCAATCATTTCACCGCCAGTTTCATTAGCGTATTGTACGGCGTCGTTGTAGGTTTCAAAATTCGTTACTACTTTATAATCGTCGTAAGCATATTCCTGCAGTCTGTCTGTGTTCATAATTGTTTTTATTTTGTGTTTTGGTTGTTGTCTTTAATGTCTTCTTTCACTTCTCGCCATTCATTATCTTTCAGGTTGCCTTCCAGTTTTTCAACTTTAAGCGATTGTCTTAGGTAACCTAAAAGGCTCATATAGACATTAGCAATCCAAACGAGTGCAAAAAATGAAATAAGGTAACCGCGCCAATCTTCAAATCCCAACTTGAATTGGGTAACGATCAGAAAAAACAGGGTTACATAATGGCTAAAACAGTATTCGCAGGTAAAGAGATAAAAGAATTTACGCTTCCAAAGTTCTTGGCATTCTTTCGATTTTTTTACACAATAATCTCTAGGTTCGCGGAAGATTTCCTCGTGTGTTACTGTCCATGCAACACAAGCTACAGGAATCGCCAAAATAAAGAGATATGCAATCTGTTTTGAGAGCTCCATCATACATTGCAAAAATATTTTTAATAATAATGGAGCGTATTACATAATTTTTTTCAAGTTGTTCAAAATCTCAACTTGGAACTATTTTTAGGTTTAAATGCTTAATTTTAAGGATTGAAATTATATAAGAATTAGTGTCTAAAAAAATTTATCATAGGATGAAAATTGCATTAAAAGCAAATTATAAAAGTCACAATTCAAAACTATAAAAGCATTACTAAATAACTACAACAGTCCTAATCATTAAAAAAGTAAAATAGAAAAAATCTAAAAAGAAAAAAATGAGCACAACAGAAGTAATTGAAATGAACAGCCTGATGAAAGAACTGGAACAAGACGTTCAGGCAATGGAAAAATTTAATGAAACATTATAAAATATTGCTTTAAAAAAGCAAAAACTCTATCACTTCTTTGATGAAAAATGGATGAATTATTATGAGGAGGCTGAAAAATATACTGATCTCAATCTCGAAATCATCAATCAAGACAGTTTGTGGAATGCTATTTCAGATTTAGATTATGAGGCAAGATAATTGTTGAAGAACGCTGCTAATCTCATTTAACATAAAAATTTGTATTTTTAGAAAAAATTTCTGATGAAAAGAACCCTTGCATTTCTGTTTACATTCTTCATTATACTTTTTGCATTTGCACAGAAAGAATCGATAATTCTAAAAAATGTTTTCGAGCCAAATTCTGTTTATGAAATGAGCACAAAGACTCAAAGTTATGGTACTATGAAGTTTGCAGGAGATAAAGATTTTGAGCAACTTTGGAAAAAAAGTGGTCAAAAGCTTGAAACAGTTATGAACACAAATTCAGAAATGATAATTACTGCAACTACCTTTAGTAAAGAAGGTTCTTCAATCCCATTTGTTTATTCTTATGATAAAGTAAAGCAGCAATCATTCATAAATGGAGAGCAAATAAAATCTGAAAAACCCACCCTTGAAGGCTTAAAAGTTCATGGTAAAATTACTGATGGTGAAATTTCCGTGGATAGGTTTGAAGGTGCAGATTTAGATGATACCACTAAAAAATTGTTTTCAGTTATAGTTCAACAGATGGCAAAAGGCAATAATTTTCCCAAAAATAAGCTTGCAGTTGGTGATAGTTTCACTCAAGAATTACCTCTTAATTTTCCTATTGAAAATTTAGGAAAATTAGATCTTAAAGTATCTGTTGTTTATACTTTAAAAAGCATTGAAAATAATATGGCAAATTTTGACCTTAAGCATAATTTAATAATGGATACCGAAGGTTTGAAAGACTATAAACTTGATGCCAAAGGAACTGGTTTTGGTATTATGCTTTACAGCTTAAAAGATGAAATTATGACCAAAATGGATTCAGAAATGGATATGAGCATGACTTTCAATATCCCCGATGAAAATATAACAATGACAAGCATCAACAAAAACAAAACTTATTATACAAATCAAAAAATAAAATAGTGTATCAATGAAGAGAAATATAATAATTGCAGGTTTATTTTTTAATTCGCTTTTTGTATTCGCCCAACAGTATGGTGGAATGTGGATCCCGACAGAAGTGAATGAAAAGGAAATGAAAGAGATGGGAATGAAAATTTCCGCCAAAGACATTTGGGACACCCAAAAACCCAGTATTAAAGATGCTGTAGTGCAGTTTAACGGTGGATGTACTGCTGAAATCATCTCTCCTAAAGGACTCCTGCTTACCAATCATCATTGTGGTTACGGTCAAATTCAGAAACATTCTTCAGTGCAAAATGATTATCTCACTGATGGTTTTTGGGCAAAAAATAATGGCGAAGAGCTTCCAAATCCTGGCGTAACGGTAGATTTCATTGCTGATATTAAAGACGTTACCACTCAGATCCTGGGAAATACAAAAAATATGGATGCAAAACAAGCGGAAGATGTGATTAAGAATAACATCGAAACCGTAACAAAATCTTTCAAGATCGAACCTTATCAAAAAGTCGTAATTAAACCAATGTATTATGGCAACAAATATTACGCTTATATTATCGACACTTACAAGGATGTCCGTCTGGTAGGAGCTCCTCCAAGTTCTATTGGTAAATTTGGTTCTGATACAGATAATTGGGTGTTCCCAAGACACACCGGAGATTTCTCAATGTTTAGAATTTATGCCGATAAAAATAACAAACCTGCCGAATACAGCAAGGATAATGTGCCTTACAAACCAAAACATTTCCTTCCAGTTTCTATAAAAGACAAAAAAGAAGGAGATTTCACTTTTGTTTTTGGTTTTCCGGGAAGAACTACGGAATATTTACCCTCTATCGCAGTTGAAAAAATTATGAATGAAATTGATCCTGCGATGATTGATGTGCGCGATGTTGCCTTGAAAACTTTGGACGAAAAAATGCGTGCAGACCAAGCAACTAAAATTAAGTATGCATCCAAATACGCTTCTGTTGCCAACTATTGGAAAAAATGGATTGGTGAAGTGGAAGGTCTTAAAAAATCGAATGCCGTTGGTAAAAAACAAAAGTACGAGAAAAGCTTAATTGCAAAAAATCCAGCCATAAAATCAACAATAGATGAATTTAACAGGCTTTATACAGAGCAGTCGCCTTATGCATTAAGCAGAGCATACTATTCAGAAGTTATCAGAAACGCAGAAGCATTAACGCTTGCCAACAACTACTATAATTTCATTAATGCAGTTGAAACCGGAAAAATGGATGCTAAGACTTTGGAGCCTTTTAAAAACCGCATGAATGGCTTTTATAAAGATTATGATGGTGAACTGGATGCAAAAGTTACGGCTAAAGTTTTGGCACTTTACGCTAACAGAGTTCCTGCACAATATTTACCAACAGGATTTGATCGATACAAAGATGTTAATCAAAATCTTAAAACCATAGAAGATTGGTCTAAAAATTCAGTGATCACCGGAAGAGGTTCTTTGAATGGAGCAAGCACTTATTCCGATATTAATAAAGTTTTTTCTGACCCAAAAGCGTTGGCACAAACCCTTAAAGCAGATCCATTGATGCAACTATACATATCCATGAGGGAGGCTTATATGAAGAATACTGATCCGAAGTATAACGATTATCAAGCTAAAATTGATGCCCTTCAGAAAAAATATATGGCACAGCAAATGGAAACGGATAAAGAAAGAAAATTCTTCCCGGATGCTAATTCTACATTGCGTGTCACTTATGGAAAAGTAGCAGGCTCAAACCCTAAAGATGCTTTATATTATGGTTATCAAACTCACCTTGCCGGTGTGATGGAAAAATACGTTCCGGGAGATTATGAGTTTGATGTTCCGCTAAAACTAATTGATCTTTATAATAAAAAAGATTACGGTATTTATAAAAACAGTACGGGTGACGTTCCTGTAAACTTTACTGCTACCAATCATACCACTGGCGGAAACTCCGGAAGTCCGGCTTTGGATGCCAACGGAAATCTTATCGGATTAAATTTTGACAGACAGTGGGAAGGAACGATGAGTGATATCAATTTCGATCCAAGATTCTCGAGAAACATTATGGTAGACACCAAATACATCCTTTTCATCGTTGATAAATTTGCAGGTGCAAAATGGCTGATTGATGAAATGAAGATTGTAAAGTAAATTTATTGATATAAAGACAAAAAATCCGCAGAAATATTTCTGCGGATTTTTTATTTGTATTTCTGGTTCTGCCTTTCACGTTTTGCTCGGAGTTCCTGAAGAATTTTTTGTTGCTCAGGTGTGTAAATTCTGTCGGTTTCTTTTTCGTTTTTTTCGTGAAGCCTATCTATTTGCTTTTTGTGCCGAGAATTCAATTGATCCGTTTGCTGTTGTTGCTTTGCTTTCAATTCTGCTAAATCTTTATTGAATTTCTTATGAATTGCAATGTTTTTCTCTTTCTGTTCCGGGGTCATTTTAAGTTTCCCAATTCCTTCCTTATTATCTTGCTGCGATAAGGCAAAGCCTGAGGAAAATATCAATACAATTAAAAATAGGTTTTTCATATTTAAATGTTTGTTTTTAAAAACTGAATTATTTCGTCTGTTGCTAACGCCAAATCCTTCGGCATCTCATCAGATTCCCAAGGTTCTTTGGCACCAAAAACGTGATTGGCATTCTCTAGAATCACAAGTTCTGAGGTTTTACACCATTCATTTAATAAGTAGGCTTCTTTATCTCTTACAGCTTCATCATTGGTACCTTGCACGATGAGAAAAGGTTTTTCTAAATGTTGTGTTGCGTACTGTATATTAAAACGCTCTTCATTACTTTTATAATCTTCAAAAAACTGAAAATAATGTGGCATTTGCTGCTTAGTACGAGCATTTTCGGTGTACATTACTCCATCTTTTTCCCAAGCTTCCAAACGTTCACCTGAAGGAAAGCGATACCCAAAATGACTTACACCTGCTAGATTTACCAATACTTTTACTCTTTCATCTTCATACGACTGAATAGTAGAAATACCACCACCTCTACTGTGTCCAATAATTGCAACCCTTTCTGCATCAACCTCGTTTTTCGCGATAAAAAACGAAACTAATGCTTTATAATCTGACAATTCTTTCGTAAAATTATTATGGCCAAAAGCTTCTAAATCGCCAAAGGTAGATGGGTTTTCTATTGTTGTTCCATTATGTGAAAAATTGAATTTCACAAAGTAAAATCCGGCTTCTGCAATTTTTTTAGCCATCAAATCCCAAGCTCCCCAATCTTTGTAGCCCTTGTAACCATGTGCAAAAACAACCAAAGGCAATTTGTAGGATGTTTCTTGGTAATAAGCATCTGCTAAAAAGGTGCGTGTTTCAGGATTCTGAATTTGGATATTCTTTACTATCCTCATTTTTTTCTTTTAATAGTGCTAAATTAAGGTTTTGAAAATAGAGAAAAATTCCATAATTATAAATAGGTGTTTTATAATTTGAAGATTTCTTTTTTTTGGTATGAAATTCTCTAAAGTCATGAAAAATAAATTATGGAACTTAAATATTTCGATAACTATGCGAAATTCTTTTCATTTATCCTAAAGTACTACAATAGTGATGTGATGAAGACTGCTTCAAATTCCTTAAACCCATTGGAAACCACATCAAAAAACTCTGAAGATTACAACCAAAAACCAGAAGAATTGGTTGAAGATTTAAAGAAAATGGGTCCAACTTATGTTAAACTAGGCCAACTTCTTTCTACCAGACCAGATTTGCTACCGGACAATTATTTACAGGCTCTGGCTAATCTTCAGGATGACGTAGAAACTATACCTTATGAAGAGGTGGAACAAATTTTCGAACAAGAAATTGGCGTTAAAATAAAGAATGCGTTTGGCTTGTTTGATATTGCTCCTTTAGCTAGTGCATCTATCGGACAAGTGCACCGTGCTGTTTTGCCTTCTGGAAGAATGGTGGTAGTTAAAATTCAGAGACCGGGCGTAAGAAAGAAATTTATTGATGATTTAGATTCTTTAAAAAGCTTAGCAGATTTTGCTGTAAAAAATTCGAAAGAGGCCAGAAAATACGCTTTGAATGATGTGATTGAAGAATTGAGATTTATTCTACTTAATGAATTAGATTACAACAAAGAATTTCAGAATTTAATTACCATCAGAGAGAATCTGAAAAACTATCAACATATTGTCATTCCTGAACCAATAAAGGAATATTCTTCAGGAAGGGTGCTAACCATGGATTTTGTAGATGGCAAAAAAATAACGTCCATTGGTAAACTGAAACAAATTGAAACCGATTTCACACCACTCATTGATGATTTGGTAGAAGCCTATATGCAACAAATTATTGTAGATGGCTTCGCTCACGCTGATCCTCATCCAGGAAATATTCATCTGACGAAAAATGATCAAATTGCTTTGATGGATTTAGGAATGGTAGCGAAATTCAGCCCAAAACTTCAGGAGAAAATTATGATGCTTTTGGTAGGAATGAGCAAAAGAGATGGTGATGCCATTACTGATGCTCTTTTAGAAATGAGCGAATACCATCCTAAAGAAGTAAACCTTGACAATTTCAGAAAAAACATCAACCGCTTGGTAATGGATAGCACGAGCAATAATGCAGAAGACATGGAAACCGGAAGGGTTCTCATCCAAATGAACCGCGTTGCAGCTGATGAAGGTATAAAACTAGCCGTAGAACTGAATATTTTAGGAAAAATATTTCTAAACATGGACCAGATTGTTGCCGTATTAACACCAAAATACGACTTACAAAAAGCCATAAAGAAATTTATGGAAAAAATGGTCAATCGGAAGTTTCAACAGGAACTAAAACCTGAAAATATCTACGGTGTTTTGCTTGATAACAAAAAACTCGCAGAAAATCTACCCGGAAGACTGAATAAAATTACAGAAAATCTAGCTTCAAATCAATTTGAATTGAAAGTGAATGCTTTGGATGAAGATCGTTTAACCGATGGTTTCCAAAAAATAGCCAACAGAATAACATCCGGATTAATAATCGCAGCTATGATTATTGGCGCTGCCCTTTTAATGAGAATTCCATCCACTTATTCGATCATGGGTTACGGCATTTTGCCTTTTGTGTTTTTTATGATTGCAATAAGTCTCGGACTGTATTTGGTGTACAATATCATGTTCAAAGACGAAACCTACAAAAAAAGGTAGCAAACGCTTTGCGTGAGTGATGGTAGTGGAAATCCTTTTTTGTCGCGGCAGCTTTGCTGCTGCGACAAAAAAGATTGTAACGGACGTAACGACCTGAAGGAGCGAACGGTTTTCGGGCGGCAGCTTCGCTGCCGCCCGAAAATAGTGAGTAACTGAAGGACACGCCCCCATAAATATAAAAATCACCCAAAATTGGGTGATTTTCTGTATTTTAGGTAGCCTCCCACAAACTGTGTAAGTTGAAAAGTTATTCTGAAAAATTTTGAGCCCTCAAAGCTCAAAAAATTTTTCGGAAACCTAACGAAGTGGTTCGGCGTAGCCAAATAACTTTTTACTATTTTTAAACCTACATAGTTATGATCGACAAAGAAGAATTATTAAACAGCAAGGATTTCTACAAGTCCTTTAAGAGCGGAGAGGATTTGACATCCTTCTTCAAAGAAATGCA
>JAEXAR010000016.1 GCA_023394415.1 Bacteroidota bacterium
AAGTATTTGCGAGGTGCGGGCTAAATTTAACTGCAAGTTCAATTTCGACCGAACGAAGCAAATTGCTTTTTCAGATTGTTAAATTACAAAAAAATACAATATGAAAAGCAAGTTGCGACTAAATGCAACAAATATTTCTATTTAATATTCAACCCCGCCTTTTGCAAATACTATGTTATGTGCAGTTTCTTTATTGTTCAGGATTTTCAAAGTATTTTTCTTTTAAATATTCAACTTTTTGAATGTCGCAACCAAAAACAAATGTTCTAAAAGCATTTTGATTTATTTTGAATGGAATTTCATCTTGTAAATATTCAATCTTTAGTTTTTCCAATATTGAAATCAATTCCGCAGTTATATTTTTGTCATAGTTAAAGCCAACGCAATGAGTTTTTGCCCATTTGTCAGATTTTATTTGGTTAAATGCAAATTCAACAATTTCTTTTTCAGTTTTAAAAAGTTCAAGGGTATCTTTTTGTCCACGCTCTGTATAATACCATAAATAAAGAGGTCCATTTTTGTCTATTCCGAATCCTTCCCAAATAAAATTTCCATTAATTGAATAACTATTAAAATTATAGCAGTTTTCTTTCATCCAATTTTCCAATTCAATTTCGGTTTCAGGAATTTTTTCTTTCATAGACGGTTGTTCGGTGAAATTGCACATAACGGAAAAAGTATTTGCGAAGGGCGGGCTAAATTTAACTGCAAGTTCAATTTAGACCGAACGAAGCAAATTGCTTTTTCAGATTACCAAATTACAAAAAATAGTAATATGAAAAGCAAGTTGCGACTAATTGCAACAAATCTTTCTACTTGGTTTCAACCCCGCCTTTTGCAAATACTATGTTAGTAGACGTATTTTGTTAACGTTCTAATCTAAAATAGATTTTACCATCACTATAGTTCATTAATGTTAAGACTTGCTTTGAATTATTTGTTCCAAATTCTATTACGTATCTTTTATTATTAAATTCTAGCAAATCACTTTTGGGTTCAGAGATATTATTGTCAAAATAATTTTTTTTGGAAATTGTATAAGGATATTTTCCAGAATTGTCAAGAAAAGTATTTCCATTCACTATGATTTCACTTTTGTTAAATTCAAACTTCGAATTGCTAATCTGAACATTTGTCCAAGTTTCATTTTTTAATTGTCTAGTTGAAGTTAGTTCCCATTTCCCTAAGATTTGCTGATTTAAGTTATTTGATTCTTCTCTTTCACAAGAAATTAATGATAGTAAAATTCCTAAAATAATAAGTTTCAGTTTCATAAGATATAATTTTTTAAGTAATTTTATTTTTTCAGCGGTATGTTATTAATATGTCTGCTAACTCTCAAATATGCGAAAGTTTTTTTAAATCTGCAAATTTATTTTGATATCTTAAATCCATTCATTATCAATTAGATAAATTTATTTATCTTTGAAGTAATACAAAATGCGCAATACGTGTTTTTCTATATGGTTATGCAAAATACGCAATTAAATTTTAATTCAGATTTTTATAAAGTGGAAGTTGGCATTCATAAAGAAATGAAAATCCTTTGGGTGAAGTTTCCTAAAGATTTTTCTAAAATCGCTATGCTCAAATCTGTCACCAAACCTAGGTTCAGCAGATCGCAAAAGTGCTGGTATATTGCAGATAATAATTATAACCGGTCACTTTTTGGTTTAGAACCTAAAATTATAGGGAAGGATGCGTTACAAAAAATCAGTAAAGTTAATCTTCCTGCAATGCAGCGTTATCAGGAACAACTTATCCTCAAAGGTTTCAGCAATAATACTATCAGAACTTATTGTATTGAGTTTGCACAACTGCTTTATCTCATCAAAGATTACCCTGTAGAAAATCTTACCGCAGAAAAATTGCGCAGTTATATTCTTTATTGCCACAACCAGCTTCAACTTTCAGAAAATCAGATTCACAGCCGAATGAATGCGCTGAAGTTCTATTATGAAAAAGTGCTTAGCAGAACGAAATTGTTTCTGGACATTCCAAGACCTAAAAAACCGCAACAACTCCCAAAAGCATTAAACCAGAAAGAAATAAAGAAGATAATAGACGTTACCGAAAACCCAAAACATCGACTCGTCATTCAACTCGCATATGGCATGGGATTGCGTGTAAGCGAAATTGTGAACCTGAAACTTGAACATATAGACAGCAAAAACATGACTGTTTTTATAGAAAAAGCCAAAGGTAAGAAGGATCGTATCGCGCAGCTTCCCGAAACTGTTTTGCAGGATATGAAAACCTATTACAAAGCCTATAAACCAGAAATTTGGCTTTTCGAAGGTCAGTTTGGAGGGCAATATACAGTAAGAAGTGCCCAAAATGTTTTTAAAAATGCCATGAAAAAAGCTAAAATCAATAGAACGGTTGGCATTCATTCATTGCGACACAGTTATGCAACACATCTGCTGGAATATGGAACAGATATTACATTAATTCAGAAATTGTTGGGCCACACTCAAATCAGTACTACTCTGAACTATACCAAAGTTGTTGACAAGGACCTGAGAAGGGTAGAATCGCCGCTGGATAAATTGTAATATTAAATTTTTTTTGAAATTGAGAATACTGAAATCTCTATTGATATCACGAACAAAAATTTCCGCATCACATTTTCTTAATAAAAGAAGTTTTAAAAAATCTAATCATTTTACATCAATTTAGTTTTTACCGCCGCCACTTTCTTTCTCAACATTGGTTTTGCTGCTTTCTTTTACCTTTTGATTGCCGAAACGTTTCACAAAAGATAAAGTAACGCCATACCAATCCCAAGTGCTTACATTTCTGAAGGTTCCGATAGGTGTGTGAGTAGTGCTATCGTTACCCGGTTTCTTGAAGATATTGTTGAAACGAAGTGAGGCTTCCATTTGTGTTGTTGGGAAAATTTTGGTAATGCCGAAGTTGTGGAAGAAATTCATAGTGCCGGTTCTGTTTCCGTAATTTCCGGAGTGTAAACCCATCCATCCATCCAAATTGATGTTTTTGTTAAAGAGATTGGTATACGAAAAATTGGTAGATCCATTGAAATTGGTAATATATTCTTTTATTCCGAGATTATTTCTTCGGTTAAAATCACTGTTGTCAATATAACTTAATCCTAGATTTAGATTCACGTTCAGTTTGTTTTTCAGGAACGTTTGGTTGGTGTTGGCAAATAGTGAATAGTTGTTGATGCGACCATTGTAATTGGTAGGCATAGAAATGGTTTTACCATTCTCATAATAGTAGGAAGTCCAATAATCCTGATTAGTGGTATTGAAACTTGCTGATAGAAAATACTTTTTGTAAAGTCCTAGTTTTAAGCCAAATCTGTCGCTTGGATTAGGTTGCAGATCCATATTTCCGCGAGAGTAATTGCCATCATCATCAGGCATTAGGTAAGGATTGAATTCTGAAAACCAAGGACGCCATAAATTATGCTTATAGGTTGCTGTTAAATTATAGTTGTCGTTGAAAGAGTATTTCAAAAGTAAATCCGGTAAAAGAGCTCCATAAGATTCTGACTTTTCGATGTTTCCTACATCCTGCTTCAATTTATAATTAATATGCTCGTACCTTAAACCCACTCTCGTTTCAAGTTTTTTAAAGAACTTTCTGCTGTAATTGATGTAAAGTGAATTAAGATTATCCAAATAATGGAAAGTATTGGTTCTTGTTGCATCATTAATCCAAACACCATTTTGCTGATTGAGATAGGAGTATGGCATAACATTGTTTCTGTAACTCGTTTTACCCCCAAATTCTAACTGGTTGCCATCTTTTCCTGTGGGTTGTGAGTAATCTACTTTCAGGTAATACTCTCGGTTTTGATTGTTATTAAGGATTTGTATCGCTTCATCAGGATATAAACTAGAATCTTTGAAATGATTGCTCACACCATTGTAACCATCGTAGTTGATCCCGGTATTGATATCGAGGATTTTGTTTTTTTCCTTATCATAATACTTATAGAAAAGATTGCTTCCTACGAACGGACTTTTTCCGTTGCCATTTACAGTTTTTATATAATTACTTTGTAAAACATTATTAAGATAGTTTTCAGCTGAGGCTTCCGAATAGGATTTATTTCTAGAGCCATAATATTCCATCACCAAACCGATATTATTCTTGGTGTCTAGCTCTATTTCTGTGGATGAGGATAATGATGGAGATTTCCACTGGCTGTTGTTTTTAGAATTAATTTTAGTTAAATCATTATTTGCAAACAGTAAATTCTCGTTATAACTGGTAAATACACTATTACTATTGCTGTAGCTTCCGCTTAATGATTGTGTAAAGTTTTTCTTATGATAATTGAGGTTTACACTGCTGTATTGAGAGTTTTTAAAACTTTGTGAGTTATTCATCGATACGCTTCCCTTTAAACCTTCATTTTCATTTTTTTTCAGTACGATATTAATAACAGAACCTGCGGTTTCATATTTTGCAGAAGGGGAGGTGATAACTTCAATTTTCAAAAGATTATCAGCCGGAATAGTTTTCAGATATTCTTTAAGTTCTTTTCCTGTAAAAATCGATTTTCTGTCGTTGATGTAAACGGTGACGCTGCTACCTTCAGCAGTAATATTGTCATTATTGTCGATGTTTACCATTGGCGTCATTCGTAGAACTTCCCAAGGCGTGTTTCCCGATAGTACGGAAGTGTTGGCTACATTAAAAACAGTACGGTCTGCTTTACTTTCAATAGTTGGTTTTTTAGCGGTGAGCACCACTTCTTTTATTTCTTTGGTGGTTGTGGTATCGTTTTTTTTCTCCTGTGCGAACGTAAAAATTCCGGAAAGCAGGCTTATTGCAATAAGAGTTTTCTTCATGTTGATTAGTTATCTCTTAATTAGACAACTAAAGGTATAGTGATGTTACAGCTTAACTCAAAATTTTTAATTATTTAATATTCTAAATTTTAATAATTATTAATATACTTTCTTTGGTATCATTCTTGAAAGCCTTATAACAAATGATTTTATGAAGTTGATAACTCAAAAAAACGGACTGTTTTTGATGTTGCTTACTGCAACTTTATTTTTGGTACAATGTCAAAAAGAGACCGATGCCATTAAAGAATCTGCATCAGATAATTCCGTAAACAAAGATTCTTTAAATACAGCAGACAGCACTGCAACTGAAACTCCCCAAAAAGAAGTTTTAAAGTTTTCCGCCTTTATTTTCCCTGAAGGAAAAAAGAAAAAAGATTCTGCAATGGCAGTTTTCAATGAGAAATATTCTGTGGAAGAACGCTACACGATTCTTGCACTCAACCGTCTCGACAGTAAAAATAAATGGCGTGCTGATACTTTAATCATACCTGAAAAAATAGAAAGTGATTTCCTTAAATACTCGCCATTTCCTGATCAGGTTGATATTCTGAAAAATGTCAAAAAAATTGCACTCTTTGATTACGAAACTCACGCTTATGGCCTCTATGAAAATGGAAGTCTTGTAAAGTGGGGACCTTCAAGTATGGGAAAAAAAGCAACGCCTACAAAACGTGGTTTGATGTTTACCAATTGGAAAAAAGAAGTCGCTATTTCTACCTCCAACAGCGAGTGGAAGTTGCGCTGGAATTTCAATATTCATAACACTATGGGAATTGGTTGGCATCAATACGATTTGCCCGGTTTTCACGCTTCACATTCCTGTTTAAGACTTTTGGAAGAAGATGCAAAATGGATGTATAATTGGGCGGAACAATGGGTTTTAACCAATAATGGACAAACGGTGCAGGCAAAAGGAACACCGGTAATTGTCTTTGGTGAAATGAATTTTAAAAATAAACCTTGGCTGCAACTTTTACAAAATCCGAATGCTAACGATTTCTCGGTTGATGAATTAACTGAGGTAATAAAACCACATCTGGATGATATTTTGAAAGAACAAAAAAACTCTGAAGAGGTTCGCAGTGCCAGAAATAAAGGTTCAGAAAATAAAAAAGAAGCGGCTTAATCTTCTTTTTTCTCGTACTTTAATGTGGAATCTATTGCAAACTGTCTCAAAATTTCCATTTCGGATTTTCCTTTTTTCTGTCCGTATTGTGCTGCAAGGTAAGTGAGTAAAATTAGGATCAGTACCACAAAAGAAACAGGAAGTCCCCATTCATAATCTGGAGAATTGATTTGTTTCCCTACAAACCAAAGCGTGAAAAATACCATCCATAAAATGCCCCAAATAAAATAGAGAAACATAAAAAATGTCCACACCGCAGAGGATGGTCCAAAAATCCCGCGAATGGCTGTTTTATCGTCTTCTTTTTCTGTTCTTAAAGTAAGATAGGGTTTCCAGTAATCGTTGTGCTCTGTTTTTACAAAGAACGTTGCTGCTTCACGATTAATATTACCAGAAAGTAGATGTTGTTTTAATTCTAATGATTTTTCTAAACGCAACTCGTACTCTTCCGGTGATAATGAAGAATATATTTTAAACCGAGGTCTTGTTCTTATTTTGTCGATGGTGGATTGTTGTGTAGACATTAATTTTCTTGATAAGGGATAGGATCTTCCAACTGAAAACTGAATTTTAGAATTTGTTTTTTTCTTTCAATTTCAAAAATCACAGTTTTACCTTCTTCAGATTTCAGAAGTTCATTTATTTTTTCCAAAGTTAAATCACCGGCTTTTTTTCCATTAATTGAGATAATTTTGTCATCTTTTCTTATTCCGGCATCATAACCCGGAGAATTTGCTCTGGTTCCTGCAACAGAATATTCAGGTTTTAAGATAAATTTGTATTTAAACTCACTTTCGGAAGTATAAACAGGTTCGTTGTTTGAGACACTGCTATTATAACTGCTTTTAGGTGCATTTTGCACTTTTACTAAATCCTGATGCCAAGACATACCGTCGTGTTTGATATCAATACCACTCATATTGAAATGAAAGGGTTCATTAAAATAGCGGTTCTTTTTCAAGTAAAATTTTTCATTGGGATAATCGAATATTAATGTGAAACGCCTTAAAGTTTCGCTTCCAATAGAGCCTTTTCTACCTGGAACAAGATTAAGATGCTGTATAGAATATTCATCCGGCATCGCTGTGAGTGGTTTTTCTACTTTAAAATCTGAAATATAAAGGTTGTGAATTCTGCTTCTTTTTCCATAAATATCACCATTGAAACCTCGGCCAAGATAATCGTCAATATTTGGACGGTTGTATTCGAAACCCGGAATCAGCTTAGGGAAGAGCCATATTGCATCACTATTTCCCAAATCAATAAGCATTTTAGAGTTTTTTCTTTCGTTAATCTGCTCCACATCGATATTGGTGTAAGGTTTGTTGAGTTCTACACTTAAAGGAATTTCAGAATATTTTTTGGTATCTTTTGTAAGAGTTTTTTTATTTAAAATGGTGATTTTCTTACTGATATAATCAATTTTTATAGGATGGTTTTTGAAAAATTGATAACCAATAATTCCGTTAACAGGAATTCCGACGTGAGATGAAAAATTAAATTCCTCATTAAGGATGATGAAGATGGTATGTTGCAAATCTTCAAAATTCTTACCGATTTTTATGTGATTGTTGATGGCTTTCAATCCTTCTATTTCCATTGTTCCGCCCAATCCGGAGAATACCATTTTTTCTACGCTGTCAAAATCTACTTGTTTATCGTCCAAACTAAAAAGCAACGTTTCATTAACCCCGGAATCCAATAAAAATGTAAGTTCTACACCATTTACATTTACAGGTATAAAAATGAGGTTATTAATCAGCTTGAAGGGAATTACTGTTTTCTTCTCATCAATGGTTTTTAATCCCATTTGAGAAAAGAGGTTTAATGAGATAAAAATGAAAATAAACTTAAACCATTTCATAACTTGAAGTTACAAATAAATTTGATTAAGAAATAAAAACGCCCGGAAATTTTTTCCGGGCGTCCATATTTTAGTTAAAAACTTTAAGTTTGATATCTCCTAATATCTGTAATATTCAGGTTTGTAAGGGCCTTCAACCTCTACACCGATATATTTTGCTTGTTCAGGAGATAAAGTTTCCAATTCTACACCGATTTTTTTCAGGTGAAGCATTGCTACTTTTTCATCTAATTTTTTCGGCAACATATATACTTTATTTTCGTAAGCGTCAGAATTGTTCCAAAGTTCAATTTGTGCTAAAGTTTGGTTACTGAACGAGTTACTCATTACAAAGCTTGGGTGTCCTGTTGCGCAACCAAGGTTTACCAAACGTCCTTCTGCAAGGATGATGATGTCTTTTCCGTCTACATTGTAGATGTCAACCTGTGGTTTTACCGTAGATTTTGTAGAACCATAGTTTTCGTTCAACCAAGCCATATCAATTTCATTATCGAAGTGACCGATGTTGCAAACGATGGTTTTGTCTTTCATTTTCTTGAAATGCTCACCTCTTACAATATTGAAGTTTCCAGTTGTTGTAATGATGATATCTGCAGTTTCAATAACGTTGTCTAATTTTTTCACTTCATAACCTTCCATTGCTGCTTGAAGCGCACAAATTGGGTCAATTTCAGTTACGGTTACAATAGAACCTGCTCCTCTGAAAGAAGCCGCTGTTCCTTTACCAACATCACCAAAACCACAAACAATCACTCTTTTTCCGGCCAACATCACGTCTGTTGCTCTTCTAATTGCATCTACTGCTGATTCTCTACAGCCATATTTGTTGTCGAATTTAGATTTAGTAACTGAATCGTTTACGTTAATAGCAGGCATTACCAAAGTTCCGTTTTCCATTCTTTCGTAAAGTCTGTGTACACCGGTAGTAGTTTCTTCAGAAAGTCCTTTGATGTCTTTAGTTAGTTCCGGATATCTGTCGAAAACCATATTAGTAAGGTCTCCACCATCATCCAAAATCATATTCAAAGGTTTTCTGTCTTCCCCGAAGAACAAAGTTTGTTCGATACACCAATCGAATTCCTCTTCATTCATACCTTTCCAAGCATAAACCGGAATTCCTGCAGCAGCAATAGCAGCAGCAGCATGATCTTGTGTAGAGAAAATGTTACAAGAACTCCACGTTACTTCAGCACCCAATGCAGCTAACGTTTCGATAAGAACTGCAGTTTGAATGGTCATATGCAGACATCCTGCAATTCTTGCACCTTTCAAGGGTTGAGAAGGTCCGTATTCTTCACGGATTGCCATAAGACCTGGCATTTCGGCTTCAGCCAGTTCAATTTCTTTTCTTCCCCATTCTGCAAGGGAAATATCCTTAACTTTGTAAGGAACATATTGCGTTTTAGTTTCCATCTAATTGAAAATATTTTTGCAAATTTACTAACTAAATATTTCATACCCAAATATGCCTTTTTATCAGGATTTTACCGACGAAAATGCCACCATTCTTTTTTGGAAATATGATGAAACCGATGTCTTTAACCATTGGGAACTGATACAGCCGGAAGATTTTCAGAAAGTTGAAAATTACCATCCCAAAAAGATGACTGAATATCTGATGATTCGTAAACTCCTGAAGATTGTAAAACCGGAGTATAAAATTCTGTATCAATCTATAGGTAAGCCATATCTTTATCCCAAGGATGCATATATTTCTATCACCCATTCATTCCCATTTGCTTCGATTGCTGTTTCAAAAAAAAGAATTGGAATTGATTTGGAGAAAATCATGCCTAAAATTCTAAAAATAAAACATAAATTTCTTCATACAAATGAAATTCTTTGGACGCAAAATGAAGATGAAGTTGAATTTTTAACCGTGATTTGGGTGATTAAAGAAGCCCTTTACAAATTGCATCCTTCAAAATATTGGTCACTGAAGAATCATTATGAAGTGGAACAATTTGATTTGAATGACTTATCCGAAATAAAATGTCGTGTTTTTGATGATCAGTTTGAAGACAGATATATAGCTCGTGTGAGTAGGATAGAGGATTTCTTTTTTGCCATTATTGAAGAGAGCCACGAAATCAATTACAAAATTCCAAAAGGAAATATCTTTTAATGGTACTGAATATATTTTTCAATCACCTTTCTTTGTTCGTGAACCACGTCGTACAATAATTCCAGAATTTCCTGAATATTTTTCAGTTCGGTGAGTTTGGTAATTCTATTAGGATCTCGAATGTCGAAAAATTCATTTTCTTCAATTTCTTCTTTACGCTGTTCCAGTAGTTCTTCCACCAAATCTTCAGGTTTTAGATGGCTTTCTTTTTTTAGGCTTTCATCGGTTTTTTCATCATTCAATAAAGAAATGGTGCGTTGCAATTCGGCAGAAATTTTCCGGTTCCAGTTTTCAGTGTCTATTTCCGGAAATTCATTTTTAGAGTTGGCGTATTGTGAAAGGGAAGCGGTATAAGCAGTAATTAGGTGAGAGGTAGTTACAAACTGGTGTACGGTTTCCATTTTGTGTTGCTGGTTTTTCGGATCCGACAACATTCTCTGGAAGTTATCCGAAAGATTCGCCAAACTAATAATCGCATCTTTTCTTTTCATCCGATAAGTTTCATCATCGCTGGTTTTATTAATGAAACGCTCTACCACATTCTGAAAATAACGGATATTGGCTGCGGCAGATTTCTTCATTAAAACAATGTTTTGTGAATGTTCCCAAACCGGAAAAATAAAATATGAAACTGCAAAAGCAATAATACCGGCAATGATTGTATCCAAAATCCTGTCCTTGAAGATAAGATTTACATTTCCGGGATTCAGAAAATTAAAGGTGATGAAAATATAAATGGTCATAAAAAATACAGCCCAAGCATATTTATCTTTTAGAAGTGCAAAACACATAATCATTGATGATAGCAAAATTGCGAGCAAAGCCGTATCATTTTTGATGAAAATTAAAATAAAATAAGCCAAAATTGCTCCTGATGCTGTACCATATATCCTTAAAATATTGCGGTGTTTTGTAGTGCTGTAAGCAGGGCGCATAATAGCAATAATGGTAATTAAAATCCAATAAGAATGTCCAATACCCAAAAAACTTAATTGTGAAATCGCATAACCTATCAGCAACGCTATCGTAATCCGAACAGAATGACGAAACATTCCCGATTTCAACGAAAAATTATTCAAAAAAACTTTGGAATTCAGTTTTTCCTGCTTCGGAACAAACTTTTCTAAATCTAAACCTGTTGAGAGACTTTTTGCGATTTTCAAATCTTGCGAGAAAACTTTATAAATAGTTTTCACATCGTCCGAAACTTCGCTTACACGAAGAAGAATCAGCCTTAAAGCCATAAAATCCTCAAGGGTTTCAGGATTCATATCACGGTTTCGGATAACAAAATATTCATCATAAATCTTTTGCAATTCCTGATCAATATCCAACAACGGAACAGTTTTAATACCGCTTTGCAAAGCGATTCCTATATTGGTGATTTCTTCAGCTAAAAGATTTAAAAAATCGTGAATTTTTGGCAAAATTTCAGTGTCCTCAAAACTCTCGTGAACTTTTTTGTAATTCTGATCGCTGGTGATCAGTTTTTCATAAAAATCAATAGAGTTCAAAAACATCAACATTAGCAAACGACTTGTAGTAGTGGATTCGTTTACAATTTGCCTTGTTTTGAAAACCACTTCTCGCGTTTCTTCCTGCAGGTTTTTTATCACTACCTGTTTTGCAATCACTTCATTATAAAGTGCATCTAAATCTGCATTTTTTTTGTAGAATTTTGCTTTAATTTTGAGGTAATCTGCTAATTGAAGATAATTCTCACCAATCATTTGTCCCGCCAACTTATAAGGCTGAAGTTTGGTTACCACAAGAAAAACCACAAAAAACCAAAGAGCTCCGGCTGTGAAAATAAAGACACTTTTCAGCACATTTTCTCCAGATAAATGACCATCAATAAAAATTGAAAATACTACTAAACTTAAACCACCAACAGCTGCAAGTCTTTGTCCGTAAACTCCCAACATGGTGAAAAACATCCCGAAAATGATAATTTCTACAAAAATTAACAACGGAAAATCTTTCAGGAAGCTCGCAATAAGTGTTACGAAAAAGAACGAAACTACTGCTAACAGAAGCGAATTACGACGGCGAACAAAAGGACCTGCCATATCTGTTAATCCTACAAAACTGGTTCCAAGTGGAAAGAGAAAATACTCTTTCAGTAAACCAAAATAAGCCAAAATAATACTGGGAACCACAATCGCCAAAGCAATGCGTGTCCCGGAATAAATATGCTGACTCGTAATAAATTTTTGGATTTCGGATTTGTAATTCACCTTACAAAAATAAGACTAATTGTTTTAAAAAACCCTTTCAGAGTTTTAAGGTTCTGAAAGGGTTTTGTATTTATTATAAAAATTATAGCCAATGTGTATCAGGATTTTGATGAGTAGAAATTATTGCATAAATCATTACTTCATTATTAATTTCATCAAGTTTAAAATGAATCATGTATTTAAATTTTTCTAAAGGTAAGCAGCGAATGTCCTTATAGCGGATTTGGAAATAGGGGTTTTTCTCTAGTTTTTTCAATGCTTTAAGGTAGTCTTTTAAAAATTTATGACTTAAATTAACTTGCCTAGTTTCTAAAAAACCTAAAATTTCGTTGATGTCGATTCTAACACGAGTGTCAGCACGAACAGTAAAATTTTTCATTTTTTCTGAAAATCTTTCAGCATTTCAAAAGCATCTTCAGAGGTTTCCATCGTTTCTAATCTTTCCAAAACAATATTTTTCTGCCATTCTTCAACTTCAATTTCATTTAAATTTTGTTTTTCAAGTTTATAAAGCAAAAAATCTACATACTCTTCCAATTCTTTTAATAGTGAATCTGGAAGATTTTTTATTTTGGATTGTACTTTTGTTATTGATAATAAGTTCATTGCTGTATGTTCTTAAACAAATATAAAAATTATAATCCAAAAATTATTCCTTATCAAAAAAAGCAATGGAACTGCCGATCCAAATAGAATCTTTCTTGTTAAAATCTACATTGGCCATCTCAACTTTGGTCATACGCACCAGATTATCCATCAATTCTGGGTTTTCTTCATCTTCTTTCCAAAGGAACAGCATTCTTATTTCTGCTTTTGAAAATTGACCGTTAATGTCTTTGAAAAGTGGCTCATAGAAGACTTTTCGTTGCATAATAAAGTTGTTTTGATCTGTAATTTGATCAATTTCTTCTTGTGTGGGATTGAGCTTAACACCACTTCCGGCAAATGAAAACAGTGGTTTCAGAACGAAATCTTCAAGTTTTTCATCATTTGGAAATTCATTAAGGAAATAACTTTTCGGCACAAATGGATGGTTCAGCTTAGGTAAAATGAATTTTGAAACTTTAAAAAACCAGTTGGGATGTGTTACCCAAGTAACATCAACTTCTTCACGAAAATCGAATTCGGTTTTTAAATCCGGAATATGATCCAACTCATCGAAAATCACACGGTTATAAATCCTATTGATTGGAATTAATTGTCCCTGATTTTCATAGAATAACTTCCTGCCTTCTTTTTTAATTTTGGTGAGGCAAACCGTTTTGATGCCGAGATATTTTTCAGTTAAAGCAAAATCAACTTTTGTTTTTTGCTTTTCAGGATAAATCTCAAGTAAGATGACATTTTCGGGATTTTCATCGCCCACAATTACATCTTTTAAATATTGAATGTAATCAGGCTTTGGTATTGAGTTTTTTAAATCTTTACAAAAAGGAAACAATTCAATCACTGTTTCTTCATATTCCTCCTGAAATGCATAAAGAGAAGGGAAGGCTTGCAACTCAATCAGTTGAGGTTCTATATTTCCACTTTCATTTTTGCAAATTCCAAAATCAATAACCAGAAAATGAGGTTTTTTGGTATCGTTCGGTACTCTGCAATTGTCCGGAATAGCTTTTTGAAGTTCTTCATCACTCATCTCCTTAATCTGCTGGATAATGCTGTCACAAGCGTCATTCAGCTTGTTTTTGAAATCATTTGACAGAAAAACAGGGCTTTCAGAAATTCTGAAATCTGCAGGTAAACCAGCTTTTTCAGCCAGAATATCTTTAATTTTCTGATACTTTTCACCGGAAAATTCTCGGTTGTACTGTTCTCTGTATTTTGAAATCATAAATTCTTGTTTTAATGTGCTGTCATCAGAGTGGGCTAAATTACTTTCAGAATGAAACCACAGATTAAGCGGTTACAAAATCTTTCATAATCTGTTCTGCTGCATTTTTCAGAAATCTTGGTAATATTTCGTTCTGGGTCATAATAATTTTGTCCTCATCATTCAGGCGATCTATAGTTTCGAGGTATTTCTCTACGCCATAATTCTCTATCATTGCAGCACGGTTTTTTTCGTCTTCAAGATTTTTCATCATCCCTTCAGGATCAGCTTCCGGATGAAACTGCGTCCCGAAAATTTCATCAGAAAAACGAATTGCCATTACTGCTCTTTCCAGATGAATGTGTGGACGAACTTTCTCGAGTCCCATTATTTTCATTCCCATTTCCTCCAGTTTTTTGAAATTGGGCTCAATAAACTGATATGCTCTGGAATCTACGGCATAAAAAGGTTCAGGAAGATTTTTCAAAAGGAAATCATCTTCACCCTGATAGGTTTTATGTATCGGCATTACTCCGAAAGAGTAGGATTTTCTTTTACAAATATTTCCCAGTTTCCAATGAATACTCGCCAATTGGAACGAATGGCAAATGAGGAAAAGGTGTTTTTTATGTTCTGAATTTTTATTGTGATTCCAGATATTATCTAAAAAATCGGCAAATTTTTGCTCCCATTCATAACCTTCACGATGCGGATTTCCAGGCCCTCCAGATGAAATGAAAATATCAAAATCTTCTAGGTTCGGTATCTCGTTTCGATACCTCACATCAAAGATTTTTATTTCCACATCTTCTTCAGATTGGTCTTTGAATGCGTGTGAAATTTCCGTTATGTTTCTCATTCCCTGATTGATGTGGTTGTTATTCATATCAAGCAAGGCTAGTCTTATCTTCTTCATTCCGCAAAATTAGGAAAAATGTTTTTTTGGGGGGTTCGAGTTACAGGTTTCGATTGGCGCAGTTCACTCATTTACATATTCATCATTATGATGAGTAATTCCATATTCTGTTTCGGCTATCATATAATCGACCACTTTCCGTAAATCGTGGGTTTCGTTGAATACCTTCAACTGTCGATCAGCTCCGGTTCCTCGTTTTAGAATTTCCCAAACATAATTCACTTCCTCACGACTTCCCAATTCATCCACCACATCATCAATAAAATCCAAAAGTTCTTTTAAAAGTTCTTCGTAAGGCACGGATTCTTCTTTGCCAAAATCAATAAGCTTTGCGTGGATACCATCTTTCGAGGCGCGCCATTTATTTTCGTTAATTAAAAGCCTGCGATAACCTCTAAATGTTAAGTTTTGTTGATGCAGTTTATAAATTTTAGCAGTTAAAGCTTGCATTATGGCCGCAAGACAAACCGTTTCATCTATACGAAGCGGCATATCGCAAATCCTGAATTCAATCGTAGGATAGAATGGATGCACCCGTAAATCCCACCAAATTTTCTTCGCATTATCAATGGTTCCGGTCTTAATCATCAGATTGATATAATCATCAAACTCGGAAACGCTGCTGAAGTAACTTGGAATGCCCGTTCTTGGAAATTTGGCAAAAACTTCTTGCCTGTAAGATTTAAAACCTGTCGTTCTGCCAATCCAAAATGGGGAATTGGTGGAAAGGGTGTAAATATGAGGCAAAAAGTAACGCATCACATTTTGGATTCTGATGCCTTCTTCACGATTCGGAATACCAATATGAACGTGTAAACCGAAGATAAGATTTCCTCTGGCAACATCGCCCATATCATCCACAATTTTATCGTAACGATCGGCAGCTGTTATTTTGCTCGATTTCCAGTGTGAAAAAGGATGCGTTCCGCCTCCTGAAACTCTCAAATTTTGATCGTGAGCAGTTTTGATGAGACGTTTACGCAAGCTGTAAAGTTCATCTTTGGCTTCTTTGATATTCTGGCAAATACCGGTTTCCATTTCGATAACCGATTCGTGCATTTCGTGTTTTAGGTGTTCTTCCAGTGTAGCTTTTCCACCTTCTATAATTTTGGAGACGTGAGAAACCAAATCACGGCTTTCAGCATCAATAATTTGATATTCTTCCTCAACGCCAATAGTGAAACGGTGCATAGTTTTGTGTTTTTAAGGTTTGAGTTACGAGTTTCGGGTTTCGAGTTGTGTTTCCAGAAAAGAGTTTCATCCTTCAAATGCAGGACAATTCACTTGTGGCTCAATCACTCAGTCAATTATTTCACAGAATTTTTTACAAAAGTTCCCCACGAAATATTTTGTTTTCCGGGAACATATTCTTTGGCTTTCTCGATGGCAAATTTTGCAGCATGCTCCACAATCCAGGCAAAGTTTTCTTCACCTACTGAATTTCGGTCAGCATCAGGAGCAGGATTGCAAAAATCAATCGCATACGGAATGCCATCTCTCACAGCAAATTCTACAGTATTGAAATCGTATCCAAGAGCTTCATTCATTTTCAGGGTGAGCTCTTCAATCTGTTTCAGCAGTTTTTCCCTCGCTTCACCTTCGGTTTTGTGTGTGGTGGCATAGCGCAGATGGTGTGGGTTTCTTGGTTCGTAAGGCATAATGTGAACGTACTTTTTACCAAGGCAATACACGCGGTAATAATCTTCAAAAACAATTTCTTCCTGTACCATCATTACGAGTTCTTCGGTTTCGCTCAGTTTATCCCATAAATCCTGTGCGTTTTCACAACGGTAAACATTGCGCCAACCGCCACCATCGTGAGGTTTCATATAGCACGGAAAACCAACATAGTTGAAAATATAATCCCAATCTAAAGGAAATTTCATGTTTCTAAAAGAAGTTTCCTGTGTATTGGAAGGCCTTTGATAGGAAGGTAATAACACAGTGTTTGGCAAAGGAATTCCTAATTTTGTCATCAACGCATTGTTGAAAAACTTCTCATCAGCGCTCCACCAAAAAGGATTATTGATGACGTATGTTCCGCTTACAGCTGCATTTTTAAGATAAGCGCGGTAAAAAGGAACGTCTTGCGAAATTCTGTCGATAATCACAGCATAACCGTAGTCGGCACCTTGTTCTAATTTGTCGATAGATACGGGTTCTGCAACGATTTCGCCGTTTCCAAGTTCGTTCACTCTATCAATGAAAGCCCACGGAAAAGTGTCTTCCATGCCGAAAAGGATTCCTATTTTTTTCATAATTTATTTTTTTAATTGTTTAATATTTTAAATGGTTCAAGAATTCGATTTAAACTATTTGGCTAACCAAAAAACCTACCCACAAACATCGGAAACACCATTCTCCAAAGTGGCCAATCGTGAGAGATCCATTTTCTTTCGTCATACCAATGATCGATGCCTTTTTGTGTTAAGATTCCTGCCATTTCTTGTGTTGGGGCAAGGCAAATGTCTTGATCTGAAGTGCTTAAAACAATGTGCATATGTTTGTATTTCCAACCTTCGTCATTCTTTACAAATTCTCTCGGACAGTTGAAATAAACCAAATCGTCACTATAACCATCCATAAAACTGCGGATGGTAAAAGCTCCGGATAGACAAAACAGATGCGACACCAAATCCGGAAAACGGAAAGCAAAATTGGCAGAATGATACCCGCCAAAACTGGCTCCTGCTACAGCAATACGATGGGTTTGATGCTGTTTCTGCAGATAGGGAACATATTCTTTCACCAAAAACTGAATGAATAGTTCGTAATTTCTGATTCTATCTGCTGGATGAATATTTTTATCGTAAAGGCTAAGCTTATCAATGGTTTGTATATTGTAAAGCTTTACTTTTCCCTGATCGATAAACCAATTGATACTTTCATTGAGTTTAAAATCGTGGTTTTGCTTATAAGAGCCCTGTGAAGTAGGAAACATCAAGATTGGATAACCATAGTGTCCTGTAACTTCTACGGGAACGCTAATCCCAAGAATATGAGAATAGAAATCAGTATGTTCAATGCGGGGCATATATTCTTTATTTATAATAATTTAAAGTTATTCAATGTTGTAATTGTTGCAAGTATTTGGTGCAAATTGTATTGCTCATCAAGTAGTAGGTTTATCTTTTGGAGGCAGAATGTTCAACAAATGCTCGGTTATTTTTTCTGCAGCTTCATCTAATTTTTCCATAACCTCATTTTCATCAGATGATTTATAAACAATACCCACGTGATAATCAATCGGAAGGAACTTTACCACCTCATTACACTCAAATTCGGTATAATCCGGAAACTGGTGTTTGGTAAGTGCAATGATTAAACCGGCGTAAAATCCTGTAGGTTTTTCAACCTCGTAATTTTTATTTTTAAGCAGAGCATCTTCAATGCGAGCCCATTCTTTCCAGATATTGATTCCACTTGATGCCTCCACTAAATCGGGAATATGGGCGCCACCAACTCTGGAAGCAGTTTCCAGAAAATACCATTTTCCGTCTTCTTTTCCACGGATAAATTCGGTGTGAGTAGCACCATTAACAAGTCCAAAATCTTTCAATACTTTACTGTTAGCTTCTTCCAATGCTTTAAATTCTTCGGAATACCTTCCCAAAGTTTTGGTACGGAACACACCACCTTCGTGTGAAACCTGCATAGGAGGTGCAAGATATTTTGATGCTGAAGTGAAAACCACTTCGTTTTTATAAGTTAAGCTGTCTACGTGAAATACATCGCCGGGTTTAAAGCTTTCGAGCAAAAATTTATGACGTTCTTCTCCCAGATTATTAATGATTTCCCAGAGTTCGTCTTTATTATTGAGTTTTTTAATACCGGTTGCGGAAGCTTCTGAACGTGGTTTTAGAACCCAAGGTCCGGGAACTCTATCACAAAAATCATTCACATCATCGTTGTTGAAAATAGCAGAAAATTCAGGTACGTTAATGTGGTTGTCCTTCGCCATTTGCCTCATCGCTAATTTATCCCTAAAATACCGGTGGGTGGTTTGTCCCATTCCCGGAATTCTAAACGTTTCCCGAATGAGAGCTGCTTTTTCAACATCATAATCGTCCAAAGCAATTACTGCATCAATTTTTCGATCCTGCATTAAATGGGAAAATCCCTGTATGAGATGTTCTAAATTCCATACAGAAGGTTTTTCTTCAGTCATATAAAAAACTTCGTCAATGGCATGCCAAGGCCAGTTTTTATGCTTAATGTTTTCTGAAGTAATGAGGATAACTTTATTGCCGAGATGATGCATCTCTTCCATAAAATCGTAACCTTTATAATAGCAGGAAAGACAGACGATTGTTTTTGCCTCCATATTCATTGATTTTTGTGTTTTAGTGAATTTTCAAAAAAGAATATCATTTTTTGTTTATTAATCAATATCAATTATTAACAATTGTTTCGATTTTGAAATTCCAAATCAATTATAAGGAGAAAATTTTAATTAATCTAATTTTTAAAGAAAATTTTTGATGAATTTTAACAATAATTGCACACCATAGCCGGTTGCGGCTTTTTCTTTGGCATAATTTACATTTCCGAATGCTACACCTGCAATATCAAGATGCGCCCAGTTTGGATGACCTTCAATAAACTGCTCCAAAAATTTTGCTGCAACAATGCAATCGCCGATGGGTTTCATTGAAGTATTTTTAAATTCGGCAACATCTGAATTGATATCATCTTTCCAAATATCCCAAAGTGGAAGATTCCAGAGTCTTTGGTTGGTTTCGTCACCAGATTTGATCAATAGGTTTTTAAGATTTTCATTATTAGAAAATAAAACACCACAGGTGTCTCCGAACATTCTCACTGCGCTTCCTGTGAGTGTCGCCAAATCGATTAGTGCATCGGTTTTATAATTTTTAGAGAGATATGATAGTCCGTCTGCTAAAGTCATACGTCCTTCTGCATCGGTATTTAAGACTTCAATAGTTTTCCCGTTATATGCTTTAATCACATCACTTGGAAGATAAGCATCGCGAGAAATGGCATTGTCCGTAATGGGTAGAAGAGCAATAATATTTACCGGAAGGTTTAGATCTGCCGCTGCAATTAAAGTTCCTAAAACTGCAGTAGCGCCACCCATATCCGATTTCATGTAATGCATATTGTCCGGGTTTTTCAAAGAGATACCGCCTGTATCAAAAAGGACACATTTTCCTACCAAACC
The DNA here is from genome assembly GCA_023394415.1 of Bacteroidota bacterium. Taxonomy (GTDB): domain Bacteria; phylum Bacteroidota; class Bacteroidia; order Flavobacteriales; family Weeksellaceae; genus Planobacterium. Next base: position 20,093 of record JAEXAR010000016.1, read on the forward strand.
TATGGTTTTGGCATTTTTAGATTGAGACTTGTATTCTAGAATGGTGAAAGCAGCTTCTTTACCACTTCCTTGATTTACGGATACAAATGCACCAAGCCCCAGTTCTTCGCACTTTTTACGGTTGAAAGAAGTGTATTTTAGTTTTTTTTCTTTGGCTAAATTTTTCAGAAAATCGCTGATCTGGTAAACGTCTTTTGCATTAGCAGGTTTATTAAGCCAATCCATTGCTGCAAATTGTCCGTTGCAAACGGCCTGAACATTTGTGGAAATTTCGTCGATTTGTTTTTGGGTTAAATTATCAATGTGAAGTTCAAATTTTTCATTCCAAAACGGATGCTCTTCGGTGAAAGGAAATTTATAGGTCCCTAGAAAAAGACCTTTTAAAAACTCTTCCCATTGGTGTTCATTAAAAAAATCTGCTGAAATTTTAGTAGCAACACTTTGAAGGGTTTTCTTTTGCGAATTTGAAAATTTATTGGCAATCTGCTGCGCTTCAAAATCATCAAATTTATTTTCTCCAAGTCCTATGAGATAAGTTACAGAATCCTCATTCAACAAAGAAAAAACTTCATTTTTCTTCCCATTGAAAAATTGCTGAACCGTTTTGGGATAAGATTGATTACTTTTCTTCCATAGTTCTTCTGTAAAAAGAATAAAATTCTGTTTGTAGTTTTTTGCAGATTTATTTTTTAATTTAATCATTGGCTTCATATTCTTGTATGGTGGGGCTTACTTCGGCTGGGTTCTCAATATTATCATAAAATAACCATTCTACGGCTTTCGGAAATTCCTGCGACCAATAGAATTCGTTGTGGGTGCCTTCTTCGTTAATGCTGGTTCGGAACTCGAAATCGAACAGTTTCTGTTCTTCCCATTTTTTCATTTTTTCTTCGAATACTCGAATTCTTTGCACCATATTCGAGCCTTCTTTGTCTCCACCATAGATATAAACTTTGGTTTTGTAGGGTATGGTGTAAGAAAACATCGGGAAATTATTATTCGGCTCCACCCAAAGTGAAGGTGAAAAAATCATCAGTTTCGAATAGACTTCAGGATAAAGGAAACCACTATAAATACTGATTAATCCTCCTAATGAGCTGCCGCCAATTCCTGTAAACTCTCGCTCTTTTTTAGTGCGGTACAGAGCATCAATATAAGGTTTCAAAGTATCGGTAATAAAACGGATGTATTTCTTTCCTTCGGAATTTTTTGCAACGGCATTATTATCAAAAATATATTCATTAATACGCTCTTCGCTACCGTGTTCAATAGCAATAACGATTAAATCGCCACGACCATATTCTGCAAGGATAGAGAGTTTTTTATCAATCTGCCAGTTACCGAATGCTGAAGCATCGTTAAATAGATTTTGCGCATCCTGAAGGTATAAAACAGGGTAAGATTTTTCAGAAGTTTCGTAATCGTATGGTAAAAGTGCCCAAACTTTACGGTATCTGTCAAGTTGAGGGATGTAAAAGTTTTCAGAAATCAGCTCTACCTTCGGGAAAAATTCTTCTTTGAAAGGTCCCCAGTTCAAACGCCATTTTTCTACAATATCCGCAGTTTGTCCCTGTGTTTTTTCAACTTTACGATTGGGAGTGATATTTCCATAGCGGTCGAGTTCTACGTTTTCCCAACCACCTTTGGTAAATTTATATTCTATTTTTTCGGGAAGAGTTTTATCATCAATTTCGATGAAAAAAGTATCGTTATCACTCTGTTTCAGCTGAAAATTGTGGTCTTTAGGATTCCACTTGTTGAAATTTCCGGTGATATAAATTTCTCTATCGTCCACGGCATCGGTTGATACGTTAAATCTCATCAGTTTTTATAAATTTTTTTCAAAAGATAAAATTAATCTTTTTTTGTGGATTTCTATTTTGTCTGTTTTCTTTATTTGATTTTTTTAAAAAAATTAATGAATATCCGTAATTTATCATAATTTTTGTATATTTGTAGTAATCAAACCATTAGATATGAATTTATTCAGTTTTTCAGCACATTTTGGGACAGAAGATGATTGTATAAATCATTTTAAATCTG